>NZ_JBDZDT010000003.1:0-705630 GCF_040049275.1 Aquabacter albus | reverse complement strand
CGACTACATCGAGCGCTTCTACAATCGCCGACGCAGGCACTCGACGCTAGGCTATCTGAGCCCGATCGAGTTCGAGGAGCGAGCTAAATTAGCTTAACCTGGTGTCCACAAAACCGGCGGCAGGCCAAAGCGCATCGGCAAGGGCGGGCGCGAGGTCTGGATCCAGGCCACCTACACCCCCATCCTCGATGAAGCGGGCAGGCCGTTCAAGGTGGTGAAGTTCGCCACCGACATCACCTCCGCCGTCCAAAATCGGCTGCGCCGGGCGGCAGTCCAGCGGGAGATCGATGCGGACCTTCAGCGCATTGCCGGAGAGCTGCAGCAGACCAATCTCCAGGCCATGTCCGCCTCCTCCGCCACGGACCAGACGTCCAATAACGTCCAGTCCGTCGCCGCCGGGGCGGAGGAGCTGGCCGCGTCGGTCGGGGAGATTTCCCGTCAGGTCAAGCAGTCCAGCGACCTCACGCGCGCCGCCGTTTCCGAAGGCGCGCGGGTGAACGGCGTCGCCATCAGCCTCTCGGGCGCGGCCCAGAAGATCGGCGCGGTGGTGGAGCTCATCAATTCCATCGCCGCCCAGACCAATTTGCTGGCCCTCAACGCCACCATCGAGGCGGCGCGGGCCGGCGAAGCGGGGCGCGGCTTCTCCGTCGTGGCGTCGGAGGTGAAGAATCTCGCGGCGCAGACGTCTCGGGCCACGGGCGACATCGCCGCCCATATCCAGTCCGTCCAGGCCGCGACCGATGAGGCGGTCACAGCGCTGGAAGGCATCACCGGCTATCTCTCCGAGCTCAACACCATCGGCTCCATCATCGCCGCGGCGGTTGAGGAGCAGGCGGCCGTGACCCGCGAAGTCTCGAGCAACATGCAGGTGGCGGCGCAGGGCGTGGAGAGCGTGCGGCAGAGCGTGAGCGTCATCGCCGACGCCACCAGCCAGGTGGATGCGTCCGCCCGCCGGGTCCGGGAAGCCTCCGCCTCCATCGCCTGACCGTTCAGCCCCGGAGCGTGCGGCGCCGGTTGAAAGGCGTCACAGGCTCGCCGCCGCCCGGGCCGCCTGGTCGTAATGGCCGGAGAGGGTGCGCAGCAGCGCCGCCATCTCGGACAGCGTCGCGGGCGGGATGCCGGTGCCGGCCACGGCGTGGGTCAGCAGCGCCTCGCGCACCTCGCGATAGCGCGCGCAGGCATTGCGGCCGGCCTCGGTGGCGGACAGGGTCTTCTCCTTGCCGCGCCGCCCGCCCGCCACCAGCCCCAGCGCCTGAAGCTTCTTGGCCGCATAGGTGACGAGGTGGGTGTCCTCCACATCCAGCACGAGGCAGAGGTCGGCGATGGTCTTGGGCCTCTGGCGATGCACCACGTGGTGCAGCACCAGCACGTCGAGGGAGGAGAGGTCCGGCACGCCGGCGGCGGCCATGCAGCGGATCATCCAGCGCTGATAGGCGTGGCCGATCATGTTGAGGCCGAACTCAAGCTCGGAAAGCGCCGGCAGCGCGCCGTCCGCCAGATGCGCCGACGACACGATGGAGCCGATGGGCTTCCCGCGCGGGACGGCAGGCTCCGACTCGTGGGCGGCGGGCAGGGCTGGCTGGGGACGCTTGGTCATGAGGGGCCTGTAAGAATGCCGGGCGGGCGGACCCGCCCGGCGTGTCATCATGCAAAGGTGCGGATCACTTGCTGTAGACGCCGAGGATGGCCTCGCCGTCCGGGCCGGCCTTCTTGAGCCAGTCGGCGGCGAGCTGCTTGCCCACCTTCTCAAAGCCGGCCTTCAGGTCGGCCGAAGGCGCCTCCACCTTCATGCCCTTGGCGGTGAGCTGGTCCATGTACCACTTGCTCTTCTCGGTGGAGACCTTCCAGCCGCGTTCCTCGGCGGCGGCGGCAGCCTTCATCACGGCCTCCTGGGTGGGCTTGTCGAGGGCGTCGAACGCCGCCTGGTTCACGAACACCATGTTCTTCGGCAGCCAGGCCTGGACGTCGTAGAAATAGGGGATGCTCTCCCAGATCTTCACGTCATAGCCGGTGGCGGCGGAGGTGATGAGGGCGGTGACGACGCCGGTGGCGAGCGCCTGGGCGAGCTCCGCCTGCTGCACGGTGACCGCCTGGGCGCCCACCGCATCGCCGATGCGCGAGGTGCCGACATTATAAGCGCGCCATTTGGCGCCCTTCAGGTCGTCGATCTTGGTGACGGGGGTCTTAGAGAAGAGGCCCTGGGGCGGCCACGGCACCACATAGAGCAGCTTCAGCCCCTGCGAGGCGAGCTTCTTCTCCACCGCCGGCTTGGAGGCGAGCCACAGCTTCTTCGACTGGTCGTAGGAGGTGGCGAGGAAGGGCACCACGTCGATGCCGAAAATGGGGTCCTCGTTCTCGTGCAGCGACATCAGCACTTCGCCCGCCTGGGCCTGCCCGGTCGCCACCGCGCGCTTGATCTCGGGCGCCTTGAACAGGACCGCGTTGGGATGGAGCGTGATGGCGAGCTTGCCGCCGGAGAGGCTCTCCACCTCCTTGGCAAAGGCGGCGATGTTCTCGGTGTGGAAATTGTCCACGGGATAGGCGGACGGCAGGTTCCACTTGGTCTGCGCCGCGGCGGGGCCGGCGGCGATGAGCGTTCCGAGCACGAGCGCGGAACCAAGGGTTCGGATCAAGCCTGACATATCGTTGGTCCTCTGGTTGTCGTCGAGCATTGAAAACGGGTGTTTGAAGCTTATGGGCCGAAGGCCATCTGAGGCAGCACCATCACGATCTGCGGAAACACGGTGATGATGGCGACTGCCGCAACGAGAAGGAAGAAAAATGGGAGGGACGCCAGCGCAACCGTGTTCGAATCCTTCCCCGACATGGTCTGGAGCACGAACAGGTTGAAGCCCACGGGCGGGGAGACCTCCGCCATCTCCACCACCAGCACCAGGAAGATGCCGAACCAGATGGGATCGAAGCCGGCGGTCTTGATCATGGGGATCACCACCGAGGTGGTGAGCACGATCATGGAGAGCCCGTCGAGCGCCGCGCCGAGCACGATATACATGACGGTCAGCGCGGCGATGAGCGCGTAGGGCGAGAGGTGCAGGCTGTCCACCCAGCTCGCCAGTGCCACCGGGATGCCCGTATAGGCCATGGAGGTGGACATGAAGGACGCGCCCGCCAGGATGAACATGATCATGCAGGTGAGCCGCGTCGCGCCCATCACGCTGGCCCAGAAGGAGGCGAAGGTGAGGGAGCCCTGCCACCAGGCGATGAGGAGCGAGCCCATGACGCCCCACGCGGCGCACTCCGTGGCGGTGGCCCAGCCGAACATCAGCGAGGCGAAGACCAGGAGGATGAGCAGGGTGATCGGCACCAGATTCGCCGATTCCTTCAGCTTCTCCCGGAACGACATGGGCGGGTCGGCCGGCGGCGTGCGCTTGGGGTGCAGCAGTGACCAGACGGCGATGTAGCCGGAATAGAGCGCCATCACCAGAAAGCCGGGCAGGAAGCCGGCGAGGAAGATCTGGATGATGGAGACGTTGGCCGCCACCGCATAGACCACCATGGTGATGGAGGGCGGAATGAGGATGCCCAGCGTGCCGGCGCCCGCCAGCGAGCCCAGCGAGACCATGTCGTCATAGCCGCGCTTCTTCAGCTCCGGCAGCGCGATCTTGGCCACGGTGGCGCAGGTGGCGGCGGAGGAGCCGGAGACGGAGCCGAAGATGCCGCAGGCCAGCACGTTCACATGCATGAGCCGGCCGGGAATCCAGTTGAGCCAGGGCGCGAGGCCCCGGAACATCTCTTCCGACATGCGGGTGCGGAACAGGATCTCGCCCATCCAGATGAAGAGCGGCAGAGCGGCCAGCGTCCAGGAAGCGGAATTGCCCCAGATGGTTGTGGCGAGCACCGAGCCGGTGGGGATGCCCCCGCCGACGAAATGCATGCCCACATAGCCCACCGCCAGAAGCGAGATGGCGATCCACACGCCGGCGCCCAGGAGCACGGCGAGGAGCAGCAGCAGAAGCGCGGAGATCTCGATCATTTCCATCGGATCAGATCCCGCTCTGCACCGCGCGCTCCACCACCTCTTCGGCGGTGGTGGCGGGGGGCTTCTCGTAGCGCGGCTCGCCGCCGAGGCCCACATGGACCAACTCGTCCACGAAGGCGATGAGCAGGATGACGAGGCCGCCGCAATAGCCGAGCTGGGGAATCCAGAGCGGCACGGCGAGCACGCCCTGGGCCATGTCGTTGAAACGGTATGACTCGTAGGTGAGCTTCACGGCGTTCCAGGCGAAGAAGCCGGTGAAGCCGGTGCCGATGATGAGGCAGATGATCTCCATCACCCACTTCGCCTTGCCACGGAGCTTGTCGGTGATGAGGCCGACCCGGATCAACTCGCCGGACTTGAAGGTGTGGGCGAGGCCGAGGAAGGCGGTGGCCGCCATGCACCAGGCGACGAAATCGTCCCCCGCCGGGATGTTGAACCCGACGAAGCGGCCGCCGGAGAGCAGCATCATCAGGACGAAGATGGCCAGCAGGAACAGGCCCGCCAGCCAGCCGGAAACGAGATAGAGGCCGTCGAGGAGGCGCCGGATCATCGCGCGCTCCCCGCAGGTTTGAGCGCAGCGTGAAAACGGGCGCGCATGCCACGCGCCCTGCCCATTGCGCGCGCGGCGCAATCCCAGCTTTTCATAGGACCCCTCATTCCGGTCGGCGGTGCCGTCTGCCCAAAGGGTGCAGCACTCTTGCTGCCGATAAGCTTGCCCGTTCTCATCGTTTCGTCAACAAAATGTTGACGTTTTTCACGGTCCGTGACTTCTTTTGACACCTGTCGCAGCGCGAGCCTGGCTTGACGCGCGAATTCGGACAGCCACGCCCCGCATCCAAAGCAGGAAACGGGCCAACATCATTTCACCGAGGACGGGTCTCATGACGGGCGAAGGGCAAGGGCAGGCGCGCGGGATCGAGGGTCGGGGAGCCTGGGAATTCTGGATCGACCGCGGCGGCACCTTCACCGACATTATCGGCCGCAAGCCGGACGGCGCGCTGGTGGCCCACAAGCTCCTCTCCGAGAATCCCGAAGCCTATCGCGACGCGGCGGTGCACGGCATCCGCGAGCTTCTGGGCCTCGCGCCGGGCGAGGCGATCCCCGCCGGCCTCGTCTCTGCCGTGAAGATGGGCACCACGGTGGCCACCAATGCGCTTCTGGAGCGCAAGGGCGAGCGCACGCTCCTCGTCACCACGCGCGGTTTTCGCGATGCGCTGCGCATCGGCTACCAGGCCCGGCCGAAGATCTTCGCCAAGAAGATCATCCTGCCGGACATGCTGTTCGAGAGCGTGCTCGAGGTGGACGAGCGGGTGCGCGCCGACGGGACAGTGGAGGCGGTACCGGACCTCGCCATCGTGCGCGCCGCGCTGGAGGGGGCGAAGGCGGACGGGGTCCGCTCCATCGCCATCGCCTTCATGCACGGCTACCGCTATCCCGAACACGAGGCGCAGGTGGCGGCGCTGGCGCGCGAGCTGGGCTTCCCGCAGGTATCGGTATCCCATGAGGTGTCGCCCCTCATCAAGCTGGTGGGGCGCGGCGACACCACGGTGGCGGACGCCTATCTCTCCCCCATCCTGCGCCGCTATGTGGCGCAGGTAGCGGAGGAGTTGGGGGCCGGCTCCGCAGGTGAACCCTCCCCCCTTGCGGGGGAGGGCAGGGAGGGGGGTGATGGCCTCTCCGCCAGGACCTCCGGCGCCGCAGAAGTGGAGAGGGCATCACCCCCCTCCCCGACCCTCCCCTGCAAGGGGGGAGGGAGCGAGGTTGCGCAAAGCGGAGAAGGCGAAGCCGACCCCATCCGCCTGATGTTCATGATGTCCTCCGGCGGCCTCACCGCGGCGGACCTGTTCCAGGGCAAGGATGCGTTGCTGTCCGGCCCCGCCGGCGGTGTGGTGGGCGCCTCCGAGACCGGGCACATTGCCGGGCTTTCCCACATCATCGGCTTCGACATGGGCGGCACCTCCACGGATGTCTGCCATTATGACGGCGAGCTGGAGCGGGCCTTCGATACGGAAGTCGCCGGCGTGCGCATCCGCGCGCCCATGATGCGCATCCACACGGTGGCGGCGGGCGGCGGCTCCATCCTGCATTATGACGGCGCCCGCTTCCGCGTCGGCCCCGACAGCGCGGGCGCCAATCCCGGCCCCGCCTGCTATCGGCGCGGCGGGCCTTTGGCGGTCACCGATGCCAATGTGATGCTGGGCAAGCTGATCCCGGACTTCTTCCCGAAGATCTTCGGCCCGGCCCAGGACCAGCCCCTGGACGCCGCCGCCGTGCGTGAAAAGTTCGCAGCGCTGTCCGCCGAAATCGGCGACGGGCGCGCGCCGGAGGCAGTGGCGGACGGCTTCGTCACCATCGCGGTGGAGAACATGGCCAATGCCATCAAGAAGATTTCCGTCGAGCGCGGCTATGACGTGACGCGCTATGCGCTCACCTGCTTCGGCGGGGCGGGCGGGCAGCATGCGTGCCTGGTTGCCGACGCGCTCGGCATGAAGAGCGTACACATCCACCCCTTCTCCGGTCTTCTCTCCGCCTATGGCATGGGCCTTGCCGCCGTGCGCGCGCTGCGCACCAAGGCGGTGGGCGAGCGGCTGGAGGCGGGTGGGCTTCCGGGCCTTTCCACCCTGCGCGATGCGCTGGCAATCGAGGCGGTGGCGGAGCTGAAGGGCCAGGGCGTGCCCTCCGCTGAGATCGAGGCCAAGCTCCATCTGCGCTATGAGGGCACCGACACGTCGCTGCCCGTGACGCTGGCGGACCTTGCCGCCATGACGGCGGAATTCGAGGATCGCCACCGCGCCCAGTTCGGCTTCGTCTCGCCGGAGAAGCAGGTGGTGGTGGAGGCCATGGAAGTGCAGGCCTCCGGCGGCGGCGCCGGCATCGTGGAGCCCGACCATCCCTTGACCGAGGGCGTGCCAGACGCGTGCCGGACGACGCGCTTCTTCTCGCGCGGCGCGTGGCACGACGCCCCCGTGATCCTGCGCGCGGCGTTCCGGCCGGGCATGGCCATCCAGGGGCCGGCCATCATCATCGAGCCCAACCAGACCGTGGTGGTGGAGGAGGGCTGGCGGGCCGAGATGACCGTGAAGGACCACCTCATCCTCACCCGCACGGAAGAGATGCGCCGGGCCGAGGCGGTGGGCACGCACGCGGACCCTGTCATGCTGGAGGTCTTCAACAATCTCTTCATGTCGATCGCCGAGCAGATGGGCGTGACGCTCCAGAACACCGCCTATTCCGTGAACATCAAGGAGCGGCTCGATTTCTCCTGCGCGGTCTTCTCAGCCGCCGGAGAGCTGGTGGCGAATGCGCCCCACATGCCGGTGCATCTCGGCTCCATGGACCGGTCCGTGGAGACGGTGATCCGCGAGAATGACGGCCAGATCCGCCCCGGCGACGTGTTCGCGCTGAATGCGCCGTACAATGGGGGCACCCATCTGCCCGACATCACGGTGGTGACTCCGGTGTTCGACGATGCGGGCCGGGAGCTTCTGTTCTGGGTGGCCTCGCGCGGCCACCATGCGGATGTGGGCGGCGTAGCTCCCGGCTCCATGAGCCCGCTCGCCACCGTCATCGACGAGGAAGGCGTCTATATCGACAATTTCAAGCTGGTGGATCAGGGCCGCTTCCGCGAGGCGGAGCTGAATGCGCTGCTGCTGGGGGCAAAGTATCCCGCCCGCAATCCGGTGCAGAACATTGCGGACCTGAAGGCCCAGATCGCCGCCAATGAGAAAGGCGTGCGCGAGCTGAAGAAGATGATCGCACTGTTCGGCCTCGATGTGGTCCAGGCCTATATGGGCCATGTGCAGGACAATGCGGACGAGAGCGTGCGCCGCGTGCTGGACCGCCTCGCCGACAGCTCCTTCAGCTATGAGATGGACCAGGGCACGGTGATCAAGGTGAAGATCACCGTGGACAAGGCGGCGCGCACCGCCAAGGTGGATTTCACCGGCACCTCGGACCAGCAGGCGACCAATTTCAACGCCCCCGAGCCGGTGACGCGGGCGGCGGTGCTCTATGTCTTCCGCGTCATGGTGGAGGACGAAATCCCCATGAATGCCGGGTGCCTGCGGCCCATCGAGATCGTGGTGCCCAAGGGCTCCATGCTCTCGCCCGTCTACCCCGCCGCCGTGGTGGCGGGAAACGTCGAGACCTCCCAGGCGGTCACCAATTGCCTGTTCGGTGCGCTGAACGCCATGGGCGCCTCGCAAGGCACCATGAACAACCTCACCTTCGGCAACGATGCCGTCCAATATTACGAGACCATCTGCTCCGGCTCCCCCGCCGGCCCCGGCTTCGACGGCACGGACGCGGTGCATGTGCACATGACGAATTCCCGCCTCACCGACCCCGAGGTGCTGGAGACCCGCTTCCCCGTCCTGCTGGAGGATTTCCACGTGCGCGCCGGGTCCGGCGGCAAGGGCCGGTGGAGCGCGGGTGCGGGCACGTATCGGCGCATCCGCTTCCTGGAGAGGATGGACTGCGCGCTCCTCTCCTCCCACCGTCGCGTCCATCCCTTCGGCCTGGAGGGCGGCGAGCCGGGCGCGCTGGGCGAGGGCTTCGTGCGGCGCAATGACGGCTCCTTCGAGCAGCTCGAAGGTTGTGCGCAGACGGTGCTGGAGCCGGGCGAGGCGGTGATCGTGATTACGCCCACCGGGGGCGGGTATGGCGCCCCATGATACGCCTTATGGCGTACCCCTTAAGGGGGGTTTGAGGACACAAGAGTCCTCAGATTGAATTCAGCCTAGAGCTGGGCGGAGCGGAGGCGACCAGGCTCTAAGGGCGGCGGAGGCTGCCATGGGGCAGACGACAGCGCAGCAGCGCCAGAATTGGAAAGCCTTTCAATGTGACGACGGCGCCATGGTCCGGGTCGGTTTCGGCCCGGACGAGGTGGAGGTCGCGCCGCCGACGCGGGATGCCTGGCGGGCGCTCGCCTGCGTGCTGAAGCATCACCGCTATAATGTGCGGAAGGCCGATACTTACGGCTATTGCTGCCGGCAGATCACCGGCGGCTCCGGGCCGAGCCTCCATTCCTTCGGCATCGTCCTCGACGTCAATGCCAGCACCAATCCCTATCTGGAGACGCCGGACAAGCGCGCCGTGCGCTGGTCCAGCAAGGCGACGCAGGAGGAGCGCGGCAAGGAGGTGCGGCTCGGCCGGGCGGATACGGATCTCACCCCGGAGATCATCGCGGACGTCATCGCCATCAAGACCAAAGGCGGCGATGGCGTCTTCGAATGGGGCGGCCATTGGGAGACCAAGAAGGACGCCATGCATTTCGAGCTGGACGTCACCCCGGCCGAGCTTGCCACCGGCATCGACTGGCTGAGCGTGCGGGGCTTCAGCCCCGATGGGCCTCTTGTCACGTCCTGGGCGGAAGAAGAGATCGCCCTGCCGGAAATGGCGGCCTTTGCCGGTGAGCTGGGTGTCTTCGAGAAGTGCCAGCCGGTGATCGAGAAATGGGAAGGCACGTTCGACAACGATCCCGACGATCCCGGCGGCGCCACCAATTTCGGCATCACCATCGGGGACCTCGCGCGGTGGCGGAAGCGGAATGTGTCGGTGCAGGAGGTGGCGGACCTCCCCCGGCCCGAGGCGCGCCAGATCTTCATGGAATTCTACTGGAAGCCGGCCCGCTGCGGGGAGCTGCCGCTCGCCATCGCCCAGATGGTCTATGACACCTCCATCCTCGCCGGCCTCGGCCGGGGCGGGCGGACCCTCCAGCAGGCCCTGAACAAGCAGGGCGTGGGGCTCGCCGTGGACGGCATCATCGGGCCGGCTACCGTGAACGCCGCGCGCCGGGGGAATCTGGAGGAAGCGGTCGGCGATTTCGCCGAGATCGCCGAGGCCTATCTGCGCGGGCGGCCCGGCTTTGGAAAATATGGCAGGGGCTGGATGAACCGGCTGAACGAGGTGAAGAGCGTCGCCATGGGCTTTGCCCGCAGCCGCACGCCGGGGCCTGTCTCGCCCCCACCCATGACCCCCTCCACCATGTTTCCCCCGCCCTTCGTGGACAACGTCTTCATCCCCCCGCCCGCCGGTTCGGCCGCAGCACAGCCCGGCGCGCAAGTGGCGGGCGCGCAGGTGACGGGTGTCCAGGTGACCGGCATCCAGGTCACAAGTGTTGAGGCCGGGGCCGTCCTGGCGGTCGGTAGCCGGGGGCCCCAGGTGCGGGCGCTCCAGGAGGCCCTGGTGGCCATCGACTATCAGGTGGGCGACGTGGACGGCATTTTCGGCCGCCTGACGCGGGAGGCCGTCCTTTCCCTGCAGGCGGATATGGGGCTGCCCACCACGGGTGTGGTGGACGAGACCACGTGGGAAGCGCTCGAACGGGCGCCGCCCCGCCCGCTGGACCGCGACCGCCTGAACATCACGCCCGAGGAACTGGCGAAGAAGGGCTCGCGCACCATCCTCGCGGCCGGCCGGAGCAAGCTTGCGGCGCTCATCGCTTCGCTGCTCGGCTCGGTGGGGATCGGCAACAGCGTGGTGGTGGGCGTGGCCAACAACCAGACGGCCAGCGCCCAG
Source organism: Aquabacter albus (assembly GCF_040049275.1). Taxonomy (NCBI): domain Bacteria; kingdom Pseudomonadati; phylum Pseudomonadota; class Alphaproteobacteria; order Hyphomicrobiales; family Xanthobacteraceae; genus Aquabacter; species Aquabacter albus. The sequence goes on along the minus strand of NZ_JBDZDT010000003.1, from coordinate 695,111 downwards.
GCCCAGCTCCTCGCCTCCTGGCCGCAATTCCTGAACGACGTGAGCCAGGTGCTCACCAATCCCACGACGGCGAATGCGGCGGAGCTGACGCGGCTTGCCGGCCTGCTGCGGCAGTTCCAGGAGGCGGGCCTCACCTCCGCGGTCACGCCGAATATCGCGACCGCCGTGAACCAGCTCCGGACCGTGTTCCCGCCCGCTGTCCTGGAGCGCAATCCCGACCTCGCGCGCATCTTCCAGGTCGCGGAGACGGTGATGAACGCGCCGAAGCAGATGAACACGGTGTTCGATCTCCTCCCGCCACTGTTCCAGAACGTGCCGGCCATGGAAATGCTGACCACCGGCCTTTCCGGCCTCGCCGCGACGCTGATCCCGGGTTTTGGCGGATCGCTGGTGGTGCTGGGCGTCGGGCTCGCGACGCGGCTGTTCAGCAACCGCATCATCCAGTACCGCACGCAGGACCACCGCACGGCGGCGAATACCGGGCGGTGAAGCGCGTTTTCCTTCCCCCTTGCGGGGGAAGGCAGGGAGGGGGGAAACGGCCGGGCCGGTCCGCCACCGTCGCCCGTATCTGCCAAACCTGATTGTCGACCAGCTCCGATACCAGCCCTTGTGACCTAGGGCGTTCGTACTGAACCGCTGCGCACTGCGTCGACCACCGCCTGAATGGCATCGATGACCAATTGCGGCGCATAGGCGTGGATGTTGTGCCCGCTGTTCGTCTGCTCCACGTGCCTCGCCTTGAGCGACGCTGCGAGGAGCTTCTGGGATTCCTGCCAGTCGGTGAAGGTGACGCCGGTCGCCACCGCGCTTGGCGCGGGGGCGGAGGGTGGTTGCCAGGGCTTGTCGGCGCTCAGCACCACGGCCGGCAGCTCCCGCAGCGGCGCCGCGGCGTCGATCTTGGCGAACGCATCGGCGAGCCGGACCGCTTCCGGCGCCGCCGGTACCGACCTCTCGTTGATCTCGCTCCACGTCGCGACGGCCTGCGGGCGCGCCACGTCCCGGATGAGCTGCGTTGCGGCATCGACCATGACGAGACCGGCCACGTCCGCCGGCCAGCTGCGCGTGAACAGCGTCGCGATCACGCCGCCATAGGAATGGGCCACCAGCACATAGGGCGTGCGTTCGCCGGCGGCCATCAGCAGCCGATGGAGATCGTCCGCCGCCTGGTCGGCGGCGTGCGGCTGCGCGACCGGCGTGGACAGGTCGGCTCCGTCGAGCCGGGTTCCAGGGCGGTCATAGGCACAGACGCGGGTGAAACGGGCCACCATCGGAAACACCGCCGATGGGCTGCGGTGCAGGTCGCCCTTGCCCCAGGCCACCGCGTCATAGGCCTCCGCCCGCGCCGGGTCGGCGGGATCGAGGATTTCGCTCCAGTCGGCGGCGCCATTGCCCTTGCCCGAGATGAGGACAACGGTCGGCGAGCCGGCGCCGCTGCATTCCAGGTACATCTTGCGGCGCTCGCCGATGTCCACAAGGCCGGCGATGTCAGCGGCCGTCGCTGACCCTGCGAGGATGAAAGCGATCATCGCGAGAGGAAGGCGCAGGCTGAAGCGGGCCGTAAAGGACATCACCATCTCCCGGGGCCAAATTCCGATGCGCCCTACACTGCCAGCAAGGCATCCCGCCGGGCCGGGTCGCCCTCCAGCTCGGCGAACGAGCCCTCGAACACCAAGCGGCCGCGTGCGATCACATAAGCGCGGTCGCAGATGAGGCCGGCGAAGCGGAAATTCTGCTCGCAGAGAAGGATGGAGAGGCCCTCCGCCTTCAGCGCGCGCACCGCAAGCGCCATCTGCTCCAGGATGCGCGGGGCGAGGCCCTCGGAGGGCTCGTCGAGAAGCAGGAGCGCGGGGTTTCCCATGAGCGTGCGGGCCACGGTCAGCATCTGCTGCTCGCCCCCGCTCATGCGCCCGCCGGGGCGGTTTCGCATCTCGGCGAGGTTGGGAAAGAGGGCGAACAGGCGCTCGGGCGTCCAGGGCGCATGGCCGGGGCGCGGCGGGCGGCGGCCCACTTCCAGATTCTCCATCACGGTCAGGTCCGTGAAGATGCGGCGCTCCTCGGGCACATAGCCGAGGCCGGCGCGGGCGAGCTCGTGGGTCTCCAGCTTCGAGACGTCGCGGCCGTCGAGAAAAATGGTGCCGGTGCGGTGGGGCACGAGGCCCATGAGGGCGCGCAGGGTGGTGGACTTGCCCGCGCCGTTGCGGCCGAGCAGCGCCACCGCCTCTCCGGCGGCGATGGAGAAATTGAGATCATGGACGATGTGGGCGGCGCCATACCAGGCGTTGAGAGTTTCGACCCGCAGCATCACGACGCCCCGGAGAAGGTGAGGCCCTCGCCGAGATAGACGGCGCGCACCTCAGGATCGGCACGGATCTCCTCCGGCGCGCCCTCGGCGATGAGCCGGCCCCGGTCCAGCACCAGCACGCGGCCGGCATGGGCGAACACCACGTCCATGTCGTGCTCGGTGAAGAGAACGCCCATGCGCCGCTCGCGTGCGATATCCGCGACGAGGCGCATCAGCGCCGTGCGCTCGCCGGAGGCCATGCCGGCGGTGGGCTCGTCCATGAGAAGGAGGCGGGGCGTGTTGGAGAGGGCGAGCGCCAGCTCCAGGCGCTTCAAGTCGCCATAGGAGAGCTCACCTGCCGGCCGCTCCGCCGCGTCCGCCAGCCCCACCACGCAGAGCAGGCGCCGGGCTTCCGCCTTGCGGTCGCCGGGGCGGGAGAGAAGCGCCGTCTCCACATTCTCGGCCACACTCATGGAGGCGAAGGTCTCGGCGGTCTGGAAGGTGCGGCCGACGCCGAGCGCCCAGACCTTGCGGGGGGAAAAGCCGGTGATGGGCCTGCCGTCGAGGCGGACCTCGCCGCGGTCCGGCTTCACCTGCCCGCCCAGCATGCCGAAGCAGGTGCTCTTGCCCGCGCCGTTGGGGCCGATGAGGGCCAGCATCTCGCCCGCCTCAAGCGTGAAGGAGACATCGCGCACGGCCTCGACGCCGCCATAGGCTTTCGAGAGGTGGGCGGCTTCGAGCAGCGCGCTCATGCGAACCTCCGGCGCAGGCGCACGAGGGCGCCCCCTAAGCCCTGCGGGAAGGCCACCACGAGGAGGACGATGACGGCGCCGAGCACAAGCTTCGACTGGTCGGTCTCGCTCACCAGGAAGATGGCCATGAGCTTGTAGGCGATGGCGCCCAGCACCGCGCCCGACACGGTCTCGACCCCGCCCAGCAGCACCATGGCGAGGGCATCCACGGAGAGGGGGATGCCCAGCGTGTCGGGGAAGACGCTGCCTTTGAGAAATGCGAACAGCGCGCCCGCCACCGCCGCGAACAGGCCGGCAATGGCGAAGCCCGCCCATTGCACGCGCATACGGTTGATGCCCACGGTCTCGGCCCGCGTGGCGCTGTCGCGGGCGGCGCGGAGCGCGAAGCCGAAGGGGGAGAAGACGATGATGCGCAGCAGTGCAATGCCGGCGGCCGCAACGCCGAGCGCCAGCCAGTAGAAGCCCTGCGGCGTGCGGGCGAAGCTCTCGGGCCAGATGCCGAGAAGGCCGTTGTCGCCGCCCGTCACCTCCACCCATTGGAACGCCACCGCCCAGGCGATCTGGGCGAAAGCGAGCGTCAGCATGGCGGAATAGACGCCGGACAGGCGCACGCAGAACCAGCCGAACAGGATCGCGCCGGCAAGCCCCAGAAGCGGGCCGAGCAGCAATGCGCCGGCCATGGGCAGGCCCGCATATTTCAGCACGAAGGCCGCGCCATAGGCCCCGAGGCCGAAGAAGGCGGCATGCCCGAAGGAGGGCAGGCCGCCCGCCCCCATGAGAAAGCTGAGGCTCGCCGCGAACAGCGCGAAAATGGCCACTTCGGAGGCGACGCTGAGCACATAGGGCCCGGCGGCGAAGGGCAGGGCGGCGGCCAGGGCGATGCCGGCAATGATGAACCCCCGCTCGGTGCCGCTGAAGGGTTTCCAGGGTGCCGGCGCCGCGCCTTTCGGGCCGCGCACCGCCGCCTGCCCGCGCCCGAGAAGGCCGAACGGGCGCACCACGAGCACGCAGGCCATGACGGCGAACACAAGCACCAGCGAGACCTGAGGAAAGACGAGGATGCCGAAGGCGTTCAGCTCGCACACCAGAACGGCGGCGAGGAAGGCGCCGGTGATGGAGCCGAGCCCGCCGATGACCACCACCACGAAGGCTTCCACGATGATGGTCATGTCCATGGAATGGTTCACCGCCTCGCGCGGCAATTGCAGCGCGCCTCCAAGGCCTGCGAGCGCGGCGCCCAGCGCGAAGACGGAGGTGAACAGCCAGCGCTGGTTCACGCCGAGAGCCGCCACCATGTCCCGGTCCTGGGTCGCCGCGCGCACGAGGATGCCCCAGCGGGTCCGGCGCAGCACGAGGTGGAGGAGGGCGAGCACGAGGGGGGCGAGGGCGATCAGGAACAGATCATAGGCCGGCACAGCCTGGCCGAGGGTGTCGACGGCGCCCTTGAAGCCCGGCGCGCGGCCGCCCAGAAGGTCCTCCGGGCCGAAGGCGAGGACGACCAGATCCTCCACCATGAGCGTCACGCCGAAGGTGGCGAGGAGCTGGAACAGCTCCGGCGCGCGATAAATGCGCCGCAGCAGCAGGATCTCCATCACCGCCCCGGCCGCCCCCACCATCAACGCGGCGCAGAGAAGCGCGCCCCAATAGCCGAGCGCGCCCGCCCAGCGCTCGGTGAGCGTGAAGGCGAGATAGGCGCCTACCATGTAGAAGGCGCCATGGGCGAAATTGACGATGCGGGTGACACCGAAAATGAGCGAAAGCCCGCTCGCCACGAGAAAGAGCGAGCAGGCGCTGGCGAGGCCGGTGAGGAATTGGACGACGAGGAAGTCCAAGTCTGCGGTCTCCGCCTGCGCCTGCCAGCAATCCTATCCGGCCGTCATGCCCGGGCTTGTCCCGGGCATCCACGCTTCTCCGTTAGCACGCTTCTGGCGGAGCCCCGTGGATCCCCGGATCAAGTCCGGGGATGACGGCTGCTCTGCTGGAATGCGATCTCACTCCGCCGGGCGCAGCTTCGCCGCGTCCGCCTCGCTGGGCAGATAGGCGGCGCCGTCGCGATAGACGAAGTCCACCATGCGGCCTTGCCCGTCCACCACCGCGGTCTTGCCCACGAAGGCGCCCAGCGTGGACTGGTGGTCGCCCTTGCGGAACACCACCTGGCCGAACGGGGTGACGAGCGAGATGCCCTCGGCGGCAGCGATCAGCTTGTCGGTGTCCGTGGAGCCGGCCTTGGCGATGATGGCGGCGGCGGCCTTGACAGTGGAATAGCCAACGATGGAGCCGAGGCGGGGATAATCCTTGAAACGGTCCTGATAGGCTTTCAGGAAGGCGTCGTGCTCCGGCGACTTGATGGCGTACCAGGGATAGCCTGTGACAATCCACCCCGTGGGCGTCTCCTCCTTCAGCGGGTCGAGATATTCCGGCTCGCCGGTGAGGAAGCTCACCACGGAGCGGTCCTTGAACAGGCCGCGCGTATTGCCCTCGCGCACCAGTTTCGCGAGGTCCGGGCCGAAGGTGACGTTGAGGATCGCCTCGGGCTTGGCGGCGGCGATGGCCTGCACCACGGCGCCGGCATCGATGCGGCCTTGCGGCGGCCACTGCTCGGCCACCCATTCCACGTCGGGGCGCTTCTCGGACAGGAGCTTCTTGAACACCGCCACCGCCGACTGGCCGTATTCATAGTTCGGCGCGATGGTGGCCCAGCGCTTGGCAGGGAGCTTGGCCGCCTCTTCCGCCAGCATGGCCGCCTGCATGTAATTGGAGGGGCGCAGGCGGAAGGTGACGGCGTTGCCCTTCTCCCAGGTGATGGCGTCGGTCAGCGGCTCGGCGGCGAGGAAGAACACCTTCTTCTGCTTCGCATAATCGGAGACCGCGAGGCCGATATGGGAGAAGAAGGTGCCGGTGAGCATCACCACATTGTCGGAGGCCACCAGCTCGTTGGCGGCGGTCACCGCATCGGCGGGCTTTCCGGCATCGTCCTTGGAGATGACGGCGATCTTCCGGCCCAGCACGCCGCCGGCGGCATTGACCTCTTCCACGGCCAGCTGCCAGCCCTTGCGATAGGGCTCGGTGAAAGCGGGGAGGGTGGAATAGGAATTGATCTCGCCGATCTTGATCTCGCCCTGCTGGGCGAAAGCGCCGGAGGCGGCGAAGAGAGCGGCGGCCGCGAGGGCCATGCGGCAGGCGGTCGAGAGGCGCATCCCACGTCTCCTTGAAAGACGTTTCCGGGCGCTGCCTTCATGACCCGCGCCCCCGGTGCCGGATACGCTACCAAGCGTTGGGAGTCGAGCCTGCCATGGCCGGTCGCGCCATGCCGGGCGGGGCCCTATTGCCCCCGGCCGCAGTCGAACAGCGCCTTCAGGGCGGCATCGCTCCCCGCAAGGGGAAAGGATTCCACATAAGAGCGCCCGTCCACCTGATAGGCCGCACTGAACTTCTTGGCGGTCTTGAAGGGGGCATCGATGCCGGGCGGCTCGGACGGCCCGGCGATGCCGAGCCATTCCGACCCGTCGAAATCCTTGGAGAGGACAGCCTTCACCGACGTGCCGGCGGCACGGTCGTTGTCGAACCAGAAGGTGACGGGCAGGGTCTGCTTCACGGCGCTGCTGCGGCCCATGAAGCCGTAGGTGAACGCCTTGGCCGCCGGGTCGATGGCGAAGCGCAGGCCGAGCTCCGAGCCGGTGATCTTCACCGCCGAGCACCGAAGAGTCTTTTGGCCGCTCTTGTCGGCGGCGAATCGGTAGACCGTCCAATCACCTGACTTGGCGTATTCGATCTGGAATACGCCCGGTGCGACCTCGTTCGCCTCAGCGGCGGCCTTCAGGGCCGGCAGGGCAGTGAGGACGACGCTGGCGAGCAGAAGGGACAAGACGGGTTTCATACCGGTTTCCGTTCCATGTGCCGGCGCAGATGCGCCGGCACAGCCGATGACGTGTCGGCGATTCACATGATCGAGGGACGGTACCGGATAAGTCCTGCCGCGCTATGACACCGCCGGCCCCGGCCGCCCGGCGGCCGCCGGGCTCATGTTATCGCTCGGCACGCGAAGGTTCTGTGCGCCGGCTCAGTTCCGCAGCTTCTGGAGCACCGCACCGTTCGGATAGCCGTCCGGGATCATGCCGGTGCGGACCTGGAAGTCCTGCACCGCGTTGCGGGTCTTCGAGCCGAGGATGCCGTCCGCCGTACCCACGTCATAGCCGTAGCGGGTGAGCAGGTTCTGCATCTCCACCCGCTCCGAGCGGGTGAGCGCCCGCTCGTCCGGCCAGTTCTGGGCGAAGGCGCCGCCGCCGCGTAGACGGTCGGAGAGGTGGCCGATGGCCAGCGCGTACGCATCCGCCGGGTTGTACTTCAGGATGGCGCTGAAGTTCGGGAGCATGAGGAAGGCCGGCCCCTTGGCGCCTGTCGGCAGCAGCAGGAAGGCGGTGTCGGTGGCGCGCGGGAACGGCTTGCCGCCGGGCCGCTTGATGCCGAGGGAGGCCCATTGCGTCAGCGAGTAGCGCTTGGAGCGATCCACGTGGCGGTAGTCGAAGTTTGCCGGCAGTACCACCTCATAGCCCCAGGTCTTGCCGAACTGCCAGCCGTCCAGCTTCAGGTTGTTGGCGGTGGAGGCGATCACGTCGGGGATGGAATCCACCACGTTGCGGTGGCCGTCCCCGTCGAAGTCCACCGCGAAGCGCTGGAACGAGGTGGGCATGAACTGGGTGGGGCCGAAGGCGCCGGCCCAGGAGCCCTTCAGGTGCTCGGCCGGGACGTCGTCCTTCTCCAGGATCTGGAGGGTGGCGATGAACTCGTCGCGGAAATAGTCCTGGCGGCGGCCGATGCAGGCCAGCGTCGCCGTGGAGCGAAGGACGGAGCGCGAGCCCATGCCGCTCGGGCTGCCGTAATCGGATTCGATGCCCCAGATGGCCGCCACCGCATAGCGGTCGACGCCGTACTTCTTCTCCACCGCCTCGAAGATGGGCTTGTACTTGGCGAGGATCTCCCGGCCGCGGGTGATGCGCCGCTCGCTCACCAGCATGTTCACATAATCGCCCAGGGGCTTCGAGAATTCCGGCTGGGAATCCATGAAGTCCATGATCTTCATGTCGGGCTCAAGCCCGGCAGTATACTGCTGGAAGGTGCGCTGGGAGACGCCCTTGGCCTGGGCGAGCGGCCACATGCCGGCGATGCAATTGGGGAAGTTCGCCTGCGCGGCCGCAATGGCCTGCGGCGCCATGAGGGGATGGCTGCTGCGCCCCGGCTCCGCCGCTTGGGGGGCGGCGGGCGGGTCGAAGATGGAGCCCGTCACCTGGGCATGGGCAACACCCACGCCGAGGACGATCATGGCCACGCCCACCGCCACCGCGATCAACCCGCCGGTTCTCTCCAGAGCCATGTCCGCCCTCATGCCTGCGGCGCGTCGGCCGCTCCTGCCTGTCTGGCCGCTAATGGGCAGCGAATATGGTTGATCGACGGTTAACGTAAGGCAAGTTTTGGCTCAGATCGTCACCTTCGGGTGTTCATGCCACAGGCGTTCCTCAGGTGTTCCGGCGCGCGCCGAGCTGGCGTTCCCAGTCGAGGGCGGTGCGCACGATGACCGGCAAATCATCCAGCTTCGGGGTCCAGCCCAGTTCGGCGCGGATGAGATCGGCCTTGGCCACTATGGCGGCGGGGTCGCCCGGCCGGCGCGGCGAATAGCGCACCGGGAAATCGACGCCGGACACCGATTTCACCGTCTCCAGCACCTCCAGCACCGAATAGCCGCGCCCATAGCCGCAATTGAACACGCGGCTTTCCCCCCCGCCGCGCAGATGGTTCAGCGCGTCGAGATGGGCGGCCACGAGGTCGCTCACATGGATATAGTCGCGCAGGCAGGTGCCGTCCGGCGTCGGATAGTCGGTGCCGTAGACCTCGATGCCGGGCCTTTTGCCCAAAGCGGTCTCGCAGGCCACCTTGATGAGGTGGGTCGCCCCAGTGGTGGATTGCCCCGACCGCCCCGCCGGGTCCGCGCCCGCCACGTTGAAATAGCGCAGCGCCACGTAGCGGAGCGGGAAGGCGAAGGCAGTGTCCTTCAGCATCCACTCGCTCATGAGCTTGGAGCGGCCATAAGGCGAGATGGGCGCCAGCGCGGCATCTTCCATGACAGGCTCGGTGCCCACCATGCCGTAGACCGCGGCCGTGGAGGAGAAGATGAAGTGCGGCACCCCCGCATCCACCACTGCTTCGAGTAATGCGCGGGTTTTAACAGTATTTGCGAAATAATATCCGAGTGGATCGGCCACCGAGTCCGGTACCACGATGCGTGCGGCAAAGTGGATCACCGAATTTATTTCATGTTCAGCGACGATACGTCTCACCAAATCGCCGTCGCTTACGTCTCCCAGAACGAAAGTAGCCTCCGGGGATACCGCCCACCGGAAGCCCGTGGACAGATCGTCGAGCACCACCACCTTTTCGCCGGCGTCCACCAGCGCTAGGACCATATGGCTGCCGATATAGCCGCCGCCGCCCGTGACCAGAACCGCCATGCTGTCTTTCTCCGTTCGGTGGGCCGGCAGGCTGGTCCAGCTGCGGCTTGGCGTCAATGTCGGGTCCGGGGCGTGAACCTTTTCATCGGCAGGGGGTTCCTTTGCGGCGCAGTTCGCGCCTGTGATAGGAACGCTGCGAACAAACAGGGTGCGATCGATGCCAAAGCCTCTCCGCAAAGCCATCCTTCCCGTTGCCGGCCTCGGCACGCGCTTCCTGCCTGCCACCAAGGCGGTGCCCAAGGAAATGCTGACCGTGGTGGACCGCCCGGTGGTCCAGCACGTGGTGGACGAGGCGCGGGCAGCGGGCATCGAGCACATCGTCTTCGTCACCGGCCGCAACAAGGCTGTGATCGAGGACCATTTCGACCGCCAGTTCGAGCTGGAAAAGACCCTGTCCGACCGCGGCAAGACCAAAGAGCTGGAGCAGCTCGACAGGGACACGCCCAAGGCCGGCACCACCTCCTTCACCCGTCAGCAGCTGCCCCTGGGCCTTGGCCATGCGGTGTGGTGCGCCCGCGACCTCATCGGCGACGAGCCGTTCGCGCTGCTGCTGCCGGACATGCTGCATCTGTCCCGCAACGGCCACGGGTGCCTCGCCGCCATGGTGGCGGCCTATAACCGCACCGGCGGTAACGTTGTGTCGGTCTACGAGGTGCCGGACGACCAGACCCACCAGTACGGCATCGTCGGCACCGGCGCGACCACGTCGGGCGTGGACGAAATCGTCGACATGGTGGAGAAGCCGAAGCTCGGCACCGCGCCGAGCAACCTCGCCATTTCCGGGCGCTATATCCTCCAGCCCACCATCTTCGACCTTCTGGCGAAGCAGGAGCAGGGCGCGGGCGGCGAGATCCAGCTCACCGATTCGATGCTGAAGCTGAAGGAGCGCGAGCGCTTCTTCTCCGTGAAGTTCGACGGCACCGTCTATGATTGCGGCTCCAAGATCGGCTTCCTCATGGCGAACGTGGCCTATGCCCTGTCGCGGCCGGACATCGAGCCGGAGTTCCGGGCGGAGCTTCAGGCGATGATCAACAGCAACGAGATCGGCTGAACCGGGATTTTCAGCCCTGACGAAAGCGTGAAGGCCCTTGGCTTCAAAGGGCCAGATCGCCTTTGGACCCCGGTTCCGCTTGCCTTGACCCTGTCTTGTTTCCCGTCTAATCGCGGGTGCACCGACAATTCCCTCCTGGCAGGGCCAGCCGAATGCTCCAGTCCCATGACCGCCGCGGCACTCCGTTCAAGCCGCGGATGAATGACGAGATCCGGTTCCTCCAGTCCTGGTTCCAGAACCCCTTGAAGACCGGCGCGGTCTCACCGTCCGGCCGGGCTCTGGCGAAGATGATGGCGGGCTATCTCGATCCGCGGGTCAAAGGTCCCGTGATCGAGCTCGGGCCGGGCACCGGCCCGGTCACGAAGGCGCTGCTGAACCGGGGCTTTGCCCCCGAGCGCCTGTTCCTCATCGAGTACAATCGCGAGTTCTGCAATCTGCTGCGCCTGCGCTATCCCGGCGTCACCGTCATCCAGGGCGATGCCTATGAGATGCGCAAGACGCTGATGGACAAGCTGCCGGGCCCGGCGGTGGGCACCATTTCCTCGCTGCCGCTCTTCACCCGCTCGCCGCAGGATCGCGACCGCATGGTCAATGAGGCGTTCGACCTCTCCGTGGACGGCGGCCCGTTCATCCAGTTCACCTACGCTGTGGTCTCGCCCGTGCCGCTCAAGCCGGGGGCGATCGAGGGCAAGCGTTCGCCGCGCGTTTGGTTGAACCTGCCGCCGGCGCGCGTCTGGGTCTATCGCCGCCCTTGAGGCGCCGCAGGGGGCGAGGTCCGGCATGACGCCTTTCCTCTATGTCAGCCATCCCCAGGTGAAGGTGGACCCCGCCGTTCCCGTGCCGGATTGGTCGCTCTCGGACGTCGGCCGTCGCCGTACCGAGGCGTTTGCGCGCCGGCCCCACCTTTCATCCTTCCGCCGCGTGGTGGCGAGCGATGAGGTCAAGGCGAAGGAGACCGCCGCCTTGATCGGCGCGACGCTCGGCCTTGCGGTGGAAGTGCGCCCCGGCATGCATGAGAACGACCGCTCGGCCACGGGCTTCCTGCCCGAGCCGGAATTCCAGGTGGTGGCCGACGCATTCTTCGCCGATCCCGATCAAAGCGTGCGCGGCTGGGAGCGGGCGGTGGATGCGCAGGCGCGCATCGTCGGCGCGGTGGATGCGGCGCTGGCGGAGGCGCCCGGCCTGCCGGTGATATTTGTCGGCCATGGCGGCGTCGGCACCCTGCTTTTGTGTCATCTTGCCGGCTATCCCATCTCGCGTGCCCATGACCAGCCGCCCGTGGGCGGGGGCTGCTGGTATGAGCGCTCCGAGACGAAGATGCCGGACCGCTGGCGCGCCATGGAGGACGAGGCATCATGACCGACATGCGCGACCGGCTGATCGTGGCCCTCGATTTCCCCTCCGTCGCTGCCGCCGAGGCCATGGTCTGGCAGCTCGGGGATGCGGTGAGCTTCTACAAGATCGGCCTTGAGCTCACCATTTCCGGCGGCCTCGACCTCGCCGCCGACCTTATCGGCGCGGGCAAGAAGATTTTTCTCGACCTGAAGCTGCACGATATCGGCCAGACCGTGGAGCGGGCGACTGCCGCTGCCGCCGAGCGCGGCATGACGCTGCTCACCGTCCATGCCTATCCCCAGACCCTGGCCGCCGCGGCGCGGGGCACGCAGGGATCGAAGCTGAAGGTGCTGGGCGTGACGGTGCTCACCTCCTATGACGATGCGGACCTTGCCGCCGCCGGCTATGCGGGCAGCGTGCAGGACATGGTGCGCCGGCGTGCCGAGCAGGCGCACGCGGCCGGCGTCGCCGGCGTCATCTGCGCGCCGACGGATGCGCGCATGGTGCGCGGCGTGCTCGGGCCGGGCGGCCTCGTGGTGACGCCGGGCGTGCGCCCGGCCGGCGCCGACGTGGGCGACCAGAAGCGCATCGCCACGCCCGGCGAGGCCCTTGCGGCTGGCGCCGATGCCATCGTGGTGGGACGGCCCATCACGGCTGCGGCGGACCCGGCTGCGGCCGCCCGCGCCATTCTCGAAGACATGCTGAGCGGCGTCCGCTGACGGGCGCGGTGCATCACAAGGGACAGGGGGCAGACGTGGCGGACCTACGCATCGTGATCGCGGGTGCCGGCGGGCGCATGGGCCGGACCCTGCTTCGGGCCGTGCTGGAAGGCGAGGGGCTCTCGCTGGTGGGGGCGCTGGAATATTCCGGAAGCACCCATCTCGGCGAGGATGCCGGCCTGCTTGCCGGCCTTCCTCCGGCTGGAGTGACGGTGCAATCCGACATGGCGGCGACGCTGAGCGGCGCCGACGTGGTGGTGGATTTCTCGACGCCCTCCTCATCCGTGCGGTTGGCGGAGCGCCTCGCCGATCAGGGCATCGCCCATGTGATCGGCACCACGGGTTTTTCCTCGGGGGATCTGTCTGCCATCGCGGCGGCGGCGCGGCGCACCGCCATCGTGAAGTCCGGCAATATGAGCCTCGGCGTGAACCTGCTGGCGGCGCTCACGCGCCGCGTGGCGGCGACGCTGAATGACGGGTTCGACATCGAGATCGTCGAGATGCACCACGCCCGCAAAGTGGACGCGCCCTCGGGCACGGCCCTGCTGTTGGGCGAAGCGGCCGCGGAGGGGCGCGAGGTGGACCTTTCCGAGCACGCGGTGCGCGTGCGCGACGGTCACACGGGCAGCCGGCGCGCCGGCGATATCGGCTTTGCCAGCTTGCGCGGCGGCTCGGTGGTGGGCGAGCACATCGTCATCTTCGCCGGCCCGTCCGAGCGCATCGAACTGGTCCACAAGGCGGAGGACCGCTCCATCTTCGCCAATGGCGCCCTGACTGCCGCCCGCTGGGCCGTGGGCAAGGAGCCGGGCCTCTATTCCATGGCGGACGTGCTGGGGCTCGGGACGGTCTGAGCCTTTTGCGGTGAGGCCGTTTTTTTGAACGACCGTCATGCCCGGGCTTGTCCCGGGCATGACGGCTTTCGATGAAATCAGTTGGTCCGCGCGCGGGCGCCCAGCGCCGGGATCAGGCTCGCCGCCAGCGATTTGGCGAAGCAGTCATAGCTCCAGTCAGTCATGTGGAGCCCGTCGAAGATGAGCATCTGCGAGGTGGGCACCTTCTGCTGCTCCGCCCATCCCTTCATCAGGGCATAGCGCGGGAACACCGAGGCGTTCGCGCCGCGGGCGGTGGAGGCGATCAGCGCATTGATGCCCGGTGTGTTGGCGTTGCCGTTCACCCAGGGCGAATATTGCAGGTCGATCACCACCGTGTCCGCGCCCCAGTCGCGGATCAGGTCGATACCCTGGCGCAATTGCGGCCCGAAGCTGGCGAGGCCGGCGCCGCGGATGATGTAGTTGGTGCCCACCTGCCAGAGCACGAGGTCGGGCTTCTGGTCGCGCACGTCGCGCTCGAAGCGGGCAAGGTTCTCCGGCACGTCCTCGCCGTTTCCGCCACGGTTGATCACACGGATGTCGGCGCTGGGGAAACGCTGCTTGAGGAGGGCTTCGAGCACCCCGGGATAGGTGCGCGCGCTGGATGAGGCGCCGACGCCGGTGGTGGAGGAGGAGCCGATGGCGACGATGGTGAGCGCGCGCTTGGTCGCCAGCGCCTCCGCCGCCTTCGGCACCCGCAGGGAGACGACCGGGCCGGTGGTGCAGGCAGGCGTTGCATTCTGTGCGACGGCCGGCAGCGCGGTGCCCGCGATGAGGGCGGCGAGGGCGAGCCGCGCGCAGAGGCGCGCGGTGGAGAAGCAGGTCCGCATGATGCCTCTCACGCCGCCTTGTTGCGCAGCGCGAAGCCGAACATGGCGGTCATCACCCCGTTGATGATGAGGTCGAGGCCGAGGAACAGGCCGAGGATCTGTACCGAATCCACCGGCCAGCGGGCGATGATCTCGATGCCCAGCAGCAGCGTGATGACGCCGGAGAAGACGATGAAGCCCCAGCCGGCCGCCTGGCGCGATCCCAGGCCGGCGATGATGCGGAAAATGCCGCCCACCACCAGCGAGACGCCGATCATGAGGGTGATGATGCCCGCCGCGAGGAGCGGCTGGTACATGATGAGGCCGCCGGCCACCACATAGAGCAGGCCGGCGAGAAGCCAGTAGAAGAAGCGGCCCCAGCCCTGCACGCGGAAGGCGTGCATGACTTGGACGATGCCGCCCACCAGGACCAGCGCGCCCACATAAAGGGCGGTGGCGATGCCCGTCACCAGGAGGTGGGCCAGGGCGATGCAGCCGAGGATGACGAAGGCCGCGCCGAGGGCGACGAACCAGCCCCAGCCGGCGCTCATGGCGGTCAGCTGGTCACGGACGGAGGCGCCGGGAGTGGGAATGGTGGTGGGCATGAGCTGACTCCGCGCGAAGGCTCTCGCGCAGCGGCATCATATCCGCCGACCGGCGGAATAACAGAGGAGAAAAATGCCCAAAAACAAAGGGCGCGCCCGAAGGCGCGCCCTGGATTCGATACGCTGGGGAAGCTTCAGCGCGGCGTGGGAGCCTGGGGCTTGCCCGAGGCGGCATTGGCCTGGGCATTGCCGGTCTTGGGCATGATCACCACCTTGGTGCCCACCTTCACCCGCTCGAACAGGTCTTCGACGTCCGCGTTCAGCATGCGGAAGCAGCCGGAGGAGACGAACTTGCCGATGGTCTGCGGCTCGTTGGTGCCGTGGATGCGGTAGATGGTGCCGCCGAGATAGAGCGTGCGCGCGCCCAAAGGATTGCCCGGGCCGCCCGCCATGAAGCGGGGCAGATAGGGCTGGCGCTCGATCATCTCAGTCGGCGGGCGCCAGTCGGCCCATTCCGCCTTGCGGGTGACCTTCTCGGTGCCGGACCAGGTGAAGCCGTCGCGGCCCACGCCGATGCCGTAGCGGATCGCCTTGCCGCCGCCGAGCACGTAATAGAGGTAGGTGTTCGGCGTATCGATGACGATGGTGCCGGCCGGCTGGGCCGTCACATAGTCCACCGTCTGGCGCTGGAAGCGGGCATCCACCGGCTCGCTCGGATCCACGTTCTCGATGCGCGGGCCGGACGGGGCCTCGCGGGTGCCGGGCACCACGGCGGCATTGGGAGCGTAGACGCCGGCCGGCGGGGCGCCCGCATCGCGGACGGCGCTGCCCGGCTGGCCGTAAGCGGCAGTGGTGGGGCCCACATAGACCGGCTGCCCGGGCTGCGCGGAGGCCTGCGGCGCTACGGCACCGGTGCGGGCGGCCTGGAGCAGCTGGTCCTGCCGGTAGGAACCGTCATAGCCGTTAGCCTGGGGCGTCGGCTGCTGGTAGCCCTGCTGGGGATATCCCTGCGCGGGATACGCCTGCTGCTGGGGTGCCTGCTGCTGATAGCCTTGCTGAGGATATCCCTGCTGCGGATAGGCCCGGCCGGGAATCTGCTGTGCGTTCGGCGCGGGAAGCGCGCCCGGAGCGATGGCCATCGGCTGGCCGGGAGCCACCTGGCTCCCAGGCTGATAGCCGGGAGGCGCCGACACATAGCCCGTCTGGGGTGCGGACGGAGGCGTGGTCCCGGGAACATAGGTCGGGGCCTGGACGGCGCCTGCGGGCGGCGCCATGGGCGTGCTCTGCACGTAGTCGCCGCGGCGGCTGCCGGGGGCATAGGGATCGTTGTAGCCGGGCACGGTCCCTGCGGGCACATCCTGGCCGATGGCTCCGGTCTCGTCGTCCTCCTCGGCCGCGGCTGCGACATAGGACGGAACCGAATAGACCTGACCCTGATAGATTTGAGCGTGTGCGGCCGGGATGGCCAGCAGCGAAGCCCCAAGGGCAGTGAGGAGTGTGGTGCGGAGCATCATGGCACTCGTGCTAAACATGAAACGTGACGAAATTGGAAACGGCTTACATTTTTTCGCTGGTGCCAAGCTGGCCCCAACCCGTCCGTGCCGCCCACCTTCGTTCACCCAAACATCAGGAATGCGCCGCGCGTTCCTGAAAATCTTTAGTCAGGCCGGATTAGGTGTGCAATGCACGGCGGCGTGTCCGGCGCACGCCGGGCGGCGGAGTGCCATTGAAGACACAGCTGGGCGTCCACAGGCGCTTGCGCTTCGAGGGGGATGGATATAAAGATATCTTTATGTCCTTAGATCGACCGCAAGCTGACGCTTCGTCGCTTCCTTATGCCGCGCTGCTCGACGGCCTGAAGGCCGCAGGGGAAGACACGCGCCTGCGACTTCTTGCGATCCTCGATCAGGCGGAGCTAACGGTTTCCGAGCTCACCGACATTCTCGGCCAGTCCCAGCCGCGCATCTCGCGTCATCTAAAACTGCTCGCGGAGGCGGGGCTCGTGGAGCGCCACCGGGAGGCGAGCTGGGTTTTCTATCGCTGCGCGGGTGAAGGTCCCGGCGGCGCTGTTGCCCGGGCCCTGCTTGGGCTTCTGGATGCCGGCGATCCCCTCATCCGCCGCGACCGCGAGCGGCTGAGCGAGGTGCGCTCCGCGCGCGAAGCGCAGGCCCAGGCCTATTTCGCCAGCCATGCGGAGCGGTGGGACGCCATTCGCAGCCTCCACGTGCCGGAGGCCCTGGTGGAGCAGCAGGTGCGCGACGCCCTCGGCGATGCGCCCATCGATTCGTTTCTCGACCTCGGCACCGGCACCGGCCGCATGCTGGAAATCTTCGCGCCCCACATCCAGCGCGGCGTCGGCGTCGACCTTTCGCCGGACATGCTGGGCGTCGCGCGGGTCAATCTGGAGCGGGCGGGGGTGCGCAATTGCGTGGTCCGCCATGGCGACATCTACAATCTCGCCATGCCCCGCGACAGCTTCGACGCCATCGTGGTCCATCAGGTGCTGCACTTCCTGGACGATGGCGGGCGCGCGGTGCGCGAGGCCGCCCGCCTCCTGCGGCCGGGCGGGCGCCTGCTGGTGGTGGACTTCGCACCCCACGACCTCGAATTCCTGCGCGAGGCCCATGCCCACCGCCGGCTCGGCTTCGCCGAGGAGACCGTCGCCGGCTGGATGGCGCAGGCGGGCCTCGAACCCGAGCTGCACCGTGCGCTCACCCCCGAGGCGGCGGCGGACGGTTCCTTGACCGTATCCATCTGGCTGGCGCGCGATCCCCGGATCGCCCCAGCCCAAGACGTTGAAAACAGAGACAATAGGGAAGTTGCGTGATGACCGCACCGATCCGGGCCAGCCGGGAACTTGGACGGGCGCCCGTGCGCGTCTCGTTTGAATTCTTTCCGCCCAAGACCGAGGAGATGGAGCGTAATCTCTGGGCCTCCATCGCGCGTCTCGCGCCGTTGGGGCCGAGCTTCGTTTCGGTGACCTACGGCGCCGGCGGCTCCACCCGCGAGCGCACCCACGCCACTGTCGAGCGCCTGGTGCGCGAGACCGACCTCGCCCCCGCTGCCCACCTCACCTGCGTCGCTGCCAGCCGCGCGGAGATCGACGAGGTGATCCGCGAATATGCGGGAGCGGGCATCAAGCACATCGTGGCGCTGCGGGGCGATCCCACCACCGGCGTCGGCACGCGCTACGAGCCCCACCCCGAGGGCTACGCCCATGCCTGCGACCTCGTGGCGGGCATCCGCAGGATCGGCGATTTCGAGGTCTCCGTCTCGGCCTATCCCGAGAAGCATCCCGAAAGCGCCACCCTCGATGCGGACATCGATTATCTGAAGCGCAAGGTGGATGCGGGCGCCACCCGCGCCATCACCCAGTTCTTCTTCGAGAACGACGTCTATTTCCGCTATCTCGACAAGGTCCGCGCGGCCGGCATCGACATTCCCGTCGTGCCGGGCATCCTGCCGGTGACCAATTTCAAGCAGGCCTCCAACTTCGCCGCGCGCACCGGGGCGAGCGTGCCGGACTGGCTGCTGAAGCGGTTCGAGGGGCTGGACGAGGATGCCGAGACCCGCAAGCTCATCGCCGCGGCGGTGGCAGCCGAGCAGGTGACGGACCTGGTTGATCAGGGCGTTACCGATATCCACTTCTATACCCTGAACCGCGCCGACCTCGTCTACGCCATCTGCCACCTGATGGGCCTGCGCCCCAAGGCGGCCGAGGCCGAGGCGCAGCGGCTGGCGGTGTGAGGAGAGAAGAATGGCTGGGGAACCGCAAAATCTGGTGCTGAGCCTGCTTCGGGAGATGCGGGTAGAGATGCGTGAGAAATTTGAGGCCATGGACCGACGCTTTGATGGCCTGGACAAAAGATTGGACAACATGACCCAGGCTTTGCGCGGTGAGTCGGTGCTCGGCCGATATGCCGCGGCCGAGGTGGAAGACCGGTTGGAAGATTTTGAGAAGCGCCTCTCTGCACTGGAGAAGAAGCCGGGCAAGCCGTCCTCTCCACGCAAACCACACACCTGACAGCACGAACGCAGTCTGTTGATCGACACGCCGGGTTGCCGGCAAAAATGAGCGTTCCCATGACCCGCGAAACCGACACCCTCTCCGCCCTCACCGCCGCGGCCCGCGCGCGCATCCTGGTGCTGGACGGCGCCATGGGAACCATGATCCAGGGCCTGAGGCTGGACGAGGCGGGCTATCGCGGCGCGCGCTTCGCGGACTGGGGACAGGACGTCAAAGGCAATAACGACCTCCTGAACCTCACCCAGCCGGACGCGGTGCGGGACATTCATCTCGAATATTTCCTGGCCGGCGCGGACATCGTCGAGACCAACACCTTCTCCTCCACCACCATCGCTCAGGCGGACTACGCCATGGAGGCGCTGGCCTATGAGCTGAACGTGGAGGGCGCGCGCCTCGCGAAGGAAGCCGCCAAGCTCGCCGAGCAGAAGGATGGGCGCCGCCGCTTCGTGGCCGGCGCCATCGGCCCGACGAACCGCACCGCCTCCATCTCGCCGGATGTGAACGACCCCGGCTTCCGCGCCATCACCTTCGACGAGTTGGCGGTGGCCTATGGCGAGCAGGCGCGCGGGCTGCTGGAGGGCGGCTCCGACCTCATCCTCATCGAGACCATCTTCGACACGCTGAACGCCAAGGCGGCGGTGTTCGCCATCGAGGGCCTGTTCGACGAGCTGGGCTACCGCGTGCCGGTGATGATTTCCGGCACCATCACAGACCTCTCCGGCCGCACCCTCTCCGGCCAGACGCCGAGCGCCTTCTGGTATGCGCTCCAGCATGCCCAGCCCTTCTCCATCGGCCTCAATTGCGCGCTGGGCGCCAAGGAGATGCGCGCCCATATCGCCGAGATCGGTCGGGTGGCGGACACCTTCGTCTGCGCCTATCCCAATGCCGGCCTGCCCAACGAGTTCGGCCTTTATGACGAGAGCCCGGAAGCCATGGGCGCGCTGGTGGGCGAGTTCGCCGCCTCCGGCCTCGTGAACATCGTCGGCGGCTGCTGCGGAACGACGCCGGCCCATATCCGCGCCCTCGCGGAGGCCGTGGCGCCCCACACGCCGCGCCCAATCCCGGAGTTGTCCAAAAGGCTGAGGCTTTCCGGGCTTGAGGGGTTCGAGCTGACGCCGGAAATCCCGTTCGTGAACGTGGGCGAGCGCACCAACGTCACGGGATCGGCCAAATTCCGCAAACTCATCACCAATGGCGACTTTCCCGCTGCGCTGGCGGTTGCCCGCGAGCAGGTGGAGAGCGGGGCGCAGGTGATCGACGTGAACATGGACGAGGGCCTTCTGGATTCGAAGGCCGCGATGGTCTCGTTCCTGAACCTCGTCGCCTCCGAGCCCGACATCGCCCGCGTGCCCGTGATGGTGGACTCATCCAAGTGGGATATCATCGAGGCCGGCCTGAAGTGCATCCAGGGCAAGGGCATCGTGAACTCCATCTCCATGAAGGAGGGGGAGGAGAATTTCCGCGCCCAGGCCCGCCTCGTGCGCCGCTATGGCGCCGCCGTGGTGGTGATGGCCTTCGACGAGCAGGGCCAGGCCGACACGTTCGAGCGCAAGACGCAGATCTGCGCGCGGGCTTATAAGATCCTGACTGAGGAGGTGGGCTTCCCGGCCGAGGACATCATCTTCGATCCCAACATCTTCGCGGTGGCCACCGGCATCGAGGAGCATGCGCCCTACGGCGTCTACTTCATCGAGGCGACGCGCTGGATCCGGCAGAACCTGCCGCATGCGCACATTTCCGGCGGCGTCTCCAACCTCTCCTTCTCGTTCCGCGGCAACGAGCCGGTGCGCGAGGCCATGCACGCCGTGTTCCTCTACCACGCCATCCAGGCGGGCATGGACATGGGCATCGTCAATGCCGGCCAGCTCGCGGTCTATGACGAGATCAAGCCGGATCTGCGGGACGCCTGCGAGGATGTGGTGCTCAACCGCCGCGCCGATGGCACCGAGCGCCTGCTGACGCTGGCGGAAGGCTTCAAGGGCGGCGCCGGCAAGGAGAAGCGCGAGGCGGACCTCACCTGGCGCACTTGGGCCGTGGAGAAGCGGCTGGAGCACGCCCTCGTCAATGGCATCACCGATTTCGTGGAGACCGACACGGAGGAGGCGCGCCTTTCGGTGGCCCGTCCGCTGCACGTGATCGAGGGCCCGCTGATGGCCGGCATGAACGTGGTGGGCGACCTGTTCGGCTCGGGCAAGATGTTCCTGCCCCAGGTGGTGAAATCCGCCCGCGTGATGAAGCAGGCGGTGGCCTACCTCATGCCCTTCATGGAAGAGGAGAAGAAGCTGAGCGGCGTTTCCGAGCGCTCCGCCGCCGGCAAGATCCTCATGGCCACCGTGAAGGGCGACGTCCACGATATCGGCAAGAACATCGTCGGCGTGGTTCTCCAGTGCAACAATTACGAGGTGATCGACCTCGGCGTGATGGTGCCCACCGCCAAGATCCTGGACATCGCCCGCAAGGAAAACGTGGACGTGATCGGCCTTTCCGGCCTCATCACGCCTTCGCTGGACGAGATGGTGGGCGTCGCCGCCGAGATGGAGCGCGAGGGCTTCGACCTGCCGCTGCTGATCGGCGGAGCGACTACGTCGCGCGTCCACACGGCGGTGAAGATCGCGCCGCGCTACGAGCGCGGGCAGGCGGTCTATGTGACCGACGCCTCGCGCGCGGTGGGCGTGGTCTCCAGCCTGCTGAACCCGGAGACGCGGGAGAAGTACAAGGCGGACGTGAAGGCGGAATACGTCAAGCTCGCCGACGCCCATGCCCGGGCGGATGAGGCGAAGCAGCGCGTGCCGCTGGCCAAGGCGCGGGAGAATGGGCTGAAGCTGGATTTCGGCCGTGTCGCGCCGAAGCCCACGTTCCTGGGCACCAAGGTGTTCGAGGAATACGACCTCGCCGACCTCGTACCCGCCATCGACTGGACGCCCTTCTTCCAGTCCTGGGAACTGGTGGGCCGCTATCCCATGATCCTGGACGACCCCACCGTGGGCGAGCCAGCCCGCGCCTTGTTCGCGGACGCGCAGGCCATGCTGAAGCGCATGGTGGACGAGAAATGGGTGACCGCCCGTGCGGTGGTGGGCTTCTGGCCGGCCAATGCGGAAGGCGACGACATCATCCTGTTCCGGGACGACACGCGCAAAGTCCCGCTCGCTACCCTGCACACCCTGCGCCAGCAGCTGGCGCGGCGCGAGGGGCGGTTCAACCTTGCTTTGTCGGATTTCGTGGCGCCGGTGGCCTCGGGCGTGCCGGACTATGTGGGCGCCTTCGCGGTCACCACCGGCATCGGCGAGCAGGAGCGCACCGACGCCTTCAAGGCGGCCCATGACGATTATTCCGCCATCCTGCTGAAGGCGCTGGCGGACCGCCTCGCGGAAGCCTTCGCCGAGCGCCTGCACCAGCGCGTGCGCAAGGAATTCTGGGCCTATGCGCCGGACGAAGCGGCGACCAATGAGGAGCTGATCGCCGAGAAGTACCAGGGCATCCGCCCCGCGCCCGGCTATCCCGCCCAGCCCGACCATACGGAGAAGGGCACCATCTTCACCCTCCTCGATGCGGAAAAGCGCATCGGCCTGGAGCTGACGGAGAGCTACGCCATGTGGCCCGGCGCGGCGGTCTCGGGCCTTTATTTCTCCCACCCGGAGAGCGCCTATTTCGGCGTCGGCCGCATCGAGCGCGATCAGGTGGAGGACTATGCCAAGCGCAAGGGCTGGAGCGTGGAAGAGGCCGAGCGCTGGCTGGCGCCGACGCTGAACTACGATCCGGCGAGAAGGGCGGCGGCGGAATAGGCGGTCATTCCGGCAGCCCTGCCTTTCGCAGCCCGCTGGCGAATATCGCAAGATCTTCCGGTCGGTGGATCGGAAGCCAGTCTTGGATATTCGAGATGCGCAAGGAGGGGTCGAGCCGGCGCACATGCGCCATGGCCCGCTGCGCCTGCTCGGTGCGGTGGGCGAGCGCGTGACTTGCTGCGGTGATGCCGGCCACCATCAGGAAGCTCGGCAGGTTCGTAAAAGCCTTGTCCGCCCATGACGATGCCGCATCAAAGCGCCCCGCAAACAGGTGCGCCATCGCCATTCCCGCTTCCATTCGATACATTTCCGGATCGAGCGGGCTGAGGCGCATGGCACGGGCGAAATGCGCGATGGCGCCCTCCGTTTCGCCATGCCAGACCCGCAGGAAGCCGCCCAGAAACCAGGCTGCCGCCAGGTTGGGATTGAGCACCACCGCCCGATCGAGCAAGGCGATGCCACTGTCGAGATCGCCCACCAGGTGGGCGAGCGCATGGCCGCCCCGCGTCAGCGCCACCGCATCGTCCCGCCCCACTTCCACGGCCCTTCGCGCCAGCCGAGCACCCTCGGTGACCTCCCGCTCCGGATCGGTCATCCAGCCATTGACCTTGCGCCAGAAATAGCACCATGCCGCTATTCCGTGGGCCGATGCGAAGTCCGGGTCCAGCTCCATGGCCTGATAGAACAGGGGAAGGGCCTCGCTGATGGCCTCCCTGCTTCCCTGGTGCACATAAGCAAGGCCACGCAGATAGCTGTCATAAGCGCTGAGGCTGGTGGTCGGCATCCGCTGCGCGCGCGCGATCTCCGCGCGTTCCAGCTGTGGCGCCATGGCGCCGACGACGCTCGTGGCGATCTGGTCTTGCAGCTCGAAGATGTCATCGAGCGTGCCCTCGAAGCGCTCCGCCCAGATTTGCGCCCCGGTGGTCGCATCGATCAGCTGCCCCGTGATGCGCACGCGGTTACTGGCCTTGCGCACGCTGCCTTCCAGCACATAGCGGACGCCGAGCGCCCGGCCTGCCTGCTTCACGTCCACCGCCTGCCCCCGGTACGTGAAGCTGGAATTCCGCGCGATGACGAACAGCCAGCGGAGACGCGACAGCCCCGTGATGATGTCCTCCACCACGCCATCGGCAAAGTAGTCCTGCTCCGGGTCGCCGCTCATGTTCTGGAACGGCAGGACGGCGATGGAGGGCTTGTCGGGAAGGGGCAGCGCCGGTGCAATTGCCTCGCCCGATGCGGTTTGGCCGGCCTCGCGGGAGCGCACGCCGTCCGGTGATTGCCTTTCGCTGACCTCGGCAACGAAGCGGAAGCCTTTGCGGGCGATGGTCCGGATCAGCCGCTGTTCCTCGCCGCTGTCGCCGATGGCCTTGCGCACGGCGTTGATATGGCTGGCGAGGGTCGATTCCGAGACGATCCGCCCCTCCCATACCGCGTCCAGAAGATTGTCCTTGCTGATGACGTGCTCGCGGTTGCGCACCAGATGCAGCAGGAGGTCGAAGACCTGCGGCCCGATGGCGATCACCTCGCCGTCCCGCGTCAGCTCCCGCCGGCCAGGGTCGAGCACATAGCCTTCAAACAGGAATTGCACGTCGGCGCTCCATGGCCCTGTCCGTTGGCGGGCCGGCGATTGATAGCATGCCGCGCATCCCCGGCCACCGGATGGCACCGGCTTGGACGAAAACCCAAGGGAAATTCAAGCACCGTCCAAGGCCCCGGCAAAGTCTTCCCGCAGGCTTCCCTGCATCCTCCCCTCACTGGATCGTGACTGGCGCGATCAGCGGTCAGGCAGAGGAGCGGGACATGAAGATCGTGGTCATCGGCGGGAGCGGCCTCATCGGCTCTAACGTTGTGAACCGGCTGCGAGCATTGGGCCATGAGGTCCTCGCGGCGTCGCCCAATTCGGGCGTGAACACCATCACCCGCGAGGGACTGGCCGAAGCGCTCTCCGGCGCGCAGGTGGTCGTGGACGTGGCGAACTCGCCCAATTTCGAGGACAAGGCCGTGCTGGAGTTCTTCCAGACCTCCGGCCGGAACCTGCTGGCCGCCGAAGCGGCCGCGGGCGTCGGGCATCACGTCGCCCTGTCGGTGGTCGGCAGCGAGCGCAATCCCGACAGCGGCTATCTCCGTGCCAAGCTGGCGCAGGAGAGCCTCATCAAGGAGTCGGGGATCCCGTACACGATCCTGCGGGCGACCCAGTTCTTCGAGTTCGTCGGCGCCATCGTGCAGTCGAGCGCGGACGGCGATGCCTTCCGCCTGTCGCCGGCTCTTTTCCAGCCCATCGCCGCCAACGACGTCTCCGCCGTGCTGGCCGATCTTGCGGCCGGCGCCCCATTGAACGGAACCATCGAGGTGGCCGGCCCCGAGCTGATCCCCATGGATGCCATCGCCCGGCAGTATCTCACCGCCAAAGGGGACACGCGCGCGGTCATCGCGGACGTGCGAGCCCGCTATTTCGGCGCCGAGCTGAACGACAAATCGCTGACGCCGGACGAGAATCCGCGCCTGGGACAGACCCGCTTCGGCGACTGGCTCAGCGCGTCCCCGGTCCGCGTATAAGCGCCGCGGTTATTCCGGTGGAATGCCCGGGCCGTTGCGACGGCAGTCGTCGCAACGGCGCCATGAGGCGCGTTCAATCCTCCGCCGCCTTGAAGCGGTCGAGGCCCTTCATGACGAATGGCGCGATGAGCGCGATCGCTGCCAGCCCCAGCAGCGTGGCTGACACCGGGCTCGTCACCAGCACCATGGGATCCCCCAGGCTGATGGAGAGCGCCCGGCGCAGCTGCGTTTCCGCAATCGGCCCCAGGATCAGCCCCACCACCACGGGCGCTATTGGGTAGTCGAAGCGCCGCATCAGATAGCCCATGAGGCCAAACAAAGTGAGGATGCCCAGCTCCGTCACCGAGGCCTTGGCGACGATGGTGCCCATGGTGGCGAACACCAGGATGCCCGCATAGAGCCACGGCTGGGGGATGGCGAGGAGCCGGACCCACAGCCCCACCAGCGGCAGGTTCAGGACCAGCAGCATGACGTTGGCGATATAGAGGCTGGCGATCAGCCCCCAGACCAGCTGCGGCTGCTCGGCGAACAGCAGCGGGCCGGGGTTCAGGCCATATTGCTGGAAGCCCGCCAGCATCATGGCGGCGGTGGCGGAGGTGGGCAGGCCCAGCGTCAGGAGCGGCACCAGGGTTCCGGCGGCGGAGGCATTGTTGGCCGCTTCCGGCCCCGCGACGCCCTCGATGGCGCCATGGCCGAATTGCTCCGGGTGCTTGGAGAGCTTGCGCTCGACCGAATAGGACAGGAAGGTCGGGATCTCCGCGCCGCCCGCCGGCAGGGCGCCGATGGGAAAGCCGATGAAGGCGCCGCGGATCCACGCCTTCCAGGAGCGCGCCCAATCCTCGGCGCTCATCCACAGCGAGCCGCGCACGCTTTCCACCGTGTCCTGCGCATGGATACGTGTGGAGGCAACATAGAGCGCCTCGCCGATGGCGAAGAGGCCCACCGCCAGCGTGGTCACATCGATGCCGTCCAGCAACTCCGGCATGCCGAAGGTGAGGCGCGCCTGCCCGGTGAGCTTGTCGATGCCGATGAGGCCGATGGTGAGGCCCACGAACAGGCTGGTGAGACCGCGCACGGGGGAATCGCCGAAGGTCGCGGAGACCGTGACGAAGGCGACGCACATGAGGGCAAAATAATCCTCCGGCCCCATCTGCACCGCGAGGTCCACGAGCCACGGGGCGAGGAAGGTCAAACCCACCGTGGCGATGGTGCCGGCGACGAAGGAGCCGATGGCAGCGGTGGCGAGCGCCTGCGCCCCCCGGCCCGCGCGGGCCATGCGGTAGCCTTCCAGGGCGGTTGCCATGGAGGCGCTTTCGCCCGGCGTGTTGATGAGGATGGCGGTGGTGGAGCCGCCATACATGCCGCCATAATAGATGCCCGCGAACATGATGAGCGAGCCGGCGGGGTCGAGCTTGTAGGTCACCGGCAGTAGCAGGGCGACCGTGAGCGCCGGCCCGATGCCCGGCAGCACGCCCACCGCCGTGCCGAGCAGCACGCCGATGAGCGCGAACAGGAGGTTCCCCGGCTGGGCGGCGACCACGAGGCCCTGGAGAAGCGCGTCGAATGTTTCCATGGCAGCCGCCTCAGATCAGGGATTCGAGCGGCCCCACGGGCAGCGACAGCGTGAGCAGCTTGGCGAACAGGAGATAGGTGACGACGCCCACCACGAGGCCGATGATGAAGTCCGCCACGATGGCGCGCCGGCCGAAGGCGGCGGCGGTGGCCGTGAACAGGACGGCGGTGGCGAGGATATAGCCCCCGCCGAACGACAGGATCGCCATCAGCGCCAGCATGCCACCGACGATGAACACCAGCGGCCGCCAGTCGTCCCGCTTGCGCGCCGGAAGGGCTCCGCGCAGGGCCATGGCGAAGTTGGCCACGGCGAGAAGGGCGAGGCCGATGGCCACCACCTTGGGGGCGGCGTCCGGCCCCACGCCATAGACGACGCGCTGGGCGAGCCGCGTCGTATCCCACCAGATGAGGCCAGCGAGCGCCAGGAGGCCGGCGGCAACCAGCATGCCGGGGATGTCCGGCTTGGTCTTGATCTGCACGGCAGGGCTCCCGGCGCGGGTGCTATTGCTTGATGAGGCCGACGGACTTCAGGATTTCCGCCGTGCGGGCATTCTCTTCCTTCAGATAGGCCGCGAAGGCGTCGCCCGTGAGGTAGGCGTCATCCCAGCCCTTCTGCTTCAGGATATCGGCCCAGGCCTGCGACTTGGCCATCTTCTCGATGATGGCGGACACGCCCTTCACCTGCTCCGGGGTGAGGCCGGGAGGCGCCATGACGGCGCGCCAGTTGGCGAGCTCCACGTCGATGCCCGACTCTTTCAGGGTCGGCACGTCGAGGCCGGGCACGCGCTCGGACTGGGTGACGGCGAGGAGCCGGAGCTTGCCGGCCTTCACCTGGCTCTCCAACTCGCCGAGGCCGGACATGCCCGCGGTCACCTTGCCGCCGAGGATGGCCGCCAGCGCCTCGCCGCCGCCGGAGAAGGGGATGTAATTAAGCTTGGTGGGGTCGGCGCCCGCCTTCTGGGTGAAGAGCGCGGCGGCGATATGGTCCGGCCCGCCGGCCGAGCCGCCCGCCCAGGTCACCCTGGCGGGGTCCTTCTTCACCAGCTCCGCGAGGTCCTTAACCGTCTTCAGCGGCGAGTTGGTCGGCACCGCGATGGCGTCGGTCTCCTGCACCAGCCGCGCGATGGGGATCACCTTGTCCAGGGTGACGGGCGCGTTGTTGGTGAGGATGGCGCCCACCATCACATAGCCGCTGGCCATGAGCTGGTTGGGATCACCCTTGGCGGAATTGACGAACTGGGCGATGCCGATGGTGCCGCCGGCACCGGGGACGTTGTAGACCTGCACGCTGTGGGCGGCGCCGGACTGAACCAGCGCCTGCTGCATGGCACGGGCGGTCTGGTCCCATCCTCCACCGGGGGCGGCCGGGGCCATGATTTTCAGGTCCTGCGCCTGCGCCGCGGCGGCGAGGGTGAGCCCCGCGCCGGCGATCGCGCACAGGAGAAGCGGACGGACGCGAGCCCGCATATGGGTCAGCATGGGCAAATCCTTCCCGGGTGTGTCCGGCCTTGCGGCCGCGTCGTTGAATTTGGCGTCCCGCGCCAGCGTCGGCGGCCGCGCGGGACTGATCCTAATCTATGATTCCGCCGAATAAATAGGCTTCAAAACATGACGTAGCGGAATGGATTGGCACGAAGCCTCTCCGGCATTCTCGATCATCGATGTCGTCAAGCTCGGGCCTGACGACGGTGCAGGATCACCTCGGCATCAAGGCGCGGATCTTGGCGCTCAATGCGTCCACGGTGAAGGGCTTCACCATCATGTCCATGCCGGGGCCGAGAAAGCCCTCGCGCGTGGCCGAAGCGGCATAGCCGGTGATGAACAGGATGGGCGTGTCCGGGCGAAGCACGCGGACCGATTCGGCGAGCTGCCGCCCGTTCAGGCCGCCCGGCAGGCCAATATCGCTCACCATGAGGTCGACGCGCGCGCCGCCTTGCAGCACCGCCATCGCGGCGATGCCGTCCTCGGCGGAGAGGGCGTGGTAGCCAAGCTCCCGTACCACGTCGAGCACCAGCATGCGCACAAGGGGGTCGTCCTCCACCACCAGCACGGTCTCCCCGTTGCGTCCCTGCGTCCTGGTGCGGGGCGGCGGCGAGGGGCTTGCCGCCTCCGCCGCGCCCGAGGAGGGGGGCAGGTGCAGCGACACCTTCGTTCCCTTGTCCACCTCGGAGGTCATGATCAGGTGGCCGCGGGTCTGCTTGGCGAAGCCGTAGATCATGGAGAGCCCGAGGCCGGTGCCCTGGCCGAGCGGCTTGGTGGTGAAGAAAGGATCGAACGCCTTGGAGAGGATTTCGGGAGGCATGCCGTGGCCGGTATCCTCCACGTCCAGCGTCACGAACGGGCCGTTGGCGGCGCCGGCCCAGGCGCCGGGCACGCGCTCGGTCATGTGGGTTGTGAGCGTCAGGGTGCCGCCCTCGGCCATGGCGTCGCGGGCGTTGATGGCGAGGTTTAGGATGGCATTCTCGAACTGGTGGGCGTCGGTTTCTGTGGGCGGCAGATCGGGATCGAGATTCAGGACGATGGCGATGCGCTCGCCCACGGTGCGGCCGAGCAGCTCCTGCATGGAGGTCACCACGCCGTTGACGTCCACCGTCTTCACGTCCAGGGGCTGCCGGCGGCCGAAGGCGAGGAGCCGGGCGGTCAGCGCGGCGGCGCGCTCGGCGGAGGCGACGGCGGTCTCCACATAACGGTCCGCCTCCTCGTAGCGCCCGGCCTTGATGCGGGTGCGGAGCAGATCGAGCGAGCCGATGACGCCCGCCAGCATATTGTTGAAATCATGGGCGATGCCGGCGGTGAGCTGGCCCACCGCCTCCATCTTCTGGGATTGGAACAGCGCCTCGCGGGCTTCCTGCAGGTCGATCTGGGCCTGCCGCCGCTCGGTGATGTCCCGCGTCACCTTGGCGTAGCCGGCGAGATCACCCTTCTCGTCATAGATCGCGTCGAGCACGATATGGGCCCAGAAGCGCTGCCCGTCCTTGCGGACGCGCCAGCCCTCCTTCTCATACTTTCCCTCGCGCGCGGCGGCCGCCAGCGCCCGCTGAGGCTCGCCGGCCGCCACGTCCTCGGGCGTGTAGAAGCGGGTATAGGGGGAGCCGATGATCTCGGCGGCGGTGTAGCCCTTGATGCGCTCGGCGCCCGGATTCCAGGTGGAAACCTGGCCGTCCTTGTCCAGCATGAAGATGGCGTAGTCGGTGACGCCCTGGATCAGCATGCGCAGGAGCTGGGCGTTCTCCCACCCGAGGGTTTCGGCGCGCTCCCGCCCCGCCGCCTCTTCCCGGATACGCACATGGGCGGCATCGAGCGCGTGCGTGCCCTCACGCACGCGCTGTTCCAGCGCGTTGCCTTCACCTTGAAGAGGTGGGTCCCGAGGGGGAGTGGCGCCCATGCTCATGACCGAACCGCGCCTCGCCCCTTCGGTTCGCCCGACCGCCCTTCAAGGGGCGGCCTTGGGCTTCAGCGTTGAACGCGGGGGTTTATGCCCGGTTCCCTTGAGGGATAGGATTTTCCAGCTTGGCCGTTGCGTCAAATCCTGGCGTCAGACGCTGGTGGGATAATTGGGGCTTTCCCGCGTGATTGTCACGTCATGGACGTGGCTTTCCCTGAGGCCCGCCGAGGAGATGCGCACGAAGCGGGCGCGTTCCCGGAACTCGGTGAGGTCGGCGCCGCCCACATAGCCCATGGCGGCGCGAAGCCCGCCGGCCAGCTGGTGCAGCACGGCGGAGACCGGCCCCTTATAGGCAACCTGCCCCTCGATGCCCTCCGGCACCAGCTTCAGCATGTCCCGCACTTCCGCCTGGAAGTAGCGGTCCGCCGAGCCGCGCGCCATGGCGCCCACCGAGCCCATGCCGCGATAGGCCTTGTAGGAGCGGCCCTGATAGAGGAACACCTCGCCCGGGCTCTCGTCCGTGCCGGCGAGCAGCGAGCCCACCATGGCGCAGGAGGCGCCGGCCGCCAGCGCCTTGGCGAGGTCGCCGGAATATTTGATGCCGCCGTCCGCGATCACGGGGGTGTTGGTGGCCTGGGCCGCCTCCACCGCGTCCATGACGGCGGTGAGCTGGGGCACGCCGACGCCCGCGACGATGCGGGTGGTGCAGATGGAGCCGGGGCCGATGCCCACCTTGATGGCATCCGCGCCGGCGTCGATCAGCGCCTTGGCGCCATCGCCGGTGGCGATGTTGCCGGCGAGGATCTGGGTCTTGTTGGAGAGCCGCTTGATGCGCTCCACCTGATCGAGAACCTTGCGGGAATGGCCGTGGGCGGTGTCCACCACCACGAGGTCGACGCCGGCATCGATGAGGCGCTCGGTGCGCTCGAAGCCGTCCTCGCCCACGGTGGTGGCGGCGGCGACGCGCAGGCGGCCCTGCTCGTCCTTGGCGGCCTCGGGGTTGGCGACCGCCTTCTCGATGTCCTTCACGGTGATGAGGCCGACGCAGCGATATTCATCGTCCACCACGAGGAGCTTCTCGATGCGGTGATGGTGGAGCAGGCGCTTTGCCTCGTCCTGCCGCACATTCTCCGTCACCGTGATGAGCCGTTCCTTGGTCATCAGCTCCTTCACCGGCGTCGTGGGGTCGGTGGCGAAGCGCACGTCGCGGTTGGTGAGGATGCCCACCAGCTTGCCGCCGCGCCCGTTCGGCCCGCGCTCCACCACCGGGATGCCGGAGATGCCGTGGCGCTTCATGAGCGCCAGCGCGTCGGCCAGGGTCTCGTCGGGATGGATGGTGACGGGGTTCACCACCATGCCCGATTCGAACTTCTTCACCTGCCGCACATGCTCGGCCTGCGCCTCGGGGGTGAGGTTGCGGTGGATGACGCCGATGCCGCCGGCCCGCGCCATGGCGATGGCGAGGCGCGATTCCGTCACCGTGTCCATGGCGGCGGAGAGGATGGGAAGGTTGAGGGTGATGGTGTTGGTGAGCCGGGTCACGAGGCTCACCCCGCCGGGCATCACCTCCGAAGCGCCGGGCAGTAGCAGCACGTCGTCGAAGGTCAAGGCTTCGCGGAACGGGGAGCCGGAGATGGGGTGGATGGTTCCGGGGCTCTGGGACATCGCCAACTCCTCCGCCGCGGCGGAAAATCCTGCCTGCGGCTCTTTCGAACCCGCGACGACGCCAGTCGCCGTCCGCGTTTCGAGTTGGCGGTGGCCCATACCATGGGCATACGACGAAGAGAAGACCCGGAGCGCCTTTCGGCCATGCGCCCAGTGCAGGGGGGCGATGCGCCGGCGCGCCTGAACTGGCGCATCTAAAATAATGATATGTATATCAATGGCTTATATCTTAGCCCCAGCGGCAGATGCCAGTCGACTTTTGCTGGACATGGTCTAAAGTCCCGCCGCTGCTGTGTTGCGCCGCAAAGGGGATGGGCAAGAATCATGGCCATGATGCTGCTGGGCCTGGTGGTGTTCCTCGGCATCCATGTGGTGACGAGCCTCAGGGATTTCCGTGCGACGCTCATCGGGAAGCTGGGGGAGGGAGCCTATAAGGGCTTCTATTCGCTGCTGGCCGTGAGTGGCCTTCTGCTCACTGCCTATGGCTACGCCCTGTGGCGCGCCGCCGGCCCCGCGGTGCTGTGGGACCCGCCCTTGGCGCTGCGCCACCTGACGCTCCTTCTGATGGTGTTCGCCTGCATCGCCATCGTGGCGACCTATGTGCCGAGCCATATCCGGAGCCGGCTGAAGCATCCCATGCTGGTGGCGATCAAGACCTGGGCGCTCGCCCATCTCCTCGCCAATGGCGATGTGGCCTCCATGACGCTGTTTATCGCCGTGCTGGCCTGGGCGGTCTATGACCGCATCTCCATGAAGCGCCGCAACCCGCCGCCGCCGGTGGCGCCCAAGGGCTATGGCGGGAATGTGCTGGCGGTGGTGGGCGGGCTCGTCCTCTACGGGGTCCTCGCCTTCCTGTTCCATCCTTATGTGGTCGGTGTCCCCGTGATGTGACGACCGGCCCTGGACGAAGCGGCCCTAAGAGCCGATCAAGACAACATCTGAGGAAAGCGTCATGTCGATCCAAGCCGAGGCCCGCCGCATCACGGCGCCTGAAATCCGCGCCCGCAAGGGCGGCGATCCCATTGTCAGCCTCACCTCCTACCATGCCCATACGGCCCAGCTCCTGGACCGCCATGTGGACGTGATCCTGGTGGGCGACAGCCTCGGCATGGTGATGCACGGCCTTGAGACCACCGTTCCGGTCACCGTGGAGATGATGATCGTGCACGGCCGCGCCGTGGTGCGCGGCACCAAGCGCGCGCTCATCACCGTGGACCTGCCCTTCGGCAGCTACGAGGCGAGCCCGGTGGAGGCGTTCCACACCGCCACCCGCGTTCTGAAGGAGACCGGCGCCGGCGCGGTGAAGCTGGAAGGCGGCGTGCGCATGGCCGAGACCGTGCGCTTCCTGGTGGATCGCGGCATCCCGGTCATGGGCCATGTGGGCCTGACCCCTCAGGCCATCAACACGCTCGGCTCCTTCAAGGCCCGCGGGCGCGACGATGCGGAAGCGGCGGAGATCCTGAAGGACGCCCAGGCCATCGCCGATGCCGGCGCCTTTTCCATCGTAGTGGAGGCGGTGGCCGAGCCTTTGGCCCGCCGCATCACGCAGGAAGTGGCGCCGCCCACCATCGGCATCGGTGGCAGCCCGGCCTGTGACGGCCAGGTGCTGGTGCTGGAGGACATGCTGGGCCTCGGCGCGCGCGTGCCGAAATTCGTGAAGAAGTACGCCAATCTCGGCCCCGCCATCGAGGATGCCGTGGCGCGCTATGCCGAGGAGGTGCGCGCCCGCACCTTCCCCGGCCCCGAGCACACCTATGCGCCGAAGGCGAAGGCGTGAGCGAGGTGACGGGGAGGCGCAAACCCTCGTCCCACGTGCCACTCCATTCCCTCCCCTCTTGCGGAGGAGGGCTAGGGAGGGGGGTGACCCCCTTTCCGCTCGCTGAAAGCAGGTTGCTCCGGGCGGCAGCCTTATCACCCCCCTCCCCAACCCTCCCCCGCAAGGGGGGAGGGAGTTCGCGGCGCTTGTCGGCGCTCGTTGCTCTTCTTCTACCACTCCTCCTCGCCCATCCCGCCAGCGCTGCCGAGGATTGCTTCCTTGTCACCGAGCTGAAAACCGCCCGCGTGGCGGCGAAGCAGGGGCTGTGCGCCTCGCGTCACTCGCCCGCCTCCACCTTCAAGATCGCCCTCGCCCTCATGGGCTATGACAGCGGCATCCTGAAAAGCGCGAGCGAGCCCGTCTTCACCACCGAACCCGGCCTCTCCGAAGGCGAGGGGCCTCAGAAGGATCTGTGGGCCGGCCCGCAGACGCCGCAGAGCTGGATGAAGAATTCCGTCCTCTGGTACTCCCAGGTGCTGACGCGGAAGCTCGGCATGGAGCGCTTCTCCGCCTATGTGAAGTCCTTCGCCTACGGCAATGAGAACCTCTCCGGCCTGCCGGGCAAGGATGACGGGCTGACCCGTTCCTGGCTGTCCTCATCCCTCGTCATCTCGCCGCGCGAGCAGGTGGACTTCCTGCGCAAGATGCTGAACGGCGAGTTGCGCGTGAGCCCGGAGGCGGTGGGCCGCACCATCACGCTGCTGCGCCAGCCGGAAGAGCCGGCCGGCTATGAGCTCTACGGCAAGACCGGCACGGGCTTCCTCAGGCTTGCCGACGGCACGCTGGACCGCGGCCGGCCCATCGGCTGGTTCGTGGGCTGGGCCGAAAAGGAGGGGAAGACCTTCGTCTTCGCCCGTTTCATTTCCCTTGATGTGGCCTCTGACGAGCCCCTCGGCCTGCGCGCGCGGCGCCAGACGGTGGCCTCGCTGGAGCCGGTGCTTCAGGCGCAAGCCAAATAATAATTAAATAACAAGAAGGTAAGCCCCATGCGCCTGTCCATCATCTCTTCGTCGTTTGTCGCGGCGGTGGTGGGCTTCGGCGGCACGGTCGCCTTGCCTCTGGCAGCGGCGGGCGCGGTGGGCGCTTCCCCCACCGAGACCTCCTCCTACATCGCCGCGCTGTGCATCGGCGTCGCCGTATCCAGCACGATACTTTCCGTGCGCTACAAGATGCCGCTCCTCACCGCCTGGTCCACGCCGGGCTCGGCGGTGATCGCGAGCTTCGGCGGCGGCATCGGCATGTCCTCGGCGGTGGGCGCCTTCATGACGTCCGCCATTCTGATCACCGCCTGCGCCGCCATCCGCCCCTTGGCCTCGCTGGTCTCGCGCATCCCCATGAGCGTGGCGGCGGCCATGCTGGCGGGCGTGCTGGTGCGCTTTCCCATTGCCCTTGTGACCAATGCGGGGGTGACACCGGCGCTGGTGCTGCCGCTTCTGGCGCTGTTCTTCCTCCTGCGCCTGTGGTCGCCCAGCGGCGCAGTGCTGGGCGTGCTGCTGGCAGGCGCGGCGGCCATCTTCGCCCTGGGGCTCACGGACGGGTCGGCGTTCCAGTTCGTCACGCCGCATCTCGTCTTCGTCCCGCCCACCTTCGATCTTCCCGTGGTTCTGGGGCTCGGCATCCCGCTTTTCATCGTCACCATGGCGGCACAGAACCTGCCGGGCTTTGCGGTGCTGCGGGCGGGCGGCTATTGGCCCCCGACGTCCCCGGCGCTGGCCGTTACGGGGCTGACGTCGCTGGTGATGGCGTTCTTCTGCGCCTCCGGCATCAACCTCGCCGCCATCACCGCTGCCATCTGCACCGGCCCGGACACCCATCCGGACCCCGCCAAGCGCTATCTGTGCGGGCCCTGGTATGGCCTTTGGTACGTCATCCTGACCGCGCTCGGCGCGACCCTGGTGGCTGTTTTCGCGGTGCTGCCGCCGTCCTTCATCGCCACGGTGGCGGGTCTTGCCCTCCTGTCGCCGCTCACCGGCGCCCTCGCCTCATCCCTGCAGGAGGAGAAGGACCGGCTGGCCGCCGTCGCCACCTTCATCACCACCGCGTCGGGCATCGCCTTTTTCGGGCTGGGCGCACCGTTCTGGGGCCTCGCCGCCGGATTGGGCGTGCTGGGGCTCGACCATCTGAAGGCGCGATTTGCCACGATGCAGCCGCATGGCTAGTTTACGCGCCCTCACCGGGAGCGCGGCCGCGCCGCCCGGCGGCCTGCTTTCTCGGACCTGGCATGACGGACATTTTTCACGAAATCGAAGAGGACCTGAGGCGCGACAGGTTTCGCCGCCTCTGGGACCGCTTCGGCATCTATATCATCCTCCTTTGCGTCGCCATCATCGCCGCCGCGGGGGCCTGGAGCGGCTACCGCTATTGGAGCCTGAAGCAGGCGCAGGCCTCCGGCGCGCGTTTCGAGACTGCGAACCAGCTGCTCGCTGATGGCAAGGCCAAGGAGGCGGAAGCCGCCTTCGACGAGCTGGCCAAGGACGGTACGGCGGGATACCGCGTGCTGGCGCGCTTCCGCGCCGCCGGCGCCCTCTCCACCACGGACAGGGCCGCCGGGGTCGCTGCCTATGATGCGCTCGCCGCCGATTCGTCCATCGGCGGGCTCAGCCGCGACGTGGCCCGCATTCGGGCGGCGCTGCTCCTGGTGGATACGGCTCCGCTCGCCGATATTGCCCAGAGGGTGCAGGCGATTGCGGAAGGAAATGGCGCCATGCGCCATTCGGCCCGCCAGATTCTCGCTCTGGCGCAGTTCAAGGCCGGCGATTTCGCCGCGGCCAACAAGACCGCGCAATGGATTCTGGACGATCCCGAGGTTCCCCCGAGCGTCCGCAACCAGGCGCAGCTCATCAAGACGCTGACCGCGTCCGCCGTCCCGCCGTCCGCCGCGCCCGCGGCTCCCACACAGTGAGGCCCGCCATGTTCCGGCCCGTGCGTCTCGCCCTCGCTCTGGTGCTCGCCTCCGGCCTTGCCGGCTGCGAGACGTTCGACAAGATCAACCCCTTCTCCGAGAAGGAGACGCCACTGTCCGGCGAGCGCCATCAGGTGTTCCCTGAAGGCGTGCCCGGCGTGAGCTATACCGCTCCGGTGGCCCAGCCCAGCAATTCCAACATTGCGGTGTCTGCACCGACAGCTACGAACGCCGGCACCCCGTCGCCCGGCGCTTCGACCAGACCCGGCAACTAAGGCCCGAAGCCCGTCGGGCGGAGCGAACATGTCCTTCACCCTCGCCATTGTCGGGCGCCCCAATGTGGGCAAGTCGACCCTTTTCAACCGCCTGGTGGGCAAGAAGCTCGCCTTGGTGGACGACCGGCCGGGCGTGACCCGCGACCGGCGCGAGGGGGATGCGCGGCTCGGCGATCTGTCCTTCCGCATCGTCGACACGGCGGGCCTGGAAGAAGCGGATGCCGCCTCCCTTGAAGGACGCATGCGCGGCCAGACCGAGGCGGCCATCGGCGATGCCGACGCCATCCTCTTCATGATCGACGCCCGCATCGGCCTCACCCCCACCGACCGCGCCTTCGCCGGCCTGGTGCGGCGGTCCGGCAAGCCCGTCATCCTCGTTGCCAACAAAAGCGAGGGCCGGGGCGGCGAAGCGGGGACCATGGAGGCCTATGCGCTGGGCCTCGGCACGCCGCTCCCCATTTCGTCAGAGCACGGCGAAGGGCTCTCCGAGCTTTACGACGCCTTGCGGGAGGCGCTGCCGGAGCAGACCAGGCAGCGTCCGGATGAGGATGAAGACGAAGACGAGGACGACAAGGAAGACCGCCCCATTAAGGTGGCGGTCCTCGGCCGGCCAAACGCCGGAAAGTCCACGCTCATCAACCGGCTGCTCGGCGAGGACCGGCTTCTGACCGGCCCCGAGGCCGGTATCACCCGCGATTCCATCTCGGTGGAGCTGGAATGGCGGGATAAGCGCTTCGAATTCTACGACACCGCCGGCCTGCGCCGGCGTGCGCGCATCGAGGACAAGCTGGAGAAGCTGTCTGCGGCCGACGGCCTGCGCGCCATGAAGTTCGCCGAAGTGGTGATCGTGCTCATGGATGCGGAGCGCCCCTTCGAGGAGCAGGACCTGCGCATCGCCGACCTCGTGGTGCGCGAGGGCCGCGCGCTGGTGCTCGGCTACAACAAGTCGGACCTCATCACCGACCCGCACGTGCTGGGCAAGCTGCGCGAGGAGGCGGACCATTGGCTGCCGCAGGTGAGGGGCGTGCCCATCGTCCATCTCTCCGGCCTCACAGGGCGCGGCCTCGGCAAGCTTCTGGAAGCGGTGGTGGAGACGCACCGGGTGTGGAACACCCGCATCCCCACCAACCCGCTCAACCGCTTCCTCGAGGAGGCGACCGATTCCCATCCCCCGCCGGCGGTGTCGGGCCGGCGGGTGAAGATCCGCTACATGACGCAGCACAAGGCGCGCCCGCCCACCTTCGTCATCTTCTGCTCCCGCCCCGAAGCCATTCCCGAAAGCTATCTGCGCTATCTCGCCAATGGCCTGCGCGACACGTTCGGGCTGATCGGCGTGCCCATCCGCTTCACCTTGCGGGAAAAGGACAATCCCTACGACAAGAAGCGGGATTGAGCATGCGCGCGCTGCTTCTTGCCGCCGCCGCTTTGCTTGCTTGTGCCGGCGCCGCCCGGGCGCAGACGCCGGCTGCGCCCGCCAAGGAGCTGTTCGGCGCCGTGGAAAGCCCGGCGGCCCTCGCCACACGCTCCATCGGCTTCTATTCCAAGGGCTGCATTGCGGGCGCCACCGCGCTGCCGGTGGACGGGCCGGGCGACGTGGGGCCACTCTGGCAGGCCATGCGCCTGTCGCGCAACCGCAATTGGGGCCATCCCGCGCTCGTCGCCTTCATCGAGCGGTTCGCCGCCGAGGTGCCGAAGGTCTCCTCCTGGCCCGGTATCCTGGTGGGCGACATGTCGCAGCCGCGCGGTGGTCCCATGCGCACCGGCCATGCTTCCCATCAGGTTGGCCTCGACGCCGACATCTGGCTGACCCCGAGCCCTGGGAAAGAGCTGAGCCGGGCAGATCGCGAGAGCAAGTCCGCCGTCATGATGGTGCGCCCCGACCGGCTGGACGTGAACCCCGCCGTCTTCACCAAGGACCAGGTGGCGGTGATCCGCGCTGCGGCTTCGGATAGCCAGGTGGAGCGGGTCTTCGTCAACGCCGCCATCAAGAAGGCGCTCTGCCGCGCTGCCGGGGACGACAAGGGTTGGCTTGCCAAGGTGCGTCCCTATTGGGGGCACGACACTCACATGCATGTGCGCTTGTTCTGCCAGAAGGACAGCCCGGACTGCCGCCCCCAGGAGCCCCCGCCCGCCGGCGACGGCTGCGGCGCGGAACTCGCCTGGTGGTTCACCGACGAGGTGCTCCACCCTAAGCCGCCGAAGGAGCCGCCGAAGCCCAAGCCGCCCATGACCCTGGCCGACCTGCCGGCCGCCTGCACGGCGGTACTGGACGCCCGCTAAACCCGCCCCGGTTTGCGCTGCAGGCTGGGAGCGGCTATCCAAGACCAATTCCAGAAAGAGGCGCGCCGGGGCGGCGAGCGCATCGGAAACGCATGCATGTCCCGTCTCGACCGGTATATCTTTGTCACCGCTGCGACGGCCTTTCTCGGGGTGACGGTGGTCCTCTCCGCCATGATCTGGTCGACCCAGGCGTTGCGGCAGCTTGATCTCGTGACGAGCCAGGGCCAGACCATCCTCGCCTTCCTCGCCATCACCAGCCTGACCATGCCGACCCTGGTGCTGGTGATCGCGCCGGCCGCGCTGTTCATCGCCACCGCCTATACGCTCCTGAAGCTGAACGGCGATTCCGAGATCGTGGTGATGTCCGCCGCCGGCATGAGCCATTGGCGCATGCTGCGCCCCATGATCGTGCTCGCCATCCTGGTGTCGATCTTTGTCGCGGCGCTTTCCATCGACCTCGTTCCGGCGAGCCTTCGCACCTTCCGCGACCAGGTCTCGCGGGTGCGGGCGGACGTGGTGTCATTCGTGGCGCAGCCCGGGCGGTTCGTGACCCTCTCGCCGGGCCTCGTCTT
Source organism: Aquabacter albus (assembly GCF_040049275.1). Classification (NCBI taxonomy): domain Bacteria; kingdom Pseudomonadati; phylum Pseudomonadota; class Alphaproteobacteria; order Hyphomicrobiales; family Xanthobacteraceae; genus Aquabacter; species Aquabacter albus. The sequence goes on along the minus strand of NZ_JBDZDT010000003.1, from coordinate 655,415 downwards.
TCACATGCGGGAGCGTGCGAGTAACGGCGTCATGCGCGGCATTTTCATCGACGATGCGCGCGAAAAGGAAATATCCACCTATATCGCCGACCGTGGCCAGATCGTCGAAACCCCCAATGGTATCTTCCTCGTGCTGGAGGACGGCTCCATCCACCGCCGCACACCGGGCGCCGCGAGCAATGGCTCGGTGGTGGCGTTCCAGCGCTACGCCTTCGGCCTCGACGGCCTCGCCCCGGGGGGCCAAGGCTCGGACATCCGCCCGAGCGAGCGGCAGTTTGAATATGTGCTCAACCCTCCTGCGAGCGACCTCTACATGAAGATCGGGCAGTCGGGCCGTTTCCGCGAGGAGGTGCACAAGCGGCTCTCCGCCGGCCTCTATCCCCTGGCCTTCTTCGCCGTGGCGGCCGCCGCGCTAGCCCGTCCGCGCACCACGCGCCAGAGCCGTGGCCTCGCGCTCGCGGCCATCATCCCCATCATGGTGGGCCTGCAGATCGCCTCCTTCGTGGTGGGCGGGCAGCTGCGCACCTCGGAGGCGGCGGTGCCCGTCGCCTACCTCCTGCCGATCTCCTGCATCATCTTGTGCGCGTTCGCCCTCCAGGGGTGGATCCGGTTCGCCCCGCCCCAGGCGATGGTGCGGTTCGCCGACAAGATCTCGCAGAGCGTGACGCGGCTGACGGCATCCTGATCCATGATCGGACGGCTCCTCGGCTTCTATTTCGCCCGCCGCTTCTTCTCGGCCGTGGTGATGATCTTTTTCTCCTGCGTGGCGCTGATCATGCTCGTGGATTTCCTCGAGATGAGCCGGCGCACGGCGGACCGGGATGCCGTCACCACCAGCATGGTGGCGCTTCTCACCCTCTATCGCGCGCCCGCCTTCACCGAGCAGCTTCTGCCGTTCGCCGTGCTGTTCGGCGGCATCGCCTCTTTCGTGATGCTGTCCCGGCGGCTTGAGCTGGTGGTGGCGCGGGCCGTGGGGCTCTCGGCCTGGCAGTTCACCTTTCCGGCCATCTTCGTGGCATTCCTGATCGGCGTGTTCGCCACCTGCGTCTTCAACCCCGTCTCGGCGGAGTTCAAGGAACGCGCGAATCGCATGGAGAGCGACATTTTCAACTCCTCCCCTTCCGGCGGGCTTCTTACCCAGGGGAAGGGAACGTTCTGGATTCGCCAGCAGAGCGTCGACGGCCAAGCCGTCATCCAGGCGGCCGCCACCCAGCAGGGCGGGCGGGAGCTCCTGAACGTGACCGTCTTCGAGTTCGACAAGCACGACCGGGTCATCGAGCGGGTGGAGGCGAAGTCGGCGACTCTCGATTATGGTTACTGGGTTCTGAAGGACGTCCGAGTGCTGATTCCGGGCTTCGAGCAGCAGAAATTCGACAGCTACCTGATCGCCACCAATCTCAATCCGGCGCAGATCCAGGACAGCCTCCTGTCCGCGGAAACCGTGTCCTTTTGGCAACTTCCGGAGGCGATCGAGAGCGCCGAGCAGGCAGGTTTTGGTGCGGCGCGGTACAGGCTCCAGCTCCAGAGTCTTTTGGCGCGCCCGTTCCTGCTGGTGGCGATGGTGTTCATCGCCGCCGTGGTGGGGCTGCGCATCTTCCGGTTCGGAGGGGTGGGGCAGACGATTCTCGGTGGCGTCGTTGCCGGCTTTCTGCTTTATCTGGGGACCAAGCTTGCGGAAGATCTAGGAGAAGCTGGAGTGGTCCATCCCATTGCTGCTGCGTGGTTTCCTGCAGTGGCGGGGATTTTCCTGGGGGTTTTGGTTCTGTTGCACCGGGAGGACGGATGACCGTCGGGTTCACTCCCGCGGAAGGGTGGGTGGCTATTGCCTGGCGGCGCATTGTGCGCCGCACCGGGAACGGCTGTGCTTTGGCCTGTGCTCTGATGGTCCTGATGCTGCTCGGCGCCGCCCCTGCGGCTGCGCAAAGCCCCATCAACAGCATGACAAACACCTTCTCCGCGCCGAAAGAAGATCCCAACAAGAAGATGCTCGTGACCGCCGATGAGCTGGTCTACGACTATGAGAAGAACACCGTCGGCGCGGTGGGCAACGTCCAGCTCTATTATGACGGCGCCAGCCTCGAGGCGCAGAAGGTCACGTTCGACCGCAACCGGAACCTGGTGATCGCCGAAGGCAACGTCCGGCTGAAGCAGAAGGACGGCAATATCATCAATGCCGAAAGCCTTCAGCTCACCGAGGACTTCAAGGAAGGCTTCATTCATTCCCTGCGGGTGGACACGGTCGACCGCACCCATTTTGCCGCCTCCCGGGCCGACCGGCAGGAAGGCAACATCACGGTTCTCCAGAACGGCGTCTACACCGCCTGCGAGCCCTGCAAGGACCATCCCGAGCGGCCGCCGCTCTGGCAGGTGAAGGCTGCGCGCATCATCCACAACCAGAACGAGCAGATGATCTACTACAAGGACGCCACCTTGGAGTTTTTCGGTCTGCCCATCGCGTACTTCCCGTATTTCTCCAGTCCCGATCCGACGGTGAAACGCAAGACCGGCTTCCTGACGCCGATCTTCGCGAATTCCAGCAATCTCGGCTTCGGCTTTGGCATTCCCTATTTCTGGAATATCGCGCCTGACCGCGACATCACGGTCACGCCGGTCTACTACACCGAGCAGGGCCTCCTCATGCAGGGGGAGTGGCGCCAGCGCCTGATGAACGGCTCCTATGACATCCGGGCCGCCGGCATCATGCAGCAGGACAAGCAGGCGTTTGCGGGCCTGCCGGGCTACCGCGACAATCGCGGCATCGTGCAGAGCAAGGGCGAGTTCACGCTCAGCGACCAGTGGAAATGGGGCTGGGACGGCACGCTCGCTTCCGACCGCACCTTCATCAATGACTACCATCTCAGCGACTATAGGGACGCGCTCGGCCTCTTGAGCGCCGTGCCCACCGAGGTGACCTCCCAGCTCTATCTGACCGGGCAGGGCGACCGCAGCTTCTTCGATGTGCGCGGCCTCTATTTCCTCGGCCTGTCAGTGACCGACAACCAGGACATGATCCCGGTGGTCGGCACCTTCAATTACGACTACGTGTTCGGAAATCCGATCTTCGGCGGCGAAGCGGGCGTGAAGGTGAACTTCAACTCCGTATCGCGCAACGAGGCCGATTTCGTCGGCATGTCCTCCACCACGTCCTTCCCATTGGGCGGCGTGGGCATCCCGGCGGGCGCGTGCGCCCTCACCAATCCGAATCCCACGCAGTGCCTGCTGCGCGGCGCGCCCGGCGAATACCAGCGCCTCAGCGCAGAGCTCTACTGGAAACGGTCGATCACCGACCAGGCTGGCCAGATCTGGACGCCGTTCGCCAGCGCCCGGGTGGATCTGGCCCATGCCGACATCGGCTCGATGCCGGCGAGCTATACCGGAGGTCCGGTCCTTCCCGGCCAGAACCCGCTTCAGTCCGGCGAGGAGGACCTGATCCGCGGCATGCCGGCGATCGGCCTCGATTATCGTTATCCATTCATCTCGGTGGAGAGCTGGGGCACGCAGACCATCGAGCCGCGCGCCCAGCTGGTCATCCGCCCGAACGAGACCGGGATCGGCAAGCTGCCGAACGAGGACGCCCAGAGCCTCGTCTTCGACGACAACAACCTGTTCGAGGTGAACAAATATTCCGGCTATGACCGGGTGGAGGGCGGCGGGCGCCTGAACGTGGGCATCACCTATACCGCCGCGCTTAACAATGCGGGCCTCATCACTGCCCTTGTCGGTCAGTCCTATCACCTTTTCGGCATCAATTCGTTCGCCCAGGGCGACATGGCCAATACCGGCCTGGAATCCGGGCTAGAGACGAATGTCTCCGACTATGTGGCACGCTTCAGCTATTCGCCCACCAGCAATCTTGAATTCGTCTCCCGCTTCCGCTTCGACGAAGACAATCTCTCCCTGCAACGCCTGGAGCTGGAAGGGCGCTTCGCCTGGGACCGCGTTGGCGTCTCGGCGGTCTACGGGCTGTATGCGCCACAGCCGCTACTCGGTTACTACGAGGAGCGCGAAGGCATCTATACCAGCGCCTCCTATCGCCTGACCAACGAATGGTCGGTAGCCGGCGGCGTGCGCTACAACATCGCCCAATCCGGCGTCGACATGACCACATTCGGTGTGACCTATGCCGATGACTGCTTCACCCTGGCGCTCAGCTATATCTCCAACTACTCGCTGAATGGTCCCTACGAGACGGAGCCGAGCAATATGGTGATGCTGACTATCGGTCTGCGGACCTTGGGGCAGAGCCGTATCTCCACCTCCACGGGCTCGAACTGAATTGGCCTCCGGGATTGCGCTGACGCAAGGTTGGCCGTATTGCCGCCACAGGAGCCCGCAAGATACGTTTTGCGTATCGGCGGGTGGTCTGCCTGAGCCCGTATCGGGCGGACCATCGCCAGAAGAGCCATTCCCGGATGACATCATGCTGACCCGTGCCCGCTTCCTGCCGATCCTCGGGCTCCTGATCGCCCTTGTTGGCGCATGGGGGAGCTCGGCGGAGGCCCAGCAGATCCTTGTGATGGTCAATGGCCGGCCCATCACCTCCTATGACGTGGCTCAGCGCCAGAAGCTCCACGTGCTCATCGGCGACAAGCAGCCCGGTGCGAAGGAGACTTTGGAAGAGCTGATCGACGAGCGCATCAAGGTGCAGACGGCGTCCAGGCTTGGCATCGAGGTGGACGACGAAGAGCTCGACAAGCTCTTTGCGAACGTGGCCTCGCGCAGCGGCCGCACCGCCGAGCAGCTCACCGCCGGCTTCGCCCAGCAGGGCCTCGACGCGCGCACCTTCAAGAGCAAGCTGCGCGCAGACAATGTCTGGCAGCAATATGTGCGGGCGAAGGCGCCCACCATCAATGTGCGCGACACCGACGTGATCGCCGCCCTGAACACCAAGGGCAATGCGGATCTCGTCTCCACCGAATACAAGCTCTATCCCATCATCTTCGTGGTGCCGCGCGGCTCCTCCAATTATGGAGGGCGGCTCGCCGAGGCGAACGCCTTCAAGGCGAAGTTCACGGACTGCGATGCGGGCCTGGAATCCGCCAAAGGCCTGAAGGAGGTGGTGGTGCGCTCGCCAGTCCTGCGCCTGTCCTCCGACATGCCGGCGGCATTGCAGGCAGTGCTCAACAAGACCGATGTGGGGCGGCTGACCCCGCCGGAGGTGACCCAGTCGGGGGTCGAGATCTTCGCGGTGTGCGGGAAGACACCGGTGAAGGGCGAAAGCTCCCAGAAGCGCGACATCAAGGAGCAGCTCGCCTCCACCCAATTCGTCGCGGAATCCAAGAAGCTGCTGGCGGACCTGCGCAAATCCGCGCTGATCGTCTACCGTTGATGGATGCGCCGCTGGCGCTGACCCTCGGCGAGCCGGCGGGGATCGGCCCCGAGATCGCCCTCATGGCATGGCGCGACCGCGCCGCGCGCCATATTCCCGCCTTCTGCGCCGTGGGCGATCCGGAGCTTCTGGAGCGCCGCGCCCGCCTCCTCGGCCTCGACATTCCCATCACGGCCTGCGCGGCCCATGAGGCGGCCGGCATTTTCGCCCATGCCCTGCCGGTTCATCCCGTGGGCCCGCGCGCCACCGCCGCGCCCGGCGCGCCGGACGAGACCAGCGCGCCTGCCGTTATCGAAAGCCTCGATCGCGCGGTGGATCTGGTGCAGGCCGGCGCCGCGCGGGCGCTGGTGACGGCGCCGCTCGCAAAATCCGTGGTCTATGCGGCGGGCTTCCCGTTCCCCGGCCACACAGAATATCTCGCCGCCCGCTGCACGCCGCCGGGCGGGACGGCGCCGCGCCCGGTCATGATGATCTGGTCGCCGGAACTGGCGGTGGTGCCGGCCACCATCCATGTGCCGCTCGCCGCCGTTCCAGCGTTGCTGACCGTCGATCTCCTCATGGAGACCGCCCGCATCGTCGACCGCGACATGCGCGCCCGCTTCGGCCTTGAGCGGCCGCGCCTCGCCTTTGCCGGGCTCAACCCCCATGCGGGAGAGGACGGCACTTTGGGCCGCGAGGACGAGGAGGTAGTGCGTCCCGCCGTCGAGGCGCTGCGTCGCGAAGGCATCGATGCGCGCGGGCCGCTGCCCGCTGACACCATGTTCCACGCCGAGGCGCGCGCCGGCTATGACGTGGCCATCGGCATGTATCACGATCAGGTCCTGATCCCCGCCAAGGCGCTGGCCTTCCATGAGGGCGTCAACACGACCCTCGGTCTGCCCTTCGTGCGCACCTCGCCCGATCACGGCACCGCCTTCGGCATCGCCGGGACGGGGCGCGCGGACCCCTCCAGCCTCATGGCGGCCCTGCGGCTCGCGGCGCGGCTGGCGGCGGGGGATCATGGCCGTGCAAGGATCCAGGCCGCCGGATGAGCGCCATCGACGAATTGCCGCCGCTCCGGGATGTGATCCGCCGGCATGAGCTGTCCGCCCAGAAATCCCTGGGCCAGAACTTTCTTCTCGACCTCAACCTGACCGCCCGCATTGCGCGCGGCTCCGGGGAGCTGGAAGGCGCAACGGTGGTCGAGGTCGGCCCCGGTCCCGGCGGCCTCACCCGCGCTTTGCTGGCACTTGGTGCGGCAAAGGTGGTGGCGGTGGAGCGTGACCGGCGCTGCATCGCCGCGCTAGTCGAGGTGGCGGACGCCTATCCCGGCCGGCTTGAGGTGATCGAGGGCGATGCGCTGAAGGTGGATGTGCGTCCCCATACGGGGGACGGCCCGGCGCGGGTGGTGGCGAACCTTCCCTATAATGTGGCGACGCTGCTTCTCGTGGGCTGGCTCTCGTCCGATCCCTGGCCGCCCTGGTTCACTTCGCTCACCTTGATGTTCCAGCGCGAAGTGGCGGAACGCATCGTCGCCGCGCCCGGCAGCAAGGCCTATGGCCGCCTCGCCGTGCTCGCGGGCTGGCGCACCAGCGCAAAAATCCTGTTCGATGTTGCCCCCTCCGCCTTCGTGCCGCCGCCGAAGGTGACGTCGTCCGTGGTGCATCTCGTGCCCCGCGCGGACCCTTTGCCATGTGCGCTTTCGGATCTCGAACGGGTGACGGAGGCCGCCTTCGGCCAGCGCCGCAAGATGCTGCGCCAGAGCTTGAAGTCGCTCGGTGTCGATACCTTCGCGCTGCTGGAGCGCGCCGGCGTGCCCGAGACCGAGCGAGCGGAGGAGATCGACGTAGCGGGGTTCGTCGGTTTGGCGAATGCCTATGCGGATCTGCGGGTGCGCCGGGACTGAGCGATCCGCGGTGCTTGCAGAGCTCGGCGGCATCGTGACCGGACTGGGCCCTGCCTTCGCGACCTTGTGTACGACCGGAAGCAAGCGGTGTCGGCCTCAGCCGACCGTTTGCCCAAGCTCCATGACCACGTCTGGGGCCGGATCCTGCTGCGGCGGGTGGCGATGCGGGGCGGTGGCGAGATGGGCGATGCCCTGCGCCAGCACGATGCCGCCCATGAGGAATGCAGCATAGGCGGAGAGGATCATCCACGCCGGCACGACGAAATTCAGCTGCGGGATGCACCCGAGCAATAAGGGAACATACCAGGAGGTGCCGGAGACCACACCCGATGCGAGGGCCACCCTCGCCTGGGCGCGGCTCATCCCCGCAAACAGGCTTTTGCCTATGTTCTGCCGGATCAGCGGCAGCACGAAATGGTGGAGGAACAGGCCGTTCAGCGTCAGCACGCCGACGATCGCGATCTTGGCCCAGACCTTCTCATTTCCAAGTTTTGCGGGTTCAAGAAGCCCGTAGAATAAAAGAAATCCGATGCCGGATATCCAGAGAAATACGAGGCCCGCCGACACGATCTTCGATGAAAAGTCGATGATGTCGCAATAATCGCCCGATATGCGGCGCCTGACGATGAATCGAATGATGATGATATCCAGCAAGGTTGCGGCGCCAAGGCCCAGGACAAGCCCGATAAAATGCACCACCCTCAAAGCAGTTTTGATCGCGAGCGCGCCGTCCGGGGTAATGGAAACAGAAAGGTCCATGGACTAACTTCCTCTCGGAGAGACCATCCCACAACGACCTTATCGACGCGCCACAAACTGAGCGCGCAACACATGAAGACGCGCAAACCAAGGACCACTTATTATTGACAGCCTATTAGCATTTCAGGCGTGGTTAATAGGAGATGTTTTTGACAACCTGAAGAATATGTGCCGGGACATAATTCAGGATTGCATGAAACGCGCCGAAATCGTCATGCCGACTACATGACGTTGTAGCGAGCGGGACCGGAAAGTTCGGGCTGTTCTCCAGCGCTCGCGTCGGCGAGACCGAGCGGGAAGGGGCCGCAGCCTGATCCCGTCGCAGCCGGGCGCCTTCCACCGATTTCCGCACCGCTGCAAAGACCAAGGCGCAAAGAGGGATGCCGGCACCGCAAGCAGACACGTGGGGGCGTACGCCCCTCCCCGGCTGAGAGGTCGTCCTAAAGCGCGTCCCGCAGGCCCTGCACGAAGCTCGCGAGGCCTGTCAGCCGCCGCCGCTTCAGGCGCTCCGCGTTCAGGATGGCGGTGAGCTTGGCGAGGCTGTCGTCGATGTCCTGGTTGATCAGGATGTAGTCGTACTCGGTGAAATGGCTGATCTCGTCCGACGCCTTGGACATGCGCTGGCGCACCACGTCGTCGGAATCCTGGGCGCGGGTGCGCAGGCGCTTCTCGAGGTCGGCCGCGGAGGGCGGCAGCAGGAACACCTTCACCAGGTCCTGCTCGGCGCTCTGGTCAAGCTGCTGGGTGCCCTGCCAATCAATGTCGAACAGCACGTCCCGGCCCGCCGAAAGCGCCTCTTCCACCGCGCGGCGCGGCGTGCCGTAGAGATTGCCGAAGACGGTGGCGTGCTCCAGCAGCTCGCCATTGTCCCTAAGCTGCGCGAACTCGTCCTCGCCCACGAAGAAATAATCCTTCCCGGGCACTTCGCCCGGCCGCGGCGGGCGGGTGGTCACCGAGACCGACATGGTGATGCGGTCGTCCAGCTCCAGCAATTTGCGGGACAGGGTGGTCTTGCCGGCCCCGGACGGGGAGGAGAGCACCAGCATCAGCCCCCGGCGGGCGAGGCCGGACTTGGAGCCGGGCTTCCAGCCCGGCAGCGCGAAGTGGGAGGGGGCGGAGGCCATGGGGCGCGGGCTCACTCGATGTTCTGGACCTGCTCGCGGAACTGATCCACCAGAAGCTTCAGGTCAAGCCCGATCTGGGTCAACGCCACGGCATTGGACTTGGAACAGAGCGTATTGGCCTCCCGGTTGAACTCCTGGGAGAGGAAATCCAGCTTGCGCCCCACTGGGCCGCCCGTGTCCAGAAGGTCGTAGGCGGCGGCGATATGGGTGGTGAAGCGGTCCAGCTCCTCGCGCACGTCGGCCTTGGCGGCGAGAAGCGCCGCTTCCTGGTGCAGCCGGTCCGGGTCGAGGGGCGCTGCGGCGTCGAGGAGCGCGCGGACCTGCTCGGTGAGCCGCGCCTTGATGGCCTCCGGCTGGCGCTCGGGCAGGGCCTCGGCTGCGGCGATGAGGGCGGACATGGCGGCGAGGCGCTCGGCAAGCACGGCCCGCAGCGCGGCGCCTTCCTTCAGGCGCATCTGGGAGAGGGAGCGCAGCGCCTCCTCGAAGCCGGCGGCGGCGTCCTTCGTGATGCGTTCCGCATCCTCCGGCGTCTGCTCGGCCTCCACCACCTCCACCACGCCCTTGACCGCGAGGAGCGCATCCAAGCTGGGCGCTGCAAGGCCGAAACGCGCGCCAGCCTCGCGGGAGGCGCCGATCAAAGCTTCCAGGGCCGGCTGGTTGATGGTGACGGAGACCGTCTCACCCTCGCGGGCGATGGTGAAGGTGCCGGAGACCGAGCCGCGCGAGAGCAGCTTGCCGGCGGCAGACCTTGCGGCGGCGTCCAGTGCGTCGAAGCCGCCGGGCAGACGCAGGCGCAGGTCCAGCCCCTTGGCGTTGACGGAGCGCAGCTCCCAGCTCCAACGCCAGGGTCCGGTTGTGCCCTGGGCGCGGGCGAACCCGGTCATGCTTGCAATGGACATCAGGCGGTCTCGGGCGGGGGGCCGCCGGCTCTCAGTTGGAGGTGGAGGGAGCGGCGGGATTGGTGCCTGTTCCCGTCCCGGCGCCGGGCGCGGAGACGGGAGGGGCCGCCGGAGCCGGGACAGGAGCGGCCGCAGGGGCTGCGCCCTGATTCGCCTTCTGGCTGGCCTCGATCTCGCGCCATTTGGCGACGTTCCGGTTGTGCTGGTCCAGCGTCTCCGCGAAGGCGTGGCCGCCGGTGCCGTCCGCCACGAAATAGAGGTCCCGGGTCTTGGCCGGGTTCGCCACGGCAGCGAGGGCGTCCTTGCCGGGATTGCCGATGGGGCCGGGGGGCAGGCCGTCAATGGTGTAGGTGTTGTAGGGGGTCGCGGTGGCGATGTCGGTGCGGGTGATGGAGCGGCCGAGCGAGCCCTTTCCGCCGACGATGCCGTAAATGATGGTGGGATCGGACTGGAGCTTCATCTTCCGGTTCAGGCGGTTGATGAACACGGCCGCCACCTTCGGGCGCTCGTCACCCTTGCCGGTCTCCTCCTCGACGATGGAGGCGAGCACCACCATTTCCTGCGGCGACTTCAAAGGCAGGCTGGGGTCGCGCTTGGCCCAGAGGTCGCGCACCAGCTTCTGCTGGTCGGCGCTCATGCGGGCGAGGAGGTCATCGCGCTTCATGCCGCGGGTCACCCGATAGGTCTCCGGCAGCAGGGTGCCCTCCTGCGGCATGCGCGGCGTGCCGGTGAGAAGATCATTGGTGTTCAGGCGGTCGACGATCTGCTGGGTGGTCAGGCCCTCGGGAATGGTGATCTGGTGATTGACCACGTGGCCTTCGATGAGGGTGTTCAACACCTTCGCGATGGAGATCCCGGCCGGAAATTCATATTCGCCCGCCTGGAGCTGCTCGCCGCGCCGGGCGATCTGCTGGCTCGCCACGAACAGCATCCAGTTCTTGACGATGCCCTCGCGCTCCAGGAGCTCGGCGATGTCGCGGGTGCCCGAGCCGCGCGGGATGACCACGGTCTTCTCTTGGGCCAGCGGCCCGGGCGCGGCGTATTGCTGCTGCCCGTACCAGGCGGCGATGCCGCCGCCCACGGCGAGGAACAGGAGGATGGTGAAGATGGCATTGCCGATCACCACCGCCGGATGGCTGGCTCCGCGGGAGGGGCGGCGCTTCTTCGCCTGCTCGGCCGCCTTCTGTTCGGGTGTCGCCATCGAAGTCTCCATCGCTCCGGGTCGGGTGAACCGTCCGGAAAAGGGGATACCACTCTTCTGGACGGAAATAGGACCACCGCGCCGCAGGGGCGATCATCACCCCGGGAGTTGATCCAGGGATCTCTCCGGAAGAATGCGGCACGAAATGGCCGGGTCAAGCCCGGCCATGACGACGGAAGGAAGAGCGCCAGCGCTCAGGCCGGACGCGCCGGCCCCTCAATTCACGCCTGGTGGCGGCTGAACACCAGCGAGGCGTTGGTGCCGCCGAAGCCGAAGGAGTTCGACAGTGCGATGTCGATCTTCCGCTCCCGCGCCTTCAGGGGCACGAGGTCGATGGGGGTCTCCACCGACGGATTGTCGAGGTTCAGGGTCGCCGGGGCGATCTGGTCGCGGATGGCCAGCACCGAGAAGATCGCCTCCACCGCCCCGGCGGCGCCGAGGAGGTGGCCGATGGACGATTTGGTGGAGGACATGGAGACGGTGCCGGCATTGTTGCCCAGCAGGCGCTCTACCGCCTTCAACTCGATCTCGTCCGCCATGGTGGAGGTGCCATGGGCGTTGATGTAGTCCACGTCGCCGGCCGTGATGCCCGCCCGCTTCAGCGCCGCGCTCATGCAGCGGAAGGCGCCGTCGCCGTCGGGGGAGGGAGCGGTGATGTGGAAGGCGTCGCCCGAGAGGCCATAGCCGGTCAGTTCGGCATAGATCTTCGCGCCGCGCGCCTTGGCGTGCTCGTATTCCTCCAGCACCACGATGCCGGCGCCTTCGCCCATGACGAAGCCGTCGCGGTCGCGGTCATAGGGGCGCGAGCCCTTTTCCGGCGCGTCGTTGAAGCTGGTGCAGAGCGCCTTGCAGGCGGCAAAGCCCGCGAGCGCAAGCCGGTTCACGGTCGATTCGGTGCCGCCGGCCAGCATCACGTCGGCATCGCCGAGCGCGATGAGGCGGCCGGCATCGCCGATGGCGTGCGCGCCGGTGGAGCAGGCCGTGACCACCGCATGGTTCGGCCCCTTCAGGCCGTGGGCGATGGAGACGTAGCCGCCGGCGAGATTGATCAGCCGGCCGGGAATGAAGAAGGGCGAGATGCGGCGCGGGCCGCGATCTTTCAGGATATGCGCCGCTTCGGCGATACCCTCGATGCCGCCGATGCCGGAGCCGATGAGCACGCCCGTGGCGATCTGGTCCTCATAGGCGGTGGGGTGCCAGTCGGCATCGTCCAGCGCCTGCTGGGCGGCAGCCATGGCGAAGACGATGAAATCGTCGACCTTGCGCTGCTCCTTCGGCTCCATCCAATCGTCCGGATTGAAGGTGCCGTCGCTGCCATCGCCGCGCGGGATGATGCTGGCGATCTTGCAGGGGAGGTCTGATACATCGAAGCTTTCGACGAACCTGGCACCGCTCTGACCGGCCAGCAGTCGCCGCCAGCTCGGCTCGACACCGCAGGCGAGCGGCGTCACCATGCCGAGGCCAGTGACGACAACACGTCTCATGAGGGGAACTCCGGAACAATTACGGCGACGGCCGCGAGCGCCTTTGGCACCGCGACCGTCGAATTCGGAAAGGGTTTGATCAACCCGCGTTCTTTTCCAGGAACTTGATGGCGTCGCCAACCGTCAGGATGGTCTCGGCAGCGTCGTCCGGGATCTCGGTGTTGAACGCCTCTTCGAAGGCCATCACGAGCTCGACGGTGTCGAGGCTGTCGGCGCCGAGATCGTCGATGAAGCTGGCATTCTCCGTGACCTTTTCGGGCTCAACACCCAGATGCTCCGCGACGATCTTCTTCACCCGCTCGGCGATGTCACTCATCGATGCACCCTCATTGTCTGAATTATGTCCTGCCGTCCGGCGGCTGTGAGACGGCATAAAGCCTTTCACCCGCCGTGCCCAGCCCCCATGCTCGCGCCCGATCGGGCAGATCGAAGCACAGAAATTCCACACCCGAACGCGCGTTATCTTTAGCTCGATCGGATGGAGCGGGTCGTTACCACACTTCCCCAGCCTTTGCCAGCAAAGCCCATCCCGGTGTCAAGGTCCAGCCGCGCGTTGCGTGAACGCGCGGTCCGCCCTCAGATCATCGCCATTCCGCCGTTCACGTGGATCGTCTGCCCGGTGACGTATCCGGCCTCGTCGGAGGCGAGGTAGACGCAGGCATTTGCGATGTCTTCCGGCGTTCCGAGCTTTCCAGCCGGCACGGCCTTCAGGATGGTCTCGCGCTGCTTCTCATTGAGCGCGTCGGTCATGGGCGTGGCGATGAAGCCCGGGGCGACGCAGTTCACCGTCACGCCGCGGCTCGCCACTTCCTGGGCCAGCGACTTGGTCATGCCGATCATGCCGGCCTTGGCGGCGGCGTAATTGCCCTGGCCCGCATTGCCGGTGACGCCGACGATGGAGGTGATGGAGATGATGCGCCCCGTGCGGCGGCGCATCATGGAGCGCACGGCCGCGCGGGAGAGGCGGAAGGCGGCGGTGAGGTTCACCGCGATCACCTGGTCCCACGCCTCATCCGACAGGCGCATGAAGATGTTGTCGCGGGTGATGCCGGCATTGTTGACGAGGATGTCCACATGGCCGAGGGCAGCTTCCGCGTCCGGCACCAGCTTCTCCACCTCTTCGGTGGAGCCGAGATTGCAGGGGATGACATGCACCCGCTCGCCCATCTCGGCGGCGATGGCGTCCAGCGCCTCGCGGCGGGTGCCGGAGATGGCGACAGTTGCGCCCCGCGCGTGGAGGGCCTTGGCGATGGCGCCGCCGATGCCGCCCGTGGCGCCGGTGACGAGCGCGGTCTTGCCGCTGAGGTCGAACATGGGAACTCCGGAAGCAGGAAGGTGAGGATCAGGCGGCGGGGGCCCGACGGGCCGCGATGAATGCGGCCACATCGTCGGGGGTGCCGACGGCGGAGGCGGCGATCTCCTTGGTGATGCGGCGCGAGAGGCCGGAGAGCACCTTGCCGGCGCCCACTTCCACCGTTCGGGTGACTCCGGCGGAGGCCATGAACAGCACGCTTTCGCGCCAGCGCACGGTGCCGGTGACCTGCTCCACCAAAAGGCGGATGATCTCCTGCGGGTCGGTGACCGGGCCGGCCTTCACGTTGGAGACGACCGGCACGACCGGGGCCTTCACGCTGGCCTTTGCCAGGGCTTCCGCCATGGCATCGGCGGCGGGCGCCATCATGCGGCAATGGAAGGGGGCGGAGACCGGCAGGAGGATGGCCCGCGCGGCGCCCTTGGCCTTGGCGATTTCGATGGCGCGCTCCACGGCCTTGGTGGCGCCGGAGACCACCACCTGGCCGTCCGCATTGTCGTTGGCGGCCTGGCAGACATCGTCGCCGGCGGCTTCCGCCGCCACCGCTACAGCGTCCTCGTAGCTCAGGCCCAGCAGGGCGGCCATGGCGCCCGCGCCCACGGGCACGGCGTTCTGCATGGCGTTGCCGCGGATCCGCAGGAGGCGGGCGGCATCGGAAACGGTCAGGGCACCAGCGGCGGCCAGTGCGGAATATTCGCCCAGGGAATGGCCGGCGACGAAGGCGGCGTCCTGCGCCAGATTCAGCCCGGCTTCCGCCTCCAGCACCCGCATGGCGGCGAGGGAGACGGCCATGAGGGCCGGCTGGGCATTGGCGGTGAGGGTCAGCTCATCCGCCGGGCCGTCCCACATCAGCGTGGACAAGGACTGCGAAAGGGCGTCGTCCACTTCCTGGAACACCGCCCGCGCGGAGGGGAAGGCATCGGCGAGAGCCTTGCCCATGCCCACTGTCTGGCTGCCTTGTCCGGGGAAGATGAAGGCCGTGCTCATGCGCGTTCCTTAGCTTTTGTTGCGGGCCTCAAATTTGGGGAGGGGAGAGACACCGGGTTGCCCAGGGTGTCAAGGTTGAGGGCGGCGCTTTCCCTCTTCCAATACGGTTGGGGAAGCTTGCAGTCGCAAAGGATGCCAAGCTTTATTGCGCCAGAAAGAAAATAATTGTAGAGTTTCACTGGAAAGGAAATCGAGGGTCTTATGTCGCCGTCTTTCCTGCCGGCCTCTTCCCCCGCCGCGGCGCATCCGGACGCCGGGCAGGTGGTCACGAAAGCGGTGCTGCGTGCCGCCGATGCACTGCGCCTCAACGGGCGCGCCTTGGCGGAAGTGGTCGGGGTTTCGGAAGCCACCGTGTCGCGCATGCGCAAGACACAATATGCGCTGGAGCCGGGCACCAAGCCGTTCGAACTGGCCGTCCTGTTCGTGCGCCTGTTCCGGGCGCTGGACGCCATTGTGGGTGGGGATGCCCGCTCGGCGAGCGCGTGGCTGGTGAACCCGAACACGGCGCTGGGCGGGGTGCCGGCGGAGAAGATCCGCACCGTGGCCGGGCTGGTCGATGTCATTGCCTATCTGGACGCGCGACGCGCTCGCCTCTGAGGCGCGGCCCTTCGCCGGGCGCGTCTGGCGCGTGGTGGAGGCGCAGCACCGCGTCTCGACCCTGAAGCTGGTGGACACGCTCGCCGAGCAGGCGCTGCTGGAAGATCTCATCGAGGAGACCAAGCCCGCGCTCCCGCCGGAATGCGAACGGCTCGATTATCTGCTCGCGACGCCGTTCCGCTATGGCGCGCTTTATCCCAATGGCTCGCGCTTCCGCCGGGCCGGGCGCACGCTCGGCGTCTATTACGCGTCCGAGGCGCCGGACACCGCCCTGGCGGAGATGGCTTTCTACCGGCTGCTGTTTTTTGCCGAATCACCGAAGACGCCGTGGCCGCAGGATCTGTCAGACTACACCGCCTTCAGCGCGGCGGTGGCGGGGGAGCGCGCTCTCGATCTGACCCTGCCGCCCCTGGACCGGGACCGGGCTGCCTGGACCCATCTCCTGGATTATGCGCCCTGCCAGGCGCTGGCCGAAGCAGCGCGGGAGGCGGGCGTCGCGGTGATCCGTTATGAATCCGTGCGCGATCCGGAGCGGGGGGCGAATGTGGCGGTGCTCACCGGCGCCGCCTTCGCCAACCCGCACGTGCTGGAGCGTCAGACATGGCGGGTCCGTTTCAGCGCCTCGGGCGTCCAGGCGGTGTGCGAATTTCCCGAGCGACGTGTGGGTTTTGAGGTAGAGGCGTTCGCCGCCGACCCGCGCATCGCAGGGCTCGCTTGGCGGCGATAGGCCCCGGTGCATCATCCTCCGGTCGAGCCGGCCATGACGGCATGGGGAGGCACGAAAAGCCCCGTCCCGCCTTGCATCCGTGCCAAAACCTGCTATACGCCCCGCTTCCGTTGCCCCGGCCGGGGGCTGAACGGACGGTCGGCTGTTGTCGCGCAAGCGAAAAGAGCCGGTAGGGCGATGAGCCCGTCGTCCCGTGTCCCTGCCTTGCGAGCAGACGAGCCTTTCCGAGGGCTCGAAAGGGCTTGGCGCCGGGGACGGACGAACAGAAAGGCAAGAGACGACATGGCGCTCTATGAGCACGTGTTCCTCGCGCGCCAAGACGTGACGGCGCAGCAGGTCGAGGAACTGACCACCCGATTCAAGGGTGTGATCGAGGCGAACGGCGGTTCGGTCGGCAAGACCGAATATTGGGGTGTGAAAACCCTCACCTATCGCATCAACAAGAACCGCAAGGCCCACTTCACCCTGGTCAACATCGACGCCCCCGCGGCGGCGGTCCAGGAGATGGAGCGCCAGATGCGCATCGATGAGGACGTCCTGCGCTTCCTCACCCTGCGTGTCGAGGAGCACGAGGAAGGCCAGTCGGCCATGCTCCAGAAGCGTGATCGCGACGACCGCGAGCGTGGCGAGCGTGGTTTCGGCGGTGATCGCGGCTTCGGCGGCGACCGGGGCTTCGGTGGTGGTCGCGACCGCGACGACCGTCCGCGCCGTCCGCGCGATCGTGAAGAGACCCAGGGCGAGGAGGCAGTCTGATGGCGTTCGCTCAAGCTGGTGGTGCCGGCGGCGGTCAGCGTCGTCCCTTCTTCCGCCGTCGCAAGACCTGCCCGTTCTCCGGCCCGAACGCGCCGAAGATCGACTACAAGGATGTGCGGCTCCTGCAGCGCTACATTTCCGAGCGCGGCAAGATCGTGCCGAGCCGCATCACGGCGGTCTCCGCCAAGAAGCAGCGCGAGCTGTCCGCCGCCATCAAGCGCGCGCGGTTCCTCGGCCTGCTGCCGTTCGTGATCCGCTGATCGCGGCGTCCTCCTGGGGCGCATAAGTAAAGAGGTGCCGCGCAGCCGTGCGGCACCAGTTGGGGCCGGCATTGCGACCGGCCTCTAACCGCCTTGGCGGGACAGCGAGACAATGGGACAGATCCTCATCATCGGCATTGCCGCCGGAGCGGCATCGGCACTTCTCGTGGCGGGCGTCGCCGCGGGCACCGTGCTGGCCGTGCCCCTGTTCTATCTCGCACCCCTTCCCATCATGCTGGCCGGGCTGGCCTTCAGCCATTGGGCGGGCTTCGTGGCTGTGGCCGTCGCCGGTGCGGGCCTCGCCGTGGTGTTCGGCTCCACTTTCCTCCTCGCCTATCTCGTCGGCATTGGCGGCCCCGCCTGGGCGCTCGCTTATGCGGCGCTTCTCGCCCGCGCGGAGCCGGCGGGGCGCGGCGGGCTGGTCTGGTTCCCGGTGGCCGGGCTGGTGCTGCTGGCGGCGGGCCTTGCCACCGTCAGCACGGTGGTGGGCCTCCTCTCCGTCTCCGCCGATTATGAGAGCTACCGCGCGGCGGTGGGCGCTGCCTTCGAAGCCTTCATCCAGGTGCAGAAGGACGGTGCCCCCACGGGCATGGCCCCGGCGGATGCCGCGAGCATGGCCTCGCTGGTAGCGAGCGTGCTGCCGCCCATGGCCGGCGCGCTCTCTATGGTCACGCAGCTCATCTGCCTCTACCTCGCCGGCCGCGCGGCCATGGTGTCGGGGCGGCTCGCGCGGCCCTGGCCGGATCTTGCGGCGGTGCGCCTGCCGCAGGTGACCAGCCTCGCCCTCGCCTTGATCATCGCCGCCTCGGTGGCGCCGGGCATGGTGGGGCTCTCCGCCTCGGTGGCCGGCGCCACTTTGGTCACCGGCTTTGCCATAGCGGGCTTCGCCTCGCTTCATTTTCTGACACGGGGACGGAGCGCGCGTCCGCTCATCCTCACGGCCGCATGGGTCGCCACCCTGGCGCTCGGCTGGCCGATCCTCGCCATCGCGCTGCTCGGACTGGTGGACACCATGTTCGACCTGCGCACCCGCATGGGCACCGCCGGCGGACCGCCGGCCGCCAACGACCGCTGAACTGAAACTCATCACGAACACAGGAACATAGGAGACTAAAATGGACGTCATTCTTCTTGAGCGCGTCGCCAAGCTCGGCCAGATGGGCGAAGTCGTGCGCGTGCGCGACGGCTATGCCCGGAACTTCCTCCTCACCCAGGGCAAGGCGCTGCGCGCCACCAAGGACAACCGCGCCAAGTTCGACCAGATGAAGGTCCAGCTCGAGGCCCGTAACCTGGAGCTGAAGACGGAAGCGGCCGCGGTCGGCGCCAAGCTCAACGGCACCAGCGTGGTGCTCGTCCGCCAGGCCGGCGAGAGCGGCCAGCTCTACGGTTCCGTCTCCACCCGCGACCTTGCCGAGGCGCTGGAGGCCGTCGGCTTCCATGTGGGTCGCCAGCAGATCGTGCTGAACCACCCCATCAAGACCATCGGCCTGCACAAGATCCCCGTCACCCTCCACCCCGAGGTCGAGGTTTCCGTCACCGCCAACGTCGCCCGCAGCGCGGAGGAGGCCGAGCGCCTCGCGCGCGGCGAGAACGTGATGATCCCCGTGGACGAGGACGAGGACGATGAGGACGAGCTCGGCGACGCCGCCGAGGAGAAGGTGGTGGAAGTGCTCGCCGAGGAGGGCGAGGAGCAGGCCTGAGCAAACAGCCGGCTTTTGCTTCATTCCGTGAGGTAAATCAGAACGCCCGGCTTGAGCCGGGCGTTTTCTTTTGTCTGGAGGGCTTCAAGCATATTGCCGAAATCGGTTTGTGGTGTTGTGATTTGAACCTGACGCAGCGGGGCCTTAACCGCGCTGCGGATGAAGGAGCGTGAAAGCAGAACGTGGGGCGGCAGGTGTGCCGTGGCCATGGACAATGGCCGTTAGGCACGCCGAGCGAGGAAGACCGCGGCGTTGCGGCGTCGCGGGGTGAGGTCCGAGGGGATCAACTCCAGACGGAGGCGGTCGATGGACTTTTTGCTTGAAACGGTGTTGCGCCGTGCCATTTCGCGCGGCGGTCTTACAGTGACGACAGCTTCGGGGCGCACGTTCAGCGTCGGGCCCGATACCCCGACCGCGCATGTGCGTTTCAGGACGGCTCTGGCGGAGTACAAGCTCCTGCTGGACCCGGAACTCACGGTCGGTGAGCTTTATGCCGACGGGGAGATGACCCTGGAGCGCGGCGACATCGCCGATCTGCTCGACGTGATCATGTCCCAGCCGGTCATCCAGCCGACCTTGTCCTCGCGTGTGCTTTATTATGCTCGCATGGCGGTGCGCCGGGTGGCGCAGTTCAACCCGCGCGGACGCTCGCGGCGCAACGTTGCCCACCATTACGATCTGGACGGGCGGCTCTATTCCCTGTTTCTCGATGCCGATCGGCAATATTCCTGCGCCTATTTCGAGCATCCGGGCCAACGGCTGGACGATGCCCAGCTCGCCAAGAAGCGGCATCTGGCGGCGAAGCTCATCCTCGACCGGCCGGACCTCAGTACGCTGGACATCGGCAGCGGCTGGGGCGGGCTCAGCCTTTATCTGGCGGAGATCGGCCGCGCACGCATGACCGGCGTGACGCTCTCCACCGAGCAGCTTGGCGTCGCCAAGGCGCGGGCGGATGAAAAAGGGCTGGCGGATCGCGTGGAGTTCCGCCTCCAGGATTATCGCGACGTGCCGGGGCCATTCGACCGCATCATTTCGGTGGGCATGTTCGAGCATGTGGGCGTCGACCATTACGGCGCCTTCTTCCACAAGGTGCGCGATCTGCTCCATGAGGACGGGGTGATGGTGCTGCATTCCATCGGCCGCTCCGGCGTGCCGGGCATCACCAATCCCTGGATCGCCAAGTACATCTTCCCGGGCGGCTACATCCCGGCGCTGTCCGAGGTGCTGCCGCAGATCGAGAAGGTGGGGCTGGTCGTCACCGACGTGGAAGTCCTGCGCCTCCATTATGCGGAGACGCTCAAGGCCTGGCGCGAGCGGTTCCTGGCGCGCCGGGAAGAGGCGCTGCGCCTCACCGACGAGCGCTTCTGCCGGATGTGGGAATTCTACCTCGCCGGTTCGGAGATGGGGTTCCGGCACCAGGGCCTGATGATCTTCCAGATCCAGCTGGCCAAGCGCCAGGAGGCGGTGCCGCTGACCCGGGATTACATCGCCGAGGTGGAAGAGAAGCTGCGCGCCGCTGAGCGCCGCGCGGCAACGCCGCTCCGGCTGGCGGGGGAATAAGGGGCTTTCCCTGACACCGCACGTCATCCCCGGGCTTGACCCGGGGATCTTTTGTCCTGGAGAAGCGAAAGCGAAGCTTGAGCGCAGATCCGGAACCCAGCGCAAAAGACTGCCGAAGGCGCTTCAACCCGTTTCCGATGCCACGCAGTGGAAACGCAAAGGCGCTGGTCGCGGATTGACGGCTTCGCCGGAGTTGTGCGCTGGGTCCCGGATCTGCGCTCCGGCTGCGCCGTCACTGGTCCAGGACAAGCCGGCACATGGTGGCTGGCTCACCCTCGCGCGGCCCTCAGCGCCGCCGCCGCCGCCACCGGCCCCAGCACCAGAGCAAACAGGGCAAGCCCGATCAGCACGCGGAACGGCGTGCCGAACGGCACCGGCCCCGTCACCGCCGCCCCCGTGGCGGAGACGGCGAAGATCAGCACCGGGATCGCCAGAGGCAGCACGAGGACTGCGATCAACAGTCCGCCACGCCGGAATGCGCCCGCGAACGCCGCGCCGATGAGGCCGAGCGCGGTGACGGCGGGCGTGCCCACCAGAAGCGTCGCCACCAGCGCGCCGATGGCGGCAGGGTCGAGGTTCAGCATCAAGGCGAGGAAGGGCGCCGCCACCACCAAGGGCAGGCCGGTGGCGATCCAATAGGCAAGGCCCTTGGCGGCCGCCACCAGTTCCAGCGGCAGGAGCGCGCCGGTGAGCGCGTCCAGCGAGCCGTCCTCCACATCGGCCGCGAACAGGCGCTCGAGACCGATGAGGCTCGCCAGCATGGCGCCGATCCACAGGATCGCCGGACCGATTCGGGCGAGCAGGACGAGGTCCGGCCCCACGGCGAAGGGCACCACCGCCACCACCGAGAGGAAGAACACGACCCCGAGCCCGGCTCCGCCGCCGGCCCGCATGGCCAAGGCGAGGTCACGCCGGACCAAGGCGAGGAAAGCCGCCATCATGCGGTTGCCCCGAGGCGCAGTTCGCGCGCCTTGGCGCCGAAATCGAGCGGGGCATGGGTGGCGGCGAGGATCAGCCCGCCTGTCTCCAGGTGCGCCCGCCCGAGCGCGGCGAAGCGCGCCTGCGCGCTGGCATCAAGGGCGGTGGTCGGCTCGTCCAGCAGCCAGACCGGGCGCCGCGAGACCAGAAGGCGGGCAATGGCAAGGCGGCGCCGCTGGCCGGCGGAGAGCACCGCGGCCGGAAGGCGTCCGAGCCCGCCGAGCCCCACCTCGTCCAGTGCCTCCGCCACCGCGAGACCCGGCGTGCCAAGAACGGTGCGCCAGAAGGTCAGGTTCTCCGCGACGCTCAGCGCGCCCTTCAGCGCATCCTCGTGGCCGAGATAGTGCATCTGCTCCGCCGGGCGCGTATCAGGGTCCAAACCCGCAAGCTGCACGCGTCCGGATGTCGCGGTGATCAGCCCCGCAACGATTCGCAGGAGCGAAGACTTGCCGGCTCCATTTGGCCCCGTAACCACCAGGGCCTCGCCCGTGTCGATTGTAAAATGCAGGCCCTCGAACAGAAGCCGCGTGCCCCGGCGGCAAGCCAGGGCTTGACCGAAAAGGGCGACGCCTTCCCAATTTGGCCTGAGCCTTGCGTCTGGTGCATTGCACATTCGTTCGTCTTATCGCATGACCGCGGTTTGAAATCGCTCTATAAAGCGGCTGAACCGCACCGTCCAAGGTGGGATGGCACCTCTTCCTCCCGCCATCTCTGGACGGTTGGCGTCGGTCGATCATCGAACCGGAGACAAAGCGCCGTGACCTCCCTCGACAGCTTCAAGTGCCGCACCACCCTGTCCGTCGACGACAAGGAGTATGTCTATTACAGCCTTGAAGCGGCCGAGAAAAACGGTCTCGCCGGGATTTCCCGCCTGCCCTTCTCCATGAAGGTGCTGCTGGAGAACCTCCTGCGCTACGAGGACGGCCGCAGCGTCACCAAGGAAGACGTGGCCGCCATCGCCGAATGGCTGACCACCCGCGGCAAGTCGGAGCGCGAGATCGCTTACCGTCCGGCCCGCGTGCTGATGCAGGACTTCACCGGCGTTCCGGCGGTGGTGGACCTCGCTGCCATGCGCGACGCCATGGTGAATCTCGGCGGCGACCCGGTGAAGATCAATCCGCTGGTGCCCGTCGATCTCGTCATCGACCATTCCGTGATCGTGAATTATTTCGGCGACAGCACCGCCTTCGCGAAGAATGTCGAGGAAGAATATAAGCAGAACCAGGAGCGTTACCGCTTCCTGAAGTGGGGCCAGAGCGCGTTCGACAACTTCCGCGTCGTGCCCCCGGGCACCGGCATCTGCCACCAGGTGAATCTCGAATACCTCGCCCAGACGGTCTGGACCCGCAAGGAAGAGCTGAACGGCAAGACCGTCACCGTCGCCTATCCCGACACGCTGGTGGGCACGGACAGCCACACCACCATGGTGAACGGCCTCGGCGTGCTCGGCTGGGGCGTGGGCGGCATCGAGGCGGAGGCGGCCATGCTCGGCCAGCCCATCTCCATGCTCATCCCCGAGGTGATCGGCTTCAAGCTCTCCGGCAAGCTGAAGGAAGGCATCACCGCCACCGACCTCGTGCTCACGGTCACCCAGATGCTCCGCAAGAAGGGCGTGGTGGGCAAGTTCGTGGAATTCTACGGCTCCGGCCTTGAGCACCTCTCGCTCGCCGACCGCGCCACCATCGGCAACATGGCCCCCGAATACGGCGCCACCTGCGGCTTCTTCCCCGTGGACCGCGAGACCATCGATTATCTCGACGAGACCGGCCGCAAGGACAGCCGCGTGCAGCTTGTGGAGGCCTATTCCAAGGCCCAGGGCATGTGGCGCAAGAAGGACACGCCCGATCCGGTCTTCACCGACGCGCTGGAGCTCGATCTCGACACCGTGCTGCCCTCGATGGCGGGCCCCAAGCGTCCCCAGGATCGCGTGCTGCTGAGCGATTCGAAGGCGGGCTTCCTCGGCTCGCTCGAAGGCGAGTTCAAGAAGCCCGGCGCCGCCGACATCCGCTTCCCGGTGCAGGGCGAAGACTACACCCTGGGCCATGGCGACGTGGTGATCGCCGCCATTACCTCCTGCACCAACACCTCCAACCCCTCGGTGCTGATCGCCGCCGGCCTGCTCGCCAAGGCGGCCGTCAAGCGGGGCCTGAAGTCCAAGCCCTGGGTGAAGACCTCGCTGGCGCCTGGGTCCCAGGTGGTCGAGGGCTATCTGAAGGCGGCGAACCTGCAGGAATATCTCGACGCGCTCGGCTTCAACCTGGTCGGCTTCGGCTGCACCACCTGCATCGGCAATTCCGGGCCGCTGCCGGAGCCCATTTCCGAAGCCATCAACAAGAACGATCTGGTCGCCGGCGCCGTGATCTCCGGCAACCGCAATTTCGAAGGCCGCGTGAACCCGGACGTGAAGGCGAACTATCTCGCCTCGCCTCCCCTGGTGGTCGCTTACGCGCTCGCCGGCTCGTTGCAGGTGGACCTCACCACCGAGCCGCTCGGCACGGATGACGATGGCAATCCCGTCTACCTCAAGGATATCTGGCCGACCAATAAGGAAATCGCCCAGTACATCCGCGACAACGTCACCAAGAAGATGTTCAAGGAAAAGTATTCCGACGTCTTCAAGGGCGACGAGCACTGGCAGAAGATCGCCATTCCCACCGGCCAGACCTACGCCTGGCAGGATTCGTCCACCTACGTCCAGAACCCGCCTTACTTCGTCGGCATGACCAAGGAGCCGGAGCCGGTCACGGACATCATCGATGCCCGCATCCTCGGCCTGTTCCTGGACAGCATCACCACCGACCACATCTCCCCGGCCGGCTCTATCAAGGCGTCGAGCCCGGCGGGCCAGTATCTGGTGGAGCACCAGGTCCGCCCGGTGGACTTCAACCAGTACGGCACGCGCCGCGGCAATCACGAAGTCATGATGCGCGGCACCTTCGCCAATATCCGCATCAAGAACCAGATGATCCCGGGCGTGGAAGGCGGCATTTCGGTCCACTATCCGGACGGCGCGCAGGCGCCCATCTACGACGTAGCCATGCAGTATAAGGCCGAGGGCGTCCCGCTGGTGGTGCTGGCCGGCAAGGAATACGGCACCGGCTCCTCCCGCGACTGGGCGGCGAAGGGCACCAAGCTCCTCGGCATCCGCGCCGTGGTGGCCCAGTCCTTCGAGCGCATCCACCGCTCGAACCTTGTGGGCATGGGCATCATGCCGCTGGTGTTCGAGGAGGGGACCTCCTGGCAGACCCTCGGCCTGAAGGGCGACGAGCTCGTCACCCTGCGCGGCATCGAGGGCGAGCTGAAGCCGCGCCAGCAGATGACCGCCATCATCGCCTACGCCGATGGGCGTGTGGTGGAAGTGCCGCTCATCTGCCGCATCGATACGCTGGACGAGCTGGAATATTTCCGCTCCGGCGGCATCCTGCCCTACGTGCTGCGCTCGCTGGCGGCGTGAGGCGGAACGCTTCACCGACATAAGGTCATCCCCGGCGTGGCCCGGGGATCTCCGTCCGGCGGAGGAGATGGCCGGGTCAAGCCCGGCCATGACGGCCCTTAGCCTCTGCAACTTTCAGCCCCAAGGCCCAGCTTTAGGCTTGCGCCGGGCTCTCACTGCGAATTGACTGGCCTCCGCCGTGCCACACGCCTATGCGTGGTGCTCCCGTCAGATGGTTCAGATTTGTCCGTGCCGATGCGCTTTCGCCCCTCTCTCCTCCTCGCTGCTGCGCTCGTGGGCGTGCTGGTCGGCGGGCGGGCTCAGGCGCAGGCTCCTTCCTCATCCCCCAAGGCGGTCGTAGAGCTGTTCACCAGCCAGGGCTGCGCTTCGTGCCCGCCGGCCGACGCGCTGCTGAGCGAGCTTGCCAAGGATCCGGACGTGATCGCCATCACGCTGGCGGTGGACTACTGGGACTATATCGGCTGGAAGGACACCCTGGCCAAGCACGGCCATTCGCTGCGCCAGCGCGCTTATGCAGAGCTGCGCGGCGACCGCATGATCTACACGCCGCAGATCGTCGTCGACGGCTTCGCCCCCGCCAAGGGCAGCGACAAGGCAGCGGTGACCCGCGCCATGGCGCGCGCCAAGGATGTGGGCTCCGTTCTCTCCGTCCCGGTGACCCTGGCACGCAAGGGCTCGGATCTGGTGGTGGATGTGGGCGCCCTCGCGCGCCACACCGAGAACCCGGCCTTTTCGGCCGACATCTGGGTCTGCCCGGTGATCCGCAGCCATGACGTGGCGATCGGGCGGGGCGAGAATGCCGGCAAGACCGTTACCTATACAAATGTGGTGCGCGGCTGGATCAAGCTCGGCCCCTGGAAGGGCGAGGCGGCGAGCTATACCGTCCCCTTGAGCCGCATCGCGCCGGACAATGAGGATGCCGTCGTGGTGATGGTCCAGAGCGGCACCCAGACGGCGCCCGGCCCGATCCTCGGCGCCGCACGGCTTTCGCTGAACTGACCACCCAGCGGGTGGTCATCCCCGGACTTGATCCGGGGATCTCCCGTCTCCTTGCAGCAATAGCCAGTCCCGGAGCCATGACCCCCTCTCCCGCTTACGGGAGAGAGTGTGTCGTTCGCCCCACTCAGCCTTCCGTAAACCGCCGCGCCAGGGCTTCCGAGCCACGCGCCAGCAGCCCGCTGTCGGAACCCACCGCCGTGAAGATCGTGCCCGCCGCCATGTAGCGCTTCGCCAGCGCCTCGTCGGGGGTGAGGATGCCCGCCCGGTTGCCGGCGGCGGTGATGCGGCGGATGGTGGTCTCGATCATCTCCACGATGTAGGGATCGCCCTGCTTGCCGAGATAGCCGACGCTGGAGGAGAGGTCCCCGGGCCCGATGAAGACGCCGTCGACGCCTTCGACGCCGCAAATGGCCTCCAGATTGTCCAGGGCCTCTTGCGTCTCCACCTGCACGAGAACGCAGATCTCTTCCTCGCAGCGGTCGTAATAATCCTTGATGCGGCCGAAGCGCGAGGCGCGGGAGGCGGCGGCGAAGCCGCGAATGCCCTTGGGCGGATAGCGTGTCGCAGCCACCGCGGCGCGGGCCTCCTCGGCATTCTGCACCATGGGGATGAGGAAAGTCTGGACGCCGGCGTCCAGATAGCGCTTCGCCAGCACATGGTCGTTCCAGGGAATGCGCACGATGGGCTGGGCGGAGCCTTCCATGGCGGCCTGGAGCTGGCTGTAGACGATGGGCAGCTCGTTGGGCGAATGCTCGGTGTCGAGCAACAGCCAGTGGAAGCCGGAGCCGGCCAGGATCTCCACGGTGAAGTTGCTCGGGACGGAGCACCACAGGCCGATCTGCTGGCGCCCCGCATGGATGGCGCGCTTGAAGCTGTTGACGGGCAATTCCACGTTTCGCTCCCGGAAAAAGGGTTCAGAAGATGGCCGGCTCGCCGATGGGCGCACCGAAGGAAGTTTCGAGGAAGTCGAAGTCGCATCCCTCATGAGCTTGGCCGATATGGCGGGTGAACATCCAGCCATAACCGCGCTCGAAGCGCGGCGGCGGCGGCGCCCAGGCGGCGCGGCGGCGTGTCAGCTCTTCTTCCGGCACGTTGAGCGTGATGGAGCGGGCCTCCACGTCCACGCTGATCATGTCGCCGGTTTCCACCAGCGCCAGCGGGCCGCCCACGAAGGATTCCGGGGCTACATGCAGCACGCAGGCGCCGTAGCTGGTGCCGCTCATGCGCGCGTCCGAGATGCGCAGCATGTCCCGCACGCCCTGGCGCACCAGCTTCTTCGGCAGCGGCAGCATGCCCCATTCCGGCATGCCGGGGCCGCCTTGGGGGCCGGCATTGCGCAGCACGAGCACATGGTCAGGCGTCACGTCGAAATCGTCCCGGTCGATGACGGCCTTCATGGACGGGTAGTCGTCGAACACGATGGCGGGGCCGGTGTGCTTGAGAAGGCGCTCCTCGCAGCAGCCGGGCTTTATAACGCAGCCCTCGGGGGCGAGATTGCCCTTAAGCACGGCGAGCGCGCTCTGGTCCGTCGCCGGCCGCTCCACGGGGCGGATGACGTCCTCATTGTAGATGGTGGCGGCGGCAATGTTCTCGCCCAGCGTCTTGCCGGAGACGGTGAGCGCATCGAGATGGAGGTGCTCCGTGATGCGCGTCATTAGCGCCGGCAGGCCGCCGGCATAGAAAAAGTCCTCCATCAGATAGGCATCGCCGGTGGGCCGCACATTGGCGAGGGTGGGCACCTTGCGGCTTGCCGCCTCGAAATCGTCCAGCGTCACCGGGCAGCCGGCGCGGCGGGATTGGGCGAGCACATGGATGATGGCGTTGGTGGAGCAGCCCATGGCCATGGCCACCGCAATGGCGTTCTCGAAGCTCTCCCGCGTCTGGATGTCGGCGGGGGTCAGGTCCTCCCACACCATCTCCACGATGCGCCGCCCCACCGCCGCGCACATCCTGACATGATTGGAATCCGCCGCCGGGATGGAGGAGGCACCGGGCAAGGTCATGCCGGTGGCTTCGGCGATGGCGGTCATGGTGGAGGCCGTGCCCATGGTCATGCAATGGCCGAAGGAGCGGGCGATGCCGCCCTCGATATCCAGCCAGTCCTGGTCGGAAATGTTGCCGGCGCGGCGCTCGTCCCAGTATTTCCACGCGTCCGAGCCGGAGCCCAGCACTTTGCCCTTCCAATTGCCGCGCAGCATCGGGCCGGCGGGCACGAAGATGGCGGGCAGGCCCGCGCTGGTGGCGCCCATAAGGAGAGCAGGCGTGGTCTTGTCGCAGCCGCCCATCAGCACCACCCCGTCCACGGGGTGGGAGCGGATCAGCTCCTCCGTCTCCATGGCCAGCAGATTGCGGTAGAGCATGGTGGTGGGCTTGACGAAATTCTCCGCCAACGAGATGGCCGGCAGCTCGATGGGAAAGCCCCCCGCCTGGAGCACGCCGCGCTTCACATCCTCCACCCGCTCCTTGAAATGGGCGTGGCAGGGATTGATGTCCGACCAGGTATTCACGATGGCGATGGCGGGCCGGCCGATGAAGTCCTCAGGCGCATAGCCCATCTGCATGATGCGGGAGCGATGGCCGAAGCCGCGCAGGTCATCCTGCGCGAACCAGCGCGCGCTGCGCAGCGTGTCGGGGGTCTTGCGGGGCTTGGTCATGGGGGATGTTCTCTGACGCATACCTTAGGGATCGTCATGCCCGGGCTTGTCCCGGGCATCCACGGGGCTCCGCAAGCGCAAGGCCAACGGTGAGGCGTGGATCCCCGGATCAAGTCCGGGAATGACAGCACTTTTGCTTCATCGACGTGGTTCTGAATATTCACTTATTCCGTGGGCGTGATCTTGCCCTCGTCGATCACCTGTTTCCACATGGCCTGCTGCTCGGCCTGGAAAGCGGCGAACTCCTTCGGCGAATTGGCGACCACCTCGAAGCCGATGTCGTTGAACTTCTTCTTCACCTCGGGGTCGCGCAGCGCCGTCATGAGCGCCGCTTCGAGCTTGGCCTTCACATCGGCCGGAAGCCCCTTGGGGCCTGCGGCCGCCTGCCAGGAATAGACCTCAAGGCCCGGCACGCCGGCTTCCTTCATGGTGGGGGTGTCGGGGAACACCGAGGCCCGGTCCGCCGCCGTCACCGCCAGCAGCTTCAGCTTACCGGCGCGGATCTGGTTCGCCACCGAGCCGAGATTCTGGAATGACACGTCCGCATGGCCGCCCATGAGGTCGTTGATGGCCGGGCCGCCGCCCTTATAGGGCACGTGGACGCCCTGGGTGCCCGTCTTCTGCCAGAACAGGGCTGCGGTGAGATGGTCGGACGAGCCGATGCCGGACGAGGCGAAAGTCACCTTGTTCGGGTTCTTCTTCATATAGTCGATCAGCTCCTTCACCGAGTTGGCCGGGAAGTTCGGCGTCGCGACCAGCACGTTCGGCGTGCGCACGGCCACGGTGAGGAGGTCGAAATCCTTTTGCGGGGAATAAGCAAGGTTCGGATAGAGCGCGGGATTGATGGCGAAGACGCCGATGGAGCCCACAAGCAGTGTGTAGCCGTCGGCCGGGGACTTCGCCATCTGCTGGGCGCCCGTGCCGCCATTGGCGCCGGGCTTGTTGTCCACCACCACCGGCTGGCCCAGTACTTCAGACATTTTGGGCGTGATGAAGCGCGCCGCGCTGTCCGAGGCGCCGCCCGCAGGGAACGGCACGATGACGGTGACCGGGCGGTCGGGATAGCCGGCCGCAAAACACGACGTGCTCATGGCGACGCCCAATAGCGCCGCGCAGACGAACTTGATCGAAGACATCTGGCGTCCTCCCGGGACTTTTTTGTTTCCGGCACATGGCGGCCGGCGGCGCCCGTCTGAGGCGGGTCTGACGGAAACTGAAACACTAATGCATTAGTTGGTCAACGAGAAAACATGATATGGATCGCGGGCATGAACGAGGCCATCAACCCGCAGCTTCTCCCGCGCCCCGCCCGCGACCGCTCCAGGCAGGCGGCGCCGCAGGTGTTCGACTATCTGCGCGAACAGATCGTCACCTTGGTCCTTCCCCCCGGCGCCACGCTGCCGCGAGCCGCGCTCCAGGACCTGTTCGGCGTTTCCTCCACGCCGGTGCGGGACGCGCTGATGAAGCTTGAGGAAGAGGGGCTGGTGGAGGTGTTCCCCCAGCACGCCACCAGGGTCTCGCCCATCGATCTCGGCCAGGCGAAGCGCACCCAGTTCCTGCGCCGCTCCATCGAGCAGGAGGCGGTGCGGCTGCTGGCGGAGCGGACCGACCGGGATGTCGCGGTGGCCGCCCTGGACGCGGTGATCGCGCGTCAGAAGGCGCTTCTGGCGGCAGGGGACCTGGAAGCCTTCGACGTGGCGGACCGCGCCTTCCACGGCACGCTGTGCGACCAAGTGGGCGCGGGGGAATTGTGGGCGCTGGTGCGCCGCTCCTCCGGCCATATCGACCGGCTGCGGCGGCTCAACCTGCCCCTCGCCGGCAAGGCGCCACAGATCATCCTGGACCACGAAGCCATTGTGCACGGCATCGCAGCGGGGGATGCTGCCGAGGCCCAGCGCGCCGTGCGCGACCACCTCTCCCGCTCGCTTGCCTCGGCGGACGGGATGCGGAAGGACCGGCCGGATTATTTCCGGGATTGAGGGGCTTGCCGCCGCCTTATTCCCTCTCCCGCAAGCGGGAGAGGGGGCAAATCGCGCGAAGGGACCTGTTCTCCTTTAGCCGGATAGCATGCTATTTCCTCCCACCTGACATAAGGCCAACAAGGCGGGCCGGACCCGCCGGGGAGAGAGTGCCCATGCTGACCACCGTCGACGCTTTCGACCGCATCGGCGAAGAGAACGCCTTCGCCGTTCTCGCCCGCGCCACCACCCTCGCGGGGCAGGGCCGCGACATCATCAATCTCGGCATCGGCCAGCCGGATTTCCGCACGCCCGAGCACATCGTCGAGGCCGCCATCAAGGCGCTGCAGGACGGCCATCACGGCTATACGCCCTCGGTCGGCATCCTGCCGCTGCGCGAGGCGGTGGCCCGCGACCTCAACCGCCGCTACGGCGTGGAAGTGGACCCCGGCCTCGTGATGATCGTGCCCGGCGGCAAGGTCACAATGTATGCCGCCATCCGCCTGTTCGGCGAGCCGGGCGCGGAGATCATGTATCCGGACCCCGGCTTCCCCATCTACCGCTCCATGATCGAGCATACCGGCGCGACGCCCATCCCGGTGCCGATCCGCGAGGAGAACGGCTTCGCCTTCTCGGCGGAGGAGACGCTGGCGCTCATCACGCCGAAGACGCGCCTTCTCATCATCAATTCGCCCGCCAACCCCACCGGCGGCGTGACCCCCAAGGCCGAGATCGACAAGCTGGTGAAGGGCCTCGCCGCCCATCCCCATGTGGCGATCATGTCGGACGAGATCTACGACCACTTCGTGTTCGACGGCGAGAAGCACCAGACGCTGCTCGCCTATCCCGAGATCCGCGACCGGCTGATCCTGCTCAACGGCTGGTCCAAGACCTATGCCATGACCGGCTGGCGCCTCGGCTATTCGGTGTGGCCGAAGTCGCTCTATGAAGCCGTGCGCAAGCTCTCGGTGAATGCTTGGTCGTGTGTGAATGCCGCCACCCAATATGCCGGCATCGCCGCCCTCGACGGCCCGCACGATGCGGTCTCCGCCATGGTGGCCGAGTTCGACCGCCGCCGGCATCTGGTGGTGGAGGGGCTGAACGCGCTTCCGGGCGTGTCCTGCGCGACCCCGCGGGGCGCCTTCTATGCCTTCCCGAATGTCTCCGGCACGGGCTGGACCTCCGCCAAGGCGCTCGCTTCCGCGCTGCTGGAGGATGCGGGCGTGGCGGTCATCGGCGGGCCGGATTTCGGCGTTTATGGCGAGGGGTATCTGCGCCTCTCTTATGCCAATTCCGCCGAGAACATCCGCGCCGCCCTGAAGCGCATGGACACCTTCCTGCAACAGCGGAAGGCGGCCTGAGACCCGTGCGGCGGGCGCGTTCCAAAGACAGCATCCGCCGCATCCTCCCAGCTCTCCTGCTGCTCTGGGCCGCGCCCGCGCTCGCCCAAAGCGCGGATAATCCCTGGCCGATCTCCGCCCGCTGCCAGAAGGGCGAGATGCTGGCCCGGGAGTATGGCCGCTGCCTCTACGACGCCATCGCCTTGAGCGAGAAGGTGATGGAAGCGGCGGTGGACAATGCGGTGGCGGTGATCGAGAGCCGCGGGGACCTTGCCGGCGTCCAGCGCACCCGCTGGAAAAGCCTCCTGGACGAGGCGCAGGTGCGCTTCGTGCTCTACCGCAATTTCGACTGCCAGGGCGTCGCGCCTTATGAGGGCGGGAAGGGCATCGGCAATTTCGAGCAGCGCTCGCTCTGCCTCATCGCCAACAATGAGCGGCGGGCCAACGACCTGCGCCTGCGCTACGGCGAGCCGGTGACGGTGCCCGTGGCGACAGCGCCCGCCGCTGGTCTGGGCACCCGGCCGGCCACATGGGTGCAGGCGGTGTCCCAGCGCGCAGACTGATCTTGCGCCCCGCATGGCTCTGGCCGATGGTGCGCGCCGCTTCAGAGGACAAGATATGGCAAAAGTGGTTTGCGTGGGCGAGGTGATGGTGGAACTGGCGCGCGGCACGGACGGGCGCTTCGGCCTCGCCTTCGGCGGCGACACGTTCAATACGGCGGTTTATCTCTCCCGCGCCGGCATCGACACCGCCTATGCCACCGCATTGGGCGACGACATCTTCTCCGGCCAGATCCTCGACCTTGCCGCCATGGAGAATGTGGGCCGCGAGGCCATCCTGCAGGTGAAGGGCCGGGTGCCGGGTCTCTATCTCATCACCACGGATGATAAGGGCGAGCGCAGCTTCCATTATTGGCGCGACACCTCGCCTGCCCGCGTGCTGTTCGAGATGGACGGCTGGCAACAGGTGGCCGAGCAGCTGGTGGGCGCGGGCGCGGTCTATTTCTCCGGCATCACCCTTTCGCTCTATTCCAATGCCGGCCTCGGCCGGTTCCTCGCCTCTCTGGAGTTGGCGGGCACCAATGGGGCGTGGCGCGTGTTCGACGGCAATTTCCGCCCGCGCGGCTGGGCTGGTGATGTGGGGCGGGCGCGCACTGTGTTCGCGGAAGCCATGAAGCGGGCCTCCATCGCGCTTCCCACCTTCGAGGACGAGGTGGCGCTCTGGGGCGATGCCTCGCCCATGGCCACCATCGAGCGCATCACCACCTATGGGGTGAGCGAAGTGGTGGTGAAGAACGGGCCGGCGGGCGCGCTGGTCTATGCAGAGGGCAAGGTGATCGAGGTGCCGGTGGAGCACGAGGTGCTCCCGGTGGACACCACGGGCGCGGGCGACAGCTTCAATGCGGCCTATCTCGCGGCCCGCCTGAAGGGGGCGACGCCGGAGGAGGCGGCGCTGGCGGGACACCGCCTCGCGGGCGCCGTGATCATGCATCGCGGGGCGATCATTCCCCGCGCCGCGCATGAGGGCATGAGCGCGCATTGACCTTCAGTCGTCATGCCCGGGCTTGGCCCGGGCATCTCCCGCCGCGAGGTCGGAGCCCAGTCGAGATCCCCGGGTCAAGCCCGGGGATGACGGCTAAACACAGGTCAGAACCTCACCGCCCGCTTCAGCCCCGACGCCGCCTTCGCCAGATCCCGCACCTTGCCGAAATCCCCCGCGCGGATGGCGTCCGCCGGCACCACCCAGGAGCCGCCCACGGCCACCACATTGGGCAGCGCCAGATAGGTCTCCACATTGTTGGGCCCGATGCCGCCCGTGGGGCAGAAGCGCAGGTGGGGCAGGGGGCCGGCGATGGATTTCAGGAACGGCACGCCGCCCGCCGCCTCGGCGGGGAAGAATTTCAGCACCTGGAAGCCCAGCGCCGAGAGCGCCATGGCCTCGCTCACCGTGGCGCAGCCGGGAAGCACCGGCACCGGCGCCTCGGACAGCGCTTCGGCGAAGGCATGGGTGGTGCCCGGGCTCACCAGATAGGCGGCGCCGGCTTCCAGCGAGGCCTCCACATGGGCGACCTCGGTGACCGTGCCAGCGCCCAAGATCGCGCCCTCCACCTCGGCCGCGATGGCGCGGATGGCCTCCAGGGCCACGGGGGTGCGGAGCGTCACCTCGATCAGTGGCAGGCCGCCTTCCACCAGCGCGCGGGCGAGGGGAACGGCATGCTCCAGGCGCTCGATCACTACCACGGGGATGACCGGGGCGCGGGCGAGGAGCGGGAAGGGGCTCGGCAGGCTCATGAAGCGTCTCTCCAATGCGGGGGCCTTTGAAGCGCAGCCCCTTGCGCGTGTCGAGTACCATTCAACGCAAAAGGCGGGCGTCTGGTCGCAAACCGGGCTGGACAATGTAAATGATACTCTGTATCAGTCATGTCCATGACATCCGCCGCCCCTTCCAAGCCCTCTGTTCCCGCGCCTCCCAAGGCCGGCGGGCATGATCATGGCAGGCGCGCGCGCGGTCGGTCCTATGACCCGGCCTTCTCCGTCCTGCGGGCATCTTTCGCCCAGCGCGCGATCATCGCGGCGGGGCTCGCGGCGGTCCTTTGGGTCGCCGTGATCTGGGTGACGCCATGACCATAGCGCCCCAACTCCGCTTCCGCGACCTGACGCTCGGCTATGAGCGCCACCCGGCGGTGCACCATCTCGACGGTTCCGTGGAGGAGGGTACGCTTCTGGCCGTGTGCGGTCCCAACGGCGCCGGCAAGTCCACGCTCATGCGTGGCATTGTCGGCCAGTTGCGGCCTCTCGCCGGTGCCATCGAGCGCGGTGGGCTCGATGCCCGCGAGATCGCCTATCTGCCCCAGGGCGCGCAGGTGGACCGCAGCTTCCCCATCAGCGTCTACGACATGGTCTCCATGGGCCTGTGGCGCTGCTCCGGCCTGTTCGGCGGCATCGGCAAGGCGGACCGCGCGAAGATTGCAGAGGCCGTCGCTGCCGTTGGCCTGGAGGGCTTCGAGGGCCGCCCCATCGGTACCCTCTCCGGCGGCCAGATGCAGCGGACCCTGTTCGCGCGGCTCCTTTTGCAGGATGCCCGGCTGATCCTCCTGGACGAGCCCTTCACGGCGCTGGACGCCAAGACCGTCTCGGACCTCCTCGATCTCGTGCGCCGCTGGCATGGCGAGAGGCGCACGGTGCTGGCGGTGCTGCACGATTTCGATCTGGTGCGGGCGCACTTCCCCCACACCCTGCTGCTCGCCCGCTCGGCGGTGGCCTGGGGCCCGACGGGTGAGGCGCTGGCGCCGGAGAACCTTTTGAAGGCGCGCCGCATGGGCGAAGCCTGGCACGACAGCGCGGCCATCTGCGACGCGGCGGCGTGATCCGCACCATCAATCCCCCTCTCCCGCTTGCGGGGGAGGGGCGGGGAGGGGGCACATGAAGCAGGGCGATCCGCGCCTGCCTTCGTGCCCGGCTTTTCCCCCTCCCTAACCCTTCCCCGCAGGCGGGAGAGGGAACCGAGCGGCTTTGGACCACAGATGAACCCCTACGATCTCCTCATCGCTCCGTTCGCGGAGTTCGAATTCATGCGCCGGGCGCTGGTGGGCGTGTTCGCTTTGGCCCTGGGCGCGGGGCCGGTGGGGGCGTTCCTCATGCTCCGCCGCATGAGCCTCACCGGCGATGCCATGGCCCACGCCATCCTGCCCGGCGCGGCCATCGGCTTTCTCGTCTCGGGATTGGACCTGTTCGCCATGACCTTCGGCGGGCTCGCCGCAGGCCTTCTCGTGGCGGTGGGCGCGGGCGTGGTGGCGCGGGCGACTGAACTGAAGGAGGACGCCTCCATGGCGGCCTTCTATCTCATCTCGCTGGCCCTCGGCGTGCTGATCCTCTCGGTCAAGGGCTCGAACGTGGACCTGCTGCACGTGCTGTTCGGCACCGTGCTGGGCCTCGACGATCCCACCCTTTATCTGGTGGCCGGCATCGCCACGCTGACGCTCCTGACGCTCGCAATCATCTGGCGCCCGCTGGTGCTGGAATGCGTGGATCCCGCCTTCCTCTCCTCCGTGAGCCGGGCGGGCGCGCCGAGCCATATCGCCTTCCTGGCGCTGGTGGTGCTGAACCTCGTGGGCGGCTTCCACGCGCTGGGCACGCTGCTCTCGGTGGGCCTCATGATGCTGCCCGCCGCCACCGCCCGCTTCTGGGTGCGCGATCTGACGCCGCTGGTGTGCGTCGCCACCGCCATCGCCTTCGTCTCGGGGGTGGTGGGGCTGCTGGTGTCCTACCATGTGGGCGCGCCCTCGGGCCCGGCCATCATCCTCGTGGCGGGCGGTGCTTACCTGTTCTCGGTCCTGTTTGGACCCGCCGGCGGCATCATCACGCGCCGCTGGCCGCTGCGCCATCTCGAAGCCTGAAGGAGTTGTCCATGCTCTCCCGTCGCACGTTGCTCGCGGCCGCCCTGGTTCTCGCTGCCACGCCCGGCTTCGCCCAGACCAATGAGAAGCTGCCGGTGGTGGCGTCCTTCTCCATCCTCGGGGATTTCGTTAAGAATGTGGGCGGCGACCGGGTGGCGGTGACCACCATTGTCGGCCCCAATGGCGACAGCCACGTCTACCAGCCGACCCCGGCGGACGCGAAGAAGATCGCCGCCGCCAAGCTCGTGTTCGTGAACGGCCTCGGCTTCGAGGGCTGGATGGACCGGCTCGTGAAGGCCTCCGGCACCAAAGCGAGCGTCGTGGTGGCCACAAAGGGCGTCACGCCGCGCGAGCGCACCGCCGACGAGCCGCAGGAGGACGAGGACAAGCCCGCCAAGGGCCACGCCCATGCCCATGGCGCCATCGACCCCCATGCCTGGCAGTCCATTGCCAACGCGAAAGTGTATGTGGGCAATATCCGCGACGCCCTCATCGCCGCCGATCCGGCGGGCAAGGCCGAATACACCGCCAATGCGGACGCCTATCTCGCCAAGCTCACGGCTCTTGAGGCGGACGTGAAGGCGACGGTTGCCGCCATCCCGGCCGACCGGCGGCTCATCATCACCTCCCACGACGCGTTCGGCTATTTCGGCGACGCTTATGGCCTGAAGCTCTTGGCGCCGGAGGGTGTCTCCACGGAGACCGAGGCGTCGGCGAAGGATGTCGGCCGCATCATCCGCCAGATCAAGGCGCAGAAGGTGCCGGCGGTGTTCCTGGAGAACGTCACCAACCCCCGTCTCGTGGACCGCATCGCCAAGGAAAGCGGCGCGAAAGTGGGCGGCACGCTCTATTCCGACGCCCTCTCCGATGACAAAGGCGGCGCGCCTACCTACATCGACATGGTGCGCAGCAACCTCAAGGAGCTGTCCAGCGCGCTGACGAGCTGATGCGCCTCATCGCGTCATGGCCTGACTTGATCCGGCCATCTCGTGGGACGGGGCAAGACGGCGACGAGATGCCCGGGTAAAGCCCGGGCATGACGGCGTGTTCGGTGCGCAAAGAATTATTCTACGGCCCAAGGCCGCTGTCCGGAGTGCCTCATGTCTGAGACCCAGAAGATCCCCGTCACCGTCCTCACCGGCTATCTCGGCGCCGGCAAGACGACGCTGCTCAACCGCATCCTCTCCGAGCTCCATGGCAAGAAGTTCGCCGTCATCGTCAACGAGTTCGGCGAGATCGGCATCGACAACGACCTCGTGGTGGGCGCCGACGAGGAAGTGTTCGAGATGAACAATGGGTGCGTCTGCTGCACCGTGCGCGGCGACCTCATCCGCATCATCGACGGCCTGATGCGCCGCAAGGGCGGCTTCGACGGCATCATCGTCGAGACCACCGGCCTCGCGGACCCCGCCCCCGTGGCGCAGACCTTCTTCGTGGACGAGGAGATGGGCGCACGCACCAAGCTGGATGCCGTGGTGACCGTGGCCGACGCGAAGTGGCTCACCGACCGGCTGAAGGACGCGCCCGAGGCGAAGAACCAGATCGCCTTCGCCGACGTGATCCTCCTCAACAAGACCGACCTCGTCTCGCCGGCGGAGCTGGCCGAGGTGGAAGGCCGCATCCGCGCCATCAACCCCTATGCCAAGCTGCATCGGACGCAGAAGTCTGAGATCGCCATCGACAAGGTGCTGAACCAGGGCGCGTTCGACCTCGACCGCATCCTGGCCATCGAGCCCGCCTTCCTGGAGGAAGATGAGGGGCACCACCATCATCACGACCATGATCATGACCACGGGCCGGACTGCGATTGCGGGCACGACCACGGCCATTCCCATGGCGGGCTGAAGCACTATCACGACGAGGAGATGCAATCCTTCTCCTTCGCCACCGACAAGCCGGTGGACCCGGACAAGTTCTTTCCCTGGGTGCAGGATTTGGTCGCCACCGAGGGGCCGAGCATCCTCAGGTCCAAGGGCATCCTCTCCTTCAAGGACGATCCGGACCGCTTCGTCTTCCAGGGCGTCCACATGATCCTGGACGGCGACCACCAGCGCCCCTGGAAGGATGACGAGGCGCGCCGCAGCCGCATCGTCTTCATCGGCCGGAACCTCGACGAGAAGAAGCTGGAGGACGGGTTCCTCTCCTGCGTGGCGTAACAGCCCGCCGGGAGAAATCAGGCCCGCGCGTGGGCCGGGCGCAGGCGCTGCATGGGATCGGGCAGCGTCCGCTCGATCCAGCCCGCCATGATCTGGCGGCGGGGGTAAAGCCACAGTCCCGCCCCCATGATCGCGACGCCCAGCGCCGAAAGGGCGAAGGGGAACAGGAGCGAATCCGCGAAGATGTCGGCCACTAAGTGGCCGAGATAAATCATGATGCCGATGGTGCCGAACACCGCGTAGACGCGCCGCGCCATGAAGATGGAAAACAGGATAAGGCCGATATTCATGGCGCAGTAAAGCGCCTTCGACCACTCGCTTCCGCCATCCTGCAAGGTCAGCCCGCCCCAGAAGGTCAGCGCCGCCACCAGATGGAGCCAGAAGGCGAAGTCGCCGCCGCGGACGAAGAGGTCCACGGCCCAGGCGATCAGGATCAGCGCGAGGCCGAAATAGAGCGAGAGGTCCCGGCGCTGCTCCCAGTTGAGCTCTTCCCCGTGGAACAGCAAAGGCGCGAGGTCCATGGACAGGAACCAGAGCGCGAAAGCGATGATCGCGACGATGAACGGGAAGCGGTAGAACCACAGGGCAAGCACGCCCGCGGCGATGGTGGCAAGCTCCATGGGCACCCAGCCGCCATTGATCCAGCGGTAGAAATCCCGATAGGTGCCGGGATCGCCGCCCGCGCCCCAGGCGCCCATGCTCTCCTGGAGGCCGAACACCGCCATCGGCGCCATCCCCACAGCGATCGCCACCATGAGCCCGCCGGGCGTCGTCAGCCCGCGCCGCCACAGACGTGTGCCGGCCGTGAGGAAGACGCCAGCATAGACCACGGCCGTGACGGTCAGCGCGGTGCCTCCCATCTGGGCGAAGGCGAGGGTCGCGAACAGCGTCATGGCGGCCAGCACCAGCAGCGCGCCGCCGTACCAGAGCAGGTGGGTGAGATCAAAGCGCGGCCGCGCCACGGACCCTTGCTCCGGCAAAGCGGAGAGCAGCCGGTCCCGCGCGTCCGGAGCCAATCCGGCGGCGGTGGCCGCCGCGATAATCTGCTCGCGGGTGTAGGACATGGACGACCTCAATCCTGACTTCGCTAGAGCACCACGATCCGCCGCTATTCTATAGGAAATACAGGAACGTGATCAGCGCGAAGCAGGGCAGAAGGAAGATGCACGACCAGGCCATGTAGCCGAAGAAGCTCGGCATCTTCACGCCCCGGTGCCGGGCGATGGAGAGCACCATGAAGTTCGGCGCGTTGCCGATATAGGTCATGGCACCCATGAACACCGCGCCCGCCGAAATGGCCTCCAGCGTCACCTCCAGCGGCCCCATCAGGCGGTAGGGATCGCCGCCGGCGAGGTTGAAGAAGACGAGATAGGTCGGCGCATTGTCCAGGAACGAGGACAGCCCGCCCGTCAGCCAGAAATACCAGACGTTCACCGGCTGTCCCGCATCGTCCGTCACGAGGTCCACCAGCGGCGCGAAGGCGCCGGCCGTGCCCGCGCGCAGGATGGCGATGACCGGGATGATGGTGAGGAAGATGGCGGCGAACAGCTTCGCCACCTCCTTGATGGGCTCCCAGTCAAAGCCGTTGCGCTCCCGCACCAGCTTGGGCGTGATGGCGAGCGAGATGAAGGCGATCACCAGCAGCAGCGCGTCGCGCACGATCCATTGCAGCTCCACGTGGGTGCCATAGACGCGGAAGCTCACGCCCGGTTTCCACAGCGCGGAGAGCAGGATCGCGCCGATGATGCCGGCGAGCAGGGGCACATTCTGGAGACCGCGGATGGAGACTTTTTCCGTGTCCGGCGTGGGGTCCGGGGGCGGAAATTTCTCCTTTGCGTAGAAATAGCGGTCCAGCAGGTAGAACACCGCCAAAAGGATGCCGGCGACCAGCGCGGTGTCGTGGAACAAATGGGTGGTGGTCCAGAAGAAGCTGACCCCTTTCAGGAAGCCCAGGAACAAGGGCGGGTCCCCCAGCGGGGTGAGCGAGCCGCCGATGTTCGACACCAGGAAGATGAAGAAGACCACGGTGTGGACGTTATAGCGCCGGTTGTCGTTGGCGCGCAGCAGGGGGCGGATCAGCACCATGGAGGCGCCAGTGGTGCCGATGAGGCTCGCGATCACCGTGCCGAAGGCGAGGAGCGCCGTATTGGTGGCGGGGCTGCCGTGGATGTTGCCCACCACCAGGATGCCGCCGGAGACCGTGAACAGCGCGAACAGCAGGATGATGAAGGGGATGTATTCGAGCAGCGCGGTGTGCGCCACCTCATGGGCCGTGAGGTCCGGGCCCTCGAGCAGGGCGAAGGGGATGAGGAAGGCGAGCCCCCAGAACAGCGCCACCTTGCCGTAATGGTGGTGCCAGAAGCTGTTGGCGAGAAGCGGGAAGAGGGCGATGGAAAGCAGCATCCCCACGAAGGGCAGCGCCCAGAGGGACGATAGCTCCGCCCCGTTGACGGCCGGAAGGCCCGGAATGGCAGCGTTGGCCGAGGAGGTGAGGACCAGTGCCAAGGCCCCCGCTGCCATGCCGATGGCGGCACCGTTCAAACGTCCAGCCTGCACAGACCCATCTCCCCGCGCCCGTTCCCGATTTGATGGACGATGAGGCGGGGTAAGGCAAGGCTACAACAGGGTTATCGGCCCCAAACGCGCGGCGCCGGTTGACCCGTGCGCCTGTTTCTGTCCTAGTCCCGGCGCTTTTGAACCCGCACGAGACCATGACCGCAGAACGCTACAACGCCCGCGACGCCGAGCCCCGGTGGCAGAAGATCTGGCGCGAGCGCGGCATCTTCCGCGCCCGCAACGACGATCCGCGCCCGAAATTCTTCGTGATGGAGATGTTCCCCTACCCGTCGGGGCGCATCCATATCGGCCACGGGCGCAACTATGTCATGGGCGACGTGCTGGCGCGCTATAAGCGCATGCGCGGCTACAACGTGCTGCACCCAATGGGCTGGGACGCCTTTGGGCTTCCCGCGGAGAATGCCGCCATCGAGCGCGGCATCCATCCCAAGGAATGGACCTACGAGAACATCGCCTCCATGAAGGAGCAGCTGGAGCTGCTCGGCCTGTCGCTGGACTGGGACCGGGAGGTCGCCACGTGCGATCCCTCCTATTATGTGGAGCAGCAGCGCATTTTCCTCGACTTCCTGGAGGCGGGCCTCGCCTATCGCAAGGAGAGCGAGGTCAATTGGGACCCCATCGACAACACCGTGCTCGCCAACGAGCAGGTGATCGACGGGCGCGGCTGGCGCTCGGGCGCGGTGGTGGAGCGGCGCAAGCTCTCCCAATGGTTCTTCCGCATCACCCATTTCGCCCAGGAATTGCTGGACGCCCTCGACACGTTGGACCGCTGGCCGGATCGCGTGCGCCTCATGCAGCGCAACTGGATCGGCCGCTCGGAAGGCCTGGAAGTGCTGTTCGAGCTGTCGAAGGACAGCGCGAAGGCCGCCGGCACGCAGACGGTGAAGGTCTACACCACCCGGCCGGACACGCTGTTCGGCGCGTCCTTCCTGGCGCTCTCACCCGACCATCCGCTGGCGACGGCTTTGGCCGCCGGCAACGAGAAGCTCTCGGCCTTCATCGCCGAGTGCAAGAAGGGTGGCACTTCGGCGGAGGTGATCGAGACCCAGGAGAAGATGGGCTACGACACCGGGCTGAAGGTCGTCCATCCGCTGGACGAGACCATGACGCTGCCGGTCTATGTGGCGAACTTCGTGCTCATGGATTACGGCACCGGCGCCATCTTCGGCTGCCCGGCGCACGACCAGCGCGACCTGGATTTCGCCCGCAAGTACCACCTCTCCGTCACTCCGGTGGTTCTGCCGCCGGGCGCGGACCCGGCCACCTTCACGGTGGACGACATCGCCTATGACGGCGAGGGCACGCTGTTCAATTCCCGCTTCATGGACGC
This sequence comes from Aquabacter albus, assembly GCF_040049275.1. Lineage (NCBI taxonomy): Bacteria > Pseudomonadati > Pseudomonadota > Alphaproteobacteria > Hyphomicrobiales > Xanthobacteraceae > Aquabacter > Aquabacter albus. Next base: position 612,996 of record NZ_JBDZDT010000003.1, on the reverse strand, counting down.
CATGAGCGTGGAGGATGCGAAGGAGGCGGTCGCCCGGCGCCTGGAGCGCTTCCGGGTGGACGGTGAGCCCCAGGGCACGCGGCGGGTGAATTTCCGCCTGCGCGACTGGGGCATCTCGCGCCAGCGCTATTGGGGCTGCCCCATCCCGGTGATCCATTGCGAGGCCTGCGGCCCCGTGCCGGTGCCGCGCGACCAGCTTCCCGTGATGCTGCCGGACGACGTCTCCTTCGACCGCCCCGGCAACCCGCTCGACCGCAACAAGGCGTGGCGCAACGTGCCGTGCCCCAAATGCGGCGCGCCGGCGCACCGCGAGACGGACACCATGGACACCTTCGTGGATTCGTCCTGGTACTTCCTGCGCTATGCCTCGGCGAACGTGGACAAGCCGCTGGACAAGGCGGCGGTGGCCCACTGGCTGCCGGTGGACCAGTATATCGGCGGCATCGAGCACGCGATTTTGCATCTGCTCTATTCGCGCTTCTTCACGCGGGCGCTGAAGGCATGTGGGCGCGTGGACATCACCGAGCCGTTCGCCGGTCTGTTCACCCAGGGCATGATCGTCCACGAGACCTATAAGGACCATGCCGGCCGCTGGCTGTTCCCCGAGGAGGTGAAGCTTCTCGGCACCGGCAAGGCGGTGAAGGTGGACACCGGCGAGGACGTCGTCGTCGGCGCGCCGGAGAAGATGTCCAAGTCCAAGCGCAATGTGGTGTCGCCGGAAGTGGTGGCGGACACCTATGGCGTCGACTGCGCCCGCTGGTTCATGCTCTCCGACACGCCCCCCGAGCGCGACAGCGAGTGGACGCCGGCCGGCATCGAGGGCGCGTGGCGCTTCGTGCAGCGCGTGTGGCGCCTCGTGGGTGAGGCGGTGGAGCTGGGCACGCCCGCAGGCGCGCCGATGCCGGAGGCGTTCGGCCCCGAGGCGCTGGCGCTCCGCCGCGCATCCCACGGCCTTGCGGCGACGGTGGCGGACGACGTGGAGCGGCTGCGCTTCAACGTCGCCGTGGCCCATGTGCACGAGTTCGCCAATGTGTTCGGCCAGGCGGTCGCGGCCGCCCGTGCCGGTGCGGCGGATGCCGGCCTTGCCTTCGCCTTGCGCGAGGCGGGGGACATCCTCGCGCGCGTGGTCGGCCCCATGGTGCCGCACCTCGCCGAGGAATGCTGGGCGGTGCTCGGCCATGAGGGTCTTGCCGCCGAGGCCGCGTGGCCCGAGGCGGACCCGGCGCTTTTGGTGCGCAACACCATCACGCTGCCGATCCAGATCAACGGCCGCAAGCGCGACGACATCGAGGTGCCGCGCGAGGCGACCCCGGCCGAGGTGGAGGCCGCCGTGCTCGCCATGGAAAGCGTGCAGCGCGCTCTCGACGGGCGCCCGCCGAAGCGTATCATCGTGGTTCCACAGAGGATCGTGAATGTCGTCGCCTGACCGCGCACCGCTCGCAGCCCCCCGCCTCGTCCGCATCGCGCTCGCGCTTTCCCTCGCGGGGGCGCTCGCGGGGTGCTTCCAGCCCATGTATGCCTCGGGCACCACTGCGGCCGGGCCGAAGCTGCAGGAGAAGCTGGGCGACATCCAGATCGTCAAGATCGACGGCGAGCTGGGCAACGACCTGCGCAACGACCTGATCTTCGATCTCACGGGCGGCGCGGGCAACCCGCAGAACGCGCCCTACAAGATGTACATCACGGTGAAGTCCACCTCCACGTACGCCATCGTCAACACCTCTTCGGGCCTGCCCGAGGCGAAGGTGGTGCGGGTCTCCGGCGACTGGACGCTGGTGAAGGTGGGCGAGGAGAACAAGCCGCCGGCCAAGGGCTCGGCCGCCGCGTCCGCCTCTCTCGACGTGAGCCAGGAGCGCTTTGCCAATTACAGCGCCACCCGCGACGCGGAGAAGCGCGCGGCCGGCACGCTCGCCGAGATGATCAAGGCGCAGCTCGCCGCCTATTTCGTCAAGCAGCAGGCCGGCAGCTAGAGCGGGATGAGGAAAAGCGTGAAGCGGTTTTCCGCCCGCATCCCGGCAATGGCGGCGTAGCGCGCCATGGTTGCGGTCCGCGCGGGCGATGCCGAGGCCGCGCTCACCCGGCGCGACAAGAAGCACCCTGTCGTCCTCCTGTTCGGCCCCGATACCGGCCTCGTGCGCGAGCGCGCCCAGGCGCTGGTGAAGCGAGCGGTTCCCGACGCCTCGGACCCGTTCGCCGTGGTGCGGCTCGAGGGGGACGAGATTTCCTCCGACCCGCGCCGCCTCATGGACGAGACGCGCACCATCGGCCTGTTCGGTGGCGAGCGGGTGGTGTGGGTGCGCGCCGGCAGCCGCAACATCGTGCCGGCCTTGGAGCCGCTTTTCGCCGAGCCGTGCGATGCGCTTGTCGTGATCGAGGCGGGCGATTTGAAGCGCGGCGCCCCTCTGCGTGCGTTGTGCGAAAGCGCCCAAACCGCGCTCGCCATCCCCTGCTATGCGGACGGGGAGCGGGATCTTGCCCGCCTCGTGGACACCATGCTGTCCGAGGCCGGCCTCTCCATCGACCGCGACGCCAAGGACCTTCTCGTCTCCCTTATCGGCGGCGACCGGCTCGCCTCGCGCGGGGAAATCGCCAAGCTTGCCCTCTATGCGAAAGGGCAAGGGCGGGTGACGCTGGACGATGTGCGCATCATCGTCGGCGATGCGTCCGCGCTGGCCTTGGACGATGTGGTGGACGCCGCCCTCGCCGGCAACGCACCGGCAGCCGCTACGGCGCTCGCCAAGGCGAAGATGGCGGCGACGCGGCCGGATGCGGTGCTGGGGGCGCTTCTGCGCGGCCTCCTCTCGCTGCACCAGATGGCGCTGGCCGTGGAAGCCGGCAGCAGCATCGACCGGGTCATCGACCAGCAGCGCCCGGCGGTGCATTTCTCCCGCAAGCCGCACCTGGAGCGGGCGCTGCGCAATTTCTCGTCCGCCGCCCAGTGTCTCCGGGCGACGTTGATGGTGGACGAAGCGGTCCTCGCCTGCCGCCGAAGCCCCGCTTTGGGCGAAGCCATCGCCGAGCGCGCGCTGCTTCAGATCGCCGGGCGGCGGAAGTCGGGGTAGGACTTAAGAAAAGCCGTCATGCCCAGCCATGACGGCGACGGAGCGCTAGAACCCCGAAAAGTGCCGCCGCGCCTGGAGATAGGCCAGCAGCATCAGCCCCGGAATGCCCGCCAGTGCCGTTATCGCGAAGAAGAGCGGCCAGCCCGTCGCTTCGGCGATGAAGCCGCCGCCGGAGGCGAGGAAGGTTCGGCCTACCGCGGTGAGGGCGGTGAGAAGCGCGTATTGCGTCGCCGTGTGCTGCCGTGCGCCGCAGAGCGCCGAGAGATAGGCCACGAACACCACCGTGCCGATGGCGCCGCAGAAATTCTCCACGATGATGGCGCCGGTCAGGAACGGCACGTTCACGCCGATGATCGCCTGGGCCGAGAAGGCGAGGTTCGACGTCATCTGCAGGATGCCGCCGATCCACAGGCATGTGACCAGCGACATGGAACGGGCGAGCGCACCGCCGGCAAAGCCGCCGAGGAGCGCCGCCGCAAGGCCCACGCCCTTCACGATGGCCGCATAGGTCGCCTTGTCGAAGCCGAGCGCGATGACGAAGGGCGCTGTCAGGACGCCCGCAAACGCATCGCTGAACTTGTAGAGCAGCACGAACAGCAGGATCGTGACCGCGTTCGGCCGGGAAAGGAATTCCGCGAACGCGCCATAGGCGGTGGCGAAGACGCGGGAGAGTGCGCCTTCCCCCGCGGCGGCGTCGCGGCGGGCCGGGGGCTCGGGCTCCCGCGCGAGGAAGGTGGCGAGCATGCCCACGGCCATGCAGAGCGCGGCCGCCACATATCCCCACATCCATGCCTTGTCCCGGGCGATGTCCATGGTCTCGATGACCGCCACGATGGCGATGACGCCCGCGCCCGACACCAGCATGCCGATGCGATAGGCCGCCACATATCCCGCCATGCCCGCGGCCTGCTCGGAGGTGTCCAGCCGCTCCACGCGGAAGGCATCCACCACGATGTCCTGCGTCGCCGACACCGCCGCCAGGATCACCGCGCCCAGGGCCACGGCGAAGGGGGCGGAGGAGGGGTTCTGGAAGCCGAGGAAGAGGATGGCGAAGACCAAGGCGATCTGGGTGGCCAGCAGCCAGCCCCGTCGCCGGCCGAGCAGGCGCGAGAGCACCGGCACGTCGATGGCGTCCACCACGGGTGCCCAGAGGAATTTCAGCGTGTAGGGGAGCCCCACCAGGGAGAACAGGCCGATGGTGCCGAGATTGACCCCCGATTCCGTCATCCAGACGGAGAGCGTCGTGCCGGTGAGCGCCAAAGGCAGGCCGGAGGAGAAGCCGAGCAGGATCACCACCAGCACGCTCGGGCGGAAATAGACGGTGATGGCCTCGAGGGGCGAAGAGCCCGCCACACGGTCCGATAGGCGCTCGGTCATTCCGCTCCTTCCTCGCTGCCGGCGTCCTGAGCGCCGGCCGTCAGCCCTGCGGCTGGGTCCACAGGCCGGTCTCCACCTTGGACACCGCGATCACGGCCTGGGTACGGCTTTCCACTCCGAGCTTCTGGAGGATGGCCGAGACATGGGCCTTCACCGTGGCCTCCGAGACCGAAAGCTCATAGGCGATCTGCTTGTTGAGCCGGCCTTCCGACAGCATCATCAGCACCCGCACCTGTTGCGGGGTGAGGGTGGCGAGGCGGGCGATCACCGCATCGGCCTCGGCATCCGCGCGGCTCGAAAGGTTGATGTCGGCGGGCGCCCAGGTGCCGCCGGCCATCACCGCAGCCACCGCATCGCGCATGCCGGCGATGGCGAGCGTCTTCGGGATGAAGCCGGAGGCGCCGAGGTCGAGGCAGCGGCGGATCACCGCCGGCTCCTCGTTTCCGGAGACCACCACCACGGGCAGCGCGGCATACTGCGCGCGCAGATAGATGAGGCCGGAAAAGCCCCGCGCGCCGGGCATGGCGAGGTCGAGCAAGACGAGGTCGAACTCGGAATCCCGCTCCAGCAGGGCATGCAGTTCATCGAACGTGCCCACCTCGACGATCTCGCTCGCCGGATAGAGGGCGGTGACGGCCTCGTGCAGGGCGCCACGGAACAGAGGATGGTCGTCGGCGATGACGAGCCGGACGGTGTTGGCGACCTCGTCTCCCAAGAACGACCTCCCGCAACGGACGATTCTATGAAGGTTGTATGGCGTCCGCGAATCGCCCGCCGGCATTTTCGGCCGCTCAGCCTGTGGTGGCAAGCTGCGGATCAGGGCGCGGCCCGGCCGGAAAAGGCAAGGATGATCTCGCGCTCGAGCGGCTTCGCACGGTGCTCCACCAGATAGATGCCCTGCCAAGTGCCGAGGCAGAGCTTTCCCTCGCGCACGGGAATGGCGAGGTGGCTGTCGGTGAGCATGCTGCGCACATGGGCCGGCATGTCGTCCGGCCCCTCCAGATGGTGGACCCAGGGCCGGTCCTCGGGCGCCAGCGCGTGGAGCGCGGTCAGGAGGTCGATCTGCACGTCCGGGTCCGCATTCTCCTGGATGGTGAGGGAGGCGGAGGTGTGGCGGCAGAACACGAACACCATGCCGAAGCGCCCGCCGGTCTCGGCGAGGAAGGCCCGCACCTCGCGGGTGATGTCGATGAAGTCCTCGCCGCGCGTCCGCACGGTGAGCACCGCCTGGGCCTGGGTGTCGATGGCCGTGACTTTGGCGGGGCTGCGGGTCATCTCAGTCATCCCATATCCTCCGTTACCGCTCTTGACGCCCGCGCACTTGCCCTCTTCCCTTGCCCCGGCATGAGGGCTCGGGGACATATGGACACCATCCACCTTAAGAAAGAGGACTTCGGGGCGGAAGCCGTTGCCGCAGACACGCGGATGATCAACCAGGCGGTGATCAAGGCGCTTGCCGCGATCCCGGACCGGGGTAGCGTTCCGCCTGCCGTCATCCGCAAGGCGCGCCTGGAAGGGCGTGGCCCCTTCCCGCTGCCGCCGGAAAGCCGGCGCGCCCGCGACGCGGTGATCGAGGGGCCGCACGGCCCCACCCCGCTGCGCATCTATATGCCGGAGGCCGCGCCCAAGGGCGTCTATCTCCATCTGCATGGCGGCGGCTGGTGCATCGGCTCGCCGCGCGAGAATGACGGCGCCAACGACCGCATCGTAGATCGCACTGGCTATGCGGTGGTCTCGGTGAAGTACCGGCTCGCCCCGGAGCATCCCCATCCCCAGGGGCCGGACGATTGCGAGGCGGCAGCCCTGTGGCTCGTGCGGGAGGCGCAGGCGCGGTTCGGGACGTCCCGGTTCGCCATCGGTGGGGAATCCGCCGGCGCGTGCCTTGCCGTCGCGACGCTGGTGCGGCTGCGCGATCGGCACGGGCTGAAGCCGTTCGCGGGCGCGGTGCTCACCGCCGGCTGCTTCGACCTGCGGCTCACGCCGAGCGTGCGCCAATGGGGCACGACGCCCCTTGTGCTGAACACCGAGGATATCACCCGCTTCGTCGCCTACTACCTCTCCGGCGGCGGCAGCGCGGAAGACCCTGACGTGTCGCCGCTTCTGGCGGACCTGTCCGGCCTGCCGCCCGCCTTCTTCACCGTCGGCACCCAGGATGCGCTGCTGGACGACACCCTCTTCATGTCCGCCCGCTGGCTCGCCGCCGGCAATCCGGCGGAGCTGCTGGTGATGCCGGGCGGCTGCCACGTCTTCGTGCATTTTCCCGGCAGCGCCGGCAGCACGGCCAATGGGCGGATCGACGGGTTCCTGAACGGGCTCTAGGCTTTGGGCACGTCGCCGAAGGGCGCGCGGCCGGAGGCGAGGGCGTCATCCAGAAGCTCGATGCGGTCCTGGCCCCAGAAGACCTCGCCGTCGAGCACATAAGAGGGCGCGCCGAACATGCCGGCAGCGAGCGCCGTGGTGCGGTTGGCCTCATAGGCGGCGCGGATTTCCGTCGTGTCCGCCGCCGCGACGATGGCGTCGCCCGGCAGGCCCACCTCGTTGATGATGCCGGCGAGAACCGCCCTGTCGCCGAGATTCTCCTGCCGCTGCCAGACTGCCGAGTAAAGGCGTGGCAGCAGGGTCTCGATGGATCCGTGCGCCATGGCGGCGAGCACTGCGCGGTCGGCGAAGGGGGCGTCGAACGGCCAGAAAAGCGGGTTGAGGTGGAAGTCCACGCCCCTTTTCACCCGCCAGCGCTGCATCTCGAGCATGCGGTAGCGCTGGCGCGGCGGGGCGCGCTTCGCCAGCGGCAATCCGCCGGTCTCGGCGAACACCGGGCCGAGTTCCACGGGGAAGAAGCGCACGGTCGCGCCGTGGCGGCGCACCACATCCATAAAGGGCGCGTGGCCGAGGAAGGACCAGGGACTGGCAAGGGAGAAGAAATAATCGATGGTGCGGGACATTCGCGGGAGACCTTCTGGACGCGTCTTTCGAGAACAACCGTCATCCCCGGACCGAGCCCGGGCATGACGGCCTTGATTTTCGCTGCCGCCTCACGCCTTCCTCACCCACCGGCCGTTCTCATCCTGCTGCCAATAGGTGAGCGCGTGCCCCGCCGCCTTCGAGGTGCGCCATTTTTCGCGGGCGGCGGCGACAGCATCATCGTCGCGGCCGTCGAACATATGGACCACGCGCACATAGCCTCCCGCGTCCGGGATGTCGGCCCCGTCCACCAGGAAGCGCACCTGGGCGCCGTTGGGATTGGCCTCGCCCGTGGTGAGGAGCACGGGCTGGCGGTCGGGACGGGCCTGCGCGTCCGTGCCGTGGGGCAGGAAGGCGGCGTCGCTATAGGTCCACAGATGCGCGTCGAGCGCGTCGCGCCGCTCCGGTGAGCCGCATTGCACCACGCAGCGCCACCCCCGCTCCAGGCTCTTTTCGAGCAGCAGGGGCAGGGCGTCCTCAAGGGGGCGCCGTTCGAGATGGTAGAACAGGACTTCGGTCACGGGCGGCACCGTCGCGGGCGCGCCACGCCCCGTCAAGTCAAAGCAGGCTCTCCACCACGGTGACGAGGCGTTCCAGGTCCTCGGGGCGGGAGAGGCGGTGGTCGCCGTCCTTCACGAGGCTGAAGACCACGTCGTCCTCCGCAAGGCAGGAGACCAGCGTCATGGCGTGCTGCCACGGCACGTCCTCGTCCCGCGCGCCCTGGAGGATGCGCACGGGGCAGCCGACCGCGAAGGGCGTGCCGAGGACCAGGTGACGTCGCCCGTCCTCGATCAAGGCGCGGGTGATGACGTAAGGCTCGTCGCTGTATTCGGAGGGCCGCTCGAACCGGCCGGCAGACAGGATCTGCTGTTGCACTTCGGGGGAGAAGCGCGCCCACATGAGGGTCTCGGTGAAATCCGGCGCCGGGGCGATCAGCACCATGCCGGCAAGGCGCTTCTCGCCGCGCGCCGCCAGCGCGCGGGCCAAAAGAAGGGCGACCCAGCCGCCCATGGAGGAGCCGACAAGGATCTGCGGGCCGTGCGTCGCGCAGTCGAAGACGGCAATAGCCTCCTCCAGCCATTGGGAGATGGTGCCGTCCACGAAGCGGCCGCCGGATTCGCCGTGGCCGGAATAGTCGAAGCGCAGGAAATTCTGCCCGCGCCGCACCGCCCAGTCGGCGAGCGCCTGCGCCTTGCCGCCCATCATGTCGGACTTGAAGCCGCCCAGCCACATCACGCCCGGGCCCTGGCCGGGAATGGCGCGCACCGCGATGGCGCGGCCGGAGACGTCGAGATGGGTCAGGGTTTCGGGGCCGGGGGTGGTCACGCAGATCTCCGTCAGGCGGGAGGATGGGCGAAATAGCGGGCGATGATGGTTTGGTAGATGTTGGTGAGCGCCAGGAGGTCGGCGACGGGGGTCGCCTCGTCCACCGCGTGCATGGTGCGGCCCACGAGGCCGAACTCCACCACCGGGCAGATGTCCTTGATGAAGCGCGCGTCCGAGGTGCCGCCGGTGGTGGAGTGCTCCGGCCGGCGGCCGGTGACTTCTTCCACCGCCCCGCAGATCAGGTCCACGAAGGGGCCGGGGGCGGTGAGGAAGCTTTCGCTGGCGCCGGGGCGGAAAGACAACTCGAAACGGGACGGCTCTACCGCACCTTCGAGCCGGCGAACGATCTCGGCCTTCAGCGTGTCCAGGGAGAAATGATCGTTGAAGCGCACGTTGAAGCGGGCCTGCGCCTCCGCCGGGATGACGTTGAAGGCGGGGTTGCCCACGTCCACCGAGACCACTTCCAGGTTGGAGGAGGGGAAATGCGCCGAGCCCGCATCGAGGGGCGCATCGATCAGCGCCGCGAGCAGCTTCACGAGGCGCGGCACCGGATTGTCTGCGAGGTGCGGGTACGCGGCATGGCCCTGCTTGCCCTTCACCGTGATGACGCCGGAGAGGCTGCCGCGCCGGCCGATCTTCACCATATCGCCCAGGGCGCCGGGATTGGTGGGTTCGCCAAGGATGCAATGGTCGATGCGCTCGCCCTGGGCCTTCAGCCACTCCACCACCTTGACGGTGCCGTCGAGCGCCGGTCCTTCCTCGTCCCCTGTGATGAGGAGCGAGAGGCTGCCGTGTACCGGGCGCCCGTAGCGCAGCGCGGCGGCGAGCCAGGCGGCGACGCCGCCCTTCATGTCCACCGCCCCGCGTCCATAAAGCAAGCCGTCCACCACCTCGCCGGAGAAAGGGGGATGGCTCCAATGGGCGGCATCCCCCGGTGGCACCACGTCCACGTGCCCGGCAAAGCACAGATTGGGGGACTGATCGCCGATCCGGGCATAGAGGTTGGGAACGGGAATGCCGGCACTGTCGAAGGTCAGGCGCTCCACCCGGTAGCCGCCCGCCTCCAGGGCCCGCGCCACCACATCCAGCGCGCCGTCCGCATCGGGCGTGACGGAGGGCGCGCGCAGCAGCGCCTGCGCAAGGGACAGGGGATCGGAGGCCAAGGGGAAAGCTTCGCTCTTGACGGAGGGGGGCATGCTCATGGACTTAGAGTTCCGCATCGTCTCGCGCCGTTTTAGTTCGCTTTCCGGGTGGAAGGAAACCATCGGTGACGGCGGCAAGGGGGCGCTGCCATCAGGTCGCCGCCTTCGGGCAGCAGAAGGCCGCCTCCCGGAGGGTGTCCATGTCCCGCTCGTTCGTGCGTTTTTCCGGCGCGCTGTCTGCGATCCTGATCGTTCTCGGCCTCAGCTTCGCCGCCTTGGCGCAAACCGCGCCCGCCACGCCTGCGGCGCCTGCCGTGCCCGCGGTGACGGCCGAGGCCGTCCAGGCGGCGCGCGAGCGCATCGAGGCCATGCGCTCGGCGCTCAACAGCCTGGAAGGCTCGCTCTCGGTGCAGGGGCTCAGGGCCAACGACCTCGACGACCTGAAGGTGCGGCTCGACCCCATCCGCCGGGAAGCGCAGCAGCGGCTCGACGATCTCGGCCCGCGCCTGTCCAGCACCAAGACGCGCCTCCAGGAGCTCGGGCCCCCGCCGGCGGAGGGCGCCCCGCCCGAGGAGCCCACCGCTGCCGCCGCGCGCGAGCAGCTCAATGCCCAGATCGCCACGATCGATGCGGCATTGAAGCAATATGTGGCGCTCACCAGCCGCGCCGACCAATTGTCCGACCAGATCGCCGGCCGCCGCCGAAGCCTGTTCGCCGATCAGTTGTTCGACCGGTCCAACAGCGTGCTCGACCCTGAATTGTGGGCTGCCGCAGCCAGCGCCTTCAAGGTGGAGATCAGGGCGCTGAGGTTTCTCTTCGTGGACTGGGGCGGCTATGCCAGCCAGAGGCATGGCATCTGGCTTCTGGGTGCCATCATCGCCGGGGCGCTGGCGGTCTTTGCCGTCATCTTCACGGGCGGGCGCATGCTGCGCCGGCGGTTCCGCTGCCCGCCGCCGGAGGACGGGGAACACTATCCGCGCTTCCGCTCCGCCCGCGAGGCTGTGAAGGTTGCCCTCTTCAATGCGCTGACCGCGCCCTTGGCCGTGCTTGGCGCCTCCAGCTTCCTCACCGGCTTCGATCTGGTGCCGCCGCGGGTGCAGGATGTGCTGCATGGCCTGGTGGTCGCCGTCTTCATCCAGGCCATTGGCCATGCCGTGGGGCGCGCCGTGCTCGCGCCTCACGAGCCCTGGCGGCGCCTGCCGAACATTTCCGACCGCGGCGCGCAGATCAGCTACCGCTACTATTCCTGGACGGTCTGGACGCTGTCCATCGCCGCCTTCCTCAACATCATGCACCGCTCGCTGTTCTCCCCCGTGGCCCTCACGGTGGTTACCAGCGCCATCATGGCGCTGCTGATCGGCGGCTTCATCGCCCGCAGCCTGATCGGGCTGGCGCGGGCGGCGGAGGAGGATGACGAGAGCAGCGGGGCAACTGCGGAAGCACCCACCGGCGTCATGCGCCTCCTCCAGCCGCTCCGGCTCGTCATCTGGCTCGTGCTGGCGGCCATCATCGTTTCCCTGGCAACGGGCTATGTCAGCTTCGCCGCCTTCATCTCCGCGCGGATCGTGATGGTGACGGCGGTGGTGGGCGGGCTTTACGTGCTCAACGCCCTCATCGATTCCTTCTTCGAAACCCTGCGGTCGGACACCCATCAGGCCCGTCTCGTGTCGAAGACCCTCGGCCTCAAGCCGAACCGGCTTGAACTGATCGGGGTGATACTCGCCGCCTTGCTCAAGCTATGCCTGCTGTTCATGGCCCTCTTGCTGGTGGCGGGAAGCTGGACCTCCACGACCGACATCATGGACACGGTCGAGCGCGCCTCCTTCGGCGTGCGCATCGGCACCACCACCATCACGTTGTGGAACGTGCTCTATGCGGTGCTGCTGCTGCTCCTCGGCGTGCTGGTGGCCCGCACCTTCCAGCGCTGGATGGCCAACAAGTTCCTGCCGCGCACAGGCCTGGAGCCGAGCCTGCAATCCTCCATATCCACCGTGGTCGGGTATGTGGGGACCATCATCGCCTGCGCGGTGGCCATGAGCGAGGTGGGGCTGAACCTTGAGAATGTCGCCCTGGTGGCCGGCGCGCTCTCGGTGGGTATCGGTTTCGGCCTCCAGTCCATCGTCTCCAACTTCGTCTCGGGCCTGATCCTCCTGGCCGAGCGGCCGATCCGGGTGGGCGACACCATCAATGTGAAGGGCGAGGAAGGCTATGTCCGCCGCATCAGCGTGCGGTCCACCGAGATCGAGACCTTCGAGCGCTCCACGGTGATCGTCCCGAACTCGGACCTGATCACCGGGATGGTGAAGAACTTCACCCATTCCAACACCACGGGCCGTGTCATCGTCGCCATCAATGCCACCTATGATGCGGATGTGGACGAGGTGCGCGACATCCTGGTGGCGGCCGCCTGCGACCATCCGCAGGTGATCCAGAGCCCGCCGCCGCGCGTCTTCCTCACTAAGTTCACGGATGCCGGCCTGATCTTCGAGCTGCGCTGCGTGGTGGCGAACGTGGATTATGCCCTCACCGTGAAGAGCGACCTGCATTTCTCCATCCTCACGCGCTTCCGCAAGGCGGGGGTCGGCATGGCGTGTCAGCCTTGGGCGGCGCTGGCGCGGGCGCCTGCCGATCTCGTGCCGCCGCCGCCTGCCGCGCTGCCCGCTCCACCGCGGGAAGAGCCCACCCTCGACCTGCCGCCCGCCCCCAAGGAGGGTGCGCCGAAGGACGGGGCGCGGTCCTGACGCGGGCCTTGCTAACGCTTCCTCAACCTGCCGGGCCTCTCATCGGCCTTCGATACCCTTTTTCAGAGGCCGCCATGCGCCGCGCTGCTCCCCTTCTGGTCCTTCTCTCCTTCATGCTTGCCGCCTGCGGCACGACGGAGGTGGACACCAAGCCCGCTTTCTATGACGACCTCGCCAAGACCGGGCAGCCGGTGGATCCGGCGGCGGCGGCTTCCATCCTGAACGCCTATCGCGGCACCAAGGGCCTCTCGCAGGTGACCATCGACCCCTCTTTGTCGAAGGTGGCGCAGGACCAGGCGAACGCCATGGCGGCGGCGGACCAGCTTTCCCATGAGGTGGGCGGGCGCACCTTCGTCATGCGCATGAAGGCCTCCGGCTACGACCCGAAGATCGCGGTGGAGAATGTGGGCGCGGGCTACCACACCCTTGCGGAAGCCTTCTCCGGCTGGCGCGATAGCCCGCCCCACAACAAGAACATGCTGACGCCGGGCGTGACCCGCATGGGCATCGCGACGGCTTTCGCGCCCAAGTCCAAGTACAAGGTCTATTGGGCATTGGTGCTGGCCCAGCCGGAAAAATAGCCGGCGCCTTTGCGCTGCACAAAAAATTGGACGCACTGCGTCCGCCCGTTTAGGGTGCGTCCTGCCTAAGCCTTATGCAGGACGCAAGCATTTGCTGGAGAGGACCGAGTACGAGCGGGCGCGCGCAAGTTTCCGCTGGCACATTCCCGCCCGTTACAACATGGCCGTTGATGCCTGCGATGCCTGGGCGCAGCGCGACCCGCACCGGCCTGCGCTTTTCGTGAGGGGCCGCACCGGCTTTTCTCCCCTCAGCTATCTCCACATCTCGCTGGCGTCCAATCGCCTCGCCCGCGCGCTCGCGGCCAAGGGTATCGCGGCCGGCGACCGGGTGGCGATCCTCGCGCCCCAATCGCCGCAAGTGCTCATCAGCCATCTCGCGCTCTACAAATTGAACGCCATTGCGGTTCCGCTGGCGGCGGTGTTCGGCGTGGAGGCCATCGCCTATCGGCTGGAGGATTCCGGGGCGAAGGCGGTGATCACCGACGCCGCCGGCCTCGCCAAGTTGCCGGCAGGCGAAGGCAGGCCGGAGCTTCTCGTCTGTCTCGATGGCCCGTCCGCCGGTATCGAGGGCTTCGACGAGCTTCTCGCACGCGCGAGCGATGCGCCGCTTGCCATCGACAGCACGCCCGACGATCCGGCGCTGATGATCTACACCTCCGGCACCACGGGCCGCCCGAAGGGGGCGCTGCACGGGCACCGGGTGCTGATCGCCCATGTGACGGGCCAGGACTTCACCCACGGCTTCCCGCCGCATCCCGGCGACCGCATGTGGACGCCCTCCGACTGGGCCTGGGCGGGCGGGCTGCTCAACACCGTGCTGCCGTCACTGGTGCATGGGGTGCCGGTGGTGGTGCAGCCGCCGGGCAAGTTCGACCCGGAGGCGGCCTTCGCCTTGATGGCGGAGGCCGGGGTGCGCAACGTCTTCATCCCGCCCACGGCGCTTAAGATGATGCGCAGCGTTTCCCGGCCGCGCGAGCGGTTCGGCTTCGACCTGCGCACCGTGGGCTCGGCGGGAGAGGCTCTGGGGGCGGAGACCTTCGCCTGGGGGCGCGAGGCGCTGGGCGTTCCCGTCAACGAATTCTACGGCCAGACGGAATGCAATTACGTCATCGGCTCCAGCGCGGCGCTCGGCGTCGCGCGGGCCGGGGCGACGGGCAAGCCGGTGCCGGGCCATGAGGTTGCGATCCTGCGCGCCGACGGCACGCCGTGCGAGCCGGGGGAGATGGGGCAGATCGCCGTGCGCGCGCCGGACCCTGTCATGTTCCTCGGCTATTGGAACCGCCCGGAGGCCACCGCCGAGAAGTTCAGGGGCGACTGGATGCTCACCGGCGACGTCGCCCAGATGGATGCGGACGGCTACATCCACTTCCAGGGCCGCGACGACGACATCATCACCTCAGCCGGCTATCGCATCGGCCCGACCGAGATCGAAGACGTGATCCTGCGCCATCCCGCCGTGGCGCTCGCGGCGGTGGTGGGTAAGCCCGATCTTGTGCGCACCGAGATCGTGAAGGCGTTCCTGGTGCTGAAGGAGGGCTTTTCCCCCAGCGCCACGCTGGAGGCCGAGGTGCAGGATCTGGTGCGGAAGAATCTTGCCGGCTACGAATACCCGCGCGAATTCGTCTTCGTGGATGAACTGCCCCTCACCACCACGGGAAAAGTGATCCGCCGTGAGCTGCGCGCGCGGGGATAGCTAACGCGCCTCTCGATTAACGAACGCGTCGTCATGGCCGGGCTTGTCCCGGCCATCCACGTCTCGCCGCGTGTCCGCACCCAGCGGAGCCGCGTGGATGCCCGGGACAAGCCCGGGCATGACGGATAGGCGGGGATTGCTGATGTCTTGCAAATGTCCGGGCGGTGCCGCGCTCAGGCGCGAACGCCCGGCGGCTGCCAGACCGGCATGCGGGCGATGATGACCTTGTAGGGCCCCAGGAAAATCCCGATCATCAGAAGCTTCACCGCATAGTCGCACAGCGCCCAGCTCTGCCAGGGCAATCCCGTGCCGGCAAAGGCAAGAGAGAAGAACACCACGGTGTCGAGGGCGCTGGAGATGAAGCCGGAGAGCAGCGGCGGCATCCACCACGCGCGGCGGCGCAGCCGGTTGAAGACGGTGGCGTCCAGAAGCTGCGCGGTGAGAAAGGCGGTGCCGGAGGCGAGTGCGATGCGGGGCGTGGCGAAGGCCGCGGAGAGGGCGACCGCCAGCGCGAAGCCCACATAGACCACGCGGCGCGTGCGCACCGGGCCGAGACGCCGATTGGTGAGGTCGTTCACCAGGAATGTGAAGGGATAGGTGAAGGCGCCGAAGGTGAGATAGTCCGCGAGGCCGAAGGGCTCGAACGGAAACTGCACCAGGATATTGGCCGCGAGCACCGTCGCGCACATGCAGAAAACCGCGAGCGCGAACGCCCGCGGTTCAGATTTCAGCAGAAGCTGCGGCGACGCCACGGCGTCAGGCGGCCGGAGCGGCCTCAGCCTGGGCCTTCACCAGCTGGCGCTTCAACTCGAGGGCGCGCGGGGAGAGTTCCTCGTCGCGGGCCTTCTTGAGGAAGCCGTCGAGGCCACCGCGGTGGTCCACGCTCTTCAGCGCGTTGGCGCTGACGCGAAGGCGCACGGAACGGTTCAGCGTCTCGCTCTGGAGCGTGACGTTGCACAGGTTCGGCAGGAACCGGCGCTTGGTCTTGTGGTTCGAGTGGCTCACGAGGTGGCCGCTCTGAACCCCCTTGCCGGTCAGGTCACACCGCCGGGACATAGCAGAAGTCCTTCAAATCTGTTTTTCGCGGGCGACGCCGTGCGGAGCCGGGAGCCGGCCCTTCGTCAACCACCCGCAATATCGGGAAGGCGCTCGTATAAGCGGGAGGGGCTGGCGCGTCAAGGCGGAAGGTTATGACGCAGCAGCGTAACAAACTCCCTCCCCCGCAAGCGGGAGAGGGAAAGGGGCGGTGCCCACGGGGAAATCACGCGTTGACGCCGCCGTCCACGGTGAAGCCGGCGCCGGTGATCTGCTTGGCGGCGGAGCTCGCGAGGAAGGTCACCATGTTGGCGATGTCCTGCGCCTCGCCGAACTGCTTCAGGGCCATGCCGGACAACATGGCGTCCTTGTTCGGGCCGTCGGCAGGGTTCATGTCCGTATTGGTGGGGCCGGGATGCACCACGTTCACGGTGATGTTGCGCGGGGCGAGATCGCGGGCGAGGCCCTTGGTCAGCGAGATCATGGCCGACTTCGACATGGAATAGATGGTGATGCCGGGCAGGGTCACGCGCTCGGCGAGGCAGCTGCCCATGTTGATGATGCGCCCGCCGTCCGAGAGCAGAGGGATCGCCGCCTTCGTGGTCAGGACCACGCCGCGAATGTTCACGTTGAGGATGGCGTCGATGTCCTCAAGGCTCATGCTTTCCAGCGGGCCGCCGCGGGCGATACCCGCGTTGTTCACGAGGATATCCAGGCCCCCGAGCGCCTTTGCCGCCTCTTCCACCGAGGCTTGAGCGGCGGCGGCATCGGCGCTGTCCGCCTTGATGGCCACGCCCTTGCGGCCCAGTTTCTCGATCTCCTTCACCACTTCGGCCGCGCGGTCCGCGGAGCGCTCATAGGTGATGGCCACATCCGCTCCGGCCTTGGCCAAAGCGGTCGCGATGGCCGCACCAATTCCCCGGCTCGCGCCCGTCACCAAAGCCTTTTTTCCATTGAGATCCATGACACGCTCCTGCGTCTCGGGTGTTTTATAATGATCGATACATAAATTGGTTTACAGGAGCGGGTCAAGGAATTATTTTAATGTCCGATACAGAATTTGGATAACGGTTCGGAGAATGGCAGCACGTGGACGACCCAGAACCTTTGATCGCGACGCCGCTTTGGCGGCGGCGATGGAGGTGTTCTGGCGCAAGGGCTACAGCGCCACGTCCATGACGGACCTGTGCACGGCCATGGGCATCAATGCGCCCAGCCTTTATGCCGCCTTCGGCAGCAAGGCGGCACTCTATGCCGAGGCCATCACCTATTATGCGGAAGTGACGACACCTTTGATCTGGGGACAGATCGAGGCGGTGCCCACCGCCTATGCGGCCGTGGAGAGCGTGCTCATGGGCTCGGCCGCGAACCTTCCGGCTTCTGATAACCCCGCTGGCTGCATGGTCACGCTGTCGAGCGTCGGGCAGGAGGGCGAGGCACGGCTGGGGGCGCTTGTGGCTGAGACCCGCGCGCAGGGCGAGCAACTGGTCGCGGCGCGCCTGACGCGGGCGGTGGCGGAGGGCGAACTGCCCGCCTCCATCGATGTGCGGAAGATCGCCCGCTTTTTCGCCTGCGTGCAGCAGGGCATGTCGATCCAGGCCCGCGACGGGGCGGGCCGGGAGGAGCTGGAAGCCGTTGCGCGCGCTGCGCTCTTGGCGTGGCCGGCGCTTACGGCTGCGGACGCTCCGCGCTCGGCAGGAACAGAGCCCGCGCCTCCTGTGCCTCCCGCGCAATGAAGTCCGCCGCCACGCGCACCCGCGCGAGTGATCGCGTGTCCGCGTGGGTGATGAGCCAAAAGGTCCGCGTCAGCTCCACCTCCTCCGGCAGGATGGGCGCAAGGCCAGGGTCGCCCTCCGCCATGAAGCAGGGCAGCACCGCGATGCCCGCCCCCGCGCGCACAGCCATGAACTGGGCGACGAGGCTCGAGCTTTTCACGCGGGGCCGAAGATCCTTCGCCACCAGCGGCGCGTAATCCAACTCCGGCGCGTAGAGCAGCTCATCCACATAAGAGATGAAGGTGTGGCGCAGCAGCGCCGCGCGGTTCTCGATGGGGCCGTGCGCCTCGAGGTAGTCGCGCGCGGCATAGAGGCGGAGGCGATAATCCGTGAGCTTCCGCGCGTGCAGGCGGCCTTGCTTCGGCCGGCTGAGGGAAATGGCGATGTCCGCCTCGCGCTTCGTCAGGTTGAACACGCGCGGCATGGCGAGGAACTGGATCTCCAGCGCCGGATGCTGCGCCGCCAGCCGCCCCATGCGCGGCGCCAGGAAATAGGTACCGAAGCCATCAGGCGCGCCGATGCGCACCGTACCCGAGACGCCGAAATCCGCCCCGCCGATCTCCTGCTGGGCGGCGGAGGCCAAGGTCTCCATGGCCTCGGCGGAGGCAAACAGGCGGTCGCCATGGGCGGTCAGCACATAGCCGCTGGGCTGCCGGTCGAACAGCTTCGCCCCCAGCATCAATTCCAGCGCACTGATGCGGCGGCTCACGGTGGAATGCTCCACCCCGAGCTGCCGTGCGGCCAGGGTGAGTTTCCCCGCCCGCGCCACCGCGAGGAAGAAACGCAGGTCCGACCAGTCGAAATCGGCGGTGCTCATGTGAAATCGCGCACAGTCACGGTGCAAGGATTGAGGTGGATGTGCAAAAAATCATAGGCCATTGTACCGGCCAATAGACAACTCACAAAAAACTGCGAAACGCTCCGAAGGGATACGCATCATGCGCGAGGTCGGCCATTTCATCGGCGGCAAGCACGTGCCCGGCACGTCCGGCCGCTTCAGCGACATCTGGCAGCCCATGACGGGCGAGGTTGTGGGGCGCCTCGCGCTCGCCTCCGCCGAGGAAATGCGGGCGGCGGTGGAGAATGCCAAGGCGGCGCAGCCGGCCTGGGCCGCCACCAACCCGCAGCGCCGCGCGCGCATCCTCATGAAGTTCCTGGAGCTGGTGCAGCGGGACTATGACGCCCTCGCCGAGTTGCTTGCCCGCGAGCACGGCAAGACCATTCCCGACGCCAAGGGCGACATCCAGCGCGGCCTGGAGGTCATCGAGTTCGCCTGCGGCATCCCCCATCTCCTGAAGGGCGAGTTCAGCGACAGCGCCGGGTCCGGCATCGATGTCTATTCCATGCGCCAGCCTTTGGGCGTGGTGGCCGGCATCACGCCGTTCAACTTCCCGGCCATGATCCCCATGTGGAAGTTCGGCCCGGCCATCGCCTGCGGCAACGCCTTCATCCTGAAGCCGTCCGAGCGCGATCCCGGCGTGCCCATGGCGCTCGCCGAGCTGATGATGGAAGCGGGCCTGCCCGCCGGCATCCTCAATGTGGTGAACGGCGACAAGGTGGCCGTGGACGGCATCCTGGACGATCCGGACATCCAGGCGGTGGGCTTCGTCGGCTCCTCCGCCATCGCCCATTACATCTATTCCCGCGCGGCGGCGACGGGGAAGCGCTGCCAGGGCTTCGGCGGCGCCAAGAACCACATGATCGTCATGCCTGACGCGGACATGGATCAGGCGGTGGATGCCCTCATCGGCGCCGGCTACGGCTCCGCCGGCGAGCGCTGCATGGCCATCTCCGTGGCCGTGCCCGTGGGCGAGGCGGCGGCCGACAAGCTCATGGAAAAGCTCATTCCCCGCGTCGAGGGCCTGAAGATCGGCCCGTCCACGGACATGACCGCCGATTTCGGCCCGCTGGTGACCCGCGAAGCGCTGGACCGGGTGACCAATTACGTGGACATCGGCGTCAAGGAAGGCGCCAAGCTCGTGGTGGACGGGCGCGGCTTCAAGCTCCAGGGCTATGAGAACGGCTTCTATATGGGCGGCTGCCTGTTCGACCATGTGACGGCCGACATGCGCATCTACAAGGAAGAGATCTTCGGCCCGGTCCTCTCCGTGGTGCGCGCCAAGGACTATAAGGAGGCCCTGCGCCTTCCCACCGAGCACGAATACGGCAACGGCGTCGCCATCTTCACCCGCGACGGCGATGCGGCGCGCGATTTCGCCTCCAAGGTGAATGTGGGCATGGTGGGCATCAACGTGCCGATCCCCGTCCCCATCGCCTACCACACCTTCGGCGGCTGGAAGCGCTCGGGCTTCGGCGACCTCAACCAGCACGGGCCGGACGGCATCCGCTTCTACACCAAGACCAAGACGGTCACCTCCCGCTGGCCCTCCGGCGTGAAGGACGGGGCGGAGTTCGTCATCCCCACCATGAGCTGAACTTCTTGCATCCGGCGTCTCGTGCTATCATTTTTGATAGCACGAGATTGCAGGCGAGGAGATCGTCATGGCCCAGGTGCTGATCAGGAATATCCCTGAGGAAACCATCAAGGTCTTCAAGGAGCGCGCGAAGCGCAACGGGCATTCGTTGGAGCAGGAGATCCGCAATCTCCTGGAGAAGAACCGGCCCTATACGCCCGAGGAGCGGGTGGCGGTGACCCGGTATCTGCACGCCAAGACGCTCAAGGTTTCGCGGCCTCTCACGTTGGAAGAGATCCGAGAAGGCCTTGAATGAGTGGCACCGTCGTCGTCGACGCCAGCGTCGCGGTGAAATGGCTGGTGAAGGAGGAGGACGTCGAGAGCGCCCTCCGCCTCCTGCAAGGCGCGAGCGAAATACGCGCCCCCAAGCTCATCCTAGGGGAGGTCGCCAATGCCGTCTGGAAGAAGGTGCGTCGCAAGGAAATCTCCGCCGACACAGGTGTCGAGGCGCTTGAATTTCTGGCGGGCTATATCGCCATTCTCTTCGATACGGACGATCTTCTTGGCGCGGCGCTTCGCATGGCCTGGGCCCTCGACCATCCCATCTATGACTGCCTCTATGTGGAGAGCGCACGCCGCCTGGACTTGCCGCTTGTGACCGCAGACGCACGGCTCATTCGCAAGCTCGCCGGCAGCACTTACGGCCGTCACATTGTCCCCCTTTCCGAATGGCGCGCCTGACATGTTCGAGCTCTCTGAGGATCAGCGCGCCATCCGCGAAATGGCGCAGGACTTCGCCCGCGAGGAGATCGCGCCTTATGCGGCGCAATGGGACGAGGAGCAGGTCTTCCCCATCCCCACCTTCCGCGCCGCCGCCGCCCTTGGCATGGGCGGGATCTATGTGAAGGAGGATGTGGGCGGCTCCGGTCTGACCCGGCTCGACGCCGCGCTGATCTTCGAGGCGCTCGCCACCGGCTGCCCGGCCACGTCCGCCTTCCTGTCCATCCACAACATGGCCGCCTGGATGATCGACCGCTTCGGCGGGGATGAGCTGCGCCAGCGTGTCCTGCCCAAGCTCTGCACCATGGAGCACATCGCCGCCTATTGCCTCACTGAGCCGGGAGCGGGCTCGGACGCCGCCGCGCTGAAGACGCGGGCGGTGCGCGATGGCGACCATTATGTGCTCGACGGCCAGAAGCAGTTCATCTCAGGCGCCGGCTCGGCAGACCTCTATGTGGTGATGGCCCGCACGGGCGGGCCGGGGGCCGGCGGCGTTTCGGCCATCGTGGTGGAGGCGGGGACCCCAGGCCTCTCCTTCGGCGCCAATGAGAAGAAGATGGGCTGGAAGGTGCAGCCCACCCGCGCCGTCATCTTCGAGAATTGCCGGGTGCCCGTGGAAAACCGGATCGGCGCCGAGGGCGACGGTTTCAAATTCGCCATGGCGGGTCTCGATGGCGGGCGCCTCAACATCGCCGCCTGCTCGCTCGGCGGGGCGCAGGCGGCGTTCGAGAAGGCGGTTTCCTACATGCGGGATCGCAAGGCGTTCGGCAAAGCGCTGAACGAGTTCCAGGCCCTGCAATTCCGCCTCGCGGACATGGAGACGGACCTGGAGGTGGCACGCACCTTCCTCTGGCGCGCGGCCTCCGCCTTCGACCGGGCCGACCCGCAGGCGACGCGCCTGTGCGCCATGGCGAAGCGGGTGGTGACCGACACGGGCTTCGAGGTGGCGAACCAGGCGCTTCAGATGCACGGCGGCTACGGCTACCTCTCCGATTACGGGATCGAGAAGATCATGCGGGACCTCCGGGTCCACCAGATCCTGGAAGGTACCAACGAGATCATGCGGGTCATCATCTCCCGGGCGCTGGTGGCGCGAGGGAACTGAAGAATCAACCAACGGGAGGCGTTCATGGCCAAGGTCGGCTTTATCGGGCTCGGGAACATGGGCGCACCCATGGCCGCGAACCTCGTCAAGGCGGGGCACGAGGTGATTGGCTTCGATCTCTCTCCGCCCGCCATCGAAGGGGCGAAAGCGCGGGGCCTTACCATCGCCGCGAGCGCGGCGGAGGCCGTGGCGGACGTGGACGTGGTCGTCACCATGCTGCCCAGCGGGAAACATGTGCTGGGCGCCGTCGAGGGCCTGTTCAAGGCCGCCCGGCCGGGCACCCTGTTCATTGACAGCTCCACCATCGACGTCGCCTCCGCCCATGCTTTCCACAAGGCGGCGGACGCGGCCGGCCATGAGAGTCTGGACGCGCCGGTGTCCGGCGGGGTCATGGGTGCCGAGGCCGCAACGCTCACCTTCATGTGCGGCGGCACTGCTGGAGCTTTCGCAAAGGCCGAGCCGCTGCTCGCCGCCATGGGGCGCAAGAGCGTCCATTGCGGGGATGCCGGCGCGGGCCAGACGGCGAAGATCTGCAACAATATGATCCTCGGCATCTCCATGATCGGCGTGTGCGAGGCCTTCGTGCTGGGCGAGAAGCTCGGCCTCTCCCATCAGGCGCTTTACGACGTGGCCTCCACCTCCTCCGGCCAGTGCTGGGCGCTCACCACCAATTGCCCGGTGCCCGGCCCCCTTCCCACCAGCCCCGCCAACCGGGACTACAAGCCCGGCTTCGCCACGGCGCTTATGCTGAAGGATCTCAAGCTCTCCCAGGATGCGGCGCAACATGCCGGCGCCGCCACCGCTCTGGGCGCTGCAGCCACGGCGCTCTATGCGGCCTTCGAGGAGGAAGGCTTTGGGGGCAAGGACTTTTCCGGCATCATCGAATGGGTGCGCACGCGGGAAGCGTGAGAAAGAAAGGGCGCTTGGGCCGCGCCCTTAATCCATCAGGCAGGCGCGGACCTCGACCCTGTAGGTCCGCTCCCGCCCCAGCATATGCGCCTCGAAGCGGCCGGCAAACAGCCCGGCCAAGGCGGGATGGCGCACATTGAGGCCGCCCGCATAGGCGCCAAGCGCCGGCAGCACCATGCGCTGCCCGTCGGTGGCGAAGCAGCGCCGCCTGATGGTGCGGCCACGCACCTGCAGCCGCGCAGACGGGTGGAGATGGCCTGCTACCTCCCCGTCCAGCGGCTCGGCGCGGGGCTCGTGCCGGAAGGTGAGGGCGCCGATGCGGGCCTCCACGGCCCATTCCCCACCCAGCAGCGGGGACGGCTCGGGGTCGTGATTGCCGGCGATCCAGATGAAGTCGCGCCCGCTCTGCAGCGCATTCAGCCGCCCGAGCGCTGTGGGATGCAGGCGTTCCGCGCCCCAGCGGTCGTGCAGGCTGTCGCCCAAAGCGATGACGGTGGCCGGGTTCCAGCGGGAGATGAGGGCTTCGATCTGGGCCAGAGTGTCCGCCGTGTCGTAGGGCGGGAGCATCTGCCCGCGCCGGGCATAGGCCGAGCCCTTCTCCAGATGCAGGTCCGCCACCGCCAGCAGCCGCTCCGCCGGCCAGACCAGCGCGCCCAGGGGGTCGAGAACCACCTCCGCGCCGTGGAGCGGCACGGGTGCGGTGGGAACGGAATCGGAACGCGCGAGCATGAGGCGATAATGCCCATCTCGCGGCGCGCGGCAAGCGGGGGTGGGGCGTTATTGACCTTCTCCCCTTCAAGGAGGCTTTGCCTGAAGACCCGGACGGATAGGCTTTTCACCTCTCCCCGAGGGGGAGAGGTCGGCTGCGTAGCAGCCGGGTGAGGGGGCTCCGGCGTTTCAGGATTGGAGAGGGTGGTTCCCCCTCACCCCAGCCCTCTCCCCCGCGGGGAGAGGGGGCACAACGCTCGCTTTCAGGCCGTAGTATCGCGGAGCCCGCGTATCCTATTTGAACAACTGCCTCAGCCCCGAGGGCTGGCAGCGCAGGAACTGGTTCGCCGCATGCACCGAGGCGCCGAGCTTGGCCGCCGCGTGCCAGGGCCAGCGCGGGTCGTAGAGGATGCCGCGCGCCAGCGCGATGGCGTCCGCCTTGCCGGTGGTGAGGATCTCCTCCGCATGGGTCGGATCGGTGATGAGGCCGACCGCCAGGGTGGGAAGCCCGGTCTCGGCCTTGATGCGCTCGGCGAACGACACCTGATAGCCGGGCGTCACCGGGATCTGCTGGGCCGGCGAGAGGCCACCGGAGGAGACGTGGATGGCGTCAAGCCCGCGCTTCTGCAATTCCTTCGTATAGGCGACGCACTGCTCGATCTCCCAGCCGCCTTCCACCCAGTCGGTGGCGGAGACGCGCACGAAGATGGGCTTGTCCTCGGGAACCGCCGCGCGCACCGCCTCGAACACCTCCAGCGGGAAGCGCATGCGGTTCTCCAGCGAGCCGCCATACTCGTCCGTGCGGGCATTGGAGAGGGGCGAGAGGAACTGGTGCAAGAGGTAGCCATGGGCGGAGTGGATCTCGACCATGTCGAAGCCGACGCGCATGGCGCGCTTCGCCGTCTCCACGAAGCCCGCCTTCACCCGCGCGAGGCCCTCTGCATCGAGGGCGATGGGGGCCACGTCCGCATTGCGGAACGGCAGAGGGGAGGGCGCCACCGGCACCCAGCCGCCGTCGTCCACGGAGACCTGTCCGCCGCCCTTCCAGGGCGCATAGGTGGAGGCCTTGCGGCCCGCATGGGCGATCTGGAGGCCGAGGGGCATGGGCGACCAGGCGCGCAGGCGGGGGATGAGATCGGCCAGCGCCGCCTCGTTCTCGTCCGACCACAGGCCGAGATCCTCGGGCGAGATGCGCCCTTCGGGCTCCACGGAGGTGGCCTCCAGGATCAGCAGGCCCGCGCCGGACTGGGAGAGATTGCCGAGATGAATGAAGTGCCAGTCGGTCGCCGTGCCCTCATTGGCCGAATACTGGCACATTGGGGCAATGACGATGCGGTTGTCGAGGGTGAGTGAGCGCAGGGACCAGGGCGTGAACAGAGCGGACATGGATGTTTCCCCCAGAGCAGTTGGGCGAAACAATAAGGCCCCCTTTCTATATGGCAAGCGGGGACGGGGCGGGCCACCTGCCCCCTCCCCCGCAAGCGGGAGAGGGGATTCGGAGAGCAATGATCCTCACGCGCTCAGCGCCACGGGCGGCAGGCACGCCTCGCAGATGGCGGCCACGTGGCGATGGTCCGTGCCGCAGCATCCGCCCAGCACCCGCATGGTGGGGAAGGATTTGCGCAGCGCGCGGTAGCGGGCGCCCAGATCCACGGGGTCGCCGGCATCCAGCGTCTCGCTCTCGTCCAGCTCCTGATGGCTCTTGGCGGAGGCGTTGGCGCGCACGCCATGGATGCGCTTCACCCAGGCTTCCCCGGCCTCCAGCGCCCCTTCAAAATGGGTCGGGTGGGCGCAGTTGATCATGTAGTAGATGGGATAGGCGCCGGTTTCCCGGTCCACGGTCTCGATGGCCTCGCGCAGGCTCCTGCCGGTGACGAGCCGCCCGTCCGTCTCCACCGTGAAGGAGACGACACAGGGCATGCCGAGTGCCTTCGCCGCGCGGGCGATGCCGATGGCCTCGTCGATATTGGTCAGCGTGAAGGCGGAGACCATGTCCGCCGCGCTGTCCGCGAAGGCGGCGATCTGGGGCGCGTGATAGGCCTCGGCCTCCGCCGCATCCATCTTGCCGGCCTTGTAGCCGTCGCCGCGCGGGCCGATGGCCCCGGAGATGACGCACGGGGTCGAGGGCCTCTCCCACTTGGCGCGCAGCCGCTCCAACTCCGCGATGGCGACGTGGTTCACGCGCCGGAGCGCCGCCGCGTCATAGCCGAGCAGGGCGCCCCAGTCCGCATTGGCCCGCCAGGTGGCGCTGTCCAGCACGAAGCCGGTGCCGCGCGCCTTGGCGATGGCGAGATAATCCTCGTGATAGGCCCGCAGCTTCGCGCGGCCGTCCTCGCTGTCGAGAAGGACGAAGGAGGCGAAGTGCGGCAGGTCCACGCCCTGATGGAAGATGAGGCTGGTCTCCAGGCCGCCATCGGTGAGGAAGGTGCCGCCATCAAACAGCGGCAGGGCGTGGCGATACTTGGCTGTGGCGCTCGACATCCTGTGTCTCCCCTGTGGAAGTGTCCTCGCCGCTCCATTCGGGCCGGCGCGAGGGATGACGTTTTGTGCCGGAACCGGCCCCGCGCGGCTAGAAAGCTTGCGGTCCAGCAGCGGCGAATGCCTTGAAAAGGCTTATGTCCCAAGGCTTCATGCCGTAACGGCATGTGAGGGAAGCGCAGGCTATGCTATGCGTGCTCTCACAAAACCGTACCGGCGGTACAGTTTCGGGCGAGACGGGCCATGACGTTGCAGGCCAGCAAGGGCGCGAAGACACGCGAGCGCATCCTGGAAATCGCCGAGGCCTCGGTGCTGGCGAAAGGCTTCGGCGCCACCTCCATCGACGAGGTGATCTCGGAAGCGGGCATCACCAAGAGCGGTTTCTTCTATCATTTCAAGGACAAGAACCAGCTCGCCCGGGAGATGGTGAAGCGCTATGTGGAGACCAATGACAGATTGTTCGATGAGATCTTCGCCCGCGGCCGGGAGCTCTCCGATGACCCGCTGCAAGCCTTCCTCATCTCGCTGAAATTGCTGGCCGAGGTGATGGTGGACCTGCCCTCGGGCCATCCCGGCTGCCTCATCGCCTCCATCTGCTACCAGGAGCGGCTCTATGACCGGGAGGTGCGGGAACTCACCGCGCGCTCCGTGGAAAGCTGGAACGCCCGCTTCCGCGCCATCATCGAGGAGATCGCCGCCGTCCACCCGCCGCGGGAGAAGGTGGAGTTTGGGGACATCGCCGACATGCTCTCCTGCGTGGTGGACGGCGGCATCATCATGTCCAAGACGCTGAACGACCCCCACCGCCTGGAGCGGCAGGTGCTGGCCTTCCGCACCTTCGTGAAGCTGCTGTTCGGGGGATAACCCCCCGGGGCTCACACCGCAGTTGCCGCCGCCTGTGCCTCGCTGCGCTCATCCAGATGGATGCGGTTGCGCCCGGCGAGCTTGGCGGAATAGAGCGCGCGGTCGGCCCGCGCATAGAGGGTGCTCGGCGTGTCTCCGGCGGCACCTGCCGCGATGCCGGCGGAGAAGGTGTAGGCGAAATCGGCCAGCTCCGGCAGCGGACGCGAGGCGCGCACCGTGGCCAGCATTCTCTCCACGATCAGCGCCGCTGCCGGGACCGGGGTATCCGGCAGCACCAGCACGAACTCCTCTCCGCCCACGCGGCCGAAGCAGTCGGTCCGGCGCACCTGGTCGTGGATGCGGCGCGCGAAGTCGCGCAGGATCAGGTCGCCCGCCACATGGCCGTGGCGGTCGTTGATGTACTTGAAATTGTCGAGGTCGAGCACGCAGATGCAGCCCAGCACCCAGTCCGACGGGGCCTCCCGCCGCAGCATGTCCTCCATGCGGGCGGTGACGAACCGGCGGTTGGCGACGCCGGTCAGATCGTCGGTGTTCGAGGCCTTGATGGCGAAGTCGCGGTCCTGGCGCACCGCGCGCTCGTCGGGGCGCATGTTGGTGATGTCGCTGGCGATGCAGAGCATCCAGCCGTCGCTCTGCACCGTCTCGGTCATCCAGAACCAGCGGCCGTCATGAAGGTCGGTCTCGAACGCCCGGAACGGCATTTTTCCCCGCCGCGATTGGGCGGAGAGCAGCCATTCCTCGAAATTCGGGTTCTGGATGATGGTGCCCTGCCGCGCCGCAACATTGCGCCGCATGATCTCGGCCCAGGAGGTGTTCTCGCCCTCGGCAATGAAGAAGGCCGCTCTGAAGGCCCGGTTGGCATAGCGCAGCCGGTCTTGCCCGTCATAGGCGGCGACGAGGACCGGGGTGTCCTCATAGAGCCGGGAAAGCTGTTGGGTGACGTCGTCCATGCCGTCTGCCGGTGGGTGGCGAACCACAGTCTTCGCCGTGATTGTGGCGCAGGTGCGTTCCCCAATGGCACCGGCGCTGCAGTGCAGCAAGAATAAAATTCCGACCGGCGGAAGCACCTTCCCTTCCGCCGAAGGCATGGAGCAGCCCTGTCAGGGCCGCGAATCCGGCCCGCTCTCCAGGATTTTCTGGGTCAGCACCACGGAGGGAATGGTCGGCCGCAGGAGGGTCGGGTTGTTGCGGCGCAGCAGGTGCCACCCGAGCGCGAGGAGCACCGCCAGCACGGGGATGGACGCCACCGTGAAGGTGCCGTTGGGATAGTCGAAGGCCATGAGCACCAGCACGCCGGCGAGGAAGGCGAGGGTCAGCCAGGAGGTGAACGGTGCCCCGGGCATCCGGAAGGAAACCGGCTCCGCCTCGCCCCGCGCGATGGCCTGGCGCAGCTTGATCTGGCAGACCACGATGAAGGCCCAGGTGGACAGGATCCCCAGGGACGCGATGTTCAGCACGATCTCGAACACGCGAGACGGCACGAAATAGTTCAACACCACGCCCACCGCATAGATGGTGACCGTGACCATGATGCCGGCGAACGGCACGGAGTGGGAGTTGAGGCGGGAGAGGAAGGACGGGGCGGAGCCGCCCATGGCCAGCGAGCGCAGCACGCGGCCGGTGGAGTAAAGCCCGGAATTGAGGCTCGACATGGCGGCCGTGAGCACCACGATATTCATGGCGCTGCCGATGCCCGGCACACCCAGAGCGGCGAAGAAGGTGACGAACGGGCTCTCGCCGGCCCGGTACTGGGTCCAGGGCAGGAGGCACACAAGCAGCACCACGGAGCCCACATAGAACAGCGCGATGCGCCAGATGACACCGTTGATGGCGCTGGGCAGGATGGCCCTGGCGTCCTTGGTCTCGCCGGCGGCGATGCCGATGAGCTCGATGCCGGCATAGGCGAACACCACGCCCTGGATCAGGACCAAAGCCGGCAGCCAGCCGTGGGGAAACATGCCGCCATTGTCGGTGATGAGATGGTAGCCGGTCGGGTGGCCGGCGACCCCCATGCCGGACCCGAGGATGGCGGTGCCGACGATGAGAAACAGGCTGAGCGCGCCGACCTTGATGACGGCGAACCAGAATTCCATCTCGCCGAAATACTTCACGCTGATGAGGTTCATGCCCGTGACGATGCACAGGGCCACAAGCGCGAACACCCATTGCGGCGTGTCCGCGAACATGCCCCAGTAATGCATGTAGAGGGCGACCGCGGTGATATCGACGATGCCGGTCATGGCCCAGTTGAGGAAATAGAGCCACCCCGCCACATAGGATGCCCGCTCGCCCAGGAACTCGCGGGCATAAGAGACGAAGCTGCCGCTGCTCGGCCGGTGCAGCACCAGTTCGCCCAGCGCCCGCAGGATGAGGAAGGCGAAGGCGCCGCACACCAGATAGACCAGAGCGAGGGAGGGGCCCGCCGCCTCGAGCCGGCTTCCGGCCCCGAGGAACAGGCCGGTGCCGATGGCCCCGCCGATGGCGATCATCTGCACCTGGCGCCGGCCGAGGCCCTGGTGGAGCCCGTCATCGTGGGATGCGAGCCACGCTTTCTTGTCGAGCGCCGCGTTGCCGGCCTCGCGCTCCGTCGTCGAAGTCATAGATCCCAGTTCCCCAGCCGAACTGTTTGCCGGCGCTGGCCGCCAATCTGGCACGTGAGGATTGCGCGTGGCCGAATTTTTTTAGGATAGATCGAAATTTTTTGCGGGGCGCATCGAGCAAGGCGCTGGCACGGGACAAGCTGCGCGTGCGCTCTACCCCATGGCCTCCCGCACAAGGTCTTCCTCCGCCTCCGCCAGCAGTGCCTCGGCGGTCTCCACGCTGCCCACGCTCTCCCGGCCGATCTCCAGCAGCACCGGCACCGAGAGGGGCGAGACGTGCTCCAGGGGTTGGTGGACCATGTGGCCCTTCACCCGCATGAGCATGTCGGAGAGGCGCCGCACGTCCAGAAGGCCGGTGGCGGCGTCGGCGCGCGCGGCGCGCAGCAGGACGTGCCCCGGCTCGTGGCGGCGGAGCACGTCATAGACGAGGTCGGTGGAAACGGTGACCTGCCTTTTGGTCTTCTCCTTGCCGGGAAAGCGCCGCTCGATGAGGCCGGCAATCACCGCGCAGGTGCGGAAGGTGCGCTTCATGAGGGCGCTCTCCGCAAGCCACGCCTCCAGGTCGTCGCCCAGCATGTCGGCGTCGAACAGAGCGTCCAGGGAGAGCCGCCCGTCTTTCACCGCCGCGCCCATGTCGCCCGCCGCATAGACGGCGATGGCGTAGTCGTTGGCGACGAAGCCGAGGGGCTTCAGCCGCGCCCGCTCCAGGCGGCGGGTCAGCAGCATGCCGAGGGTCTGGTGGGCGAGGCGGCCCTCGAAGGGATAGCAGACGAGATAGAAGCGCCCGGCGCGGGCGAAGGTCTCCACCAACAGGTCCGTGCGCCGCGGCAGGCGGGAGCGGGCGCGCTGAAGCTCCAGCCAGTCGCGCACCTGCCGGGGCAGGGTCTTCCAGCGCTCGGGCGCGGCGAGCAGCGCGCGCACGCCGGCCGCGAGGAAGGTGGAGAGCGGGAACTTGCCGCCCTCGTAGGACGGCACCTTGGGCTCGGTGGCGGTGGAGCGGGAGACGTAGATCTCGTCCTCAACCATCACGTCATAGCGCAGGATCTCGCCAGCGAAGACGAAGGTGTCGCCCGGCACCATGGTCTCGACGAAATATTCCTCCACCTCGCCCAGCATCTTGCCGCCATAGCGTGGCCGGCCGGCAACGCCGGTCTTGGAGGCGCCACGCGCGGAGACGAGGCGCACCTTGATCATGGTGGCCTCGACGATGGTGCCCACATTCAGCCGGTAGGATTGCGCCACCATGGGATTGGCCACGCGCCACAGCCCGTCCTTGGTGCGACGGATCTTGGCGTAGCGCTCATAGGCGCGCAGGGCGTAGCCGCCGGTGGCGACGAAATCGACGACCTGCTCGAAATCCTCCCATGAGAGGTGCCGATAGGGCGCGGCGGAACGCACCTCATTGTAGAGCGCCTCGGAGGAGAAGGGTTCGGCGCAGGCCATGCCGAGCACGTGCTGGGCAAGCACGTCCAGCGCCCCGGTGCGCTCCGGGGGAGTGTCCTGCGCGCCCGCCCGCACCGCTTCCAGAGCGGCACGGCATTCCAGCACCTCGAAGCGGTTGGCCGGCACGAGCACGGCGTGGGAGCTTTCGTCGAGGCGGTGGTTGGCGCGGCCGATGCGCTGCATGAGGCGGGACGAGCCCTTGGGCGCGCCCACGTTTATCACCTGGTCGACATCCCCCCAGTCGATGCCGAGATCGAGGGAGGAGGTGCAGACCACCGCTCTGAGCAGCCCCGCCGCCATGGCACTTTCCACGCGGCGACGCTGCTCCACGTCCAGCGAGCCGTGGTGGAGGGCGATGGGCAGATTATCGTCATTGATGCGCCACAGCTCCTGGAACAGGAATTCCGCCTGCCAGCGCGTATTGACGAAGACAAGGCTCATCTTGTGGGCCTTGATGAGCCCGTAGACCTCGGGAAGCGCATGGAGCGCCGTATGGGTGGCCCAGGGCATGGCCACCTGCGTCTCCAGCATGGACAGGTCCGGCGCCGCCCCGCCCGTGGCGATGACGAGATCGGCGAGGGGGCCGGGATCGCTTCCCGCCCCACGCGCTTTGCTCCCTCCCCCCTTGCGGGGGAGGGCTGGGGAGGGGGGTATTTCTCCGCTTGGTCCTCTCGCGGGGTTCCAGGCGACACCCGTTTCACCTCCCTCCCCAGTCCTCCCCCGCAAGGGGGGAGGAGGCACGTCGTGCAAAGGGAGAGGGGGCTCGGGATTCTGCCCCACCAGATAGCGCCTAAGATCGTCCGGCTCGGCCACCGTGGCGGAGAGGCCAACCGTCTGCAGTCCGGGCGCGATCTTGCGCAGCCGCGCCAGCGCCAGCGCCAGCAGGTCGCCGCGCTTCGACGTCACCAGAGCGTGCAACTCGTCCAGCACCACGCGCCTGAGGCCGGAGAAGAGATACTCGGCATCCTTGGACGCGAGCAGCAGGGACATCTGCTCTGGCGTGGTCAGGAGAATGTCCGGCGGATCGCGCCTTTGCCGCTGGCGGCGCGAAGACGGGGTGTCGCCGGTGCGGGTTTCCACGCGGATGGGAAGTCCCATCTCGGAGATGGGCGTCTCCAGGTTTCGGGCGATGTCCACCGCCAGCGCTTTCAGCGGCGAGATATAGAGCGTGTGCAGCGGCGAGGCTTTTTCCGGCGGCGCGCGCCCGGCCGCGCCCGGCTTGCGCTTCGGGTTGCGCCCTTCGCTCAGCTCCACGAGGGAGGGGAGGAAACCCGCCAGTGTCTTGCCGGCGCCGGTAGGGGCGATGAGGAGGGTGGATTTCCCCGCCCGCGCATGGGCGAGCAAATCCAGCTGGTGCGCCCGCGGCGCCCATCCGCGCGCGGCGAACCAGTTCAGGAAGATGTCGGGCAGGGCAGCGCCGGCCCCGAGTTCGCGCTTGGACACCGGCAATACGTAGTGTGCGCAGAGGGATTCCGCGAGCGGGACGCACTTGTCCTGGACAAGTGACGGCGAAGCCGGAACGCAGATCCGGGACCCAGCGCAAAGCTCCGGCGAAGCCGTCACCCCGCGACCAGCGCTACACGCCTCCGCTGCGCGGCAGCGAAGGCTCATCGAAGTGCCTTCGGCAGTCCCTTGCGCTGGGTCCCGGCTCTTCTTCCACTGCGCGGCGCTCCGTTGCAGTCGGCCAGGACACGGCGCTCCGCTTTAGGGGCACCCCCTTAATCCCCCGTCAACCAAGCTCCTTCATCCTACCGCCTCACGTTCCTGCCCCCGGAGTTCCGCCCAAATGATGTCACGCGCCGACCGCACCGTGCTCAGCGAATGGTGGTGGACGGTGGACCGCCTGCTGCTGGGCTCCCTGTTCGTGCTCATGATGATGGGCATCGTGCTGTGCCTTGCCGCAAGCCCGCCGGTGGCGGCCCGCCTCGGCATTCCGGACCCGTTCCATTTCGTGCAGCGGCAGGTGCTGTTCCTCATCCCGGCGGCGGCGGTGATGATCTTCACCTCCTTCCTCTCGCCGCGCACCATCCGGCGCGTCTGCGTGGTGGTGTTCCTCATCTTCCTGGCGCTCTTGTTCGCCACCCTTCTCTTCGGCCCGGAGGTGAAGGGCGCGCGGCGCTGGCTGATGATCGCCGGCATCACCGTGCAGCCCTCCGAATTCCTGAAACCCGCCTTCGTGGTGCTGGCCGCATGGCTGTTCGCGGAAAGCGGCAAGCGGCCGGAAATGCCGGCTCAGCTCTTCGCTATCGGCCTCCTCGGCTCGGTCATGCTGCCTCTGGTGCTCCAGCCCGACTTCGGCCAGACCATGCTGCTCGGCCTCGTCTGGGGAACTCTGTTCTTCCTCGCCGGCCTGCGCTGGATCTGGATGGTGGGGCTCATCGGCGTTGCCGGTGGCGGCGCGGTTCTCGCCTAT
Source organism: Aquabacter albus (assembly GCF_040049275.1). Taxonomy (NCBI): domain Bacteria; kingdom Pseudomonadati; phylum Pseudomonadota; class Alphaproteobacteria; order Hyphomicrobiales; family Xanthobacteraceae; genus Aquabacter; species Aquabacter albus. Next base: position 579,589 of record NZ_JBDZDT010000003.1, on the reverse strand, counting down.
AATGTGGTGCCCCACGTGAAGAAGCGCATCGACCGCTTCCTCGATCCCGCTTCCGGCGACACCTACCAGATCGACACGGCGCTGGAGAGCTTCCGCCATGGCGGCTGGTTCGGCCAGGGGCCGGGCGAGGGCACGGTGAAGCGCATCCTGCCCGACGGGCACACCGACTTCATCTTCGCGGTCGCGGCGGAGGAATTCGGCATCATCCTGTGCCTGATCCTCCTCTCGCTGTTCGCCTTCATCATCATCCGCAGCCTCACCCGCGCCTTGGACGAGCAGGACCCCTTCGCCCGCTTCGCCGCCACGGGTCTCGCGCTGCTGTTCGGCCTCCAGGCGTCCATCAACATGATGGTGAATGTGCACCTGATGCCCGCCAAGGGCATGACGCTGCCCTTCATCTCCTATGGCGGCTCCTCGCTCATCTCGCTGGCCTTCGGCATGGGCATGCTGCTGGCGCTCTCCCGCCGGCGTCCCGGCGCGGCCGCCTTGGCGGCGCTGAGCGAGCCGCCGGCCGACCCGCGCGCCCGCACCGGCGCCGCAGCGGGCGCCGCATGAGCGCACCATTGGCGCTTCTGGCGGCGGGCGGCACCGGCGGGCATCTTTTCCCCGCCGAGGCGCTGGCGAGCGTGCTCGCAACGCGCGGCTTTCGCGTGGACCTCGTCACCGACAGCCGCGCGGCGCACTATGCAGGCGCCTTTCCGGCCGGCGATCTGCATGTGCTCCCCGCCGAGACGGTGCGGGGCCGCTCGCCCGTGGCGCTGGCGAAGACCGCCTTCACCCTCGCCGCCGGGCTCGTCTCGGGCCTCGTTCTGATGCGGCGGCTGAAGCCCGCCATCGTGGTGGGGTTCGGCGGCTATCCCACGGTGCCGCCGGTTCTGGCCGCGTCCATCTTGGGCATGCCGACGCTGATTCACGAGGCGAACGGCGTCATGGGCCGGGCGAACCGCATGCTGGCGGGCCGCGTCACCGCCATCGCCACAGGCTTTCCCGACATCTGCGCGGGCGAGCCGGCTTTGGCCGAAAAAGCGGTGTGGACCGGCAATCCCCTGCGCCCCACCGTGATCTCCGCCGCCGCCACGCCCTTTCCGGCAACCGAGGGTCCATTCAACCTCCTCGTCTTCGGCGGCAGCCAGGGCGCGCGGGTGATGTCGGACATCGTCCCGCCCGCCATTGCCTTGCTCGAACCCGCGCTGCGCGCGCGCCTCCATATCGTCCAGCAGGCGCGCGAGGAGGACCTTGCCCGCGTGCGCGACGCTTATGCGGCGGCCGGCGTCTCCGCCGAGATCGCGCCCTTCTTCAAGGACTTGCCTGCCCGCCTGGCGGCCGCCCATCTGGTCATCTCGCGCTCGGGCGCTTCCACGGTGGCGGAGCTTGCCGCCATCGGCCGGCCTTCCATCCTCGTGCCGCTGCCCCACGCGCTGGACCAGGACCAGGCCGCTAATGCCCGTTCCCTGGAAAAGGTGGGCGGCGCGCTCCTCATGCCCCAGGCCGCCTTCACCCCAGAGCGACTGGCGGGCGAACTCTCGCGCCTCGCCTCCGACCCCCAATCCTTGACGGGAATGGCTCAAGCGGCGAGAAGCGCCGGCGCGCTCGACGCCGCTGAGCGGCTGGCGGACGTGGTTCAGCGTCTGGCGCGGGGGGCGCCGGCCGCGCTGTTGCAAGGAAAGTCTTGAGAGAATGAAGCTCCCCCTGGCCCTCGGTTCCATCCATTTCGTCGGCATCGGCGGCATCGGCATGAGCGGCATCGCCGAGGTGCTGCACAATCTCGGCTACCAGGTGCAGGGCTCGGACGTGGCCGAGAGCGCCAACGTCAAGCGCCTGCGCGAGAAGGGCATCGCGGTCACCGTGGGCCATGACGCCGCGAACGTGGATGATGCAGACGTGCTGGTGGTCTCCTCCGCCATCAAGCGTGACAATCCCGAGCTCCTGGCCGCCCGCGCCCGCCGTCTGCCGGTGGTGCGCCGCGCCGAGATGCTGGCCGAGCTGATGCGCCTGAAGAGCTGCGTCGCCATCGCCGGCACCCATGGCAAGACCACCACCACCTCGCTGGTGGCCACCTTGCTGGATGCCGGGGCCATGGACCCCACCGTCATCAATGGCGGCATCATCAATGCCTACGGCACGAATGCCCGCCTCGGCGATGGCGAATGGATGGTGGTGGAGGCGGACGAGAGCGACGGCACCTTCCTGAAGCTGCCGGCGGAAGTGGCCATCGTCACCAATATCGACCCCGAGCATCTCGACCACTTCAAGACCTTCGACCGGGTGCAGGACGCGTTCAAGGCGTTCGTCGAGAATGTGCCCTTCTACGGCTTTGCCGTGATGTGCATCGATCATCCCGTGGTGCAGTCCATGGTGGGGCGCATCGAGGACCGGCGCATCATCACCTATGGGGAGAACCCGCAGGCGGACGTGCGCCTCGTGGACGTGGACCTGAAGGGCGGCATAACCAAGTTCAACGTCATCTTCCGCGACCGCGCGGGCGAGACGGTGCACCGCATCGACGGCCTGCGCCTGCCCATGCCCGGCAAGCACAATGCGCTCAACGCCACGGCCGCCATCGCCGTGGCGCATGAGCTGGGCGTCTCCGATGCACGCGTCGTCGAAGCGCTGTCCCAATTCGGCGGCGTGAAGCGGCGCTTCACCCGCACCGGCGAATGGAACGGCGTCTCCATTTTCGACGATTACGGCCACCACCCGGTGGAGATCGCCGCGGTGCTGCGCGCCGCCCGCGCGGCCAGCGAGGGCCAGGTGATCGCGGTGGTGCAGCCGCACCGCTATTCGCGCCTTGCCTCCCTGTTCGATGATTTCTCCACCTGTTTCAACGACGCCGACCACGTGATCGTCGCCCCGGTCTATGCGGCGGGCGAGCCGCCCATTCCCGGCGCCGACCGCGACCATCTGGTGCAGGGCCTGCGCGCCCGCGGCCATCGCAGCGTCACGGCGCTGGAGGGACCGGAAGCTCTGGCGGGGGTCATCGCGGGCGTGGCAAAGCCCGGCGACTATGTGATCTGCCTCGGCGCCGGCAACATTACCCAATGGGCCTATGCTTTGCCCAACGAACTGGCAGCCGGCGCGGCCGAGGCGCGGTAAATTGGCCCAGGTTGCGCTGCAGCGCGGGAGACGATAGGCAAGCCGCATCCGCAACGATGCCCAGAGGGCCTTCATGAACCGCGCGCTCTGGGTCGCCGCCGGCAGCGTGGTCGTCGGCATCATCGTCTTCACCCTGAAGGGTGCTGCCTGGTGGGTCACGGGCTCCGTGGCGCTGCTGTCGGATGCGCTGGAAAGCATCATCAACATCGCGGCCTCGCTCGCCGCGCTGGTGGCGCTGCGCATCAGCGCGCAGCCGGCCGACGACAACCATCCCTACGGCCACCACAAGGCGGAATACTTCTCCGCCGTGCTGGAGGGCGTGCTGATCCTTCTCGCCGCCGGGTCGATCCTGCGCGAGGCCTATTTCGGCTTCCTCGATCCCCGCATGCCCGACCAGCCGTTCCACGGCATCCTGCTGAACGGCCTCGCCACCGTGCTCAATGCCGTGTGGTGCTCGGTGCTGCTGCGCTACGGCCGCCGGTGGCGATCGCCGGCTCTGGTGGCGGATGGGCGGCATCTTCTTACCGACGTGGTGACGTCCATCGGCGTCCTTGTGGGCTTCGTCCTCGTGCCCCTGGTGGGCTGGCCGCAGCTTGATCCGCTCATTGCCGGGCTGGTCGCGATCAACATCCTGTGGACCGGCTGGAGCCTGATGCGCGAATCCGTCGGCGGCCTCATGGACGAGGCGCCGCCCGCCAATGTGGTGGCGCGCATCAAGGAACTGGTGTCCACGCACGCTGCCGGCGCCATCGAGGCCCACGATTTGCGCACCCGCCATGCCGGGCGCATGACCTTCGTGGAATTCCACCTCGTCGTGCCCGGCGAGATGACGGTGGCCGCCGCCCACGACATCTGCGACCGCATCGAGCAGGCCTTCGAGGCGGACATGGAGGACATGGTGATCACCATCCATGTGGAGCCGGAAGGCGAGGCGAAGCACCGCGGAGTGGTGGTGCTTTAATAAGGTGCCCGGGAGGGCGGGATGCCGACAATCTTGAGATTGGATGGGTATCGGTTCTATTTTTACAGCCATGAGCCCAACGAACCGTGGCACGTCCACGTGGACAAGGCCGGTTGTTCGGCCAAGTTCTGGTTGGAGCCGGTGGCGCTTGCTGGGAATGCAGGGTTCTCAGCGCGGGAGATCGGTGAGTTGCTGAAGCTTGTCCGCGAGCATCAGGTTCAGTTCAAGGAGGCCTGGGATGGCTTTTTCGGCGCCGGCCGCTGACACGCGCGTCAAGGACGTTTCCATCGGAGAGAATGAGCTGTCCGTGCGTCTCATGGACGGGCGGACCATTAGCGTTCCTTTGGGATGGTATCCGCGCTTGGCGGGTGCAACACCTGATCAACGGAAGCATTGGGAAATAGCTGGCGGCGGCTATGGAATCCATTGGCCTGAGATCGATGAAGACCTGAGTACGGATGGCCTTCTGCGCGGGGCACCGGCACCCCGCCGGGGCTGACGAAGACTGTTCCCGTTTGGCTTTCTCCCGGTCACCCGCTAAAGCGGCGCCATGAGTTTCCCCGATCTCGTCCCCGGCCTTACCAGCGCGCTGCCCGATCTGCGCGGGCGGCTCGTTGCGAACGCGCCTTTGGCCGCGTTCACCTGGTTTCGCGTCGGCGGGCCGGCGCAGGTGCTGTTCGAGCCGGCGGACGAGGCGGGCCTGTCCTATGCCATGGCACGGCTGCCGGCGGATCTGCCCGTCACGGTGATCGGCCTCGGCTCCAACCTCATCATTCGGGACGGCGGCATTCCCGGCCTCGTGGTGCGGCTCGGCAAAGGGTTCAGCGATATCGCTGTCGAGGGCACCCAGATCCGCGCTGGTGCGGGCGCGCCTGATGTGAAGGTGGCGCGGACGGCGGCGGATGCGGGGCTGAAGGGGCTCGCTTTCCTGCGGGGCATTCCCGGCGCCATCGGCGGCGCATTGCGCATGAATGGCGGAGCCTATGGCGGCGAGGTGAAGGATGCGCTCGTCTCCTGCCGCGCCGTGGGGCGGGATGGCACCGTCCACGAACTGACCAATGCGCAGATGGGCTTCACCTATCGCCATTGCGATGCGCCGGAAGACCTCATCTTCACGCAGGCTTTGTTCCAGGCCGAGCCGGGAGACGCCGCCGAGATCGCGGCGGAGATGGAGCGCATCACCTCGTCGCGCGAGGCGACCCAGCCCATCAAGAGCCGCACCGGCGGCTCCACATTCAAGAATCCGGACGGCCAGAAGGCATGGCAGCTCGTCGATAAGGCCGGCTGCCGGGGCTTCACCCTCGGCAACGCCCAGGTCTCCGAGATGCACACCAATTTCCTCATCAATCTCGGCGGTGCCACCGCTGCCGATATCGAGGCGCTGGGGGAAGAAGTGCGCCGCCGCGTGCGTGAGACCTCCGGCATCTCCCTGGAATGGGAGATCAAGCGGATCGGGATACCGCTTTCCGCTTAGGGAATTGCAAACGCTGTTTGCGCTTTAATCCTGCGCCCGTCCGCCATCACAGGAAACTTTCATGTCCAAACACGTCGCGGTGCTCATGGGCGGCTGGTCCGCCGAGCGGGAAGTCTCGCTGCGCTCAGGCGAGGGATGCGCCCGCGCACTGGAGGCGGCCGGCTACCGCGTGACGCGGGTGGATGTGGGCCGGGATGTTGCGGAAGTGCTGGCGCGCCTCCAGCCGGACGTGGCGTTCAATGCCCTGCACGGCAAGCCGGGGGAGGACGGCACGATCCAGGGCATCCTGGAAATCCTGCGCATTCCTTATTCCCATTCCGGCGTCCTCGCCTCCGCGCTCGCCATGGACAAGGCGCAGGCCAAGGTGACGCTGGCAGCGGCGGGCGTGCCCGTGGCCACCGGCTTCGTGGTCTCCCGGGCAGAGGCCGCCAAGGGCCATGTGATGGAGCCGCCTTATGTCCTGAAGCCTGTGGCGGAGGGTTCCAGCGTCGGCGTCTTCATCGTGCGCGAGGATCAGGCCCACCCGCCGCAGGAACTGCATCGCGCGGACTGGTCGCACGGCGAAGCGCTTCTGGCGGAACGCTTTATTCCCGGCCTGGAACTGACCTGCGCGGTGATCCGCGGGGAGGCTTCGGACGTCACCGAGATCGAGGCTACGCAGGCTTTTTACGATTACGAATCCAAATATGCGCTCGGCGGTTCGCGGCACATTCTCCCTGCCCGCATTTTACCCGAAGTTTACCAACAGGTGCGGATACTTACGGCAACGGCGCATAAGGCGCTCGGTTGCCGGGGCGTCTCCCGTGCGGACTTCCGATACGACGACCGGACCGGGGATGCCTCGGGCTTGGTCTGTCTGGAGGTCAACACGCAGCCCGGCATGACCGAGACGTCCCTTGTGCCCGAACTGGCCGCCCATGCGGGCATATCGTTCGGCGAGCTTGTGACATGGATGGTGGAGGACGCATCGCTGGACCGTTGAGGGCGCTTCAGGCCCTCAAGCCGGGTGGGGCCCCGCAGCCGCAGGCGCGGCGCAGGCCCATCCCCATGCGCGAGCCGGCGCCGGCGAGCCGCACGGCCCTGTTCCTGCGCCGCCTCACCGTCCGCCTTGGTGCCTCGCGCCTCGGCCGGCGGGGTGCGAGCCTCCTGGCGGTCGCCGTGATCGGCGGCTTCTCGCTTTATGGCGTGGTGCTGGGCGGACACGTGGAAGAGGCCGAGGAGTTCTTCGTGGACCTCGGCGACGTGGCCGCCAATGTCGCCGGCTTCAAGGTGAAGCAGGTGAACCTTTCCGGCCAGAATCACGTGACCCCGCCGGAAATCCTCGCCGCCGCCGGCATCAAGGCCACCACATCCATCCTGTTCATCGATGCGGACGCGACCCGCGCGCGGCTCGAAGCCATGCCCTGGATCTCCAGCGCGAGCGTCCGTAAGCTCTATCCCGACCGCATCGACATCTCGGTGGTGGAGCGCGAGGCCTATGCGCTCTGGCAGTTCAACGGCCAGATCCAGGTGATCGCCCGCGACGGCATGCCTATCGCGCCTTACTCGGATGATCCGCGCTATGTCAGCCTGCCCATCGTGGTGGGCGAGGGCGCCGAGAAGCAGGTGGGCGAGATCGTCGAGGCGCTCGCCCGGGTGCCGGCGCTGCGCGATCAGGTGCGGGCCGCGATCCTCGTCGCCGACCGCCGCTGGACGCTGAAACTGCGCAACGGCATCGACGTGCGCCTCCCCGAGGAGGGGCTGAGCGACGCGCTGCTCCAGCTCGCGGACCTCGACCGCGAGAAGAAGCTGCTCACCCGCGACATCACCATCGTCGATCTGCGCCTGCCCGACCGGGTGGTGATCCGCCTGTCGGACGGCGCCTACGACGCCCGAATGCAGATGCTGAAGGCCAAGGCCAAAGCAAAGAAGGGAGGGGCCGCGTGAGGCACCGGCTCGCTCAAGGGTTCGCCCCGAAGATGCGCCCGATCCCGCCGAAGAAGAGCGGGATCATTGCAGTACTGGATATCGGCACCAGCAAGATCGTGTGCGCCATCGCCCGGCTGAAGCCGCGCGGCGCCTCCGACGTGCTGCACCGGCGCACCCATTCCATCGATGTGCTCGGTATCGGCCACACCCGCGCCCACGGCGTGAAGGGCGGGGCGGTGGTGGACATGGCCCGCGCGGAGCTGGCGGTGCGCCAGGCGGTGGACATGGCGGAGCGCGCCGCCGGCGTGCAGATCGCTTCCGTCATCGTCGGCGTCTCCGGCGCGCGGCTCGCCTCGCAGCATTATGAGGCCGCGGTGCGGCTCACGGCGCCGGCCGTGGAGGAATTCGACATCCGCCGCGTGCTGGAGGCTGCTTCCACCTATGCGGTGGGCGACGGGCGCGCGGTCATGCACGCTTTGCCCGTGGGTTATTCGCTGGACGGCCGGCGCGGCATCGGCGAGCCGTGCGGCATGTTGGGTCGCGAGCTCGGCGTCGACATGCACGTGGTCACCGGCGACCTCACCTCGCTGAAGAATCTCGTTCTGTGCGTCGAGCGCTGCCATCTCGGCATCGAGGCCATGGTGAGCGCGCCTTATGCGGCGGCGCTCTCTTCCCTTACCGACGACGAGATGGAACTAGGTGTCACCCTCATCGACATGGGGGCGGGCACCACCACCTTCTCCGTCGTCTCGGGCGGCCACTGCATGTATGTGGACGGCATCGCGCTCGGCGGCCAGCACATCACCAATGACGTGGCCCGCGGCCTTCCCGCCCGGCTCGCGGATGCGGAGCGCCTGAAGGCGCTGCACGGGGCGGTGGTCGCGGTTTCTTCCGACGACCACGACATGCTCACCATTCCCGCTTTGTCTGGGGATGACCGCGATCAGCCAAACATGGTTCCGAAATCTCGCCTCGTGACTATCGTAAAACCGCGAGCGGAAGAGATCGTCGAACTGATTCGCGACCGACTGAAGGCCTCGGGTCATGCCGGCGATGCGGGCCGCCGCCTCGTCCTCACGGGCGGCGCGGCGCAATTGCAGGGACTGCCGGATCTGATGGCCCGCGTGATCGGGCCGCAGGTGCGAATCGGCCGGCCGCTGGGGGTCTCCCGGCTGCCGGAAGCGGCGCGGGGCGCGGCTTTCGCGGTCGCCGCCGGGCTGCTGGTCTACCCGCAGGTGGCGGGGCTCGAGCACTTCGAGCCGCGCCGCCGCCAGGCGGTGGGGGCGGAGAGCGGAACTTATTTTGGCCGCGTGGGGCGCTGGCTGAAGGACAGTTTTTAGAGATGGTTAACCGAGTTCGGTCTTAACTCGGACCCAAGCCTCGGATTCGGACGACGGCACGGCGCTTCGGGCGCGACGGAGTGAGAACATGTCGATCAACCTTCAGATGCCCGACATTCGGGAGTTGCGGCCCAGGATCACGGTCTTCGGCTGCGGTGGCGCCGGCGGAAACGCCGTCAACAACATGATCACCGCCGGCCTTTCCGGCGTTGAGTTCGTGGTGGCCAATACCGATGCGCAGGCCCTTTCCCTCTCCAAGGCCGAGCGCCTTGTGCAGATGGGCGTGGCGGTGACCGAAGGCCTTGGCGCCGGCTCCCAGCCGGAAGTCGGCCGCGCCGCCGCCGAGGAAGTCCTCGACGAGATTCGCGACCACCTGTCCGGTTCGCACATGGTGTTCATCACCGCCGGCATGGGCGGCGGCACGGGCACGGGCGCTGCGCCCGTGGTGGCCCGCGCCGCTCGCGAGCTCGGCATCCTCACGGTGGGCGTGGTGACCAAGCCCTTCCACTTTGAGGGCCAGCGCCGCATGCGCGTCGCCGAGCACGGCATCAACGAACTGCAGAAGACGGTCGACACCCTGATCGTCATCCCGAATCAGAACCTGTTCCGGGTCGCCAACGAGAAGACCACCTTCGCGGACGCCTTCGCCATGGCGGACCAGGTGCTCTATTCGGGCGTTGCGTGCATCACCGACCTGATGGTGAAGGAAGGCCTCATCAACCTCGACTTCGCCGACGTGCGCGCCGTGATGCGCGACATGGGCAAGGCGATGATGGGCACGGGCGAAGCCTCCGGCGACAAGCGCGCCATCCAGGCGGCGGAAGCGGCCATCGCCAACCCGCTGCTGGACGAGACCTCCATGCGCGGGGCCGGCGGCCTGCTCATCTCCATCACCGGCGGCAACGACATGACGCTGTTCGAGGTGGACGAGGCGGCGACCCGCATCCGCGAGGAAGTGGACCCCGACGCCAACATCATTCTCGGCGCCACCTTCGACCAGTCGCTGGACGGTATCATCCGCGTGTCCGTGGTGGCGACCGGCATCGACCCCGCCGTCATCCCCGAGCAGATCCAGACCCGCGGGGAGGGCATGCCCGACCTCGGCGGGCGGAAGATGTCCAATGCCGGCCGCGCCGCCGTGGAGCAGGCCCGCGAGGCCCAGATCCGCAGCGCGGTGGCCGCAATCTCGGCCGAGGACCTGATGTCCCTCGAAATGCCGACGCCCACCCAGGCCCGCGTCCCGCAGCCCGCTCCGGCCCCCGCGCCGCAGCAGGCGGTGGCCATCGACGAGGTGACCATCCGCGCCGCGACCCCCAAGCCCTCCTTCTTCTCCGAGCCCGAGCAGCCCGCTCAGCCCGCGCAGATGATGCAGGAGGACGAGTTCGCGCCGTACATCCCGCCGCAGGCCCAGCGCCCGCGCACCCCGCGCATGCCGCGCGTGGACGAGCTGCCGATGCCGGCGCAGAACCAGATCCGCGCCCAGCGCACTGGCGAGCCGGCGGGCGAGCAGAAGAAGATGACGCTGCTCCAGCGCCTTGCGAATGTGGGCATGGGCCGGCACAGCGACGAGGCCGAGGCGCCCCGCGCCCCGCAGCCGACCATGCGGGCGCCTGCGCCCCCCGCCCAGCGCCCGGCCGCCCGCGCCGAGCCGGTGTCCGAATTCGCCAAGCGTCCCCCGGTCCGGCCGGCGGCGGAGGTTCCCACCCGCCACCCGCAGCAGCCGGGGCATGAAGAGGATCAGCTGGAGATTCCCGCCTTCCTCCGCCGGCAGGCGAACTGATTAACCTTCTTCTCTGTAACACGACATTGCGCCCGAGGCTTAGCCTCGGGCGTAAGCTTTTGATAACTAAGGGGTAATTAGGATTCAGCCTCGGTAACAGGCGGTAAGCAAGCGTGATTTGGCGCGACGCAGCAAGCCGTCTAGGTTCTCGCTCGAACCTTTGCTCAACACCCGTTTGGGGGATTCGATCCCGCCACCACGGCAAAAATGAGTAAGGGGCGTGAAACTTTAGGGGCGGGAGCCGACCGGCTTTGTGCCGCAACGCTTCCGAGGCGGAATGAACTCCGAGATGCAGACGACCCTGGCTGGCAAGATCGCCCTGAACGGCGTTGGCGTCCATGGCGGCGTTGAGGCCAATCTCACCTTCAAGCCCGCCGCCGCGGATACCGGCATCGTCTTCTCTCGCACCTTCGCCGACCAGTCGCCCCGCCGCATCAGCGTTTCCCGCCAGTCGGTGCAGGCCACCGATCTTGCGACCGTCCTCGGCGACCGCTCCGGCGCCCTGGTCTCCACGGTCGAGCATGCCCTCGCGGCCTTTGCGGGCCTTGGGGTCGACAATGCCGAAGTGGAAATCGACGGCCCCGAAGTTCCGATCCTCGACGGCAGCGCCGCGCCCATCGTGGCGGCGGTGGACACGGTCGGCGTCGCGAAGCTCTCCGCCCGCCGCAAGTATCTCAAGGTGCTGAAGCCCATCCGGGTGGAGAACGGCGCCTCCTTCGGCGAACTCACCCCCTACGATGCCGGCTTCCGCCTCGAAGTGGAGATCGAGTTCGAGCACGCCATGATCGGGCGCCAGCGATTCGCCGGCAACCTGACCCCCGACGTGTTCCGCCGCGATCTCTCCAAGGCCCGCACCTTCGGCTTCCTGAAGGATGTGGAGCGGTTGCGCGGCGCGGGCTATGCGCGCGGCGCCTCCCTCGACAACACCATCTGCCTCGATGGCGACGGCGTGCTGAACCCCGAGGGCCTGCGCTTCGCGGACGAATTCGTGCGCCACAAGGCGCTGGACGCGGTGGGCGACCTCGCCCTCGCTGGCCTGCCTCTGTTCGCGCGCTACCGTTCCTTCCGCGGCGGCCACAAGCTGAACTTCCAGGTGGTGGACGCGCTCCTCGCCGACCGCTCCGCTTATGCGGTGGTGGAAGCCCCCGCCCGCAGCCGCCGCGAGGGTGCGGAACTGGCCGTTGGTGCCCCGGTTCTCGCTTACGCACCGGAGCGCTGAGGCCGCCTTGCCCCGGGCTGGACGCACGGGGCTTCCCCTAAGGACGGTTGCGGCCTATTTGCCTTCTCGCAATATTTGCCGTCTCTTCACCAGTGCGCGCCACAATGCCGTCGGAAAGCGCCGTTAGCCGCGTTCGTGGCGGCCCTTCGGCCCGCAGCGGGCTGCGGTCGGGTGGGCCAACGGCTCGGGAGTGGATCTTCACGTGATGCGCCTTTTCTCTGACGCTGCTTCCTCGCGCGCCGTACGCTTCCGTGTGCTGGGGCTGCTCGGCGTGTTCCTCGTGGCGGCGAGCCTTGCGGGCTGCGCCAGCGACAAGGACGACATCATCGCCCCGGACGAGCCGGCGGAGAAGATCTACAATGAGGGCCTGACCCTCATGAACAAAGGCGACCTCACGGCCGCCGCCAAGCGATTCGAGGATCTGGACCGCACCCATCCCTATTCGGAATGGGCGCGCAAGGCGCTCCTCATGGACACCTATGTCTATTATCAGGCCGGCAAGTACGACGAGGCCATCGCCGCCGGCAAGCGCTACCTGACGCTGCATCCCGGCTCGGCGGACGCGGCCTATGCCAATTACCTCGTCGCCTCGGCGTATTTCGACAATATCCCCGACGTCACCCGCGACCAGAAGGCGACGCGCCAGGCGCTGGACGCCCTGGACGATGTGATCCGGAAATATCCCAATACCGAGTATGCCGCCTCCGCCAAGAAGAAGGTGGAAGTGGCGCGCGACCAGCTGGCCGGCAAGGAAATGATGATCGGCCGCTATTATCTGGAAAACCGCAACTACACGGGCGCCATCAACCGCTTCAAGGTGGTGGTGACCCAGTATCAGACCACCCGGCAGGTGGAGGAGGCGCTGTTCCGTCTCACCGAGGCGTATATGGCGCTCGGCATCATCGGCGAGGCGCAGACCGCCGCTGCCGTGCTCGGCTACAATTTCCCCGAAAGCTCCTGGTACAAGGACGCCTACAAGCTGGTGCAGCAGGGCGGTGGCGAGCCCCAGGAAAATAAGGGCTCCTGGATCAGCCAGGCGTTCAAGAAGCTCGGTCTCGGCTGACCTCCATGCTCTCCTCCCTCTCGATCCGGGACATCGTTCTGATCGAGAAGCTCGATCTCGTCCTGAATGAGGGCCTCACCGTCCTCACCGGCGAGACGGGCGCGGGAAAGTCGATCCTGCTCGATGCCCTCTCCCTCGCGCTCGGCGGCCGCGGCGACGGCGCGCTGGTGCGTCACGGCGAGGCCAAGGGGCAGGTGACGGCGGTGTTCGACCTCGCCCCCGACCATCCCGCCCGCGCGCTGCTGACGGAAGCGGACATTGCGGACGAGGGCGACCTCATCGTCCGCCGCGTGCAGATGGCGGACGGGCGCACCCGCGCCACCATCAATGAGCAGCCGGTGAGCGTTCAGACCCTGCGCGCGCTGTCCACCCGCCTCGTGGAACTGCACGGCCAGCACGACGACCGCGCTCTGGTGAACCCCGCGACCCATCGCACCCTCCTCGACGCCTTCGGCGGGCTCGGGCCGCGCGCCGAGGCCGTGAGCGGCCTCTGGCGCGCCTGGCGCACCGCCACAACGGCGGCCGCCGAGGAGCGGGCGCGGCTGGAGGCGGCGGCGAAGGATGCCGACTATATCCGCCACGCGGTGGCGGAACTGGAGGCGCTGGCGCCCGAGGTCGGCGAGGAAGCCGTGCTCGCCGAGCGCCGCACCGCCATGATGCGTTCAGAAAAGATCGCCGGCGACCTTGCGGAGGCTCTGGACGCGGTGGGCGGGGGCGGCTCGCCCGTTCCCTCTCTGGCCGCCGCCATGCGCCGGCTGGAGCGCCGCGCCGGCGAGGCGCAGGACATGGTGCGCCCCGCCGTGGACGCGCTCGGTCAGGCGCTCGATGCCCTGGAGAGCGCCCGCTCGCATCTGGAAGCGGCAGTGAGGGACGCGGATTTCGATCCGCGCGAACTGGAGCGCATCGAGGAGCGCCTGTTCGCGCTGCGCGCTGCCGCCCGCAAATATGGCGGCGCCATCGAGGACCTGCCGGCGCTCGCCGCCCGCTTCGCCGCGAACCTTGCGGCGCTGGACCGGGGCGCCACGCGCCTCGCCGCGCTGGACCGCGCGGCGGGCGAGGCGGAGGCCGCTTATGGAAAGGCGGCCGCGACGCTTTCGGCCGAGCGGAAGAAGGCCGCCGGCAACCTGGAAAAGGCGGTCAATGCCGAATTGCCGCCCCTGAAGCTGGAGCGGGCGCTGTTCTCGGTGGCGCTGGAGAGCGACCCTGCGGCAGCGGGCCCGGAGGGGCAAGACCGGGTGGAGTTCTGGGTGCGCACCAATCCCGGCACGCGCCCCGGCCCCATGATGAAGGTGGCCTCCGGCGGCGAGCTGGCGCGTTTCCTCCTGGCGCTGAAGGTGGTCCTCGCGGACCGGGGTTCGGCGCCCACCCTCATCTTCGACGAGATCGACACCGGTGTCGGCGGCGCGGTGGCGGACGCCATCGGCCAGCGCCTCGCCCGGCTTGCGGGACGGGTGCAGGTGCTGGCGGTGACCCACGCTCCCCAGGTGGCGGCGCGGGCCGGCAACCATTTCCTCATCGCCAAAACGAGTGCCGCTGGGGCAAAGAAGGATGCTCCCGTGGCCACCAAGGTCTCCATCCTGGCCGAGGCCGAGCGCCGCGAGGAGATTGCCCGCATGCTGGCGGGCGCCAGCATCACCGCCGAGGCGCGGGCGGCGGCGGACAAGCTGCTGCAGGGGGCGGGCTGAGGGAGAGGCTTTGTCCTGGACAAGCGAAGCTGTAAGCGGAGCGCAGATCCGGGATCCAGCGCAGGAATCCGGCGAAGCCGGCAATAAGCGGCCAGCGTAAAAGCGCCATCGTCGCGCGGCGGCACTGGCGGCGTGAAGCGCCTTCGGCGGTCCTTTGCGCTGGGTCCCGGATCTGCGTTCGCGCGATGCGCTCACTTGTCCAGGACAAGATGGTGCGGCGGGCGGACGGCCACCCTCACTCCGCCGTCGGCTTCCCCTGGCGCAGACGCTTCACATCCCCCCGCTTCTCCTTTGAAGCCAGCCGGCGCTCCTTCGAGGCCAGCGTCGGCCGGGTCTTGCGGCGCGGCGGCGCGACATAGGTCGCTTCGCGGATCAGCTCCACCAGCCGCTCGATGGCATCCTCGCGGTTGCGGTCCTGGCTGCGGAAGCGCTGGGCGTGGATGACGATGACGCCGTCCTGCGTCATGCGGCTGCCGGCGATGCGCACCAGCCGCGATTTCACCCCGTCCGGCAGATTGGGCGAATTCCGCGCGTCGAAGCGCAGCTGCACCGCGCTCGACACCTTGTTCACGTTCTGCCCGCCGGGACCGGAGGCGCGCACGAACGAAAGCTCGATCTCGTCCTCGGAGATGGCGAGGCGGGAGGTGATCTCGATCATGGGCAATGCCGCCCGTGCGCCGGAAGAGACATGCCCTCTTCAATGACGCAGGCGGGAAAGCGTTGCAATGGCGTGCGGGATTCCTCGCGCCTCAGATGGCGTGGCGATTCGCGCTCGGGCCGAAATGCTCCACATAGCGGGGCGAGATGTCGGCGCGCGGCAGGATGACCATGACATCCGTGGTGCCGAACTGGCGGTCCACCACCGCGCCGTCGCCGATATAGCCGCCGATGCGCAGGTAGCCCTTCACGAGAGGCGGAAGCGCGTGCATGGCCGCCTTCAGGTCCACCTTGTCCTTGGGCAGGATGTCCATGGGCGTATAGCGCGCCGGCAGCGCGCGGGCGCGCCACTCCTCAGGAGCCTGCGCATGGTGGTGCAGGAAGGAGAGGGGCAGGGCCAGCGCGGAAGGGTCGGTGCCGTCGAGACTCGCGCAGCCAAACATCACGTCGATATTGTTGCGTAGCACATAGGTCCACACCCCGTGCCACAGCAATTCGACGGTGCGCTTGTTGCGGTAGGGCTTGAGCACGCACGAGCGGCCCAGCTCCAGGAAGCGCAGGTCCGGATGGGCGTCGATGATGCGGTTCACATCGAATTCGCCCTGGGTGTAGAAGCCGCCGTGGCGCCGGGCCACGTCCTGCTTCAGGAGGCGATAGGTGCCGACCACCTTGGGCTTGCGGCGGCCCAGCACCATCTCGCCGGCTTCATAGTCCAGAACCAGGATATGGTCGCAAATGGTGTCGAAGGCGTCCACGTCCCGCCGCGCAAGGCGCGCCGCCGCGTCGGGAATGGCCGACTTCTCTTCGTAGAAGACCTTGTAGCGCAGGCGCTGCGCCTTGCGCACGTCGCTCGCCGTGCGGGCGAGGCGCACCTCCATGGGGCCGAGCCGGCCGAGCACCACCGGCTCGCCGAACGGCACGGCCTCGCGGTGGCGGATGCCGGAATAGGCGCGCAGATCGGAGACCAGCTTCTGCGGCCCGTTGAGGGCCGGAGTGCCGCCCTCGGAGAAAGCCTGCTGGCCCCAGGCAAATGGGCCAGGAAGCTTGCCGCTGGAGAATTTGGCGCCGGGGAATTTGGCGAAGCTTTCCTTGGCAACGTCGATGCCACGCCCCACCAGAGCGGGGAAATTGAAGCCCGCCGGGCCATGACCGGGATCAGGAGACGTGTGGCGTTTCATAGCAACGACCCCCTCCTTGGGCCGTCGCTGACGGGCGGCGCATCGGTGACCGGCCGCTTTCCGTCAACACGAGTTCTACCGCGCCCGGAGCGCCAAAGTGCGCCGCCTTCCCGCGTGAAAACCACACTCAACATATGTTTCATACGGTCATGTGACAATGAAAGAATACTGTAACCGGACCTGTGGATGGTAGCTCTGCCCGCAAGGCCGTCCGACCGGCCAGCGCGGGCGGATCATCGACGGACTGTTTACGAAGTCAGCCTTATCAAGGACTTCGCAGCAGGCCGTGAGTTATTTAGTTGACTTTTGGTTGGCTCATGCCGCGCCGCATTCCGTCCATGGGCGGCACGGGAAACAGGGGGTAGGAATGCGCATCTTCCGTAACCGCACCGTCGGCGCCGGCGCCGCGCTCGCGCTGCTTGGCGCTGGGGCTTTATTTGCCGGCTCCGATTCGGCCATGGCCCAGCCGCGGCCGGTGCCCAATGCGGTGACGACCATCGAGGTGCCCGGCGTCGGGCCCATGAACGTGCTGACCTACAATGCCAAGTTCGTCTCGGCCGACCCGGCGACGCGGCGCGTGGTGCTGGAAGGCAGCTGGGGCAAGCGCTGGTCGGTGCTCGTGCCACCCATGATGGGCGACGTCATGAGCCTCGCCAACAGCCAGAGCCTGGTGATCCGGGTTCTGCCGGCTGTGGTCACTTATCTCGGCAAGGCGCACCAGGGCACGCCCGGCGAGGTTTCGGCGGAAGTGGCGCTGGATGCCGGCCTTCCCGGCTGGCCGCAGGATTTCGGCTTCCGGGAAATCACCATCACCAGCATCCTGGTGGACATTAACAAGGCCGCCGGCACCATCAGCTTCGAGGGCATCGACGGCATCGTCCGCACCGTCAAGGCGGTGGACGCCAAGGTGTTGGCCGACCTCCAGCAGGTGCAGCTCGGCGACCTCTGCCAGATCCGCTATTACGAAGGCGTCACCATCAACACCGTGCGGTGAGCGGTGCGGGCAGGGCCGGGTCCAACCCGGCCTGCCCGTGAGGCGCGATCAGATTTCGCGACCTTCCACGTCGACCTTCAGGTCGTCGACGATCTCCTTGGCGGCGTCGAGATGGGGATTGATGGCCAGCGCCTTGCGCGCGGCCTCCAGCGCCCTCTTGTCGTCGCCCACCTCGCGCATGATCAAAGCGAGGCCGAGCAGCGCGGTATAATTGCGCGGCTCGCGGGTCAGCACCTCGCCGAGATCGGCGAGCGCGCCGGAATAATCATCCTGGGCATATTTGATGGAGGCCCGGCGGCTCAGCAGGGCAAGATTGTCCGGGACGATGGCGATCGCCGCGTCCAGAAGCTCCAGCGCGAGATCATATTCCTTCGCCTGCGCGGCCAACTCTGCGCGCGCCATCAGAAGGTCGGCACTGGGGCTGCCGGTCTGGGCGAGGAAGGCATCGAGCCGCGTGCCGAGCGCCTTGGCGCTGCTCTCATCGGGCGCGAGCCGCAATGCCTCGAACAGCGCGTCGAGCTGCGTGCGCCGGTCGCGCGGCAGCTTGGGGCGGGCGGAGGGCTCGCCCTTGGCCTGGGGCGTTGAAGGGGCAGGCGCGGTCTGGGCCCATGCCGGCGCAAGGCACAGCAAGCCGGTAGCCAAGGCGGCCACGGGCAGGCTCAGGATGCGGAAAGTTGAGGACGTCAACCACATGGGGCCAGTTTCGGCTCACCCATGCGGCCCGTCAACCGTGCCGCGCCGCATCAAGCAGCCGCGCGGATCACGAGGTCTCGACCGGCGGGACCGGTCGAGAGGATGTCAGCCCTGGCGCGCCTTGTAGCGCTTCTGGGTCTTGTTGATGATGTAGACGCGGCCCTTGCGGCGAACCAGACGGTTGTCCCGGTGGCGTCCGAGCAGGGACTTGAGAGAGTTACGGATCTTCATGACACACTAGCCTTCGGCCGACCGCGGCGCGCGGACCGCGCGGCTCGTCGACACCATGTTGTTGGATCGAGGCGGCTTGATATGAGGCGGCGGCGCCGTTGTCAACGCCGCGCTGCCTTAATTGGCGGCTCACTTCCCTTGGAGCAGGGGCGCCAGTTCCTTGTCCAGGTCTTCGGGCGTGAGGGCGCCGGAGACCTTCTTGCCATTGATGAAGAAGGTGGGGGTGGAATCCACGCCCAGCTCCTTGTTGCCGTACTGGGCGCTGGCCTGGACCTTCTCCGCCAGTTCCTTGTCGGAAAGGCACTTCTCGAAGTCCGCCTCGCTCATGCCGGCCTGCTTGGCGACCGTGAGCAGCCCCTGCGCCGGGTTCGAGCCGAACGCCCAGGCACGCTGGGTGTCGAACAGGCTGGAAACCATGGGGAAATATTTGTCGGCCGGCATGCAGCGCGCCAGCATGAAGGCGGCGGTGGCCACCGGGTCGAACGGGAATTCGCGCAGGATGAAGCGCACCTTGCCGGTGTCGATATATTTCGACTTCAGCACCGGGAAGGTCTTGGCGTGGAAGGCCGCGCAATGGGAGCAGGTGAGCGAGGCGTATTCTACGATGGTGACCGGCGCGTTGGCAGCGCCCATGGACTGCTCCGGCAGCGGGCTCGCGGCCGCGGCCATCAGCTTCGCTTCGTCTGTGGTCTGCGCCGCGGCCGGGGCGATGAAGCCGTCGAGCCCTGCGAGCCGCGAGAGCGGCCCCGCCACGGCCACGAACAAAGCGAGCTGGCCTGCGCCTTCGAGGAAGCGGCGGCGGGAAAACAGCATGACGGTCTCCGGAAGATAAATTCGGCGCGGACAGGAGCGGGCTAACACGGCAAGGGTGTGGCGAGAAGCCCGCCCGTGATCAAGATTCGCGGCGCTCCCGCCGCACGAGGGCGCCGAGCCGGGCGAGGGAGGCGGCGAGCGCCTCGTCCTCGAACGCGCCGATCTCCCGGCGCACCGCATCCACCGCCTTCTGTTCGGGGGGCGGTGGCATGACTGGCACCGCGCGGGTCGGCACCGGCCCCTGCCTCAGCGCGATGCGGCCGACGCAGCGCCAGCCGAAATAGGCATTGATGCGCTCGATCACCACCGGCGCGGCATATTGGAACTCGATGGCATAGGGCCCTTCCACGCGCACCGTCAGCGTCGCCGGCTCCGCCTCGGTGCCGCGGGGCCATTGCAGCTTCATGGGCATGGAGCGCGGCGCGAGGTCCGGGCCGACGATCTCGTCCCAATGGGTGACCACCTCCACCACGGAGAATCCCGCTTTGCCACACAAGGCGGCGATGGACGGGCCGACGATGTCGGCAAGCGGCTGGGGGCCGAAGGGCTTCTTCACGAGGTCCCCCTTGCCCGGGCCGAACGGGAATTGCAGGTTGCGTCCATGGACCAGATGATCCTCTCCGGCGCCGCGCGGGGCAAGGCCGGCGCCCCGGCCCCTTCCGCTCTCCTCGCCTGGTATGACCGCCACCGCCGCCGCCTGCCCTGGCGCGCCGAACCGGGCCGGCGGGCGGACCCCTATCACGTCTTCCTCTCCGAGATCATGCTCCAGCAGACCACAGTGAAGGCCGTGGGGCCATATTTCTCAGCCTTCCTCGCCCGCTGGCCGACAATCGCCGCGCTCGCGGCGGCGCCCTTGGAAGAGGTGCTCTCCGCCTGGGCGGGGCTCGGTTATTACGCCCGCGCCCGGAACCTGCATGCCTGCGCGAAGGCGGTGGTGGCCCGCCATGGCGGGCGCTTCCCGGCGGATGAGGCGGCGCTGCTCGATTTGCCGGGCATCGGCCCCTACACCGCCGCCGCCATCGCCGCTATCGCCTTCGACCTGCATGCGAGCCCGGTGGACGGCAATATCGAGCGGGTCGTCAGCCGGCTCTACGCCATCGGCACGCCCTTGCCTAAGGGCAAGGTGGAAATCAAGGCCCGCGCCGCCGCGCTGACGCCGGTGAAGCGCCCGGGCGATTTTGCGCAGGCTATGATGGATCTCGGCGCCACCATCTGCACACCGCGCTCCCCGGCCTGTTCGCTTTGTCCGTGGATGGACCCGTGCATCGCCCGCGCCGAGGGCGATCCCGCGCGCTATCCCGTAAAGGCGCCGAAGGGGGAGAAGCCGTCCCGGGCGGGCATTGCGTTTCTTGCAGTGCGGACTGACGGCGCAGTGTTGCTGCGTACCCGGCCGGAAAAGGGCCTGCTGGGCGGCATGACCGAAGTGCCCTCCACGCCCTGGGCTACGGGCGCGGTCTCATCCGGTGGGCATGAGCCGCTGAAGGCCACATGGCGCGCCTTGCCGGGCAGCGTCGTCCACGTCTTCACCCATTTCGCGCTGGAACTGGCGGTGTGGCGCGCCGATCTCCCACCCTCCGCGCCAGCCCCCGCGGGCCACCGCTGGGTGCTGCCCCGCGACTTCGAGCGGGAGGCTTTGCCCAGCGTTATGCGCAAGGTGCTGGCGCACGGGCGGGTGATCTGACGGTGGGGCTTACTCCGACCCCACCCCCAGCTCCGCCCGCAGCCGGGCGCGGAGCATGTCGATGGGGTGGAGGCGGCCTTCCTGCTCCACGTGCCAGAAGGTCCAGCCATTGCAGGCTTCGGCCCCTTGCGCCAGCGCGCCCATGCGGTGGATGGAGCCGACCGCCGGCGCATTGTTGGCGACGATGGCGATGGTGCCGTCCGCGCGCACCACGGCGCGCACCCGGCCCTTGGCATCGGTGAGCTCGGCGCCGGGCGTCACCAGCCCGCGCTCCACCAGGGCCGAGAAGGCGACGCGCGTCGCCTCGCGGGCGCTGGGCGGGGCGGCCAGCGCCGCCTCGGGCAGAGGCTCCACCGCGGCGATGCGGCGGGTGGCGGCGGCGGCATAGCCGGGATCGCGCTCGATGCCGATGAAGTGGCGGCGCAGGCGCTTCGCCACAGCCGCCGAGGTGCCGGAGCCAAGGAAGGGGTCAAGCACCACGTCGCCGGGCTTGGAGGCGGAGAGCAGCACGCGGGCGAGCAGCGCCTCGGGTTTCTGAGTGGGGTGGATCTTGCGTCCGTCCCCGTCCTTCAGCCGCTCGGCGCCGGTGCACAGCGGGATCAGCCAGTCGGAGCGCACCTGCACGTCCTCGTTGCCGCCCTTCAGCATCTCGTAATTGAAGACATAGCCCTTCGCATTGGGCTCGCGGGCGGCCCAGATCAGGGTCTCGTGCGCATTGGTGAAGCGCCGGCCCCGGAAGTTGGGCATGGGGTTCGCCTTGCGCCAGATCACGTCGTTGAGGATCCAGAAGCCCAGATCCTGCATGGCGGCGCCGACGCGGAAGATGTTGTGGTAGGAGCCGATCACCCACAGCGTGGCGCTCGGCTTCATCACCCGCTTCACCGCGGCGAGCCATTCGCGGGTGAAGGCATCATAGGCGGCAAAGCTTTCGAACTGGTCCCAGTCATCGTCCACCGCGTCCACGCGGCTTTCGTCGGGGCGCTTCAGCTCGCCCTGGAGCTGGAGGTTGTAGGGCGGGTCAGCGAAGACGATGTCCACGCTGGACGGCGGGAGCGCGTTCATTTCCGCGATGCAGTCCCCCATATGGATCCGGTCCAAGCCGAGGGCTTCGCGGCCGGCGTCGCTGCCGGAAAGGCGGGGCGCCCGCAGGGGCGCCCCTTTACGCAGCACATTCATGAGACGCAACCCGTACGCAACGCTTACACGGGAGGCAGTTTTGAGGTGCAGCGGTAAAGGTGACGTTAGCGCCGGAGGGATTTTGGCGAGTTTTGGCGATCCGGGAGAGCAGTGGATTGTTCGCCACCTAAACCACCGTCATCCCCGGGCTTGACCCTGGGATCCACGTCCCTCCGTTAGACCGTGCCTAGCGGAGCCACGTGGATGGCCGGGTCAAGCCCGGCCATGACGGCTGAAACCTAAGTCCGGTCGTCCCGGGGGCTCTCGATGTCCAGGCTCACCGTGCCCTCACCCATGGCGGTGATACCCATGACGATGGCTCTCTTGCGCTGGCTCTCGGACAATGTGCTGCCGAGGGGCCGGGCGCCGCATTCCCGGACAAGCTCGTCCACCAGGCGCACCAGCGTGGCGGTCGCCTGCTCGGCGGGCGTGTTGCGGATGACCGCGCCGGCGGCGACGTCGATCCGGTCGCCCGCGCGGGCGAAGGTGAGCTTCACCCCGCGCGCCACGAAGCTGTCGCTCTGGAGCACGAGATGGTGCGGGTCCAGCTCCACCAGCACCACGCCGTAGCGGCCGAAGACGTCGATGAGCGTGCCGTCGCCGCGCACGTTCATCATGCTCTCCTCGCAGATGCCGAAGCCGTAGCGCACGCCTTCTTCGGCGCAGGCGACGATGAGCCGGCCGAGGCGGCGGGAGGAGAACAGGTTCTGGTCCACGATGCCGCCGCCGAAGAAGCCGATGCCCTCCTGGAGCACCAGCCCGTGCTGTCCCGCATCGGTGGAGACGCCGAAGCGGAAGGCGTCGTGCGAGGAGCCTCCCGCGATCATGAAGCGCGACAGCGCCGAGGCGGACCCCGAGGCGCCGATGAGCGTCGCGCCCTTGGCATGGGCACGGGCGATGGCCAGCAGAATGGGCGTCTCCTCGCCGCGATAGAGCAGGGTTTCCACGAGCCGCACCTGGTTCCCGCCGGGCAGGAACAGGGTCTTCATGCCGGCGATGCGCTCCACCAGCGCCTTGTCGTTGGAGCAATGCTCCACATTGTCGATGGTGATGCCGAGATCGACGCCGGTGCGCCCGTGCTTGCGCAGCGCCTGGATATGGGCGGCGGCGGTCTCGCGCGGCTCGGAGGATGCGGCGGCGATGATGCCGATATCCCCCTCGCAATGCGCCAGCATCTCCGCCAGCATCTCGCCGCCGCCCTGGAGCGGGGAGGAGCCGAGCAGCAGGAGCCGGGAGGCGGTGCCGGGCTTCATGCCGTAGTCGCGCTGGAGCATGGTGGCGCGGTTGGCGAGGCGCGCCGCGCTCAGCTTCTCGCTCATCACCGTGGCGCGGTAGTTCACGGCCGTCATGCGGAAGCCGTTCTCGGTGAGCGACACGAGGCTGCGGGACTGGCCGCGCACCCGCTCCAGTTCCACCGTCACGGCCATGGAGGCCTTCGGCTCCACCGTGCTCGCCCGGTCCACCGCATAGGCGGCGGGATCGCCCAGCACGAGCCGGCCCAGCAGGTCATAGAGGGTATAGGCGCCGAACACGTTGCGCTGGGAGCGGGCGGGGGCGCGGTAGGCGATCTCGGCGGCCCGCACCCGGCGCTTGCCGTGGCCGGGCGTGACCTTCATGCGCAAGAGGTCGATCTCGTCGCCGTTATCGAGATAGCTGAAGCGGACGTCCTCGAACGTGCGGCCGCGCGCGTCGAACTGGGCGCCCGCCATGTCCAGCACGAAGGCGCCGTACTCGCCGACGACGCGCCCGCGCCGGCCGTCCACGAAAAGAGCCGTGTTCTCGTCGATGCCGAAGCCCCGCTGCACGCCGCTTCTGGCCATGGCGACGATGAGCCGGCCAAGCCGGCCGCGCTTGATGAAGTGCTGGTCCAGGATGCCGAAGGGAAAGAAATCCAGTCCCTCGCCCAGGAGCATGCCGGGCTTTTCGGGATCCTGGGTGACGCCATAGACCATGGCTTCCAGCGAGGTGCCGCCGACGATCATCACCTTCGACATCATGGCGGCGCCGGCGCTGGAGCCGGCCACCAGCCCGTCGGCGGTATTGGCCGCGCGGATGGCCTGGAGCACGGGACTCTCCATCCCGCCGGGCGAAAGCACCTCGACGATGGTGGTCTGGTTCCCGCCGGTGAAATAGACGCTGCCCAGCCGCGCCACCTGCGCGGCATTGGCGGGATCGCAAGCCGCCGCCGCCGCGTTCGGGCCGAAGACGGGCGAGAGCTCCGCCTCGAAGCCATAGGCGCGGAACACCTGCACCGTCTCGGCGCCCACCTCTTCCGGCTCGCCGGAGGCGGTGGGGAAGATGAGGATCTTGCCCTTCGCGAGGCGGTGCATCTCGCCGAAGATGGCTGCGTTCCCGTCCTCCAGGCGACCGCCGATCACGGCGAGGCGCCGCATCGGCTCGTCGCCCGGCCGGAGCGGGAGCCAGTCGTAGAGGGACATGGAGCGCCTGCTTATTCGATCGGCGCGATCAGCACGCCGCGCTCATCCGTAACGATCTTGAAGCCGTCCGGCACGTCGAAAGCGATCTGGAGCGGCCGGGCCGCCGCGCTCACCTTCTGCGCATCCTGTCCCTCGGGCTTGAAATAGATGATCTTTTTCCAGCAGGCGGTGATCGCCTCGCAGAAGATCAGGACGAGGTCGTCGTGGCGGGCCATGGCGAGGGCCGCGTCCACCGCGTCCATCTCCTCGGGGATGATCCGGATCTGCTCCTCGCTCACGCCGAAGGACATGAGCGCCGCGCGCATCAGGTCCGGGATCTCGGTGGCGCCGCGCCCGCGCAGATTGTTGTCGCGGTGGCAGATATAGGTGTCGAACTTCCCCGCCACTTTCTGCGCGATGTCCCTGACGTCCTCGTTGCGCCGGTCACCGGGGCAGGTCACGCAGACGATCCTCCGGCCACGCGGCTTCAGGCGCTCCACGAGGTCCACCATGGCGCCCACGGCGGCTTCGTTGTGGCCATAGTCCAGGATCACCCGGAAGCCGTGCTCGTCGAACACGTTCATGCGCCCGGGGGACTGGAAGAAGGTGTTGTCGAAGGTGCGCAGCCCGTTGCGGATCTGGTCGAGCGTCTTGCCCAGCGCATAGGCCATGGCCGCCGCGAACATGGCGTTCTCCACATTGTGGAGCGCCTTGCCCTCGATGGTGGCGGGGATGAGGTGGGTCCAGATCAGCGGGATCTGCGTGCCGTTGTCGTAGATGACGATCTGGTCGCCGTTCAGCCCCTCTTCCAGCACGATGGCGTGCTTGCCCAGGCGGATATGCTCGCGCACCAGCTCGTGGTGCGGGTTGCGCGTCACGTAGAAGATATTCTTTGCCGGCGTATAAGACGCCATCTTCAGCGTGTGCTCGTTGTCGGCATTGAGCACCGCCGTGTCGCGGGCCACCTCCACCACCACGCGCTTCACCCGCGCCAGCTCGTCCACGGTGTCCACGCCACCGAGGCCGAGATGGTCGGAGGTGACGTTCAGCACCGCGCCCACGTCGCAGAACATGTAGCCGAGGCCGGAGCGCACGATGCCGCCGCGCGCGGTCTCCAGAACCGCGATGTCCACGGTGGGGTCGCGCAGCACCATGGTGGCGGAGACCGGACCGGTCATGTCGCCCTTCACCGTCACGTTGCCGTCGATATAGACCGCGTCCGTGGAGGTCTGGCCCACCACGTGGCCCGCCATCTTCAGGATGTGGGCGAGCATGCGCGAGCAGGTGGTCTTGCCGTTGGTGCCGGTGAGCGCGGCGACGGGGATGCGGCTCTGGGTTCCCGGCGGGAACAGCATGTCCATGATCTTGCCGCCCACGTCGCGCGGCTTGCCCTCGGAGGGGGCGATATGCATGCGCAGGCCTGGGCCCGCATTGATCTCGCAGATGGCGCCACCCGTGTCGCGATAGGATTGGGTGATGTCGGAGGTGAGGAAATCCACCGCGCCGAGATCGAGGCCCACCGCCATGATGGCGCGCTCGGCCATGAGCTTGTTGTCGGGGTGGATGATGTCGGTCACGTCGATGGCGGTGCCGCCGGTGGAGATGTTGGCGGTCTTGCGCAGATAGACCACCTCGCCGGCGGGCGGGACGGCCTTCGCCGTGTAATTCTTCTCGGCCAGGAGCCGGAAGGCCTGCTCGTCCAGCTCCAGCTGGGTGAGGACATTGTCGTGGCCCACCCCGCGGCGCGGGTCGAGGTTCACGATGTCCACCAGCTCGGCGATGGTGTGTTCGCCATCGCCCACCACGTGGCCGGGCACGCGCTTGGCGGCGGCCTCCAGCTTGCCGTTGATGACGAGGAGGCGATGGTCGTCGCCGGTGATCATGCTTTCGACGATGACCGCGCTGCCTTCCTCCTCGGCGATGGCATAGGCCTTCTCCGCCTCTTCGTCGGACATGATGTTCACGGTCACGCCCCGCCCGTGATTGCCGTCCAGCGGCTTGATCACCACGGGATAGCCGATGCGCCGGGCTGCGGAGACGGCCTCGTCCGCATCATACACCTGCCGCTGCTGCGGCACGGGCAGACCGAGATCGCCGAGGATCCTGTTGCACACGCTCTTGTCGGAGGCGATCTCCACGGCGATGTGGGAGGTCATGGAGGTCAGCGCTGCCTCGATGCGCTTCTGGTACTTGCCCTGGCCCACCTGGATCAGACTCTGGTCGTTGAGCCGCGCCCAGGGGATGTCGCGGGCCTCCGCCGCCTTCACCAGCGCCAGCGCCGAGGGGCCGAGGGAGCGCTTCTGGGCGAAGCTCAGGAAGCGGTCCAGCTCGTCTTCGATATCGTAGGGCGCGTCATCATCGCGGCGGGGCGCGATCAGCTCGATGATGATATCGCAGGCGAGGTCCCCGGCCTCCAGGCCGATCTCGTCGGACTCGTAGCCGTAGAGGACGTCCACCTCGTCGGTGCCCGGCAGGGGAATGGCTTCGGCCACGGGCGTGGGGTCGCCGGCGAGACGCTGGAGGTTGAGGGCCACATGGGCGATCAGCTCGCCGAGGCCGCATTCGTTGGAGGTCCGCGCCCACTCGATCCAGGAGGAGCCGTCCGGCCGCGTGTCGGTGGCGAGGGTCGGCAAATACTTCAGCAACGTCTCAACGACGGCCTCTCCATAGCTGGCTACAGAATTTCTGGCGCGGTTCCGCAGGTCGATGGTCAGGCGGATGAGGGGAACCTTGGCGTAGCTGTTCGGACCGACATAAGCAGCGGTCGAGACGATGTCCATCTGGTCTTCCCCGAGCGACCGGCCATAACGGCCCCGCATCTTGAAGGTTTTTGTTCGACCTGGAGCTTTTGCGGGGAAAGGGACGCCGCCCAGCAGTGCCATAGGTTCATGCTGCACTGCAAAATCTGCCGCGTTCCAGCTTCATGCATCCGGTGTCACCAGCCGGGAAGCCCGATGGCTTTACCAGAAGCGCCCGCATGGATGGGCGGTCGTTTCCCCCCGAAAAATCCCGAGCCAAGGGGAGCCTAGACCCAATCGCGCGCAGCAAGCAATATAAGCGCCTTGCCAGCGGGGGCGGGATGCGCGCGAGATTTTGCGCCGGCTCTTTTCTGCTGCATCGCAGGATAGCGCAGGGGCACCGAGATGGCGCAATTTGAGGCAAACACCTCCACGCGGACCCATCACCCTCTCGGCCCCGCAGATGCGGCTGGGCACACCCGGTCGATCACGGTTTTGCGGTTCGGCGAACCGGGCGCGCGGCCCAAGGCCTATCTCCAGGCCGGGCTCCATGCCGATGAATTTCCGGGCATGCTGGTTCTGCGCCACCTTGCCGCACGGCTCGAAGAGGCGGCGGCAAAAGGCGAGGTGACCGGCGAGGTGGTGCTGGTTCCCCAGGCCAATCCCATCGGCCTGTCGCAGCATCGATACGGCTTCCTCCAGGGCCGGTTTGAGGATGCGAGCGGCAGCAATTTCAACCGCGACTATCCCGACCTTGCCGCCGAGATCGGCGATGGCATCGGCGCCGCGCTGGGCCCGGACCCGCTCGCCAATGTCGCCGCCATCCGCGCCGCCATGGGCGCGGCCCTCGCCCGCGATCTCCCCATGGGGGAGCTCGCGATCCTGCGCCACACCCTCATGTCCCTCGCCTTTGACGCGGACATGGTGCTCGACCTGCACGCGGACAACGAGGCGCTGCTGCACCTCTATCTCGGCACGCCGCTCTGGCCCGGCGCGGCGGATCTCGCGGCCGAACTTGATGCGCGCGCCGTGCTCCTGGCGGAAATCTCCGGCGGCAATCCCTTCGATGAAGCCTGCGGCGGGCCGTGGTGGGCGCTGGCGAAGCGTTTCTCCGATCATCCGATCCCGCCGGCCTGTCTTTCCGCCACCGTCGAGCTTCGCTCCAATGACGATGTGGACGACGCGCTGGCGCGGGACGATGCGGCGGCGCTCTACCGCTTCCTTCAGCGCCGCGGCGTGGTGCGGGGCGCGCCCGGCGCCCTGCCGCGCCTCCTGTGCGAGGCGACGCCGCTGGATGCCATGCAGCAGGTGCGCGCCCCTGCGGAAGGGCTCATCTGCTACCGCGCCCGGCTGGGGGACCGGCTGAAGGCCGGCGACGTCATCGCCGAGATCATCGATCCCCTCGGCGCCAGCGTGCCGGTGCCGGCCGCAACCGACGGCCTGCTCTTCGCCCGACACAGCCAGACGTATGCTTGGCCCGGTAAGGTCATAGCGAAGGTGGCCGGCGCGGTGCCGTTGCCGGACCGAACCGGCTACCTCTTAACCGAGTGACGCGGCGCGCCTCGCTTCGCGGCATTTTTGTGGCACGTTGATTGCTGAGAACGCGTGAGGTCCGGTGCGGCGACCGCATCCGGGGGGCACGATCAAACCGGAAGGATGGGGACTTTCCATGAGTTTAGATACTCTGAGCTCAAACTCGCTCGGGCGTGCGCTGATGCGGTGCAAGCCCGTCTCGGCCATGGTGGACGAGCATGGCGGCGGCAAGGGGCAGCTGTCCCGCTCCATCGGCCTGTTCCAGCTCACCATGCTGGGTGTTGGCGCCACCATCGGCACCGGCATCTTCGTCGCCCTCACCGCAGCCGTGCCCGAGGCCGGGCCGGCCGTGGTCGCCTCCTTCGTGATCGCCGGCATCACCGCCGCCCTGACCGCCCTGTGCTACGCGGAAATCGCCTCCACCATCCCGGTGTCCGGCTCCTCCTATTCCTATGCCTACGCCACCATGGGCGAACTGGTGGCCTATATCGTCGGCTCCTGTCTCCTCCTGGAATATGCGGTGTCCGCCTCCGCCATCGCGGTGGGCTGGGGACAGTATCTCAACGAGCTGCTGCTGGACGTCTCCGGCTGGAAGATGCCGGATGCCATCAGCCAGCCGCCGGGCGCCGGGGGGTATTTCAACCTGCCGGCTATTGTGCTCGTGGCCATGTGCGCGGCCCTGCTGATCAAGGGCGCGCGGGAATCCACCACGATCAACGCCATCCTCGTGGTGGTGAAGCTGGGCGTGCTGGCACTGTTCGTGGTCATCGCCTTCTCCGCCTTCAACGCGGAGAACCTGGAGCCCTTCATGCCGAAGGGCTGGCTCGGCGTCGGCACGGCCGCCGGCACCATCTTCTTCTCCTATATCGGCATCGACGCGGTCTCGACGGCCGGCGAAGAGGTGAAGAACCCGCGCAAGACCTTGCCGCTCGGCATCATCATCTCGCTGCTGCTGGTGACGGCGGCCTATGTGCTGGTGGCCTTCTCGGCGGTCGGCGCGCAGAAATGGACCGAGTTCGCGGGCCAGGATGCGGGCCTTGCCGTGATCCTGCAAAATATCACGGGGTCCACTTGGCCGGCCGTGCTGCTCTGCCTCGGCGCCATCGTCTCCATCTTCTCGGTGACCCTGGTGGTGATGTACGGGCAGACCCGCATCCTGTTCGCCATGAGCCGCGACGGGCTCTTGCCCAAGCTGTTCCAGAAGGTGGACCCGCAGACCATGACGCCGGTGACGAACACCTACATCGTCGCCGTCTTCATCGCCGTGCTCGCGGCCCTGATCCCGCTGGACGTGCTGGCCAATCTCACCAGCATGGGCACGCTCATCGCCTTCTCGGTGGTCTCGGCCGGCGTCATCATCCTGCGCCGCACCCGGCCTGATCTGCCGCGCGGCTACAAGGTGCCGTTCTTCCCCTTCGTGCCCATCGCCAGCGTGCTGTTCTGCGTCTACCTGATCACCCAGCTTCCCTGGGACACCTATGCGCTGTTCGCCGTGTGGATCGCCGTCGCGATGCTCATCTATTTCGGCTACTCGTTCCGCAATTCCGTCCTCGCCAAAGGCGGGAGCGCCCAATGAGCTACCTCATCGGCTATGCGCCGGACCGGGGCGGGGCGGATGCCCTCGCCGTCGGGCGCATGATGGCGGTGGCGGGGGACGTGCCCGTCACGATCTGCGTGGTGACGCCGGAGACCTGGGGCTATCCCTCTCCGGCGGCGGTGGACGCCGAATACAAGCAGTTCCTGGACCAGTACGCCCAGAAGGCGCTGGCCCGGGCCCGCGCATTCATGGGGAATGCGGTGAAGGCGGACTATATCGCGGTGGTGGCCGAGAGCGCCTCGAAGGGCCTCTCGCGCGTCGCCAACGAGATGAACGCCTACCTCACCATTGTCGGCTCGGCCCGCGACGGCAAGAAGATGCGCGCGGGCCTCGGCTCGACGGCGTCGGGGGTTCTTGCGGGCACCAAGTGCCCCACCATGATGGCGCCGCTGGGCTACGCCTCCAATGCGCCGCGCCGGCTGGAGCGGGTGACCTGCGCCTTCTCCGACGACCGCCAGGGAGAGGCGACCCTTGCGGTCGCCATCGACCTTGCGCGCGAGCACAAGGTGCCGCTCCGCCTCGTCACGTTCGTGGTGCGGGACAACCAGATGTACCCGTCGAACGTGGGCTACGACGTGGAGAACCTCGTGGCCAACACTTGGCGCAAGCAGGCCGTGGAGGCGCAGAAGGCAGCGTTGCGCGCCCTGCCGAAGGGCATAGACGCCACCTGCGGCATCGGCGACGGGCCGGACTGGAAGCGGGCCATCGAGTCCATCGGCTGGCAGTGGGGCGATGTCCTGGTGGCAGGCGCGCACCACGAGCAGGGCATCACCGCCTTCCTGTTCGGCTCCACCTTCACCCGCCTGCTGCGCTATGCGAGCGTGCCCATCGTGGCGGTGGATTGAGGGTTCGGATCATTTGCACGCCGTCATGCCCGGGCTTGTCCCGGGCATCCACGTCTCTCCCTTAAGCGCGTGCCCAGCGGAACCCCGTGGATGGCCGGGACAAGCCCGGCCATTACGGTGGGATCACCCCTCGAAATCCAGCCCCAGGTCCAGGATCGGCGCGCTGTGGGTGAGCCAGCCGCAGGAGATCAGGTCCACCCCCGCCGCCGCGATGGCCGGCACCGTCTCCGCCGTGATGCGGCCCGACGCCTCGGTGATGGCGCGCCCGGCCACCATGGCCACCGCCGCGCGGAGCATGTCCGGCCCCATATTGTCCAGAAGCACCGCATCGATGCCGATCTGGAGCGCCTCTTCCAACTGGGCGAGGGTGTCCACCTCCAGCTCGATCTTCACCAGATGCCCCACATGGCCGCGGGCCGCCTTCACCGCGTTCGTGATGCCGCCGGCCGCCGCCACGTGGTTGTCCTTGATGAGCACCGCATCGTCGAGGCCGAAGCGGTGGTTCGCGCCGCCCCCCGCCCGCACCGCATATTTCTCCAGCGCGCGCAGGCCGGGCGTGGTCTTGCGCGTGCAGGCGATGCGGGCATGGCCATGGGCCTTGGCCGCCGCCGCCAGTACCGCCGTCGCCGAGGCGATGCCCGAAAGGCGGCAGGCAAAATTGAGCGCCACCCGTTCCGCCGAGAGGATGGGCCGGGCGCGGCCTTCGATGCGCAGCACGGCATCCCCCGGCGCGACCGGGGAGCCGTCCTCCTTCAGCACTTCGCAGGACAATTCCGGGTCCATGAGCCTGAACGCCTGAACCGCGATGCCGATGCCCGCCACGGTGCCGTTCTGGCGCGAGGTCATGTGGACGCGCATGCGCGTCTCCGCCGGGATCACCGCTTCCGTGGTGATGTCGCCGGCGCGGCCGAGATCTTCCAGAAGTGCGGCGCGCACCACCGGCTCGGTCATGATGGCGGGGAGCGGGTCGAGGCTCATACGGCTTCCTTCAGGGATGCGTCCGAGAGGCTGGGGAAGCGCCGGAGCGCGTCGTTGAGGGTGAATTCGCTGTGGCGCGGGGCGGCGTCCGTCGCGGGGAAATCGGATCGGAAATGCCCGCCCCGGCTCTCCTCACGGGACAAGGCGGCGGCGGCGATGAGCGCGGCCAAGAGGGCGGCATCGTCCGTCGCTATGCGCGGCGCATACTGGCGGACCACCGCGAACAGGCCCTCGGCATCGCGCACCACGCCTGCATGGCGGTCCATGGCCCGGCGGAGGAGGGTGGTGCTCTCCACCGGTGCCGGCAGAGGGGGCGCGCGGCCATCGCCGGCCGCGGCTATCGCCGTGCTCGCGCGGACGTCCGCCGCGATCCAGTGGGCGAAGGCCAGAGCCTCCAGCAGCGAATTGCTGGCAAGCCGGTTGGCGCCATGAAGCCCGGTGGAGGCCACCTCGCCGCAGGCATAAAGGCCGGGCAGGGAGGTGCGACCCACCCCGTCCACCTTCACCCCGCCCATATGATAATGCGCGGCCGGGCGCACGGGGATCGCCTCCCGTTCGGGGTCGATGCCGCTGCGCCGGCACAAGGCGTAGACAGAGGGAAAGGCCCGCGGAAAATCTGCGCCGACCGCGTCGCGCGCATCGAGGAAGACCTTCCGGCCGGCGACGATCTGCCGGTGGATGGCACGGGCCACCACGTCGCGCGGGGCAAGGTCGCCGCCCGCCGTGCCGGCCATGACACGCGCGCCTTCATCGTTCACCAGAACAGCGCCTGCCCCCCGCAGCGCCTCGGTTGCGAGCGGCATGGGGTCACTGGTGGTGGCGATGGCGGTGGGGTGGAACTGCACGAATTCGAGGTCGCGCAGCACCGCTCCCGCGCGGGCCGCCATGGCGAGGCCGGAGCCCACGGCGGACAACGGGTTGGTGGTGGAGGCATAAAGCCCGCCGAGGCCGCCCGTGGCGAGCACCACCGCCCGGCCGCGCACGAGGACGAGCGCGCCGTCTTCATCGCGGCACCAGAGGCCAGCGACGCAGCCGTCCAGAACCTTCAGCCGCACGGCCGTAAGATCGGCGCGCCGCTCCAGATGGGGCGCGCTGCGGGCGCGGGCGATAAGGGTGTCGAGCACCGAACGCCCCGTCGCGTCGCCGCCCGCATGCAGGATGCGGGAACGGCCATGGGCGGCCTCCAGGCCGAGCGCGATGGCGCCGTCCGCCTCCCGGTCGAAGGCGACACCCCAAGCCAGCAGGCGCTCGACGATGCGAGGGCCTTCCTCCGTTACCTTGGCGACGATGTCGGCATCGCACAGCCCGGCGCCGGCCGCGTGCGTGTCGGCGGCATGCAGATGCGGGGCGTCGTCCGCGCCCATGGCGACCGCAATGCCGCCCTGGGCAAAGCGGGTGGCTTCGTCTGCGGTGCGGGGCGCGATGAGGAGGACAGGCAGCGGCGCGAGCTCCAGCGCCGTGACGACGCCGGCAAGGCCCGCGCCGACCACGATCACGCGGTCGGCGGCATGGGTCATGGGATCACCGGATGGCGAGCATGCGCTCGACGCTGAGGCGCGCGCCCGGCAGGAGCGCGGGATCGACGGTGACTTCCGGCCCCATGGTCTCCAGCGCCCGGCGGATGTTGGAGAGGGTGATGCGCTTCATGTGCGGGCAGAGGTTGCACGGCTTCACGAAGTCGATCTCGGGATAATGCACCGCCACGTTGTCGCCCATGGAGCATTCGGTGACGAGGGCGACGCGGGCCGGGCGCTTGTCCGCCACGAAGCCCACCATCTCGGCAGTGGAACCGGAGAAGTCGGAGGCGGCCACCACATCCGGCGGGCATTCGGGATGGGCGATGACGGTCACATCAGGGTAGATGTCGCGGATCTCGGCGATGTCCATGGGCGTGAAGCGCTCATGCACCTCGCAGCGGCCGTGCCAGGAGATGATTTCCACATCCGTCTGCGCGGCGATGTTCCGGGCGAGATATTCGTCGGGGATCATGATGACGCGCGGCACGCCCAGCGCCTCCACCACCTTCTTGGCATTGCCCGAGGTGCAGCAGACGTCGGACACCGCTTTCACGGCGGCGGACGTGTTCACATAGGTCACGACAGGCACGCCGGGATATTTGGCCTTCAGCGCCAGCACGTCCTCGGGCCGGATGGATTCGGCGAGCGAGCAGCCGGCCTTCTCGTCGGGGATCAGCACCACCTTGTCGGGGTTCAGCACCTTGGCGGTCTCGGCCATGAAGTGGACGCCCGCCAAGAGGATCACGTCGGCATCGGTGGCCGCTGCCTCGCGGGCAAGCGCCAGGCTGTCGCCGACGATGTCCGCCACCGTGTGGAAGATTTCCGGCGACTGGTAATTGTGGGCGAGGAGGATGGCGTTCCGGCGCCGCTTCAGGTCGAGGATCGCCTGGATGTCGCCGGAGATGATCTCCCATTCCATGGGCGGCACATGGCGGGCCACGCGCTCATAGAGATGCGGCAGGGGCAGTGTCATCCCGTGCGAGGCCGGAACGTGGAGCATGGCGAAACCCTCCCATTATGCTCGTTCAGAGCATAAGCGGCTTTAAAAAATCGCCGGTCGAAAGCCGGCTTCCATTTCCTTATGCTTAGAGTGAGCATAAGTCGGCGTCAAGCTGCAAAATGGCGCTGTCGCCGCTCCACACGTCATCCCCGACTTGATCCAGGGATCTCTTGCCATCCTTGGTGCTTGAGTTCGGCGGGAGATGGTCGGGTCGAGCCCGGCCATGACGTCGGGGGATAGGGGCTCTACCGCCCCGGCAGCACCAGCACCGTCGGCTTCCCCGGCAGCATCTCGCGCGAGAGCATCACGGTGGCGCTCGCCGAGCGGGTGATCTCGTATTCCTTGCCGAGGCGCGAGAGGAAACGGTCGAGGCCCCATTCGCTGAAATAGTGCATGGGGATCACCAGCGGCGCGTTGATGGCCTTCAGCGTCTCCACCATGCCTTCGATGTCGAGCGTGTAGGAGCCGTCCACCGGGGCGAGCACCACGTCGATGCGCCCCAGCGCCTCAAGATGATCCCGCGTGAGGAGATGGTGCAGGTGGCCGAGATGGGCGATGCACAGGCCCGCCACCTCGAACACGAACATGGAATTGCCCTCATAGAGGGTGGCCGACCCGTAGCGGATATTGGTCGGCACGTTGCGGATCCACACATCCTCCAGCGTCAGCTCGTGATGGGCCGGGCCCGTGCCATCCGGGTTCCAGCCGCGCAGGACATAGGCGATGCCGGGGTCGGGATGATTGGTGTAGTGGGTGTCGTGCGCCCGGTTCATGGTCACGACCATGGGCAGCGTCTTAGGCCGCACATAGTCGTTGTAGTCGGTGGCGATGGTGATGCCCTTGGGGCTCTCGATCAGAAAAGTGGAATGGCCGATGAAGGTCAGGCTCACCTGGTTGCCTTCGGCCGCCACGGGCCGATAGGCGGCACGCCAGAGTTTCGGGGCGGGCGCGTCCGCCACCATGCGGGGGCATTTTTCCGGCTGGGCCTGCGCGGGCAAGCCGATGCCCGCCAAGGCGAGGGCGCCGCATATGGTCGCGATGAGACCCTTCCAGCCCATTTAGATATTCCCCACGGCTCGCGTTGGGTCAGCATCGCCGCACATGCCGTTGCGCTGCAACGCTTCTGCCTTCACAGCGGCGTGAGCGCGCAGCTGAAGAGGCGATTTCGTGCTGTCGCGGCACTTGCGAACATGTCGCGCCCCTGTTGGGGAACCGTGTTTTCCTCGCCGTCTTTCTAAGCGTGGACCTTGCCGCGCGCCCTTCAACGGAGACGCCCCATGAACATCGACATCGTCATGCTCTCGCCCGTCATCGCCCTCGTGGCGGGCGTCCTGATCCTGATCTTCCCCCGCCTGCTCAACTTCCTGGTGGCGGCCTATCTGATCCTGGTGGGCATCCTTGGCCTCATCCACCACTGAGAAGGTGCGCGGATGGGTGCAGTTGAAGGCGCAGGCCGCAGCGGTTAAAGCAACCGCGCTGTTTTCCCGCGAAGCGTGAACACCCCAAGGGATCTCCAATATGACGAAATGGGTCTACTCCTTCGGTGACGGCACGGCCGAAGGGAAAGCCGACATGCGGAACCTGCTGGGCGGCAAGGGCGCGAACCTTGCCGAAATGGCCAATCTGGGCCTCCCGGTTCCTCCCGGCTTCACCATTCCGACAGAAGTGTGCACCTATTATTACGCTCATGGCGAGACCTACCCGGCCGAGTTGAAGGGCGACGTGGAAAAGGCGCTGGCCAGGGTCGGCGAGATCACGGGCAAGACCTTCGGCGACAGCGCGAACCCGCTCCTGGTCTCGGTCCGCTCCGGCGCCCGCGCCTCCATGCCGGGCATGATGGACACGGTCCTGAACCTCGGCCTCAATGACGCGACCGTGGAAGCGGTGGCCCAGCTCGCCGACCGGCGCTTCGCCTTCGACAGCTATCGCCGCTTCATCACCATGTATTCCGACGTGGTGCTGGGCGTGGACCACCACCATTTCGAGGAACTGCTGGAAGCCTTCAAGCTCCAGAACGGCCATACGCTCGACACCGACCTTTCCGCCGACGACTGGGCGGCGCTGGTGGTGCAGTACAAGGCCAAGGTGCAGGAGAAGCTTGGCAAGCCCTTCCCGCAGGACCCCCATGAGCAGCTCTGGGGCGCCATCGGCGCCGTGTTCGGCTCCTGGATGAACCAGCGTGCCATCACCTACCGCCGCCTGCACTCCATTCCGGAGAGCTGGGGCACGGCGGTGAACGTGCAGGCCATGGTGTTCGGCAATATGGGCGACACCTCGGCCACCGGCGTGGCCTTCACCCGCAACCCCTCCACCGGCGAGAGGGCGCTCTATGGCGAGTTCCTGGTGAACGCGCAGGGCGAGGACGTGGTGGCGGGCATCCGCACCCCCCAGGACCTTACCGAGAAGGCCCGCAAGGAGGCCGGCTCCGAGAAGCCCTCCATGGAATTGGCCCTGCCCGAGGCCTTCAAGGAGTTCGAGCGTATCTCGAACGCCCTTGAGAACCATTACCGGGACATGCAGGACCTGGAATTCACCGTGGAGAAGGGCAAGCTCTGGATGCTCCAGACCCGCTCCGGCAAGCGCACCGCGAAGGCGGCGCTGCGGATCGCGGTGGAGCTGGCCAATGAGGGCCGGATCTCCCAGGAAGAGGCGGTCGCCCGCGTCGATCCGGCCGCCCTCGACCAGCTGCTGCACCCCGCCATCGACCCCAAGGCCGAGCGCAAGGTGGTGGCGAGCGGCCTGCCGGCTTCGCCCGGCGCGGCTGCCGGTGCCATCGTGTTCTCCGCCGACGAGGCCGAGGACATGAAGGCCCAGGGCCGCAAGGTGATCCTGGTGCGCGTGGAAACCTCCCCCGAGGACATTCACGGCATGCATGCGGCCGAGGGCATCCTCACCTCGCGCGGCGGCATGACCTCCCACGCGGCGGTGGTCGCCCGCGGCATGGGCAAGCCCTGCGTCTCCGGCGCCGGCTCGCTGCGCATCGACTATGGCGCGCAGACCCTCACCGTCTCGGGCCAGACCTTCAAGAAGGGCGACATCCTCACCATCGACGGCTCCACCGGTCAGGTGCTGGCCGGCGAGGTGCCTATGCTGCAGCCGGAAATGTCCGGCGAGTTCGCCACCCTCATGGGCTGGGCGGACAAGGTGCGCCGGCTTAAGATCCGCGCCAATGCGGAAACCCCGGCGGATGCCCGCATGGCCCGCTCATTCGGCGCCGAGGGCATCGGCCTCTCGCGCACCGAGCACATGTTCTTCGATGCGGGCCGCATCCTGGCGGTGCGCGAGATGATCCTCGCCGACGATGAGGCCGGGCGCCGCTCGGCGCTCGCCAAGCTGCTGCCCATGCAGCGGGCGGATTTCGTCGAGCTGTTCGAGATCATGAAGGGCCTGCCCGTCACGATCCGCCTCCTCGACCCGCCGCTGCACGAATTCCTGCCCCACACCGAGGCGGAAGTGGCGGAAGTGGCGAAGAGCCTGGGCGTGGACGTGGAGCGCATCGAGCGGCGCCAGAAGGAACTGCATGAGGTGAACCCCATGCTCGGCTTCCGCGGCTGCCGCATCGCCATCGCCTTCCCCGAGATCGCCGAGATGCAGGCGCGCGCCATCTTCGAGGCGGCGGTGATCGCCGCCAAGAGCACCGGCGAGGCCGTGGTGCCGGAAGTCATGGTGCCGCTCATCGCCACCAAAGCGGAGTTCGACATCGTCAATGCCGTGATCCAGAAGACCGCGCAGGCGGTGGAGAAGGAAACCGGCGCCAAGCTCACCTTCCAGGTGGGCACCATGATCGAGCTGCCGCGGGCCTGCCTGCGGGCGCAGGAGATCGCCGAGACG
Source organism: Aquabacter albus (assembly GCF_040049275.1). NCBI lineage: Bacteria > Pseudomonadati > Pseudomonadota > Alphaproteobacteria > Hyphomicrobiales > Xanthobacteraceae > Aquabacter > Aquabacter albus. The sequence continues at coordinate 541,187 of NZ_JBDZDT010000003.1, read as the reverse complement.
GCGGAATTCTTCTCCTTCGGCACCAACGACCTCACCCAGACCTGCTACGGCGTCTCACGCGACGATGCGGGCACCTTCCTCGGGCCCTACGTTCAGAAGGGCATCATCGAGGTGGACCCCTTCGTCTCCATCGACGTGGGCGGCGTGGGCGAGCTGGTGAAGATCGGCGTCGAGCGCGGACGGAAGTCCCGTCCCGACATCAAGCTCGGCATCTGCGGCGAGCATGGCGGCGACCCGGCCTCGGTGGCGTTCTGCGACGAGGTGGGTCTCGACTACGTGTCGTGCTCGCCTTTCCGCGTGCCCATCGCCCGCCTCGCGGCGGCGCAGGCGGCGCTCGGGCGCAAGGCTGCCAGCCAGGCGTGAAACTGACGGGTTGGGGGAGGCGGCTTCCGCCGCTCTCTCCCTCCCACCACACGGGGAGAGGCGCCGCCGTGCGGGCGATCGAGCCCTTCCTGCTTCCTCGTCATCCGCCGACATGGTCCGGGGATTTCCCCCGTGTCACCCGCGCAATCAGTTCATCCACCCGCGACAGGAACAGCTTGAGGATCGCTGAGGCATTGGCCTTGCGGTAGCCGAGCATCAGATCGATGTACGGGACCTCGCCAGCGATGGGCCGGCTGATCACCGACCAGGGCAGGAAATTCTTCGCATAGGCCGGCAGGAAGGCGATGCCGCGGGTCGAGGCCACCAGAGATATGGCCATGGCGAGATTGTCCGCCTCGTGCTGGGCAGCGATGGGAAGCCCCGTCTTGCCGAGATAGCCCTCGATCACCCGCTTCAGCGCCGGGGCGGTGTGGGAGACGTTGACGAAGGTCTCGCCCACCACATCCTCCGGCCGGATGCTCGCCGCGCCGGCGAGGCGGTGGTCGCTGGGTAGGATTGCCACCAGGGCCTCGCGCGCCAGCGGCCGGAAAGCGAGGTCGGAGGCCTCTTCCTCCGCCCGCAGGAAGGCAACATCGATCTTGCCCCGGAGCAGGCCGCTCGCCAGTTCCGGCGAGGTCTGGCTGATGATCATCACCTCGATGTTCGGCAGCGCGTCGTGGAGGATACGCAAGGCCTCCGGCAGCCATTCCATTTCCTGCCCCGTCAGGAAACCCATGACGAAGCAGGCCTTGCCGGGGCTGGCTGCGCGCCGCGCCGCGTCGCCCGCCGCTTCCACCTGGGCCAGCGCCAGGCGCGCATGGTCAAGGAAGGCCTTGCCCCCAGCCGTCAGTTCAACGCCGCGTGCCGAGCGGGTCAGCAGCGGCACGCCCACTTCCAGCTCCAGGTCGCGGATCTGCCGGCTGAGGGAGGGCTGGGCGGTATGCAGCCGCTGTTCGGCGGCAATGGTGAGGCTGCCTTCTTCGGCGACCGCCACGAAATAACGCAGATGCCGCAGTTCCATCGTCTCACGTGCCGCTGGTTCCCATGCCTCGCAGGCATGGAGCCAGCGTACAAAGTCTTTCCGCTCGCGGCGAGGCGTACCTACATAAGCGTCACGGACAGCGTTCCCACGGCCAGACCACGAAGGCGGCCAGCGAGGCACAACCATGTACGAGACCTCATCTCCCAAGCCCGTGAAGATCCCCGGGCCGGACCATCCCATCACCATCACGCGCCATCCGGGCCGCGTGGTCGTCACGCTCTCAGGCAAGGTGATCGCCGACACCCGCGATGCTCTCACCTTGCGCGAGGCGGCCTATCCGGCGGTGCAGTACATCCCGCGCAAGGACGTGGACATGTCCCTGCTCGCGCGGACCGACCACGCCACCTATTGCCCCTACAAGGGCGAATGCGCCTATTTCAGCATTCCCTCGGGCGGCGAGCGCGCGGTCAACGCCGTATGGAGCTATGAGGCGCCTTATGAGGCCGTAGCTGCCATCAAAGATCATGTCGCCTTCTACCCGAACCGGGTCGATGCCATCGAGGACCGGCCGGCCGACTAGCGTTCGATCGATCCCCGTCGAGGTTTGATGGGCTCATCGATCAGGTTGGTCAGACCTGATCGGATCCGGCTCCAGCCTTTTCTTTTCTGATCTCGGCCTTCGGCCCCGAAGCCACCAGACGCCGGCACATGCGTGCCGGCGAATGCGGGCGGCTGGCCTCCACTCCCTTAAGGATCAAGACCATGACACATGTTTCCGGAAAGACCGCCCTCGTCACCGGCGCCTCCCGCGGCATGGGCCGCGCTGCCGCGCTGGCCTTGGGCAAGGCCGGCGCCCAGGTGCTGGTGCACTATGCCCGCGCGGCAGAAGAGGCCGAGGGGGTAGTTGCCGAGATCGCCGCGGCCGGCGGCCGCGCGCAAGCCGTGCAAGCCGACCTCTCCGCGCCCGATGCGCCGTTCGCCCTCGCGCGCCAGGTGCGCGCCATCGTCGGCGACCGGCTCGACATATTGGTGGCCAATGCCGGCGTGTCGAAGGCCGTCCCCATCGAGGATCTCAGCGTCGCGGAATTCGACAGCCTGTTCGCGGTGAACGTCCGCGCGCCCTATTTCCTGGTGCAGCAGCTCCTCCCGATCCTCGGCGCCGGCAGCAGCGTGGTGCTGGTCTCCTCGCTCGGGGCGCGGGCGGCGGTAGGCACCCTTGCGGCCTATGCCGCCACCAAGGGCGCGGTGGACACGCTGGTGAAGCATTTCGCCGCGAGCCTCGGCCCGCGCGGCATCCGCGTGAACGCCGTGGCGCCGGGGGTGATCGACACCGACATGTCCAACTTCGCCCGCACCGAGGAGGGCAAGACCTTCGTGCTCGGCATGCAGGCGCTGAAGCGCATCGGCCAGCCGGATGACGTCGGCGACGTCATCGCCTTCCTCGCCTCGGATGCCGCCCGCTGGATCACCGGCGGCATCATCCCCGTGGACGGCGGCTCGAAACTGTGAGGCCGCCGCCAGCCCTCTCCGCTTCGGCGGAGGGGACGGTTCACACCAGCAGGAAATTGTCCGCCGTCAGGTCCGCGACGTGCACGCCCTCCAGCAGGATGCCGGAGGTCCAGGGGCGGTCGTCATTGAGGTCGATATAGACCCCGTCCGCCGTGTCCGACGCGTGGGCGAGGAAATCCTCGAAGGAATGGATGTTGCCCCAGTCCTGCGCCTTCAGGGTCAGCTGGATGTGGTCGCCATCCTTGCCGGCCTCGAAGTCCACGATGCGATCCCGGCTGCCGTTTTCGCGGTCATAGACGAAGGTGTCCTCGCCGCTGCCGCCGAACAGCAGGTCGTTGCCGTTGCCGCCGACGAGGATGTCGTCGCCGGCGCCGCCGCGCATCACGTCGTGGCCGTCGCCGCCTTCCAGCCGGTCGGACTCGTTCTCCCAGGCGGTTCCGCCGAACATGGAATCGTTGCCGGCGCCGCCGAAGAGCTGGTCCTCGCCGCTGCCGCCTTCCATCCGGTCATTGCCGGTGCCGCCGAACAGGCGGTCGTTGTCGGTGCCGCCCAGCAGCAGGTCGTTGCCGGCATCGCCCAGCAGGAGATCCGCGCCGGAGAGACCTTGCAACTGGTCGTTCCCCGCCCCGCCCTCGAGCCTGTCATCGCCGATGCCGCCGATCACCAGGTCGTTTCCGCCGCCACCCCGGATCAGGTCGTTGCCGGCGTCGCCGAACAGGGTGTCGGAGGAGGAGCCGCCGATGATGACGTCGTCACCGCCGGAGCCGCCGACGTGGAAATGCTCAATGTTTTCGAACGCTGCGCCGCTCGGCGCCGTGCCGGTCGTGACGTCGATCTCTCCGGGCGTGTTGTAGTCCAGCGAGACGTAAAGCGTGTCGCTGCCGTCGCCGCCGTCCACCACCGCATTCCCGTCGATATGGATGGTGTCGTCGCCGCCGCCGGCATCGATCACGTCCCGCCCGCCATGGGCGAAGATCTCGTTGGCGCCGTCATTGCCGATGAGGACGTCGTCATGGTCCGTGGCGTTGATGTTCTCGATGCCGGTGAGGGTGTCGCCCGTGGCATCGCCGCCCGCGCCCACGCCGCTGGCGAGATCGACTATGACGCCAACAGGGGAATTGTAGTACCGGACCTCATCAATGCCGGACCCGCCGTCCAGGTGGTCGGCACCGGGGCCGCCCTCCAGGCTATCATCGCCTTCGCCGCCCAGAAGCGTGTCGTCCCCGTCGCCTCCCAGGAGCGTGTCGTTGCCCGTGCCGCCTTCGATCAGGTCGTTCCCGGCTTCGCCGGAGGCATAGTCCCAACCGCCCAGGCCCTGGATATGGTCGTCCTCGCCCGTGCCATGCAGTTGATCGCTCCAAAATCCGCCCACGATGTCTGCCATGATCTCCTCCTTGCGCCGGGGCGTCGCGGAGCTGGAACTCAGCCGCCCGCGTGAGGAAGTACTTGGTTAATATGCCTCCAGTTGGGTTTACTTTAGGCGAGATTGCGTATGAGAAGCGGGCTTATAATCAGATCTTACTTTGATAATAGAAACAATATTTTCGTATTCTGAAAAGACAGAGTAAAATTCGTAACGTTCATGTATCTGTTAACTTAGGATGCCAGTCTGGCGCAAGCTTCGCGCAAGCTCCGTGTGGCCTCATTGTGGCAAGACGGTATGGCAGGCTTGGCCATTCGAGGCGGGCCTTGAGCGCGGATCACCTCCAGAAGGGGGGCGTAAATGTCCACGGTCATGATGGTCGTCGTGCTGGCCGTGCCGGCCGTCCTCATCTTCGCAGCCCTGAGGGGCATGATGCAGGCGAAGCGCGCGCCGGTGCGGGTGGTGAGCCGCCGGCGCACGCTCTGATCACGCCAGCAGCTCCCGCACCATGGGGATCACTTTCGTCCCATAGAGCTCGATGCAGCGCATGAGCCGCTCGTGGGGGATCGGCCCGCCGCTATATTTCAGGTCGAAGCGGGAGATGCCCAGCGCCTGCGCGGTGGCGGTGATCTTGCGGGCCACCGTCTCGGGTGAGCCCACATAGAGCGAGCCGTGGTCCGCCTCCTGGTCGAACTCCGCCCGGCTCATGGGCGGCCAGCCGCGCTCGGCGCCGATGCGGTCACGCATCTTCTTGTAATCGGGGAACAGTTCCTCGCGGGCCTGCGCGTCCGTATCCGCGATATAGCCCGGCGAATGAACGCCGATCGGCAAAAGCGGCTTTTCCAGCTGGTTCAATGCGCGGTGGTAGAGCTCCACATAAGGGCGGAAGCGCTTGGGGTCGCCGCCGATGATGGCGAGCATGAGCGGCAGGCCGTAGCGCGCCGCCCGCACCACCGATTCCGGCGTGCCGCCCACCCCGATCCAGGCCTTGAGCCGCCCATGCTCGATGGGCGGGAAGACCTTCTGGTCCTTCAGCGGCGGGCGGATGGACCCTTCCCAGGTGACCGGCGCGTTCGACAGCAGCGCTGCGAACAGGTCCAGCTTCTCGGAGAACAGGGTCTCGTACTCGCTCAGGGGAAAGCCGAACAGGGGGAAGCTTTCCGTGAACGAGCCGCGCCCGAGGATCACCTCTGCCCGGCCGTTGGACACCGCATCCAGCGTCGAGAAGCGCTGGAACACGCGGATGGGATCGTCGGAGGAGAGCACGGTCACCGCCGAGCCCAGCCGGATGCGCTTGGTCTGCCCCGCAATGGCGGCCAGCACCGTCTCGGGCGAGGAGATGGCGAAATCGGCTCGGTGATGCTCGCCGAGGCCGATGAAGTCCACGCCGAGCCTGTCCGCCAGCACCGCCTCGGCGACGATGTCGCGGATCACCTGCGCATGGGAAAGGAGGGCGCCGTCCGGGCCTGAGGTGACGTCGCCGAACGTGTCGAGGCCGAGTTCGAGATGGGGCAAGGGAGACGCTCCAGGCTGGCTTTGATTGGCTCATAGCAGATTTGGGAGCGGCCGGCGGACGGCGCCATTGTCCCCGTGCAACGCGCCCCTTGCAGAACGGCAAGGGGATCGCTCCGCCATCGCTGACGTGCCCCCTCTCCCGCTTGCGGGGGCCGGGTTTTCCACCTCTCCCCGAGGGGGAGAGGTCGACGCCGTAGGCGGCGGGTGAGGGGGCCCCGGCGTTTCAGGACTGGAGAGGGTGGTCCCCCCTCACCCCAACCCTCTCCCCCGCGGGGAGAGGGGGCATGCGGCCGATTGTGCGGACACGCGGCCCATAAACTCAGCTCACGGCACGCGCGAGGGCCGCATCCCGCCATAGGTCGCCATATGCGAGCCCACCAGCCAGCCGCAATCCACCGGCAGGTTCACGCCCGTGATGGCCGAAGCCTCGTCGGAGAGGAGGAAGGCGGCGGCCTTGCCCACATCCTCCACCGTCACGAAGCGCCCCATGGCGGCGGTGTCGGTGAGCTGGCGCGGGTCGCGCTGGCCGCTGTCGATGGCCTTCTGGAGCGAGGGCGTCGCCACATAGCCCGGCGAGATGCAGTTCACCCGCACCCCGGAGCGCCCCCATTCCGCCGCGAGGCACTGGGTGACGCCGACCACCGCCGCCTTGCTGGGGCCATAGGCATGCAGCGGCACCGCCCGGAGCGAGGTGACCGAGCCGATGGTGACGATGGCGCCGTGCCCGCGCTTCGCCATGTGGGTGCCGAAGGCCACGGCGGTGAGGTAGGTGCCGCGCAGGTTCACCGACATGACCTTGTCGAAATCCATGGGGTCGAACGCTTCCGGCGGCGTCGGCGGCTGAAGCACGCCGGCGCTGGTGACGAGCGCCGCGATGGGCCCGAACCGCCATTGCGCCTCCTCCGCCGCCGCTTCCACGGCCGCCGCGTCGGTCACGTCGAACGGCAGCGCCTTCGCGCCCAGCCGCTCCGCCGTCTCCTCCGCCGAGTCCGCGCGCACATCGCTGATGACGACGCTCCACCCCTTCTCCACCAGGATGCGCGCGCAGCCCTCTCCGATGCCGGAAGCTCCGCCCGTGACGAGGGCGAGACGGGGGTGGGACTGGGGCATTGGCGTTCCTCTCTTTGTGCTTGATCTCAGGGCTACAGCCGGCGGGAAGGTGCGTCCAGCCTCAGGTTTTACCGGCACTCGAGGAAGAGAGGCCAGGGAACCACCGTCATGGCCGGGCTTGTCCCGGCCATCCACGAGGCTCCGCGGGGTGCGCACGCAACGGGGAGACGTGGATGCCCGGGACAAGCCCGGGCATGACGGCTCTGAGGGGGATTCATTCGTCCCTCTGAATGTCGATACAGCCCTAGCCCAGGGCCCCTTCCGGCGAAGGTCCGGACAAAGCCCGGTCCCTGAAAAGCTCTGCCAGATGGTTGATCCAGGCGCGCACGTGGGTCGGAAGGCCGACCCGGGTGGTGAAGACCAGATGCACGATGCCCGCCTGCCCGTGCCAGTCGGGATAGAGCCGCACCAGCGCGCCGCTGCGCAGCGCGGCCGTGCAGGCGTGGTCGGGCAGAAGCGCGATGCCGACGCCCGCCTCCGCTGCTGCGCGCAGGGTTGGGAAGTCCGCGCAGGCGAGGCGTGGCGTATGGGTCAGCGCGTGGGTCCGGCCATCGGGGCCTTCGAGGTTCCAGGTGACGGGGCCTGTCTCTTCCGTCGAGGAGAGGGTGGGAAGCGTGGCGAGGCTGGAAATCTCCTGCGTCTCCAGCCGGTTCGCCACGGCCGGGGCGGCGATGAGGATGCGCCGGCTATGGGCCAGGGTCCGCATGGTGAGGGCCGCATCCGTGTCGAGCTTAACCCGCACCCGCAGCGCCACGTCGATGGCCTCCTGGATCAGGTCAACCGGCCGGTCCACGGCGAGGATGCGCACATTCACCTTGGGATGGCGCTGGAGGAAATCCGGCAGGCTGCCCGAAATGGTGTCCAGAAGGCCGGTGGGGCAGGAGAAGCGCACGGTGCCGCGTGGCTCGGCCTGCGCCGCCTGGACTACGGCTTCCGCACGCTCCATCTCCGCCAGCGCGCCGCGACAGTGCGCGTGGAAAGACTGGCCGATCTCGGTCACGCGGAAGCGGCGCGACGAGCGCTCGATGAGCCGCGCGCCCAGCCGCGCTTCCAATTGCGCGACGCGCCGGGAGAGCTTGGATTTGGGCAGGTGCAGCGCCCGCCCGGCGGCGGCGAAGCCGCCATGCTCCACCACCTTGGCGAAGAAGAAGAGGTCGTTCAGGTCCTGCATGGCCTATCATCGTTTCATCAATAGAACGAAGAGTGCCATATTCGCTGTCTACTCGCATCATCGTTCCAGAAATAGCTTGTCTCCATCGCAGCGACATCACGCGCTGCCAGCAAGGAGCCAAGACAATGAGCAGGAAGCTTGAAGGCAAAGTCGCAGTGGTCACCGGCGGCACCACCGGCATCGGCCTCGGCATCGCCAAGCGTTTCGCCCTGGAAGGTGCGACGGTGTTCGTCACCGGCCGCCGGCAGGCGGAACTGGACGTGGCCGTGAAAGCCATCGGCCCCAACGCCATCGGCGTGCAGAGCGACGTCTCCAATCTCGCCGATCTGGACCGCCTTTATGATGCGGTCCAGCAGAAGGCGTCCCACATCGATATCCTCGCGGCCAATGCCGGCGGCGGCAGCTTCGCCCCGCTCGGCGCCATCACCGAGGAAGATTTCGACAAGACCTTCGCCATCAATGTGAAGGGCACGCTGTTCACGGTGCAGAAGGCGCTGCCGCTGCTGCGGGACGGGGCGTCCATCATCCTGACCTCGTCCACCTCCACCACCCGTGCCATCCCCGCCTTCAGCGTCTATGGCGCCACCAAGGCGGCGATCCGCAATTTCGCCCGGCACTGGATCCTCGATTTGAAGGACCGGCACATCCGGGTGAACGCCATCAGCCCGGGACCGACCCTGACGCCGGGCCTGTCCGGCCTGGCCTCGACCGAGGAGGAGTGGAAGCAGCTCGAGACTATGCTCGCTGCGCAGGTCCCGCTCGGCCGCATTGCCGATCCGGACGAGATCGGCAAGGCGGCGGTCTTCCTGGCCTCCGATGACGCGAGCTTCGTCAACGGCGTGGAGCTCTTCGTCGATGGCGGCATGGCGCAGATCTGAACGCGCTCGCCTGACGGACGGGGCACTCGACACAGCCCGCCGCCCCTGAAAATATCCCCCCGGCGCAGGGCTTCCCCCGCGCCGGGGGCTATCCATGTCATTCTCGATTCTTCGCGCCATGGGGCTCGTGCTGCGCACGTGGCCGTTCATCGTCCTGCGCATCGCCATCTCCTCCCTCATCGGCTTGGCTTACGTCTTCGCCATCGGCGCAGGGGCGGGGATCGGCTGGGCGGTGGGGCGCGCGTGGGAGGATATGAGCCCTCTCGGGGCGCTGGCGGGCGGGTTCATCGGCTTCTGTGTCGCCTGGGGCGTTTTCCTGTGGCTGCGGGCGTGGCTGGTCTATTTCGTCAAGGCCGGCCATGTGGCCGCGCTCACTCTGGCGCTGGCGGGCGAGCCGCTGCCGCTCGCCTTCGGGCAGGTGGGCTATGCGCTCGGCGTGGTGCGCGAGCGGTTTCTGGAGATCAACGCGCTGTTCGTGCTGGACCAGTTGGTGAGGGCGGCGGTGGCCGGCGTCACGGGGGTGCTCAGCGGCATGGCGTCCTTCACCCGCGTGCCGGTGCTGGAGGGGCTCATGGCCTTCATCAGCGGGGTGCTCCAGACCTCCACCCAGTTCGTGGACGAGATCATCCTCGCCTACAATGTGCGCAACCAGTCCAAGGACCCCTGGCGCACCGCGCAGGACGCACTGGTGCTCTATGCCCAGAACGGCTGGACCATTCTCGGCAATGCGATCGGCCTCACGGTGCTCACGGCGGTCGTGGGGATTTTTCTGCTGGTGATCATCATCGGCCCGGCGGGCGCGTGGGCGTTCTATGTTCAGACCCCGGAAAGCTATGTGGCCCTCGCGGTCTCGGCCGTGGCGGCCTTTGTCTTCCTCTCGGCGATCATGGAGCCCTTCTGCATCGCCTGCCTCATGCAGGTCTTCTTCACCGCCATCGAGGGCGAGACGCCGGATCCCGCGTGGCGCCAGCGCCTTTCGGGCGTATCCTCGAAATTCGAGGAACTGGGCCGGCGCGCCGCAGCGAGTTTCTGAGCGAGCTTCTGAAGCGGGCTTCTGACGCGGCCCCGTTTCCCGGCACCTGGAATATGGTATGCCGAAACCAGACCCTCCTCCAGAGAGGCCCTGACGCCAGATGTCCACGCTCTTCATCACCGCTCCCGCCGGTCTCCAGCACCTCACCCCTCCCGGCCATCCCGAGCGGGTGGACCGGCTGAAGGCGCTCGACCGCGTCTTCGAGCAGGAGAAGTTCTCGACCCTCCTGCGCGAGAACGCACCGCGCGGCGAGCGCGAGGACATCATCCGCGTGCATCCGGCGGACTTCGTGGACGCCATGGAGGAGGCCTCGCCCACTGAGGGGCTGGTGCGCATCGATTCCGACACGGTCATGTCGCCGGGAAGCTGGGAGGCGGTGCTGCGCGCCGTGGGCGGCGCCTGCTATGCGGTGGACGAGGTGGTGGCGCGCAAGGTGGACAATGCCTTCGTCTGCACCCGCCCGCCGGGCCACCATTGCGAGACGCGCCGGCCCATGGGCTTCTGCCTGCTCAACCAGGTGGCCATCGCCGCCCGCCATGCCCAGAAGGTCCATGGCCTCGACCGCGTGGCCATCGTGGATTTCGACGTGCACCACGGCAACGGCTCGCAGGAAATCTTCTGGGCCGATGACAGCGTGCTCTACGCCTCCACCCATGAGATGCCGCTCTATCCCGGCACCGGCGCGGTCACCGAGACCGGCGCGGTGGGCACCATCGTCAACGCGCCTTTGCGCTCGGGCGATGACGGGGAGAAGTTCAGGGAGGCCATGGAAAGCCGCATCCTGCCGCGGCTCGAGACCTTCGCGCCGGAGCTGATCCTCATCTCGGCAGGCTTCGATGCCCACAAGAACGACCCGCTCGCCTCGCTGCGGCTGGTGGACACGGATTTCGGCTGGATCACCAAGCGGCTCATGGAGATCGCCGACAAGAAGTCCGGCGGGCGCGTGGTCTCCGTGCTGGAGGGCGGCTACGATTTGGAGGGGCTTGCCACCTCCGCAGCGGCGCACGTGACGGCGCTGATGCGGGGGTAGGCCAAGGCGCCTCCCATAAGAACCGCCGTCATGCCCGGGCTTGACCCGGGCATCCACGTCTCGCCGTTGGCCGTCTCTCGCGGAGCCCCGTGGATGGCCGGGTCAAGCCCGGCCATGACGATCCGAAGAGAACACGGCTCTCCGACCTACCGCCGCTCCGCCGTGGGCAGATACGGCTGGAGCGCGTGCGCCAGCTTCGACGGCGTCAGCGATTGCAGCCAGATCTTCCCCGGCCCGGTGAGCTGCGCCAGGAACAGGCCGTCGCCGCCGAACAGCATGTTCTTCACCCCGCGCATCATGGTGATCTCGAAGTTCACGCTCTCCTCGAACATGCCCACATGGCCGGGATGGACGAGAAGGCTCTGCCCCGGCTCCAGGGAATAGGAGACGATCTCCCCGCCCAGCTCCACGAACGCCTTGCCGTGGCCGGTGAGGCGCTGGAGCACGAAGCCCTCGCCGCCGAACAGCCCCGAGCCCAGCGACTGCTGGAAGCCCACGGAGATTTCCAGCCCGTGGGCGCCGGCGAGGAACCCGCTCCGCTGCACCATGAAGCCCCGGCCGGAGGCCACATCCACCTCCAGGATGTTGCCCGGCACGGTGGCGGCGAAGGAGACGAGGCCCTCTCCGCCCTGGGCGGTGAACTCGGTCATGAACAGGCCGCCGCCGGAGATGGCGCGGCCGATGGCGCCGAAGAAGCCGCTGGCGCCGCCCGTGGCCATGGTGGTGTTGAGCACCACGTTGGGCGTCATCCAGGAGAGCCGGTCCGGCTCGGCGATCAGCGTCTCTCCGGGGGAAAGGGTGACTTGCAGGACGGGAAGCGTGGAGCCGGTGATTTCGGTGCGCATGATCGCCACGATGTTGGGGCAGGGAAGGGGAGCTTGATGGTATCAAGCGGCCGGGGCAACCCCCCGGCCCTGCCGAAACGCGCTCCTCCCGCCGGTGCCGCATGAAGACTGGTTTCCTCACCCTCGCGACGCTTCTCGCTTTTGCCGCCCCGCTCACGCCCGCCGGGGCGCAGACCGCCCCTGACCTTCCGGCTGCGGGCAAGACCGTGTTCCTGCCCTACCTCAACGCCCCGCTGGCGGGTGATCCCATCACCCATCCTCCCGCGCTCAGCCTGTCCATTGGCGGGCGGGCGGTGCGGGCCACCATGGATACCGGCTCCACCGGCATCGTGGTGGCGGCGCGGCTGATCCCGGACCTGGACACGCTGCCGGTCGTCGGCCCCGGCACGCTCACCTATACGAGCTCGGGCCGCGTGATGACCGGCGACTGGGTGATGGCGCCCGTGACCATCGCCGGCACCAACGGCGCGGAAGTGACGACGCGGCCCATGCCCGTGCTGGCGGTGAAGCGGGTGGACTGCCTGAAGACCGCTCGCAACTGCAAGCCGCGCATGGATCCCACAGGCATCGCCATGCTGGGGGTGGGCTTTGCCCGGCAGGGCGACCGGCAGATGCAGAGCGCGCCGGACCGCAACCCCTTCCTCAGCCTTCCCGACATGGGCAGCGTGGATAAGCCCGGCGCCATGCGGCGCGGCTATATGGTGACGAAACGCGGCGTCACGCTGGGGCTCAATCCCGATACGGCGAAGGATTTCTCGTTCATCAAGCTTGAGAAGAGCAAGGATTTCCCCGACTGGGCCGCGACCCCTGCCTGCCTGTCCCTCGCCGGCCGGCAGCCCCCGGCCTGCGGGACGGCCCTGGTGGATACGGGGGTGTCCACCATGTATCTCACCTTGCCGCCCGAGCAGCAGGCGGGCCAGATCGCGCGGGGGGCGGACGGCAAGCGGGCGCTCAACGCCGGCGCCCGTCTCGACATCGCCTTCGGCGCGCCGGGCGGCCCGGCTTATGGCTTCGCGGTGGGGGATAGGACGAACCTCCTCGCACCCGAGCACATCGTCCTGGTGCCGCACGCGCACCGGGTGTTCGTGAACACCAGCGTGCGCCTGCTGAACGGGTTCGACTATCTCTACGACGCGGACGGCGGCTTCGTGGGGTTCCGGGCGCGGAAATAGCGCGTGGTGCTCCCTGACAAGGCGGGCCGCCGGCGCTCACCTCTCGGGGAGCACTGCCTTATTCCCTCTCCCGCTTGCGGGGGAGGGTTAGGGAGGGGGAAGGGTGCCCGCCGCAGACCTTGATGCGTTGCTCTGCTTGAAGTGCCCCCTCCCCAGCCCTCCCCCGCAAGCGGGAGAGGGGGCCCGATGGGCAAAGTTCCTAAGCCGCCTTGCGCCCGTCGAACTGCGCCTGGGCCTTGGCGATCTGGTCGATATGCTCGCTCGCCCAATGCGCGAGGGGCGCCAGCGTGCGCTCCAGCGAGGCGCCGAGCGGGGTGATGGCATATTCTACCGTTACCGGCACGGTGGGATAGGCATGGCGGGTGACGAGGCCGTCCCTCTCCAGGCTCTTCAGGGTCTGCGACAGCACTTTCTGCGACACGCCCTCCACCCGCCGGCGCAAGGCGTTGAAGCGGGTCGGGCGCTCGGCGACGGCGGTGAGCAGAAGCACCGTCCATTTGTCGGCGATGCGGTCGAGGATGACGCGCGTGGGGCATTGGGCCTGGAAGGGGTCCGGGTTCAGCATGTCCTGTCCCTCGTCTCGGGTTTCCCGCGGGAAACCAGATGACTGCAAAGTGCCTTCTTACATATTACTCTCTTTTCCTCCATCTGGTTTCTATCAGATACCAGATGGAGTGTCCTCACATGAAGATCGCATTGGTCGGCGCCTCCGGCGCCGTGGGCTCCCGCGTCCTGAAAGAGCTTTCCGCGCGCGGGCATCAAGTGACTGCCATCGCCCGCGACCCCTCCCGCATCGCGGCCGCGCCGGGCGTCACGGCGGTCGCGGGGGATGCCGGCACGGTCGAGGGGCTGTCGCCGCTGCTGAAAGGGCATGACGCGGTGGTCACGGCCATTCACTTCACGGCCAGCGATGCAGGAACCCTCATCGCCGCCGTGAAGGCATCCGGGGTGCCGCGCTATCTGGTGGTGGGCGGCGCGGGCAGCCTTGAGGTGTCGCCGGGTGTCGCCCTCTACGACGCGCCGGGCTTTCCTGCCGTGTATCTGGCCGAGGCGAAGGCGGGCGGCGCCTTCCTGGGATTGCTGAAGGCGGAGCCCGCGCTCGACTGGACCTTCCTGTCGCCCTCAGCCGAATTCGTGCCGGGCGAGCGCACCGGGCAGTTCCGGCTGGGCGGCGACCAGCTCCTCACCTCCGCCTCCGGCCGCAGCTTCATCAGCTTCGAGGATTTCGCGGTGGCGCTGGTGGACGAGATCGAGCAGCCGCGCCATTCCAGGACGCGCTTCACTGTCGGGTATTGAGTGAAGGCAGCGCGTTCCACGGTAGCCCTCATGCTCGGGCTTGACCCGAGCATCTCCCTCCACCTTGGGGGAAAGATCCCCGGATCAAGTCCGGGGATGACGCCTGAAAAGGTTGGGCTTCAAACAAAAAGGGCGCGGCGAAAGCCGCGCCCTTTCCGTTTTACGTGATGGACGTCCTCAGAAGTCCATGCCGCCCATGCCGCCGCCCGGCATGGAAGGCATGCCGGAGTCCTTCTTCGGCAGGTCGGCGACCAGCGCCTCGGTGGTCACCAGCAGGCCGGCCACGGAAGCCGCGTCCTGCAGAGCGGTGCGCACCACCTTCGCCGGATCGACGATGCCGGTGGCGATCATGTCCACATACTCTTCGGTCTGCGCATTGAAGCCGAAGTTCTGGTCGTTGGAGTCCTGCACCTTGCCGACCACGATGGAGCCCTCGACGCCCGAATTCTCGGCGATCTGCCGGATGGGGGCCTCGAGCGCGCGCAGCACGATCTTGATGCCGGCGAGGATGTCGGGATTGTCCGAGGTCACCTGCTCGGCGGCCTTCTTGGCCCGCAGCAGCGCAATGCCGCCGCCGGGGACGATGCCTTCTTCCACCGCAGCGCGGGTGGCGTTCAGGGCGTCGTCGACGCGGTCCTTCTTCTCCTTGACTTCCACTTCCGTGGAGCCGCCGACGCGGATCACCGCGACGCCACCGGCGAGCTTGGCCAGGCGCTCCTGGAGCTTCTCGCGGTCGTAGTCCGAGGAGGTCTCCTCGATCTGCGCCTTGATCTGCGCGATGCGGGAATCGATGTCGGCCTTCTCGCCGACGCCGTCCACGATGGTGGTCTTCTCCTTCTCGAGGATCACCTTCTTGGCGCGGCCGAGCATGTCGAGCGTGACATTCTCAAGCTTGATGCCGAGGTCCTCGGAGATCACCTGGCCGCCGGTGAGGATCGCGATGTCCTCCAGCATGGCCTTGCGGCGGTCGCCGAAGCCGGGAGCCTTCACGGCCGCAACCTTCAGGCCGCCGCGCAGGCGGTTGACGACCAGGGTGGCCAGGGCCTCGCCCTCGACGTCCTCGGCCACGATCACCAGCGGCTTGCCGGACTGCACCACGGCTTCGAGCACGGGCAGGATGGGCTGGAGGCCGGAGAGCTTCTTCTCGAAGATGAGGAGATAGGGATCTTCCATCTCGGCGATCATCTTCTCCGCATTCGTGATGAAATACGGGGAGAGATAGCCGCGGTCGAACTGCATGCCTTCCACGACATCCAGCTCGGTGTCGGCGGTCTTGGCCTCTTCGACCGTGATCACGCCTTCATTGCCGACCCGCTGCATGGCGCCGGCGATCATCTCGCCGATGGACGCATCGCCGTTGGCGGAGATGGTGCCGACCTGCGCGACTTCCGCGGAGGAGGAGACCTTCTTGGCGCGGGCCTGGATGTCCTTGATGGCCGCGGCGACGGCGAGATCGATGCCGCGCTTCAGGTCCATGGGGTTCATGCCGGCGGCAACCGCCTTGGCGCCTTCCTTCACGATGGCCTGGGCCAGCACGGTCGCGGTGGTGGTGCCGTCGCCAGCCTTGTCGTTGGTCTTGGAAGCGACTTCGCGGACCAGCTGGGCGCCGAGGTTCTCGAACCGGTCCTCAAGCTCGATTTCCTTGGCGACGGTCACGCCGTCCTTGGTGATGCGCGGGGCGCCGAACGACTTCTCGATCACCACGTTGCGGCCCTTGGGGCCGAGGGTGACCTTCACCGCATTGGCGAGAATGTCGACGCCGCGCAGCAGCTTCTCGCGGGCATCGCCCGCAAATTTTACGTCCTTGGCAGCCATGTGCCGTGCTCCTTGAAAGAGAAAAATTCGTTAGTCGGAAAAACGAAACCTCAGGCGATCACGCCGAGGATGTCGCTTTCCTTCATGATCAGCAGATCCTGGCCGTCCACCTTCACTTCGGTGCCGGACCACTTGCCGAACAGCACGCGGTCGCCCGCCTTCACGTCCAGGGGAACAACCTTGCCGCTCTCGTCGCGGGCGCCGGGGCCCACGGAGACCACCTCGCCCTCCTGGGGCTTTTCCTTGGCGGTGTCGGGGATGATGATGCCGCCGGCAGTCTTCTGTTCAGCTTCAATGCGCTTCACAACCACGCGGTCGTGCAGGGGGCGGAAGGACATGGGCCTGATCCTCTCAAATGTCTGCGGGCCTCGGCCCGCGGCCTTTGGCACTCACCGAGCGGGAGTGCCAGACTGCCGCCCGGAGATAGGCAGGGTGTCAGCCTCCGTCAAGCAGCGTCCTTACCTTTATGTAACAGATCGCAGCCTAGAGTGGGCGATAGCGGGGGCTGAGGAATGCTGTGCCGGCAATGCGCGGCGCACGAATCGACGCCGCCGCCAACAGGCTTTATGGTCCACATCGCCTCGATGTGACGGCGATGCCGCAGTGCTGGCTTCGGCTCGGAGTATGTGAATGTCCCTGCCTTCCCTCCCATCCGGCGGTGCCGGCCTTCCGAAGACCTCCGTCTCCTCGCGCCTTCTCGCCTTCGGCTTCGCGGTGAGCGCCCTCGCCCTCGCCGGCTGCGCTTCCGAGCCCCCCGCGCCGCCAGTCCCGGCCATTCCTCAATTCACCAGCCCCATCCCCGCGTCCGCGCTGGTGGGTCGTTACGGCCTTGCCGCCTATCACCGGCCCGAGGATGCGGTGCGCACCGAGAACCAGGCCCGCGCCCAGTGCAGCAACCCCTACATCATCAGCGCCGGCCCCAATGGCGGCGTGATGATGTATCTCGCCGACGACACTAAGCTCACCGAGGTGATCTCGAAGCAGGTGCCCGGCCAGCCCACCTTCATCGGCCCACCCGAGGACCCGGCCGGTGCCGAGCGCGACCGGCAGGTGGTGAGCTTCAACGGCAACGTGCTGGTGCTGCGCTGGATGGATCCCGAAGTGCAGAAGCGCTACGGCACCATGGTGTATGTGCGCTGCCCGTGAGCAAGAGATAGCCAGCCGCTCCTTTCTGAGCCATAGGCTCCCTCTCCCGCAAGCGGGAGAGGGACCGACGCGGCGTTCGCGGGAAACTGCCATCCCTGGAAATCCTCCGGATTACCCCGCCGCGGCTCGACTTTTCCCAAAGCTGGTCTAGAGGGGAATAGCGGCTCCGCGCGGCCCCAGGCGCCGGGGCGGCCTTCCCGGTGACCCATGGAAACAGCCTCCCCCTCCTATAATCCCCTCGTCCCCGTCGCGCCGGAGCAGCGGGTGTTTTCGGCGCGCGATGCCTTCGCGCTGTGGTTCAGCCTCGGCATCGGCCTGCTGGTGCTCCAGGCGGGTGCGCTCCTGACCCCCGCCTTGAGCCTCGGCATGGCGTTCGCGGCCATCCTGGTAGGCACCGCCTTCGGCGTGGTGCTGCTGGCGGCGGTGGGGGTGATCGGCGCGGATTCCGGCCTTGCCTCCATGGCCATGCTGCGCCCGACCCTGGGCCTGCGCGGCGCCGTCCTGCCCACCCTCATCAATGTGGTGCAACTGGTCGGCTGGGGCGCGTTCGAGATCATCGTCATGGGCGAGGCGGCGGACGCGCTCGCGAAATCCGCCTTCGGCTTCTCCCTCCCCGGCCTCTGGACCCTGCTGTTCGGCGGCCTTGCCACCCTGATCGCCGTGATGGGGCCGGTCTCCTTCGTGCGGCGGTTCCTGAGGGCCTGGGGCCTCTGGCTGCTACTGGCGGCGGCGGCGTGGCTCACCTTCCGCCTTCTCGCGCAGAACGATCTTGCCGGCCTCTTCGAAAAGCCGGGCACGGGGGACATGAGCTTCGGCGGCGCGGTGGACCTTGTGGTGGCGATGCCGCTCTCCTGGCTGCCGCTCATCGCCGATTATACCCGCTTCGGCCGCACCCCCGGCGCCATGTTCCGGGGCAGCGCGCTGGGCTATCTCGTGGCGAACATCTGGTTCTATGGCCTCGGCGCCGCCTACGGCCTCGCCTCGGGCGGGGAGGTCTCGCTGGTGGCGGCGCTCGCCAGCGCCGGCGGCGGGCTGGCTTTGCTGCTGATCCTGTTGGACGAGACCGACAACGCCTTCGCCGACATTCATTCCGCCGCCGTCTCCGCCGTGACGCTAACGCCCGGCAAGGTGCCGGTGATGGCGCTGGGCTTCGGCGTGGTCTGCACCCTGATCGCCCTCGCCGTGCCGCTGGCGCAGTATGAGGGCTTCCTCCTCCTCATCGGCTCCATCTTCGCGCCCTTGTTCGGCGTGGTGCTGGCGGACCATTTCATCGTCCGCCGCCGGGTGCTCGCCACCGCCGAGATCGATCGCAAAGGCGGTGCCTATTGGTTTTCCGGCGGCTGGCGCCTCGCCGGCATCGGCGCCTGGGCGCTGGGTATCGCCACCTTCCATGTGGTTAACGCCGTCCTGCCGGGCCTCGGCGCGACGCTGCCTTCGCTGCTGGTGGCAGGAGCGGCGTTTGTGGTGGTGGGGCGGGAGGAATAGTGGCGTCACGAGACGGCTGACAGCTATTCACTCGTCCATTCGGCCAGGGCCTCGATCCAATCGTCGATGGCCACGTTCTCCGGGTGAAGGTGAAGCCGCGCCGCTGCATCGCGCAAAAGTGTGTGCTCGGCGCAACGATATGCGATGCGGTCTTGATCTGGGTTCAAGCAATGTCGGCGGGAGCGATCGTCAGCCTTTGGTATGGTCGTCCACCTTGGCGTCGGACGCGTTCTTCTTGATGGACTCGATAGCCGCCAGGGCCGACGCCTTGGCCTTGTAGCCCTCGGAGGAGAACATAGTTTCCCCATTGGATGCTTTGAAGCGGAAACGGAACTCGCCAGCCTTGTCCTTGTAGACCTCGAACGTAGCCATGGTGCGCTCCTTCAGTGGACACGAACAGCCATGGCCGAGCCTGCACCATCTTGAAGGTTCAGGCAAAGGTTTGGATGTGTTGCAGTGCCGTGCTTATTCCGCCGCGTCGATGCTTCGCGGATTGGGCCTGCGGGCGTTTCGCCATGCACCGGGCGCAAGGCGGCTGCTGGCATTCAAGACTTCAATGCCGATGATGCGGCCTTGAGAATCATAGTCGAGCACCACGTCGGACGCGGTCTCGGCAGACTGGGCGATCTCCCCCTTGCCGACATAGATATAGACTGCGTCAGCCTCGGGGTCATAGGTCATGTCGGCCATGGCGGCCTCGCATCTCTATCGAAGAACACAGTTATAACGCGGATTTCGCTGGCGGTCTCCACGCAGACCACCTGAAGGATGCGGCCGCCATTCTCCGGAATGGGGCGGAAGCAGCGGCGCTGATCTGAATCCGTGCCGTCAGGCAGGGTCCAAAGTGGCGAGCGAACCGTCGAGGACACCCAGTCCAGCCGAATGCCTCTTTCGCCCGCCTTCTGCGACGCGTGGGCAGTCAGCGTGATCGGCTTCATGCCCGCCCCGCTTGAGTGCTCTCAATCGTCCATCTTCAGCGCGGCGATGAAGGCTTCCTGGGGAATCTCCACCTTGCCGAACTGGCGCATCTTCTTCTTGCCTTCCTTCTGCTTGTCCAGAAGCTTGCGCTTTCGCGAGATGTCGCCGCCATAGCACTTTGCGGTCACATCCTTGCGCAGCGCCTTGATGGTCTCGCGGGCGATGATCTTGGCGCCGATGGCGGCCTGGATCGGAATGTTGAACAGATGCTGGGGGATCAGATCCTTCAGCTTCTCGCACATGGCCCGGCCGCGGTGCTCGGCGCGGGCGCGGTGGACCAGCATGGAGAGGGCGTCCACCGGCTCGGCATTCACCAGCAGCGACATCTTCACGAGGTCGCCCTCGCGATAGTCGGTGATGTTGTAGTCGAACGAAGCATAGCCCTTGGAGATGGACTTCAGCCGGTCGTAGAAGTCGAACACCACTTCGTTGAGCGGCAGGTCGTAGGTGACCATGGCGCGCGCGCCCACATAGGTCAGCTCGATCTGGTTGCCGCGCCGGTCCTGGCAGAGCTTCAGCACACTGCCGAGATAGTCGTCCGGGGTGAGGATGGTGGCCCGGATCCAGGGCTCGCGGATCTCCTTGATCTTCACCACGTCCGGCATGTCGGCCGGATTGTGCATGTCGATCACCGAGCCGTCGTTCATCTCGATCTCGTAGATGACCGAGGGTGCGGTGGCGATGAGGTCGAGGTTGAACTCGCGCTCCAGCCGTTCCTGAATGATTTCCAGGTGCAACAACCCCAGGAACCCGCAGCGGAAGCCGAAGCCCAGTGCCGCCGAGGTCTCCATTTCGAAGGAGAAGGAGGCATCGTTGAGGCGCAGCTTGCCCATGGCGGCGCGCAGGTCCTCGAAGGCAGCGGCGTCCACCGGGAACAGGCCGCAGAACACCACCGGCTGGGCCGGCTTGAAGCCCGGCAGCGGCTCGGCGGCGGGGCGCTTCTCCTCGGTGATGGTGTCGCCCACGCGGGTGTCCGCCACCTCCTTGATGGAGCCGTTGAGGAAGCCGATGTCGCCGGGGCCGAGCTCCGCCATGGCCACCATCTTGGGCGTGAACACGCCCACGCGGTCCACGTCATAGGTGGCCTCAGTGCGCATCATCTTGATGTGCTGGCCCTTCTTCAGCACGCCATCCACCACGCGCACCAGCACGACGACGCCCAGATACGTGTCGTACCAGCTGTCCACCAGCAGCGCCTTGAGCGGCGCGTCGCGGTCGCCCATGGGCGGAGGCAGGCGAGTGACGATGGCTTCCAGCACCTGGTCCACGTTCAGCCCGGTCTTGGCCGAGATGCCGATAGCGTCGGAGGCGTCGATGCCGATCACGTCCTCGATCTGCGCCTTCACCTTCTCCGGCTCGGCGGCGGGCAGGTCGATCTTGTTGAGGACCGGGACGATGTCGTGATTGTTGTCGATGGCCTGGTAGACGTTGGCCAGCGTCTGCGCCTCCACTCCCTGGGAGGCGTCCACCACCAGCAGCGAGCCCTCCACGGCGGCGAGCGAACGGTTCACCTCATAGGCGAAGTCCACGTGCCCGGGGGTATCGATGAGGTTGAGCGTATAGGTCTCGCCGTCCTTGGCCTTGTAGGAGAGGCGGACCGTCTGCGCCTTGATGGTGATGCCGCGCTCGCGCTCGATGTCCATGCTGTCGAGCACCTGGTCCGTCATCTCGCGTTCGGTCAGCCCGCCCGTGATCTGGATCAGGCGGTCGGCGAGTGTGGACTTCCCATGGTCGATATGGGCGACGATGGAAAAGTTGCGGATGTTCTTCTGGGCGCTGGCGGTCATCCGCGCCGCATAGCATTGGCCCGGAAGGGCCACAAGGCTGGGCACGTCCGTCGGATGAGACTCTAGAGCCGATCCCTCAGCGCATAATATGTCAGCCCCGCCACCAGCAGGGGGTAGCGCAGCGCCGTGCCGCCGATGAAGCCCGGCACGGGCAGGCGCTCGAGAAGGTCCAGCCGGCCGATCTGGCCGGCAATGGCCTCGGCGAGGATCTTGCCGTAGAGCGGGGCGAGCGCCACGCCCTGGCCGCTATAGCCGGCCGAGACCAGCACATGGTCCGAGAGGCGCCGCACGAAGGGCAGGCGCGTCATGGTGATGCCCAGCGTTCCGCCCCAGCCATAGTCCAGCTTCACATCCGCCAATTGCGGGAAGATGCTCAGCAGGAAAGGGCGCACGAATTCGGTGACATTCTCGCGCAGGCCCCGCCGGTAGCTCTCGCCGCCGCCGAACAGCAGGCGGTTGTCCGGGGTGAGGCGGAAATAATTCACCACGAACCGGCTGTCCGCCACCGCCGCGCCATTGGCGATGATGCCTTTTGCGCGCGAACCCAGGGGCTCGGTGACGGCGATGTAGTTGTTGATGGGCATGACATGCTCGTCCACCACCTGGTCGAGCCCGTCCATGAGGCCGTTGCCGCACAGCAGGAGGAACTGCGCCCGCACCCGCCCGCCATCGGCGGTATCCACGGCAAGGCCATGGTTGTCCTCGAAGCGCACCGCACGGGAGCGCTCATAGATCTGGACACCCTTCTCCATGGCCGCGCGGGCAAGGCCGAGGGTGAAGTTCAGCGCGTGGAGATGGCCTGCCCCATGGTCGATGGCGCCGCCATGATAAGCGGGCGCGCCCACGAGGGCATGGATCTGCTCCCGGTTGAGAGGCTCGACCTTGTCGTAGCCATAGGCGTCGGCGAGGTGCCGGGCATAAGCGTGGGTGTGGGCCACATAGCGGGCCTTGTGGTCCGCATGGATCAGGCCGGACTGGTAGTCGCACTTAATATCGTGGCGGGCGATGAGGTCGTGGACCAGCGCCTTGGCTTCCTCGGCCAGGGCCCAGAGCTTGCGGGCATCGTCCTTGCCCACAGCCTCTTCCAGAAACTCCTGGTCGCGGCGCTGGCCGGAATGGAGCTGCCCACCATTGCGCCCGGAGGCGCCGCAGCCGATGCGGCCCGCCTCCAGCACCACCACTTTCAGTCCTTTTTCCGCAAGATGGAGGGCGGCGGAGAGCCCGGTATAGCCGGCGCCGACGACGGCGACGTCGGCCTCGATATGGTCGCGCAATTGCGGCTGCTCGGGCAGCGCATGGGCTGTCGCGGCGTACCAGGACCGCGGATGTTCTTGCTCGCTCATGGGGTCGTCGCCTTGCTCGCGGCGCAACTCCCTCCCCCGCAAGCGGGAGAGGGGATTCACGGTCGTGGGGCGGCAAGGCGTTCTTCGCCTCACACGTTCAGCAGCAGATATTCGCGCTCCCAGGGGGAGATGACGCGCATGAAGGTCTCGAACTCCGCCTGCTTCACCGCCGAATAGGTGGTGACGAAGCTCCGGCCCAGCACTTCCGAGAGATCCTCGTTCGCCTCGAAGGCGGCCACCGCCTCCAGCAGCCCGCGCGGCAGGTCGAAATCGAGGTTCTTGGCGTCGCCCTCCAAAGGCTCGGTGGGGCGCAGCCCCTTCACCATGCCGAGATAGCCGCAGGCGAGCGAGGCGGCGATCACGAGATAGGGGTTGGCGTCGGAGGAGGGGACGCGGTTCTCCACGCGCCGCGCGGCCGGCGGGGCCGGGGGCACGCGCAGGCCGGCGGTGCGGTTGTCATAGCCCCACTGCACGTTGATGGGCGCCATGGAATCGCGGGTGAGGCGCCGGTAGGAGTTCACATAGGGCGCCAGGATGCACATCACCGAGGGCAGGTATTTCTGGTGCCCGGCGAGGAAGGAGAAGAATTCCGGCGTCGGGTCGCCATCCTCGTCGGAGAAGATGTTCTTCCCCGTCTCCGCGGAGATGATGGACTGGTGGATGTGGAGCGCGCTGCCCGGCTCGTTGGCGATGGGCTTCGCCATGAAGGTGGCGTAGATCTTGTGAGCCAGCGCCGCCTCGCGGATGGTGCGTTTGAACAGGAACACTTGGTCGGCGAGCTCCAAAGGATCGCCGTGGCGCAGATTGATCTCCATCTGTGCCGCGCCGTCCTCGTGGATCAGCGTGTCGATCTCCAGGCCCTGGGCCTCGGAATAATCGTAGATGTCCTCAAACAGGGCGTCGAATTCGTTCACCGCCTGGATGGAATAGGACTGGCGGCCGATCTCCGGCCGGCCCGAGCGCCCGACCGGCGGCTTCAGGGGATAGTCCGGGTCCGTATTGGGCTCCACCAGATAGAATTCGATCTCCGGCGCCACCACGGCCTTCCAGCCGCGCTTGGCGTAGAGGTTGAGCACATTCTTCAACACCTGCCGGGGCGCCAGCTCCACGGGGCGGCCGTCGCGGTGATAGGCGTTGTGGATGATCTGGGCGGTCGCATCCTTCGCCCACGGCACGGTGGAGAGGGTGGAGAAGTCCGGCTCCATGACGAGGTCGGAATCCGCCACCACCGAATCCACCAGCCCCTCATAGTCGGGATATTCCCCCGAAATGGTCTGGAAGAAGATGGAGAGCGGCAGGTTCATCACCGGGGAGGAGAAGAATTTCGACGCCGGCATGATCTTGCCACGCGCCACGCCCGCAAGGTCCGGCACGGTGCATTCGATTTCGGTGATGCCGCGGGCGGCCATCCAGGCTTTTGCTTCCGCCAGCGTCTTCACGCCCCGAGGAGACGACAATGCCGTGTCCTGCCCCGCTCGCTTTTTAGCCATGATGTCCTCTTGCGCGAGGGATCGCGCTGGTATCAAGGGAACACTGGCGGCGGGTGGGGTGTCAACGCGGGCTAATGGTCGCCGCACGCCGCCGCATCCCATGGTGTGTTGCCGAAAGCAGTGCGGATGAGGGGGCTGGAGCCGGCATCTGGCCGGCGAAGCACATCTCTTGGCGCCGGCAAAATACCTAGAACGAGTCTAGAACGAATCGCGGTCGAATCGAGTCTACGAAAAGTTCCCGTTTCACCCCGTACTACTCCTAGTGGGTGTGGACAGAATGTAGCGGATTCCCGTCAGCGCCCCCTCTTCACCTTTTCGGCGTACTCACGGGCACGGCCTTCTCCCGCACGGAGGTCTCGAAGCTGGTGGCCTCCAGCACCGCGGTACCGATCATGGTGGCGATGGAGACCTTGAAGGGCGCCATGAGGCGGGTGCCGGCGATGGGCACCAGCCACACGAACATTTCCTTGTTCGCCTGCATGTATTTGACCGTCGAGCGGGTAGGGCGGTGGCCCGCCACAGGAACGTAGCCCACGCGACACACAACGGCAGGGCCGGCATAGCCCTTATCCGCCTTCACATCCTCCATACGCAGGAAGGTGAGGGTCACGTCATAGCGCTGGCGGCCGTCGAAGATCGGGATCGCCTTGGTGCAGGCGGCGGCGGAGAGGAGGCTTCCCGTGCCCGGCACGGCGACGAAGGCGCCGCTCATGGGGTCGATGACATTCGCCTTATGGGCGTCCGTCATCTCGATCCGGTCCGGCAGGGGCTTGGGCTCAGGATCGACCTCCAGTTCCTTCACGGCGGTGCCGGCGAACCCGATGCGGACCGCCTCCACCTTGCCGTCCGCCTCGGTGTTGACGGCGAATACCGTGGGTGTGGGCTTGCCGCCCTCCATGGTGCCGCGGGCGGCGGCGGTGCCCTTGCCGGAGGAGACCGCGCGCAGGATGCCGGAGACCTTGCCGGTGCCGGCGATCTCGAACGTGGTATCGGTGGCCTGGACGATCAGCGTGGCCCGGCCGACTTCGATGCCGGCGACGGAGAGGGCGTATTTCGCCTGGAGGCTGCCGTCCGCGAGGGCCGGCGCGCTCGCTCCGGCCAGCGTCGCGGCGCAGAAGGCGGCGCGTCGCGAAAGCCGGCCAAGCGTTGCGTTGAAAGCGATCATGCAAAGGCCCGTGGCGCGCCGGAGCCGAGCGGCTTCGGGGCGAATCCGAAAGCCCCGGATTGCCGCCCGAAGGCGGCTGAACTGTGGCTGATGGGTTCCGCTGCCGCGCCGCAGCACGTTTACGCAGCTTCCGAAGCCCGCAGGACATTGACTTCGGGGCCAATAGTCACGATCTTCACGTCCTGCTCACTCGACTGTTTTTCGGGGGCGCGCCCACGCGCGACGGCGAGAACCGGGGTCGAGAAGAGTTCAATCACAGAGGAGAACGTCGCCATTCGTCGCCCTATGAGACCCGTCGCGCCGGAGAAGGATGGACCGCGCGTCAACGAGGAGATCCGCGTCCGCGAAGTTCAGCTCATCGACAGTGAGGGGCAGAACAAGGGAGTCATGGCTATCCGTGACGCTCTGTTACTGGCCCAGGAGGCTGGGCTGGATCTGGTCGAGATTTCTCCCAATTCCGCCCCCCCGGTCTGCAAGATCCTGGATTACGGCCGCTTCAAGTACCAGAATCAGAAGAAGGCCAGCGAGGCGCGCAAGAAGCAGAAGGTGGTCGAGGTCAAGGAGATCAAGCTCCGCCCCGGCATCGATACGCACGATTACGAAGTGAAGATGCGCTCCATGGAGCGGTTCTTCGAAGAGGGCGACAAGGTGAAGGTCACCCTGCGCTTCCGTGGCCGTGAGATGGCGCACCAGGATATCGGCTTCAAGCTGCTCCAGAAGCTGCGCGAGGACGTCTCCACCGTCGCCAAGGTGGAAGCCGAGCCCATGCTCGAAGGCCGCCAGATGATCATGATCCTCGCCCCGCGGTGAGGATCTTTCATCCGCTTTCGTTTCCCGGAACGGGATTCGGGGCCTGTTTGTCCTGGACAAGCGACAGCGAAGCTGGAGCGTAGCTCCGGGACCCAGCGCAAAGCTCCGGCGAAGCCGGCAATTCGCGACCAGCGCCTTTACGCCATCGCCGCGTGGCGGCGTCGGCGGGGTGAAGCGCCTTCGGCGGTCCTTTGCGCTGGGTCCCGGATCGGCGCTCCGCCTGCGGCGTCGCTTGTCCAGGACAAGGGTCTGCGCTTCGCTCTAAACTCCTCCCCGCGACTCACCGCCCTCGCGGCGCCGGGAACTTCATGGCCAGACGCCCTCCCACCTTTGCCTGCCAGTCCTGCGGGGCGGTCTATAACCGCTGGCAGGGCAAGTGCGAGGCGTGCGGCGGGTGGAACACCATCGCCGAGGAGCCGGAGGTCGCGATTGCCGCCTCCGTGCCCGCCGTCCAGCGCTCCGGCCGCAAGGGCCGGGCGGTAGCTCTGGAAAGCCTGAAGGGCGAGGGCACGCCCCCGCCGCGCCTCGTTTCCGGCATCGGTGAACTGGACCGGGTGGCCGGCGGCGGCTTCGTGCCGGGCTCCATCCTGCTCTTGGGCGGCGACCCCGGCATCGGCAAGTCCACCCTCCTCGTGCAGGCGTCCGCCGCACTGGCGGAAGGCGGGCACAGGGTGGTCTATGTCTCGGGCGAAGAGGCGGTGGACCAGGTGCGCTTGCGCGCCGGCCGACTCGGGCTCGGCGGCGCGGAAGTTGGGCTCGCCGCTGAAACCAATGCCGAGAACATCCTCGCCACGCTCTCCGCCGGGCCGCCGGTGCGGTTCGTGGTCATCGATTCCATCCAGACCATGTGGAGCGACACGGTGGAGTCCGCGCCGGGCACGGTGACGCAGGTGCGCACCTCCGCCCAGCTCATGGTGCGCTACGCCAAGCAGACCGGCGCCTGCGTGATCCTGGTGGGCCACGTCACCAAGGACGGCCAGATCGCCGGCCCCCGCGTCGTGGAGCACATGGTGGATGCGGTGCTCTCCTTCGAGGGCGATGGCGGCCACCAGTTCCGCATCCTGCGCGCCCAGAAGAACCGTTTCGGCCCCACCGATGAGATCGGCGTGTTCGAGATGACCGGGCGCGGCCTCTCCGAGGTGGCGAACCCCTCCGAACTGTTTCTCTCCAACCGCGACTCGGGTGCCCCGGGCACGGCGGTGTTCGCCGGCATGGAAGGCACGCGGCCCATATTGGTGGAAATCCAGGCGCTGGTGGCTCCCTCCAGCCTTGGCACGCCGCGCCGGGCGGTGGTGGGGTGGGACAGTAACCGCCTCGCCATGGTGCTGGCGGTGCTGGATGCGCGCTGCGGCGTCAAGCTCGGCGGCCATGACGTCTATCTGAACGTGGCCGGCGGCCTGAAGATCGGCGAGCCTGCGGCGGACCTTGCGGTGGCGGGCGCCCTCGTCTCCTCCCTCACCGGCGCGCCTTTGCCGGCGGATGCGGTCTATTTCGGCGAGGTCAGCCTCACCGGGGCCGTGCGGCAGGTGTCCCAGGCAGCGGCGCGGCTCAAGGAAGCCGCCAAGCTGGGCTTTGCCCAGGCGGTTGCGCCCCCGGCCGGCGCCGATGGGGCGGACGGTGCTATCCGCGTGGAACAGGTTTCCTCCCTTGCGGCGTTGGTAGCCGGTATAGCGGCCCGCGCGCCACGCAGGGCAGCGATGTCGCGGCAAGAGGGCTGAGAAAGCCCGACGAGGGATGACGCGGGCGGCCGCGCAAGCTATACGTCCCGCCAACGCGGCATCCATGGCATCATGGCTCCGCTTTCCCGCTGATTCTGCGGCGGGTGTATCGGAGCTTCTGCCGCGCCCATGCCTGTGACGTTGCTGGATCTGATCGTCATCTCCGTCATGCTGATCTCGGGCCTGCTCGCCATGGTGAGAGGCCTGCTGCGCGAGGTCTTCAGCATTGTCTCATGGGTCGCCGCGGCGGCCGTTGCTGCGTATTTCTATCCGCAGCTTCTTCCCATTACGAAGCAGTATGTGACGCAGGACACGGTCGCCCTGGCGGTGACGGTGGGAGTTCTCTTCCTCGGCACCCTGCTTATTGTCTCCATCATCAGCGCCCGCATCTCCGACATGGTGCTGGACAGCCGAATCGGCGCGCTGGATCGCACGCTGGGCTTCGCGTTCGGCCTTGCCCGCGGGCTCCTGGTCATGGTGGTGGCCTTCCTGTTCTTCAACTGGCTGGTCCCGGATAAGAGCCAGCCGCCGTGGGCGCTGAACGCAAAATCGCGCCCCGTGCTGCAAAACACGGGGAATTGGCTGGTCTCCCTGTTGCCGGATGACCCCGAGAACACCATTCTTAAGCGGCTGAAGCGCTCGCCCGGTAGCGAGGACGGCGATACAACGCCTCCAGCGCCGGGTCAGGCACCCGGCGGGCAGCGCACCGACGGGGGAGCCGGGGGTACCACTGTTGCAACGGGACCGAACGCCACGACGGCGAGCGGGACTGTCGGATACCGGCGCGGCGACCGACAGGGAATCGACCAGTTGCTGGAGAGCACGCGCGGCAACGGCCAGTGAGCCGCCGAGCGGAGGATATGGACATGGACAGCGGGGATTCGCACGCGCATGGCGTCGGCAATGCCGTGGATTGGGATGCCGATCTGAACGGCGACCGGCTGCGCGAGGAATGCGGCGTCTTCGGCGTGTTCAATCACCCCGATGCGGCGGCCATCACCGCCATCGGCCTTCACGCCCTCCAGCATCGCGGGCAGGAAGCCGCTGGCATCGTCGCCTATGACGGAAAGCGCTTCCATTCCGAAC
Source organism: Aquabacter albus (assembly GCF_040049275.1). Taxonomy (NCBI): domain Bacteria; kingdom Pseudomonadati; phylum Pseudomonadota; class Alphaproteobacteria; order Hyphomicrobiales; family Xanthobacteraceae; genus Aquabacter; species Aquabacter albus. The sequence continues at coordinate 512,097 of NZ_JBDZDT010000003.1, read as the reverse complement.
GACGCCTCGGCCTCGTGGGCGACACCTTCTCCGATTCCCGCGTCATCGACCGGTTGCCCGGCCATGTGGCGGTGGGTCATGTGCGCTATTCCACCACCGGCGAGACCCTGCTGCGCAACGTGCAGCCCTTGTTCGCGGAAGTGGAAGGCGGCGGCTTCGCGGTGGGCCATAACGGCAACCTCACCAACGGCCTGACGCTGCGCAAGCAGCTGGTGCGCGAAGGCGCGATCATGCAGTCCACCACGGATACCGAGGTGATCCTGCACATGGTGGCGCGCTCCAAGAAGCCGCGCTTCATCGACCGCTTCGTGGACGCGCTGCGCGCACTGGAGGGGGCCTATTCCCTGGTGGCCCTCACCAATAAGAAGCTGATCGGCGCCCGCGACCCCCTGGGCATCCGCCCCTTGGTGCTGGGCCGGCTGGACAACGCCTACATCCTCGCCTCCGAGACCTGCGCGCTTGATATCATCGGCGCCACTTATGTGCGGGACATCGAGAATGGCGAGGTGATCGTCATCGACGAGGACGGCGTGCAGTCGCACAAGCCCTTCCCGCCCATGCAGCCGCGCCCCTGCATCTTCGAGTACATCTATTTCGCCCGGCCGGATTCCATCGTCGGCGGCCGCTCGGTCTACCAGGTCCGCAAGACCATGGGCCAGGTGCTGGCCCAGGAGAGCCATTCTCCGGCGGATGTGATCGTGCCCGTGCCGGATTCCGGCGTGCCTGCGGCCATCGGCTATTCCCAGGTGTCCGGCATCCCCTACGAGCTGGGCATCATCCGTAACCATTATGTGGGCCGCACCTTCATCCAGCCCACCCAGAGCGTGCGCGACCAAGGTGTGCGCATGAAGCATTCGGCGAACCGCTCCGTGGTGGAGGGCAAGCGCATCGTGCTGGTGGACGACAGCCTCGTGCGCGGCACCACCTCCGTGAAGATCGTGCGCATGATGCGCGATGCCGGGGCCACCGAGGTGCATTTCCGCATCGCCTCGCCCCCCATTACCCATCCCGATTATTACGGCATCGACACGCCGGACCGCGACAAGCTGCTGGCCGCCACCCACGACCTGGAAGGCATGCGGGCCTATATCGGCGCGGATTCGCTGGCCTTCCTCTCGGTGAACGGCGTCTACCGGGCCATGGGCTGCGAGGCGCGCGATCCGGCGCGGCCGCAATTCACCGACCATTGCTTCACCGGCGACTACCCGACCGCGCTGACCGACAAGGCGAGCGCGGTCGCCTCCCAGCAGCTCTCCCTCCTCGCCGAGGCGAGCTGACGGCTCGCTTTCGGCTGCGGCGCCTCCCGCCGCCAGCCAACCGGATTGTCCCATGACCGAACGGCCGCTTGCCGACAGGATCGCCCTCGTCACCGGGGCCACGCGCGGCATCGGCGCCGCCACCGCCATCGCCTTGGCGGAGGCGGGCGCCCATGTGGTGGCCGTGGGCCGCACCGAAGGCGCGCTGGAGGAAGTGGACGACGCCATCAAGGCCAAGGGCGGCTCGGCCACCCTGGTGCCCATGGATGTCACCGATTACGAGGCCATCGACCGGCTGGGCGGCGCGCTCTACCAGCGCTACGGCCATCTGGATGTGTTCGTGGGCAATGCGGGCATCCTCGGCCCGGTGACGCCGCTCGGCCACGTGGACCCGAAGGACTGGGACCAGGCGCTGTGCGTCAACGTCACGGCCAATTACCGCTTCGTCCGCTCCCTCGACCCGCTGCTGCGCCTCTCCACCGCGGGCCGCGCGGTGCTGGTCTCCTCCGGCGCGGCGCACAAGGCGCGCGCTTATTGGGGCCCCTATACCATTACGAAGGCAGCCCTGGAGGCGCTGGGGCGCACCTGGGCGGCGGAGACGGTGACGGGAAACCTGAAGGTGAACCTGTTCAATCCCGGCCCCATCCGCACCCGCATGCGGGCGAAGGCCTTCCCCGGCGAAGATCCCATGACGCTGGAAGTGCCCGAGGCCGCCGCTGCCGCCATCCTGGCGCTGTGCCTGCCGAGCTGCGAGGCCACCGGCCGGCTCTATGACTTCCCGAGCCGCAAATTCCTGGATTTCCAGCCTCCCGCGTGACCTCCCGCCGCTTCCCCGCGGCGGTCCGGCCAATTAGAAAATAAAAGGCGGCTTTCTGCCCGCCAATGTCCTTCCGGAGTTCCCCATGTCCGAGCCCGTCACCATCCAGTTCGCCAAGCATGGCGCTGCCCTCAAGGGTGTGCTCATCGTCCTCACCGACGATACGCTGGGTTTCGGAAAGGCGACGCAGAAGCTCTTGAAGCCGGCCTCCGGCGCCATCGCCCGCGCCATGGATGCGGACCGCTTCAAGGGCAAGCTCGGCGGGGCGCTCGATCTTCTCGCGCCCGAGAAGCTGGACACGACGCGCGTGGTCGTCCTCGGCGTCGGCAAGGCGGCCGAGCTGAAGGATTCGGACTATCTGCGGCTCGGCGGCATCGCGGCCGGCCGGCTCCCCGGCGGCACCCGGGAAGCGACAATCATCATCGACCTGCCCGGCCGCAGCCTGCCGGCCTCGGCCGCGGCGGAGATCGCGCTGGGCGTGCGGCTGCGGGCCTATGCCTTCGACCGCTACAAGACCAAGCGCAAGGAAGGCGAGAGCGAGCCGACCCCGCTCGCCGTCATCCTGCAGGTGGCGGATGAGGGGCTGGCGAAGCGCGCCTGGATCGCGCGCGAGGCGGTGGCCGACGGCGTGACGCTGGCCCGCAACCTCGTCAACGAGCCCTCCAACGTGCTGGACCCGCCGGAATTCGCCCGCCGCGCCGAGGAGCTGCGCTCCGTGGGCGTCGAGGTGGAGGTGTTCGACGACGAGGAACTCGCGCGCCTCGGCATGCGGGCGCTGCTGGGTGTCGGCCAGGGCTCCATCAAGGAGAGCCGGGTGGTGGTGATGCGCTGGAACGGCGCATCCGCGAAAAGCCAGCCGGTGGCCTTCATCGGCAAGGGCGTGACCTTCGACACCGGCGGCATCTCCATCAAGCCCGCCGCGGGCATGGAGGACATGAAGGGCGACATGGGCGGCGCCGCCTGCGTCACCGGCCTCCTCTATGCCCTCGCCGCGCGCAAGGCGAAGGTGAATGCGGTGGGCGTCATCGGCTGCGTGGAGAACATGCCCGACGGCGCCGCCCAGCGCCCCGGCGACATCGTCACCTCCATGTCGGGCCAGACCATCGAGATCATCAATACCGATGCGGAAGGCCGGCTCGTCCTGGCCGACGTGCTCTGGTACGTGAAGGAGCGCTTCAAGCCGCGCTTCATGGTGGACCTCGCCACGCTCACCGGCGCGATCCTGGTGGCCCTGGGCCAGGAATATGCCGGCCTGTTCTCCAATGACGACGAACTGGCCGGGCATCTGGCGGCGGCCGGCGCGGCCACCGGCGAGCGGGTGTGGCGCATGCCGCTCGGCCCGGAATACGACAAGCTGATCGACAGCCGCTTCGCCGACATGAAGAACACCGGCGGCCGCAACGGCGGCTCCATCACGGCGGCCCAGTTCCTCCAGCGCTTCGTGGACAAGACCCCCTGGGCGCATCTCGACGTGGCGGGCACCGCCATGGGCTCGCTTTCCACCGACATCAACAAGAGCTGGGGCTCCGGCTGGGGCGTGCGGCTGCTGGATAAGCTGGTGGCGGATTATTACGAGGGGTGAGGGGCGCTCGCTGACGACGAAAGCAGGGGTCGTCATGGCCGGGCTTGACCCGGCCATCTCCCTCGGGACCGTCGCGTCAGATTTTCCGAAAGATCCCCGGGTCAAGCCCGGGGATGACGACCGTGAACTACTGCCGCTGACCCACCAGCGTGTATTCCCCTGCGCGGATGCGGGCGGCGAGGCCCTCCACATAGGTGGCGCAGGGCTCCTCGCCATAGGTGTCCACCAGCGAGCGCAAGGCGGTGAACAGGGCCGCCTGCACGAGGCTGTCCTCGTCCAGCCCGTCGCGCACGGCCTCGGTCCAGGCGTCGTCGAGATACGACAAAGCGGCATGGCGCTCGTCGGACGCGGCATCTGCGATATCAGGGACGCGGGGGACGTAGCCGGTGCTCGACACTTATGCGCTCTCCAGGCCCCGGCGCGGGGCGACGTGCGGAATGAGTAGCATGTCGCCCGGTGGCGTCGCGGAAGTTCTGAACGAAAGGTTAACGCGCGAAGGGCTCAATTGCCGCCGTAGCGCACGACGATGTCGTGGGCGAGCTTGGAGCCTTCCTCGATCTGCCGTTGCACCGCCAAGGCGGCCGCCGGCGTGCAGGTGCGGTAGACCTGCGCGTAGCTGGAAAAGCCCTGGTTGAAGGAGGCGATGAGCTTGCCCTTGCGCACGTCCGAGGGCTGCTCCGCCTCGATGAGCGCCTGCATCTCCAGCCGCCATGTCTGGCCTTCCGGGGAGATGCCGCAGAGCGGGCGCAGATAATGCAGGCCGCCCAGGAGTTCCGCGAGCTTCAGGAGGTCGGTCTCGTAAGGCGGCGTCGAGCCCTCCGCCGCATGGGCGGCCCCGCCGGAGAGGGCGAGCGCGATGAGGACAGCGGGAAGGAAGCGCGGCATAAGACTGTCGTGCCGCGCCTCGGCGACCGGGTCAAGATGCCCCGGTCATGCCTCCAGCACCTTGCCCGCTTCCCAGCCCAATATGGCGCGCTTGCGGGTGAGGCCCCAATGGTAGCCGGTGAGGTCGCCGCTCTTGCCGAACACGCGGTGGCAGGGGACGACGAAGGAAATGGGGTTCTTGCCCACCGCGGCGCCCACTGCCCGCGCCGCCTGCGGCCGCCCCACATGGCCGGCAATGTTGGAATAGGTGGTGGCGCAGCCCATGGGGATGCGCAGCAGGGTCTCCCACACCCGCACCTCGAAATCGGTGCCGATGAAGACGATGCGCAGCGGCTGGTCCTCGCGCCAGGCCTCGGGGTCGAATATCCGCCGCACCAGGGGGGCGGTGGCGACGGGGTCCTCCACGAAGGTGGCGTTCGGCCAGCGGGCGCGCATGTCGGCGAGCGCCGTCGCATCCTCGCCATTGTCGGCGAAGGCGAGGCCGCACAGGCCGCGCTTGCTGGACATGGCGAGCGCAAGGCCGAAGGGCGAGGGGTGGAAGCCGTAGCGGATCTCGAGGCCCGCCCCACCGGTCTTCCACTCACCCGGCGACATGGCCTCGTGCACCACGAAGAGATCGTGCAGCCGGCCGGGGCCGGACAGGCCCAGCTCCAGGGCGGCGTCGAGCACGTTGGAGCTCTCGGCCAGCACCCGGCGCGCGCGGTCCAGGGTCACGGCCTGGAGGAACGCCTTGGGGGTGAGGCCGCACCAGCGGCGGAACAGATCCGTCAAGGCGCGGGCGCTGACGCCCACCGCCGCCGCGATCTCCTCGACTTCCGGCTGCTTCTGGACATGGGTCGTCACATAGGCCACGGCCTGGCGCACGGTGTCATAGTCGCAGGCGGCGATCTCCAGCGGGGCGGCCGGGGTGGGGATGGCGAGGCCGGAGGATTTCGGCATTTCGAGGCTGGGCATATCGAACTTCGGCCTGTCGAACTTGGGCCCATCGAATTTGGGCCTGTCGAGAATGAGCGTGTCCTGTGACAGCACGGGCGTGTCTCCTTGAAGCGGACTTGCACCCATTCGACCACTCCGCAACACCGCCGCCCACCCGATTTCGCCGCTGCTTCAAATGCGTGGCGCCCGGATATGACGGTGGGAGTCAGAACATCGTCCGGGTCACGCCCCGCTTCACTTTTCCAAGCGCCGCGCTGAGATCGTCCGCCAGTTCTGACTTCTGCCAAGGGCCGAGATGGATGCCCACCGGCGTCTGGTTGCCGCGCGAGACCAGGGACAAATCGAGGGTGCCCAGCTCCTCCACGTCTCGCCGGCTGACGCGGGTGAAGAAGGGGTTCATCTCCGCATTCCGGGCCTTTCCTTGAGCGGAAACCTGCCGCACCTGAACAAGGCTCGGCGTGATGCGGATGTATTCGCGCGCCGCCGCCGCCCGAAAATTGGCGCGGAAGGCGAAATAGAGCAGCGCCACGTCGAGCCCGAAGAAGCCGAAGATAGGCCACGCGCCCATGGACAGGAACATGATCCCGCAGGCGAAGCTCAAGCCGCCGATGGCCAGCATGAAGATGAAGAAGCCGCGCGGGGAGAGGGAGCGGTGCGGCGCCATGACGGTGGCGAAAACCGTGGGTTCGCCGTCATCCGGGAAGGGCAGGTCATTGGCCTTCGTCATGGGGCCCAGTATACGGAAAAAATGGCCCGCAAGACCACCGTGTCCCCCGCACACAAGCCCGCGACCAAGCGGCCCGCCAAGGCGAAGCTGCCGGCGGCGCGCCTGAAGGCCGAGGCCGTCACCGCAACCGGCCCGGTCCGCCGCCGGGCCGTGGCCAATGCGGAGGCTGCCGTCCACGGCCGCACGGTGGAGATATGGTCCGACGACGAGGTGTATGAGGCGTTCTCCCGCTTCGAGAAGCTCGACCCCGAGCCCAAGGGCGAGCTGGAGCATTCCGACGCCTTTACGCTGCTGGTGGCCGTGGTCCTCTCCGCCCAGGCGACCGACGTGGGTGTGAACAAGGCGACCCGCGGCCTGTTCGCCGCCGCCCCGAACCCCAAAGCCATGGTGGCGCTCGGGGAGGAGGAGATCGCGAAGCACATCCGCACGCTGGGCCTTTATCGCGGCAAGGCCAAGAACGTGGCGGAGCTGTCCCGCCTGCTGCTGGAACGCCACAAGGGCGAGGTACCGCGCGACCGCGCCGCTTTGGAGGCGCTGCCGGGGGTGGGGCGCAAGACCGCCAACGTGGTGCTGAACATCGCCTTCGGCGAACCCACCATCGCCGTGGACACCCACCTCTTCCGCGTCGCCAACCGTACGGGCCTTGCCCCTGGCGCGACGCCGCTGGACGTGGAATTGGGTCTTGAGCGGCGCATCCCGGACCGTTTCAAGCTCCACGCCCATCATTGGCTGATCCTGCACGGCCGCTACATCTGCAAGGCCCGCTTGCCGGACTGCCCCATCTGTCCGATCCAGGACCTGTGCCGCTGGCCGGACAAGACGATTTAAGTTCTTGCTGCCCGCCTTTTCCGAAGGTTGGGCGGAGCGTGTCTCACCTCTCCCCGAGGGGGAGAGGTCGGCTGCGCAGCAGCCGGGTGAGGGGGCTCCGGCGCTTCAGGACTTGAGAGGGTGATTCCCCCTCTCCCCAGCCCTCCCCCCCGCGGGGAGAGGGGGCGTAATGGATCCTCGGCACAGCCTCTACACCCCCTCCAGCATCCTCCGCCCCGGCCGTGCCGCAAGGCGCTTGTGGAGGTGGACCATGAAGGCGGTGCCGTAGATGGGGGTGATGAGGTTCAGGATCGGCACCATCAGAAGCGGCGCGATGAGGAGGCCGGCAAGGAACACCGTCGTTGCATTTGCCTGCCGCAGCGCCCGCGCCTCGGCGGGCGAGGCATAGCGCATGGCGGCAAGCTCGAAATATTCCCGCGAGAGCAGATAGGCGTTGGCGATGAAGAAGATGACGATGTTCACGCCCGGCACCAGGAGCAGCAGCAGCGCGCCGAGGTTCACCGCCAGCACCAGCAGGAAGAAGCGAAGGGAATAGAGCAGCGAGCGGGCGATGGGCTGCGCCATGCCGTGGGGCGTGCCGGGATAGCTCGCCGTCTCCACCGCCTCCGCCACATCATCCAGGAACAGGCCCGCCACCAGCGAGGACACCGCCGGCACCAGATAAAGCGCGCCCAGCACGATGCCGAGGCCGGCAATGATGGCGAGGGTGGTCTCCACCCAGGGGTGGGATGGCACGTCCACCAGCCAGCCGAGCAGCATGTTGAGGCCGATGGCCAGAACCACCAGAAGGCCGATGGCAAGCGCCACGGCCTTCAGCAGCACGCCGCGCAGCAGCGGCGAGAAGACCTGGCCGAAGGCGGTGAAAGCGGCGGAGAGCATTGCCGGGTGGCACCTTTCGAGACGCCCGAGGGGCGAAGAGAGGAACGGTCCCGCAACAGGTAGGGGCGGCGCCGCGGCTCCTCAAGGGCGCTGCGTCATCCCTGCGTCACCGCGGGCGGGTTCCATGGCGCGTTGGGTAATAAAATGCCTCTGGAGGGGCCATGCGCCGCCGCGATCTGGTGTCCGCTCTCGTCGCCGCGCCCGTGGCGGCACCCTTCTTGCTGACCCGCGCGGCGGCCGAGCCGGTGGAACCGCCGGCGCCCGACTTTCCGCCGCTGAAGATCTCCCCGGCCTTGCGCATGCGCCTCCTCGCCCTCATGCGCGCCTATGGCCGCGGCAGCGCCGACTATGACCCGGCCCGGCGCCCCTATGCGGTGTTCGACTGGGACAACACCTCCATCATGAATGATTGCGAGGAGACCCTGTTCCTCACTGTCATCGACAGCTTCGCCTTCCGCCTTCCCCCGGAGGAATTCTCCCAGGTGGTGCGGCAGAACGTGCCCGACGGCCCTTTCGCGGGCGCCTATCGGACTGTGGCCGGCGCGCCCGTATCGTTCGCGAGCCTCGCCGCCGACATCGATGCGGACTATGCGGCGCTTGCCGCCACCTATGGCATTCCGGCGCCGCCCGAGAAGCGCGCGGCTCTGGCGAAGGACGACCGGCTGGCGAGCCTGCGCGCAAAGCTGCTCTTCACCTACAGCGCCCTCATGGACACGTTCGGCGACCGGCTGGGCGACACCTGGATGGTGGGCTTCTGGGCCGGCAACACGGAGGAGCAATTGCAGCGCCTCGCCGCCGCCAACAATGACGCAAATCTCGGGCGGGCCATGGCGGAGCTGCAGGCCGTGACCCCCAAATCCCATCCCGGCAAGGCCGGCATCGTCTCCCAGACCTATCTCGACGGCCTGCGCCTCACCCCCGAGATCGCGTGCATCCAGCACGGGCTGCGCGCCGTGGGCATCGACGTGATCGTGGTGAGCGCCACCTGCGAGGACGTGGCGAAGGTGTTCGCCTGCGATCCCCGCTACGGCTACAACCTGCCGCCGGAGAATGTATTCGGCATCCGCATGGGGCGGCGCGACGGAAAGCTGGACTGGCGCCCCGCGGACAACTGGCCCATCACCTGGGGACCGGGAAAGGTAGAGGCCATCCGCCGGACCATGGTGGATGCGCGCGGCTTCGGCCCGCTCCTCGTGTTCGGGGACAGCGAGGGCGACTTCAACATGCTGAGCGAATTTCGCGAGACCGAGCTTGGCGTCATCGTCAATCGGGTGAAGGGCGGCGGCATCGGCGAATTGAGCCGCAAGGCGGCGGAGCAGATGGGCATGTCCAACCCGCGCTACATCCTCCAGGGCCGCACGGAGGAGACGGGCGAATGGCGCCCCTCCGCCATGACACTGCAGCTGGGCCGGGAGGGCGAAACGCTGGTGCGCGCCTGATCAGGATTTCGCGTTCGCCTCGCGCCGCGCCAGCCAAAGGAGCACGGGAAGCAGGATGATCTGGACCACCGTGATGATCAGCAGCAGGCCGAAATTGTCGGGGGCCATGTCGCCGGACATGGCCTCGCGCACATGGCCGATGGCGACGCCGATATAGAACAGCGTGATGTACCAGACGGCCGCTTCCTTGAAATCCAGCGAGCGCCAGAATGCGACGATCCCCACGATGCCGATGGAGATGTCCGCAACACCGATCTCGAACTGGAACGGGCTGACCTGCCAGCCGATGGAGGCGGCGGCGATGTGCGGGAAGAAGACATGAAACAGGCCCGCCCAGAGGGCTTCCACGCCCACCGAAAGCAGCAGGAGCCAGTCGAACAGCCGGGTGGCGAAGGAGGGAGGGGCTTTTCGGGCCGCGGCCACCACGAAGGCGGCCACGAAAAGCAGGGCCGGCAGGTTCGCCAGAACGAACTTGATTGCGTCGCCGATCATGCCGACCCCCGTTCCCTTAAGGTAATTTATCACCTGCGGGGCGGGCGGGCAGCAGAAAGTTCCAGCCGGGTGTGAGCGGCGGCGTCCTCAGAAGCCGAAGGATGTCTGCGCGGGCGGCGGGGGCTCCACGCGGACCCCTTCCAGCTCCAGCATGCGTGCCTTCGCCGTCGAGCCCCCAGGCGCGGAGAACCCGCCAACCTTGCCGCCGGCCGCGAGCACCCGGTGGCAGGGGATGATCAGCGGCACCGGATTCTTGGCCATGGCCTGCCCCACATCGCGCGCAGCCTCCGGCCCGGCGCCCAGCGCCTTCGCCAGGGTGCCGTAGGTGGTGGTGTGGCCCCACCCGATCTGGCGGACGGCGGCATAGATCTGCGAGAAGAAGGCCTCCTGTTCGCCGAGGTCGAGCGCGAAGCCGGAAAAATCGATCTCCTCGCCCTCGAAATAGCGCCTCGCGGCGGCGACGGCCTCGGCCACCTCGGGGGTGGGGGTGTCCGGCTCGGCGCCGGGGACCCGGCGCAGCAGCATCCGCTCGGCGGCTTCGGCCGTCTTTGTCGGAAGTTGGAAGCGCGTGATACCCACGGCGTTCCAGGCGATGCCGCAGAACCCGCTTGCGGTTTCGAAGATGAGATAATGGTGCGCTGTCTGGCCCATGACGCGGCCCTCACATTTCCATTTGCCATGAAAATCGTGAGGCCAAGCCGGGAATTCAACCCGATTTCATCGGGCTTCCGAGGGAAGGACGCCCCTCAGTTCGTCACCCGCACCGGAAAGTCCAGGTGGAACACCTTCGCCCCGCCGAAGCGCTGGGCGAAGGCGGCTCTGATCTCGCCGAGCTTGGTGGCCGCATCCGGCGTGTTGGGGTGCACGATCATGACCAGCCGGGCGCCGGCCGTGCCGGCCTTGCCGACGCTTTCCGCATTCAGGACGGTCAGGCCATCCGGGAAGCGGGTCAGAATGGTGTCGGTGAGGAAGCGCGCCCATTGCTGGTCGCTGACGCCGGTGCCATCAGGGCTTTCCAGATCGAAGCGCAGCTCGCTCTGGAGCATTACGCTGTCGGCCCACGGCGTCGCCTGCCAGCCGGGCGCGGGCGCCTGCGCGGCGGCGCCGGCGAGACCGAGCAGAAGAAATGCGGCGCTCAACCTGATGCGCATGCCCTGATCCTTATTGGTTGTTCCGTCTTTTAGGCCATGGCGCCGGGAAGTGAAGAGCCGTCGTGGCTGAGGTTCCCGGCAGCAAGGATCTGTTCACTTTCCGATACGTGAGAACGAACGTTCGCTCTTGACCTTCCTGCAGCGCACAATAAAATGAGAGCGAACATTCATTCGCACCATGGACTTAGCCATAATGGGCCTGGAAGTCGTTCCGCCTGTCGCCCTGGACCATAGGGCCGAGCAGCGCCGGCGCATCCTCGCCGCCGCCATCGCCTGCTTTTCCCGCGACGGCTTCCACGGCACCTCCATGCAGCAGATCTGCACCGAGGCCGGCATGAGCCCGGGCGCGCTCTACCGCTATTTCCCCTCCAAGGAATCCATCATCGGCGCCATCGTGGAAGGTGAGCGGGCCGATCGGGCGCAGATGTTCGAGCAGGTGGACAAGGCGCCGAACCTCATCGACGGCCTCACCGAATGCGTGGCCGAGATGCTCTCCGAGGATGGCCTGCCCTGCGCCAAGCTCGGCCCGGAGATCATGGCGGAGGCCATCCGCAATGATCGCCTGCGCGAGGCGCTGGAGCCAGTGGAGGAGGAGACGCGCGGCATGCTGCGCGCGGCCCTGCTCCAGGCGCAGGAGAAGGGCGAGATCGACCCGAGCCTCGACCCTCAGGATCTGGTGATCCTGCTCCAGGTGATCGGCGACGGCCTGATCCTGCACAATCTGCTGCACCCCGAATGGAAGCTCATCCAGCGCCTGCCGGCGCTATCCACCCTCGTGCGGCGCATGATGTCGCCCGCCGGCCACACTGTCGGGGAACCTGCAAAAGGCGAGGACGCATGATCCGCCTCCGCCCGGACGCTGCCCGAAATCCGACGCAAGCTGTCTCTACGGCAGCGCTCCAACTCAAGCGGAACCCCGCTCCCATGCTTCGCCTTGCCCGCTCCGCCACTTTCTTCGCCTTCGCCGCCGGCATCCTCGCCGGCGCGCCCGCGCTCGCCCAGACGCCCCCGACAGAGGCCGCGAAAGGGCTGACGGTGAGCGTCACCCACGCCCAGCGGCGCGACATGTCGGAGACGCTGCTGGTCACCGGCTCGCTCCTGCCGCGCGAGGAGATCCAGGTGGGACCTGAGATCGAGGGCTACCGCCTCGTGGAGATCCTCGCCGAGGTGGGCGACAAGGTGGAGAAGGGCCAGGTTCTGGCGCGCCTGTCACGGGACATGCTGGACGTCCAGCTCGCCCAAAACACGGCCAATGCGGCCAAGGCCAAGGCGACCATCGCCCAGCAGCGGGCCAATATCGACCAGATGCTGGCGCAGGAGGCGGAGGCCACCTCCGCGGTGGAGCGCACGCGCCAGCTCCGCAAGACCGGCGTCGCCTCCCAGGAGGCGCTGGATGAGCGCGAGCGGGCCGTGAAGGTGGCGGCCGCCCAGGTCGCTGCCGCCCGCGAGACCCTTCTCGCCTCCGAAGCCGACGCCAAATTCGTGGACGCCCAGCGCGCCGAGATCGAGCTGCGCCTGAAGCGCACCGACGTGAAGGCGCCGGAGGCCGGCGTCGTGCTGTCGCGCGACGCCCGCATCGGCGCCATCGTGCTGTCCACCCGCGGCGAGCCCCTGTTCCGCATCGCCGAGGGCGGCGCGGTCGATCTCGATGCCGAGGTGCCGGAAAGCATCATGGCGCGCATGAAGGTCGGCCAGAAAGTCCAGGTCACGCCCGCCGGCTTCACGTCCCCCGTCGATGGCACGGTGCGCCTGATCTCGGCCCAGCTCGACAAGGCGACGCGCCTCGGCAAGGTGAAGATCGCCCTTGCCGACGATCCCCGCCTGCGCCCCGGCACCTATGCGCGCGGCGTGGTGGAGCTCGGCCGGCACGAGGGCCTTTCCGTGCCGCTCTCGGCCGTCATGTTCGACGCCGAAGGAGCCTATGTGCTGGTGGTGAAGGACGGTGTCGTTGCGGAGCGCCGCGTCGAGGCCGGCCTCAAGAACCAGGGGCGCATCGAGATTCTCCACGGCGTGACCGCTGGTGATCAGGTCGTGGCGCGGGCGGGTGGCTTCCTGCGTGACGGCGACCATGTGACGGCGGTGGAGGCCCTGGAGGTCAACGCCAAGGATGCGAGCGCCAAGGGCCGGGCCGGCACTGTGAGCGGAGCGCGCTGATGGCCCTCAACGTCTCGGCCTGGGCGATCCGCAAGCCCATCCCCTCCCTCGTTTTGTTCGTGGTGCTCACGGCGCTCGGCATCGTGCATTTCAAGTCACTGCCGGTGACCCAGATGCCGAATATCGACCTGCCCATCGTCATGGTCACCGTGACCCAGCCCGGCGCCGCGCCGAGCGAGCTGGAAACCCAGATCACCAAGAAGGTGGAGAATGCGGTGGCCGGCGTCGCCGGCGTCAAGCACATCACCTCCTCCATCTCGGAAGGCGCCAGCGTCACCACCATCGAGTTCCACCTGGAGACGGCGGTGGATCGGGCGGTGAACGACACCCGCGACGCGGTCACGAAGATCCGCACCGAGCTGCCCGATTCCATCGACGAGCCCCAGATCCAGCGGGTCGATATCGAGGGCCTGCCCATCGTCACCTATGCGGTGTCCTCGCCCTCCATGAGCACGGAGGAGCTGTCCTGGTTCGTGGACGACACCGTCGCCCGCGCGCTCCAGGGCGTGCGCGGCGTCGCCCAGGTGAAGCGCGAGGGCGGCGTGGTGCGCGAGATCCGCGTATCGCTGGACCCGGACCGGCTCATGTCGCTGGGCATCACTGCCGCGGAGGTGAGCCGGCAGCTGCGCGCCACCAATCTCGACGTATCGGGCGGGCGCGGCGAAGTGGGCACGCAGGAGCAGTCCATCCGCACGCTGGCGGGTGCGGCGACGGTGGACCAGCTCGCCGACACGCGCATCGTCCTTTCCAACGGGCGCTATGTGCGCCTGAAGGATCTCGGCACGGTCTATGACGGCTCTGAGGAGCCGCGCACCTTCGCCCGCCTCGACGGGCGCCCCGTGGTGGCGTTCGGCGTCTATCGCGCCAAGGGCTTCTCCGACGTGACGGTGTTCGACCGCACGCAGGAGGACGTGAAGAAGCTCATGGAGGCCAATCCCGGCGTCACCATCTCCATGATCGACACGACGGTGCGCTACACCAAGTCCGACTATGAATCCGCCATGCACACCCTCATCGAGGGCGCGCTCCTGGCGGTGCTGGTGGTGTTCCTGTTCCTGCGGGACTGGCGCGCAACCCTGATCACCACCCTCGCCATCCCCTTGTCCATCCTGCCCACCTTCTGGGTCATGGACCTTTTGGGCTTCTCGCTGAACGCGGTGAGCCTGCTCGCCATCACGCTGGTCACCGGCATCCTGGTGGACGATGCGATCGTGGAGATCGAGAACATCGTGCGCCACATGCGGCAGGGGAAATCCCCCTATCGCGCGGCCATCGAAGCGGCGGACGAGATCGGCCTCGCCGTGGTGGCCACCACCCTCACCATCGCCGCCGTGTTCGTGCCGGTCTCCTTCATGGGCGGCATTGCAGGTCAGTATTTCAAGCAGTTCGGCATCACGGTGGCCATCGCCGTGCTGTTCTCGCTGGCGGTCGCCCGCCTCATCACGCCGCTGCTCGCGGCCTATTTCATGCGGGACACCGGCCACCGCGAGCATGGCGACGGCTTCATCATGCGCCGCTATGTGAAGCTGCTGGGCTGGTCGGTGCGCCACCGCTTCATCACCATCCTGATGGGGTTCGGGGTGTTCGCAGGCACCATCTTCCTCTCTACCCTGCTGCCCTCCGGCTTCCTGCCGGCCAATGACATCTCCCGCTCCATGCTCACCGTGGAATTGCCGCCGGGCACCACGCTCCGCGAGACCCAGAGTGTGGCCGACCGCATCACCACGCTTATGCTGGAACAGCCTGAGGTGGCGGGCGTCTACGCCACCGCCGGGGCCGGCGGGCAGGGCGGCCTCGCCCTCATGGCGGGCGAGGTGCGCAAGGCGCAGATCGTGGTGAACCTGAAGCCGCGCGCCGAGCGGACCATCGACCAGAAGAGCTTCGAGAGCCGGCTCTATGCGACGCTCGCGGCCATGCCGGACATGCGTTTCACCTGGAGCCCCAACGGGCAGAACCCGCAGCGCGGCTTCTCCGTGATCCTCTCGGGCAATGATGGCGAGGCGGTGGAAAAGGCGGCCCTCGCTCTGGAGAAGGAGGTGCGCGACAACGTCCACATCCTCTCCAACGTGGTCTCCTCCGCAGCCCTCGACCGGCCGGAGATCCGCATCGTGCCGAAGCTGGATCAGGCGGCGGAACTGGGCGTCTCGGTGAACACCATCGCCGAGACGGTGCGCATCGCCACCATCGGCGACGTGGCGGCCAACCTCGCCAAATTCTCCGCCAAGGACCGGCAGATCGATATCCGCGTGCAGATGGACGAGAAGGCGCGCGGCCAGCTCTCCACCTTCGACGCCATCAAGGTGCCCACCTCCACCCCCGGCGTCTCGGTGCCGCTTTCCTCCGTTGCGGACATCGAGTTCGGCAAGGGGCCGACGGCGCTCGATCGCTACGACCGCGCCCGGCGCATCGCCGTGGAAGCGGACCTCGTCGGCGCCGCGCCGCTCGGCACTGCGCTCGAAGCGGTGAAGGCGCTTCCCGCGGCGCGCAACCTGCCTGCGGGCGTGACGCTGAAGGAATCGGGGGATGCCGAGATCATGGAGGAGGTCTTCACCGGCTTCGCCATGGCCATCGGCGCGGGCGTGATGCTGGTGCTGGCGGTGCTGATCCTGCTGTTCCACGACGTGCTTCAGCCCATCACCATCCTCATCTCGCTGCCTTTGTCCATTGGCGGCGCCTTCATCGCGCTGCTGCTGACGGGGAATTCGGTGTCGCTGCCGGTGGTCATCGGCTTCCTGATGCTCATGGGCATCGTGACGAAGAACGCCATCCTGCTGGTGGACTTCGCGGTGGAATCCATGGCTTCGGGGCATGACCGCTTCACGGCGCTGATGGAGGCCGGCCGCAAGCGCGCCCAGCCCATCGTCATGACCACCATCGCCATGGCGGCGGGCATGGTGCCCTCGGCGCTGGCCTTGGGGGAGGGCGGCTCGTTCCGCGCGCCCATGGCCATCGCGGTCATCGGCGGCCTGATCGCCTCCACCGTCCTGTCGCTGGTGTTCGTGCCCGCGGTATTCACCGTGATGGACGATCTGGACCATCTGCTGAGCCGCCTGTTCGGCCGCTTCGTGGGGAAGAAGGACGAGGCGGACGAAGAGGGTGCGGCGCCGGAGGACAAGCACCCGCACACCCCGCCGGGATTCCCGCACGCGGCGGAGTGATCCTTAGAACGACTGCCATGCCCGGGCTTGACCCGGGCATCTCCCGCCGTTGCGCCAAGCGTCTTGGAGATCCCCGGATCAAGTCCGGGGATGACGGTTGTGTCGGGCGGTCTCTGCGCCGCCCAGCAAGGTGACGTCCCTTACCGCAGGCCGCCGGAGGCGAAGAGGACTTCGCCCGTCATCCAGGCGGAATCCGCAGACGCCAGGAATACCGCGACGGAGGCGATATCGCCCGGCTGGCCGCGGCGTCCGAGCGGGGTCTTGGCGATCAATTCAGCCTCGAAATCGCTGCCGATCACGCCCATGGCCTGGGTACCCTCGGTCTCCACGCCGCCGGGGCTGATGGCGTTGACCCGGATCTTCTTCGGCCCCAGCTCGCTCGCCAGCACATGGGTGATGGAGGCCACCGCGGCCTTGGTGGCGGTGTAGACCGAGGTGGTCGGCAGGCGCACGCTGGTGGCCGCGGAGCCGATATTGATCACGCTCCCGCCTTCGGGCCCGAACTGCGCGACGGCTTCCTTCGTCGTCAGGAGAAGCCCGAGCACATTGGTGTTGAACTGGCGGTGGAACTCCTCCTCCTTCAGTTCCTCCAGCGGCGCGAAGGCGTAGACGCCCGCATTGTTCACCAGGATGTGGGCGGCGCCGAAGGCGGCCTTCGTCTCGGCGAACAGGCGCTTCACGTCGGCGGCCTTCGCCACATCGCCCTGCACGGCGACGGCCTTGCCGCCGGCCTGCTTGATCTCGGCGACAACGCGCTCAGCGCCCTCCTTGCTGGAGGCGTAGTTCACCACCACCGCCGCGCCCTCGGCGGCGAGGCTTTTCGCGATCCCGGCGCCAATGCCCTTGGAAGCTCCGGTCACCACGGCGACCCTCCCGGCCAGCTTGCTCATGTCACATCTCCTACCGTCAACAATTCGATGGTCGTCGAACTGAGTCGGTGAGACATTTATATAATCATCTAACTATTACAAGGGCAGCAGGGCCGGAGATTTTCCATACCCTAAATCTGCGAGAGGCGTTCCAGATAGGCGTTCAGCACGTCGCGCTGGAGGACGAGATTGGCGAACTTGCCCTCGCGGACGATCTCGATGAGGCCGGCGCTCTCCAGCTCCTTCACATGATGGGAGATGGTCGCGGCGCTCACCTCGTGCATGGAAGAGAGCGCGCTGCACGGCATATGCTCGCACGTGCTGCCGATCTCCTTCAGCATCTGATAGCGCCGGGGCTCGGCCAGGGCGCGGGCGATCAGTGCGAACTGCCGGTCTGTGAGCGTGATTTTCTTGGGCTCTGCCATGATCTCAAAACGTGCCGCACGGCGGCAGGAAGGTCGCATGACGCGACGGGATGATCGATCCGCATATTAGGATTGCCGCCAGCTTTGACAATGCGGCCTGTCCTTCGCGCATGGGTGCGCTGCGCAAAGCGCCTTGACACGTTCGTCAAAACGAACAACATATCGCCCAACGGAACTCTCGGAACCACGGGTGCGGCCATGATGTGCTGCTTGTGTATGCGAATGTGACTGCGGCCTCCTGACGCCGCGCCTTTTGCCTTGCCCGTCCCCATCGGCTGCCAGACACGCATCATGAGTTCGCCTGAGCGAACGCGTGTCCTCGACGAAAGCCGGAGATGAACGTGAACGCTCCATTCAATATCCTCGCGCCCGCGACGCCTCTCGGCGCCGGCAGAGGAGTTTCCGTGACCGACCCCATCATCAGTTTCGCGCATGTGGGCAAGAGCTTCCCCGCGCGGCGCGGCACGCCTGAGGTGACCGCCCTGGCGGACGTGGACCTTGCCGTGCCCGAAGGCGCCATTCTCGGCGTCATCGGCCGCTCCGGCGCGGGCAAGTCCACCTTGATCCGCCTCGTCAACGGGCTGGAGCGGCCGACCTCCGGGCGGATCACCGTAGACGGCACGGACATCACGGCGCTTTCCGAAGCCGGCCTGCGCGAAGCGCGCCGCTCCATCGGCATGATCTTCCAGCATTTCAATCTGCTGGCCCGCCGCACCGCGTTCGAGAACGTGGCCCTGCCGCTGGAGATCGCCGGCGTGCCGCGCCGGGAAATCAAGGCGCGGGTAGAGCCGCTGCTGGATCTCGTGGGCCTCGCCGACAAGCGCGACCGCTACCCTGCCGAGCTTTCCGGCGGCCAGAAGCAGCGTGTTGGCATCGCCCGCGCTCTGGCGACCCGCCCCCGCGTTCTGCTCTCCGACGAGGCCACCTCCGCCCTCGACCCCGAGACCACCAACCAGATCCTCGCGCTGCTGCGCCGGGTGAATGCGGAGCTAAACCTCACCGTGCTGCTGATCACCCATGAGATGGCCGTGATCAAGGCGGTGGCGGACCGCGTGGCGGTGCTGGATGGCGGGCGCATCGTGGAGGAGGGGACCACCTTCGAGCTGTTCGCCCGGCCGCGCCACCCAACGACGAAATCCTTCATCTCGGCCGTGGCCGGCTCTGCGCTGCCCCCTTATATCGCCGCGCGCCTGAAGGCGGAGCCGACACCCGGCGGGCAGGCGCTGGTGCGCATCGTCTTCACCGGCGACCACGCCACCGACCCCGTGCTCTCCCGCATTTCGCGCCTCCTGGGTGTCGACGTGAACATCATCCAGGCCCAGGTGGATGACATTGCCGGCCAGCCGTTCGGCGTGATCGTGATCGGTATACCGAACGATGCGGTCACCGTGGCGGCGGTGGTGAACGCTGTGGAGAAGCTCAGCCTCTCGGCGGAGGTGCTCGGCCATGTTTGATTTCCTCACCCCCGCAATGACCGACCTGCTGATCCAGGCCACCCAGGCGACCCTCTATATGGTGGCGGTGGCCGGCCTCATCGGCACCGCCATCGGCCTGCCCTTGGGCGTGTTCCTCGCCACCAGCCGCTCGGGCGAGCTGTTCGCCGCACCCTGGCTCAACCATGCGCTCGGCCTCGTGGTGAATGCCGCGCGGTCCACTCCCTTCATCATCCTGGTGGTGGCCATCATCCCCTTCACCCGGCTCATCGCTGGCACCTCCATCGGCACCGATGCGGCCATCGTGCCGCTCACGGTGGCGGCGGCGCCCTTCATTGCCCGCCTCATCGAGGCGGCGGTGCGCGAGGTGGACCAGGGGCTGGTGGAAGCCGCCCGCGCCATGGGGGCGAGCCCGCTCCAGATCGTCGCGAAAGTGCTGCTGCCGGAGGCGCTGCCGGCCATCACCCTGGCGCTCACCCTCGCGGTGGTCAGCCTCATCGGCTACTCGGCCATGGTGGGCGCGGTGGGCGGCGGCGGGCTCGGCGATCTCGGCATCCGCTTCGGCTACCAGCGCTTCATGCCCGAGGTGATGGCGGCGGTGGTGATCGTCCTCATCCTCTTGGTCCAAGCGGTGCAAAGCGCGGGCGACCTGCTGGCGCGGCGCCTGGACAAGCGGAACCGGCAGGGGTGAGCCCTTCCGACAGCGCACCCCGCTCCCTCTCCCGCTTGCGGGGGAGGGCCGGGGAGGGGGCCGTCAAGCAGGGCCACGCCTCCCTAGAATCAACCATCGCACCATTTCCCCCTCCCAACCCTCCCCCGCAAGCGGGAGAGGGCTTAAAGCTCCAAGGAGAGCACTTATGACCATCCGCACCCTTCTCACCGGAGCAGCCCTTGCGCTGCTCGCCACCGCCGCCTCGGCGGAGACCATCAAGATCGGCGCCACGCCCGGCCCCCACGCCCAGATCCTCGAAGCCGTGAAGCCCATCGCGGCAAAGCAGGGGCTCGATATCCAGATCGTCGAATTCTCCGATTACGTGGTGCCCAACACCGCGCTGGAGGCCGGCGAGCTCCAGGCCAATTCCTTCCAGCACCAGCCTTATCTCGACAATCAGGTGGCGGACCGGGGCTACAAGATCGTCTCGGTGGGGACGACCGTGAACTTCCCCATCGGCATCTATTCCAAGAAATATAAGAGCTTCGACGAGCTGCCCGCGGGCTCCAGCGTGGCGATCCCCAACGATCCCACCAATGGCGGGCGCGTGCTGCTGCTGCTGCGCGACAAGGGCTTTATCAAGCTGCGCGACGGCGTCGGCTTCAAGCCCTCGGTGGCCGACATCACCGACAACCCGAAGAAGCTGAAGATTGTCGAGATCGACGCCGCCCAGCTCCCCCGCTCCCTGCCCGACGTGGCGGCCGCCGGCATCAACACCAATTATGCCAAGGAAGCCGGCCTCGACCCGGTGAAGGACCCCATCCTGCGCGAGGATCCGAAGGGGCCTTATGTGAACGTCATCGCCGTGCGCACGCAGGACAAGGACAAGCCCTTCGTGAAGATCCTGGTGGAGAGCTATCACAGCCCCGAGGTGAAGGCCTTCATCGAGACCACCTTCAAGGGCTCGGTCCTGCCGAGCTGGTGAGGGATCATTTCCCTTCGAGGCGCGCGACCACGGCGGCGCGCGCCTCTTCCAGGATGTGGTCGTAATCGTCCGCCAGGGGCTCGCCCACGGCGACTTCCAGCCCCGAGCGCAGCGTCCAGAGCGCCGCGCGTTCGGCGGGGTGCTCCAGGGGCTCGGTGATGGGCTCGACGCTCGGATCGTCCATGCGGCCGAGCAGATCGAGCAGCACGATGGCCACTGCGGGGTCGAGGGAGACCACGACCTGGGCGGTGGGCAGACTATGTGCGTCGCTGTGCGTCTCGGTCATGGCCGGTCTCCTGAAGGCGCTTCGGCCTGTATAGGCCATTGGCCTCCGCTTCGCGAGGCTGGGTGCTGACGGCTCCCTCCCCCGCTTGCGGGGGAGGGGTACCTCAAGCAAGACACCGCGTCCGGATCTGCGGCGTGCGAGCTTTCGTATCGACATTCAAGCTCAGCACCGCCTCAAAGAACCGCCGTCATGGCCGGGCTTGTCCCGGCCATCCACGGGGCTCCGCTGGGTAGGCGTTTAAAGGAGAAGCGTGGATGCCCGGGACAAGCCCGGGCATGACGGGTGTGAGGGGCGCAGATCATTCCGCCTGAATGTCGATGGGCCTAACCCTCCGCCGCAAGCGGGAGAGGAATAACGAGGGGAAACCCCGATCACCGTCGCGCGAGGATGAACAGGCGGGGGAAGGCGAGGAGCACCTTGCCGTTGACCCGCTCTCCATAATGCTTCGCCAGCCGCGCCTGATAGGCGGCGAGGAAGCCCGCGCGCTCCTCGGCGTCCAAAGGATCGAGGAAGGGCCGCAGCCCGGTGCCCTTCAGCCATTCCACGATGGCGGGCACCCCCGCGAGCGGGTGCTGATAGATGGTGTGCCAGATATCCACCCGCGCCGCATGGGGCGTCAGCAGATCGTAATATTGCTCCACCGAGGGCAGGTCGGTGCGTGCGGCGGCGGCGTCCTTCAGCTTGCCGGCCCATGGCCCGTCCAAAGCGGTCTCCACCATGGAAGCGTGGGACGGCTGGTCCAGATTGTCCGGCACCTGCACGGCCAGATAGCCGCCCGGCGCCAGCAGGGACATCAGGCGCGGGAACAGGGTGTCGTGGTCCGGCACCCATTGCAGCACCGCATTGGCGAAGATGAGGTCCGCCGGCTTCTCCAAGGTGAAGTGCGTGGCATCGCCCTGCTGGAAGCGCAGGTTCGGCAGCCGTTTGCGCGCCGCCGCCAGCATGTCCGGCGACGTGTCGATGCCGATCACCTCCGCATCGGGGAAGCGCTCGGCCACCAGTTCGGTGGAATTGCCCGGCCCGCAGCCGAGATCCACGCAGAAGCCCGCTTTGGGGAGCAGCACCTGCGCCAGCAGATCGCGCGAGGGACGCGTGCGCTCGTCCTCGAACTTCAGATATTGGGCTGCGTTCCAGTCTTCGGCCATGCGCCCCTCCCACCTGTCGCGGCCTGTTTAGGCCGCAATGGGTGGTCATGAAAGGGGATAGGCCGCTTCCACAAGGTAAGGCCCGCCGCCCACGGAATCGCGGGAGGAGAACAGCACGAAGCGCGGCACATGGAAGGCCGGGCTGCGGTAATAGCCTCGCGTGGACAGGTAGTCCGCCACTTGCCGGCTGGAGGCATCACGCAGCCGCGCAAGAGTGACATGGGGCTTGTAGGAGCGGTCCGGCGAGAGGCCGAGCCGCTGCATGATGCGCTCGTGCTCGGCCTGAAGCTCCATGAGGGCGGGGTTGGTCTTCACCGCCGCGAACACGGAGCGCGGCTTGTGGCCGCCGAACTGGTCGAGCCCGTCCAGCGCGAGGTCGAAGGCGCGCCGGCGCACCTGGCCGAGCATGTACATGACCTCGCGCGCCAGGACGTCGTCCACGTCGCCGACGAAGCGCAGGGTCAGGTGGTAATTTTCCGGGTCGATCCAGCGTGCGCCGGAAAGCCCGCCCCGCAGCATGGAGAGGCCCGAACCGACCTCCGCCGGGATCTCGAGGGCTGTGAAGAGTCGCGGCACGGGCGCCTCCATCTCACGTCGAGCAGTCCGCATGGCCGGCCCGCGCGCAGGTCGGCCCCTAATGAAGAAGATTCGCGCCGCGCTGGGAAGCGTCCCTCAGCGCCGCGGCACGTAGATGTCCACCTCCAAAGCGTCCGGCGGCGTCGCGACGGGATCGGTCACATAGCGTTCGATATAGAGATCCTGCGCCTCGATGCTGCGGGCATCCAGATAGTTGGCGATGGCCTCATAGGTGTTGTCCATGTCGGCGAACGAGCCCTTGTAGCTGAACTTCAGCACCCGCCCGCTATAGGAGGCCCCCACGGCGACGCCGCCCTGCGGCCGCTCCGTGGTGGCGCCGGAGAAGGGGATCTGCGCCTCGAACTCGAAGCCGGCATCGTCGCTGGAATTATAGGCGATCATGGGGTCGCCCGAGCGCTTGAGGCCGAGCCGGTCCATCTCCGCGGTGATGGTCTTGAGCGTTGCGACGATGGTGTCGAACCCGTCCGTCCAGCTGGAGCTGCCGCCTTTGCTCAGCACCGGCATGGGGTTGAGCACCGTTTCGGTGGCGGTCACGGCGTCGGGATGCTGGGCCTCGGCGGGCGACGCGGGCGCCGGGGCGGGCTGAGCCGGAGCAGGTTGGGCCGGAACGCCTTGTACCGGAGCGGTCTGCACCGGGCGCGGGTCCACCGTGGAAGGTGGGCTCAGGGGTGGGGCGGGCGTGGCCGTCTGCGCCGCGGCGCTGGCCGCGCAGAACATGAAAGCCGCCGCGCACATGCTGCGCACCAGATCACCGAACGTCATGTCGCCGTCTCTCGCCGCAGGCCCCGACGCCTATTTAGCATGTTCTCGCCGAAGGCATATGGCCCCCCAAGGGGGTGGCGTGCGACCCTGTGCCCGCCATATAAGGCTCGGGCGCCGCACCCCAAGGGGAAGCCGGCGCGATCTTGGATATGTCTGTAGCACCATGGCAAGCCTCGCGGATCGCCGCTTTGTGAAGATGAACGGGCTCGGCAACGAGATCCTCGTTCTGGACCTGCGCGCGGACCCCGTGGAGGTGACGCCGGAAGCGGCGCGCGCGCTGGCGCGGCCCGGCGTCGTGCCGTTCGACCAGGCCATGCTGCTTTATCCCGCGCGCCGGCCCGATTCGTCCGCCTTCGTGCGCATCCTCAATTCCGACGGCTCGGAATCCGCCGCCTGCGGCAACGGCACCCGCTGCATCGCGGCGCTGGAGGCCGAGCGCACCGGCAACAGCCATCTCCTGTTCGAAAGCGCGGCCGGCCTTCTGGACTGCGTGGTGCGCCCGGACGGCGGCGTCACCGTGGACATGGGCGCGCCGCGCCTCGCCTGGAACGAGATCCCCTTGGCGCGGGACGTGGGCGATACCGCCGCCTTCGACATGGCCGGCCATGAGGTGCTTGGGCCCGCGAGCTTCGTCTCCATGGGCAACCCGCACGCTATCTTCTTCGTGCCGCTGGCGGATGCGGTGGACGTGGAGCGCCTGGGCGCGGCCTTGGAACACGACCCGCTCTTTCCCGAGCGCGCCAACATCTCCTTCGCCCAGATGCTCTCGCACGATCACATCCTGCTGCATGTGTGGGAGCGCGGCGCCGGCCGCACCCGCGCCTGCGGCACGGCGGCGTGCGCGACGGCGGTGGCCGCCGCACGCACGGGCCGCGCCGGCCGGCAGGTGAAGGTGACGCTGCCCGGCGGCGACCTCTTCATCCACTGGCGCGAGAGCGACGGTCATGTGCTCATGACCGGCCCCGTCGCCCACGAATTTTCCGGCATCCTCACGCCCGATATGCTGGCGGACGCCGCATGAATGCGCGGGTCTCGCTGCCCGCTGCGGCGCCGGTTGAGGTCGTCACGTTCGGGTGCCGGCTCAACATCCTCGAATCCGAGCAGATGCGCAGCGCCGCCATGGCGGCGGGGCTGGAGCGGGCCATCATCGTGAACTCCTGCGCGGTGACGCAGGAGGCGGTGAGCAAGGCGCGCCAGACCATCCGCAAGCTGAAGCGGGAGCGGCCGGAGACGCGCATCATCGTCACCGGCTGCGCCGCCCAGACCGAGCCGCAGACCTTCGCCGAAATGGCCGAGGTGGACCGCGTTGTGGGCAACGCCGCCAAGGGCGCGCGGGAGACCTGGGACGCCGCCCGGCAGGCGCTCGATTTCGGTGTCGGCACGGAAGAGAAGGTGGTGGTGGACGACATCATGGCGGTGCGCGAGACCGCGCTGCACATGGTGGATGGGCTCGACGGGCACACCCGCGCCTTCGTGCAGGTGCAGAACGGCTGCGACCATCGCTGCACCTTCTGCATCATCCCCTATGGCCGGGGGAATTCCCGCTCCGTGCCCATGGGCGACGTGGTGGCGCAGGTACGCCGGCTTGCTGAGGTCGGCCATGGCGAAGTGGTGCTCACCGGCGTCGATCTCACCTCCTATGGCGATGGCCTGCCGGGGGCGCCCACCTTGGGCAAGCTGGTGCGCGCCATCCTGAAGCATGTGCCCGAGCTGAAGCGCCTGCGCCTCTCCTCCATCGACAGCGTGGAGGCGGACGACGACCTCATGCGCGCGCTGGCGGAGGAGGAGCGGCTGATGCCCCATCTCCACCTCTCCCTCCAGGCCGGCGACGATCTGATCCTGAAGCGCATGAAGCGCCGCCATTCCCGTGCCGACGCCATCCGCCTCGTCGGCGAGATGCGCCGCCTGCGGCCGGATCTCGTCTTCGGCGCCGACCTCATCGCCGGCTTTCCCACCGAGACCGAGGCCATGTTCCGCAACAGTCTCCATCTGGTGGACGCCTGCGGCCTGACCTTCCTGCACGTCTTTCCCTTCTCCCCCCGCCCCGGCACCCCCGCCGCCCGCATGCCCCAGGTGGCGCACGCGGCGGTGAGGGAGCGGGCGCAGCGGCTGCGCGAGAAGGGCGAGGCGGCCCTGCGGCGTCACCTGTCGGCCTCCATCGGTGCGCGCCGTACTGTGCTGATGGAGGCAGACGGTCTTGGCCGCACCGAGCATTTCACGCCAGTGCGTGTGTCGCGTCCCGCGCCACGCGGCACCATCCTTCCCCTGCGCATCGCCGGTCACGACGGCGCGCGGCTAATTGCGGCCTGATGTAATGAGTGACACCGAGAACGGCCAATCGCCGGCCCCCAAGAAGAAAGGCTTCTGGAGCCGCCTCACGGGAAGGGGGAGCAGCGAGAGCGCGGAGCCCTCGGCCGATGAGGGTTTGGTTTCCGCCCCTGTTTCCGAAACGCCGGAGGTCTCGGACCGTCCCGCTGATCAAGACGTGGAAGGCGACGAGCGCGTCCAGGACGTCGCTGTCGAAGATGCTCCTGTCGAAGCAGCGCCGGTCGAGCAGGCCCTCGCCGAGGAGGCCCCCGTCGCAGTCGAACCTCCCGAGGCGGAACCCTTCGAGATCCAGCTTGCCGAAGCTCAAACGGCCGAGGAATCGGCGAACGAAAAGACGAGCTTCTGGACTCGCCTGAAAAGCGGCCTGTCCCGCACCGCCACGAACCTCACCCAGGGCATCACGGACCTCGTCTCCAAGCGCAAGCTGGATGCGGAGACGCTGGAGGATCTGGAGGACATCCTGATCCGCGCGGACCTCGGCATGGCGGTTTCCGCTCGCATCGTCGAGCGGGTGGGCAAGGGCCGGCACGACAAGATGATCGCGCCCGAGGAGGTGAAGGGCCTGATCGCCGCCGAGGTGGAGGCCATTCTGCGGCCGGTGGCCGTGCCCTTGGTGATCGAGCGGTCCCACAAGCCCTTCATCCTGCTGATGGTGGGCGTGAACGGCTCGGGTAAGACCACCACCATCGGCAAGCTCGCCGCCCAGTGGCGCACCGAGGGGCTGAGGGTGATGCTCGCCGCCGGCGACACCTTCCGCGCCGCCGCCATCGAGCAGTTGAAGGTGTGGGGCCAGCGCACCGGCGCCACCGTCATCGCCCGCGAGCCGGGTGCGGACGCGGCAGGCGTGGCGCACGATGCCATCACCCAGGCGCGTGCCGAGGGCGCCGATGTGCTGCTCATCGACACGGCCGGACGCCTCCAGAACCGCACCGAGCTGATGGCGGAGCTGGAAAAGGTGGTGCGCGTCATCCGCAAGCTGGAGCCAGGCGCGCCGCACGCCGTGCTTCTCGTTCTGGATGCCACCGTAGGCCAGAACGCGCTGTCCCAGGTGGAGGTCTTCACGAAGATCGCCGGCGTCACCGGCCTCGTCATGACCAAGCTCGACGGCACGGCGCGCGGCGGCATCCTCGTCGCCATCGCCGAGAAGCACGGCCTGCCGGTGCATCTCATCGGCGTGGGCGAGGGCGCCGACGATCTCCAGCCCTTCGCGGCGGGAGATTTTGCGCGGGCGATCGCGGGGCTGCAGTAGACTTTAGCCCGCCTTCTCTTTTCCCTCGGCCCGCGCCATCCTCGCCAGGACAAAAAAGGTCTGGGAGGAAGATCATGCATATGCGCGCCGCCGTCCTGCGGTCATCGCCCGTCGAGCGCCCGTTCGCCCGGACGCGGCCCCTCACCATCGAGACCGTCACGCTCGATCCGCCGGGGCGTGACGAGGTGCTGGTGAAGATGGCGGCGGCGGGGGTCTGCCATTCCGACCTCTCGGTGATCAATGGCGACCGCCTGCGCCCGACCCCCATGGTGCTCGGCCACGAGGCGTCCGCCGTGGTGGTGGAGCCCGGGCCCGGCGTCACCGACCTCCAGCCGGGCGATTATGTGGTGATGAGCTTCATCCCCACCTGCGGCCATTGCATGCCGTGCCTGGAAGGCCGCGCGCAGCTCTGCGGGCCGGGGCAGGCGGCGAACGGAGCCGGCACGCTGATCTCCGGCGCCATGCGCCTGCGCTGCGACGACGGCACGGACACCTATCATCATTGCGGCGTCTCGGGCTTTGCCGAATATGCGGTTATCTCGCGCCGCTCCATCGTGAAGATCACCAAGGACATCTCTTTGGTGGATGCGGCGCTGTTCGGCTGCGCTGTGATGACGGGCGTCGGCGCGGTGGTGAACACCTGCGGGGTGAAGGCGGGGCAGAGCGTCGCCGTGGTGGGGCTCGGCGGCGTCGGGCTGTCCTCCATCCTCGGCGCTGTTGCGGCGGGGGCGGACCGGGTGATCGCGGTGGACATCTCCCAGGCCAAGCTCGATCTCGCCATGACCCTCGGGGCCACCGACGCCTTCCTCGCCACCGATCCGGAGGCGGCGGAGGAAATCCGCGCCGCGACCGGCGGGGGCGTCGACCATGCGCTGGAAATGGCCGGGTCCGCGCCGGCCTTCGAGCTGGCCTACAAGATCACAAAGCGCGGCGGCACCACGGCCTCCGCCGGCCTTGCCAATCCCAATGCGCGCATCTCCCTGTCGCCGGTCCACATCGTTGCCGACGAGCGGGTCATCAAGGGCAGCTATCAGGGCAGCTGCGTGCCGCCGCGCGACATCCCGCGTTTCATCGCCCTCTACCAGCGCGGCAAGCTGCCGGTGGACAAGCTGCTCTCCTCAACCGGACCGCTGGAGGAGATCAACGAGGCCTTCGACAAGCTCGACCGCGGCGAGGTGGTGCGCCACGTCATCACGTTCTAAGTCGGGCGCCACCTGCCTGCGCCGGGGTCACCGGCGCAGGGGAGGAGGGGTGCTGTTGCTCATCTCGCTGAGCATCCAGACGAGCCACGGAATGCTCAGCACCGGCAAGCCGATCCCCGTGCTCAGCGCGGAGATTTCGATGACCACGGAATCCTGCACCAGGAAGGACACGATCGAGAGGATCCCGATGGCGATCTGGTAGAGGGCAAGCACAAAGGTCAGATCGATCCAGCTGCGCGAAACCTCGGCCTCGCGGGCAGGCCCGCAGAGCAGAAAAAGGGCGATACCGGGCGGAAAGAAGCTGCCGGCGGAAAGCCAGTTGTACGTATCGGTGAGGCCGGCGAGGAAGGCGGGCGCGGCCTCCGGCGAAAGAAGCGGAGAGCCGTTGCGGAACGCCTGGGCTGCGGCGAGCATCTGAATGTCGGAAAGCAGGCCGAGCAGGCCCGCCACCGCAAACAGAATGACGATCATGCCGGCCACGAGGGTGGATGCCGGCTTCAGCCAGACGCAGAGCGTGACGCCCAGCATGGCGATGGCGCAGTCGGTCACGAAGAAGAGGGTGTAGCTCGCCAGGTACCATGCCCAGGCGCCCTGCAGGTTCCCAAGATACTCCGCCGTGATCGGGGAGGGCGCGATGGTCGGGGCGATGGAGACGGCCATCATCACAAGGATGGTGGCGAGGAGCCATGCCCCCGCCAGGATCGCCACGTGGACCCGCGCGAGATTGATGTCGGAGTCAGTCATTGCCGAGGTTCCCCCAAACGCATGGCACGGTTCTCAAATCCTGTTCCCAGGCGCGCCGGCGCCCGCCGCCAGGTTCTGAAGCCGTTGAAAATGTCTTATGGGGGCGGAATGCTGCATTGGCGCGACATGCGCGCGGGCCACAGGCGGGGCTTGGATAAGGCTTGAGCCTAAAGCGCTTCGAGATAGGGCAGGGGGCTCGGCGTGAAGTCGCGGCGCACCACTTCGATGCGGTGGACGGCGCGGTCGTGGGAATTGCGCAGATGCACCCGCAGCGCCTCGCCCGCCTGCGGGACGTGCCCGGCCTCAAGAAGCTCGGCGACCGCCAGATGCTCCTCGAGGAACGGCTCGGTGGCATAGAAACGCGGCGCCCAGCGATAGAGGAAGGTGTGGGCCACCAGCATGGACTGGTAATAGGTCACGGCCTCCATGAGCGTGCGGTTGCCGCAATGGCCAAGAAGGGCGATGTGCAGTTCCGTCTCCAGGGCCGACAGCGCCGGCCCGTCCAGCGTGTCGGCGCGGCTCAGCGCCGTTTCCAGGTTGGCCTTGAGGCGTTCCACCGTGCCCTCGGGCAGGTGCTCCGCCGCGCTCAGTAGCGCCACCGGCTCCAGCAGAGCGCGCATCTCGTAGAGTTCGCCCACATAGCCGGGCGTGAGGGCCGGCGCATACCAGCGCAGCCGCCCGTCCTTCTTGACGATGCCCCGTTGTTGAAGCCGGGCGACCACATCCCGCGCCACCGTGCGGCTCACGCCATAGAAGGCGGCCAGATGGTTCTCCACCACGCGCCAGGAGCAAAAGCCGGTGCGCGCGACGATCTCCTGCTCCACCTCCTTGTAGATGCGCTCCCATGAGGGCTCGGCGGAGAGGTGCGTCACCTCCGGCGCGCCCTCCGCCGCAGCGGCACGGGCAATGGCGCGGGCGTTCGCGGCGATGATGTATCCGTGCCCCTCGCCGCGCTCCACGAGGCGCTGCTCGGCGAGCCGCTCCAACGCCTGCCGGGCCGGCGCGCGGGAGATGCCGAACTGCTCGGCGATGTGGGATTCCAATAGCCGGGTGCCCGGCGCGAGAACGCCTTCGGCGATGCGCGCCGCGAGGATTTCGCCCGCCCGCTCATAAAGGCGTGGGGCGGCGCCCGTGGTGGCAGGGCTCCCCTTGGGGTCCTCGCCGGTCTTCTCCACCGTCGCGTTCCGGCGCATCGCTCCCATCCCGTTCGCGTCCATCTTGCCCGCTTCGCCCCCGGGGCGGAAGCGGGCGGGCTCGCCCTCCCATTTACACTTGAGCGTCCAATGTATACCTTGAACGTAAATCAAGCGAGGCAGACTTCCGCACGGTGCGGGCGGGCTGCGTTGGAGGAAGCGGATGGGAGAGCGGCCGGGTCGGCTTCAGGGCAAGCGCGCCTTTGTGACGGGAGCCGGCCAGGGCATGGGCCGCGCCATCGCCATCGCCTTTGCCCAGGAGGGCGCGCAGGTGATTGCGGCGAGCCGCACCGCGTCCAAGATGGACGACCTGCTGGGCATCAACCCGGCCATCACGCCCCTCTCCCTCGACGTGACCGACGCGCCGGCCGTGAAGAGTGCCATCGCTGATGCGGGGCCGCTGGATATCCTCGTGAACTGCTCGGCCTTCGTTCACGCCGGCACGCTGCTGGAGTGCGAGGAGGAGGCGTTCGCCGAGAGCCTGGAGCAGAACGTCACCTCCGCCTACCGCACCATCCGCGCAGCGCTGCCTGGCATGATCGGCAAGGGCGGCGGCGCCATCATCAACATCGCCTCCGTCGCCTCCTCCATTTCCGGCACCGCCAATCGCGCCGCCTACGGCACCAGCAAGGCGGCGCTCATCGGCCTCACCAAGGCGGTGGCGCGGGATTTCATCGCCAAGGGCATCCGCTGCAATGCGCTCTGCCCCGGCACCACCGCCTCGCCCTCCCTGGAGGACCGTATCAACGCCACGGACGATCCGGAGGCGACCCGGCGCGCCTTCATCGCCCGCCAGCCCATGGGCCGGCTCGGCACCGTGGAGGAGATGGCCGCCGCCGCGCTCTATCTCGCCAGCGACGAGGCGGGCTTCATGACCGGCCAGCTCCTGGTGGTGGATGGAGGCCAGACCCTGTGACCGCCCCGCTGGGACCGGCCCCCGCCCGCATCGAGCTCCACGCCGACCAGGAGCTTTTCAACTTCTGTGAGGCCGTGCTGGGCGCAGCGGGCGCGGACGAAGAGACCGCCCATGCCGCCAGCCGCGCCATGCTGCACGGCTCGAAGCTGGGCGTGGACAGCCACGGCGTGCGCCTGCTGGACCATTATGTGACCGTGATCGACGGCGGGCGCGTGAAGGGCCGCCCGCAGATGCGCTTCCTCACCGAGACCGGCGCGGTGGCGACGCTGGACGCCGATGACGGGCACGGGGCGCTCGCCGCCTACAAGGCCATGGACAAGGCGGTGGAGTTCGCAGCCGGCTGCGGCATCGGCGCGGTGGCGATCCGCAACTCCTCCCATTTCGGTCCCGCCGGCGCCTTCGCGCTGGCCGCCGCCGAGCGCGGCTTCGTCGGCCTCGCCTTCTGCAATTCCGACAGCTTCGTGCGTCTGCACGAGGGGGCGGAACGCTTCCACGGCACCAATCCCATCGCCGCCGCCGCCCCCGTGAAGAGCGGCCGGCCGTGGCTGCTGGACATGGCCACAAGCTCCATTCCCTATAACCGCGTGCTGCTCTATGGCAGCCTTGGCCGCGCCTTGCCGCCCGAGACCGCCTCCGACGTGGACGGCATCGACACCAGCGCCGCCTCCATGGTGGAGATGCTGGCGCCGCTGGGGGGTGCCTTCGGCTTCAAGGGGGCCGGGCTTGCGGGGCTTGTGGAGCTGTTCAGCGCCATGCTCTCGGGCGCGCGGCTCTCCTTCGACATCCCACCCATGGGCGGGCCTGACTATGCCACGGCGCGTAATGTGGGCGCCTTCGTCATGGCCATCCGCCCCTCCGCCTTCCTGCCGGATGAGGCGTTCCAGGCGGGGCTGAAGCGCTATCTCGAAACCCTGCGCGCCTCGCGCCCCGTGGCGGGCGGGCAGGTGATGGCGCCCGGCGACCGGGAATGGCGCGAGGCGGACCGGCGCGCCGAGGAAGGCATCCCCATAGATCCTGACACGGCGGAGGCGTTCGACCGCCTCGCCACGCGCTTCTCAGTTCCAAGACCGCGCTCTCTGGGCGCCTGACGTTTCCCGCCGGCGCCAACCGGCCTGACCACAAGAAATACGGAGGAGATCATGACCATGGTGCGGACATCCCTGATCCCGCTCTGCGCGGCCATTGCCATCGGCACGCTCCTTGGCGGTGCGGCCGAGGCGCAGCAGCAGTTCACGCTGCGCTTCAACCACGTGCTCGGCCCGCGCGAGCCGTTCCACCAGGGCTTCCAGGACTGGGCCAAGGCGGTGGAGGCGCGCACCAATGGCGCCCTGAAGATGCAGGTCTTCCACTCCGCTCAACTGGGCGTGGAGGAGGACATCATCGAGCAGATGCGCCAGGGCGCGAATATCGGCCAGAACACGGACGCCGCACGCCTCGGCATCTATGTGAAGCCCATCGCCGTGGTGAACGGGCCTTACTTCGTGGAAAACCTCGACGAGGTGATCAAGCTCGGCAACGCGCCCACCCTCCAGAAATGGGAGAAGGAGCTGGCGGACCAGCACGGGCTGAAGGTGGTCTGCTTCGACTGGATCCAGGGCTACCGCAACTTCTTCACCAACAATCCGGTGAGGAAGCCCGCCGACCTTAACGGCCAGCGCATCCGCACCCCGCCGGCGCCCATCTGGCAGGAATCCATCCGCGCGCTCGGCGCCTCGCCGGTGGCCATGGCGTTCGGCGAGATGTATCCGGCGCTCCAGCAGAAGGCCATCGACGGGGTGGAGCTGGTCTACAGTAACATCGCCGCCGGGCGCTTCTACGAGGTGCTGAAGTATGCCGACGAGACGCGCCACATCATGCTGGTGAACTTCCAGGTGGTGGGCTCGAAATTCTTCAACAGCCTGCCGCCGGAGTTCCAGACGGCGCTGGTGGAGGAATGCGAGAAGGCGGGGCGCGCCACCTCCCAGAAGATCCTCGCCGCCGAGAAGGAGCAGAAGGACTTCCTGAAGGGCAAGGGCATGGTGCTCGTGGAGGACGTGGACATCGCCGCCTTCCGCGCCGCCGGCGAGAAGGCCTACCAGGTGCTCGGCCTCACCGAGGCGAAGGACACTGTGCTGAAGGAAATCGGCAAGAAGTGATGCCAGAGGGCGCCGGCATCTCCGGTGCCCGCTTCCCCTCGATGCCACCGGCCGGGATCGGACGATGAATAAAATCCAGTCGCTTGTGGGCACGGCGGAAGCCGTGGTGGCGGGGACGTTCCTGGTCCTCATGGTGGTGCTGATCTTCATCGGCGGCGTCGCGCGGCTCATGCATTATCCGCAGAACTGGACCATCGACCTCGCCACCTGCCTGTTCGCCTGGGCCTGCTTCTTCGCCGCCGACATCGCTTGGCGCCGCAACAGCATGATGGCGGTGGACGTGGTGGTGGAGAAGCTGCCCGAACGGCTCCAGTTCGCCCTGCGCATGCTCAACTATGCGCTGATCGCCGCCTTCCTCCTCTATCTCGCCTATTACGGCTTCACGCTCTCCTGGATCAGCCGCATCCGCTCGTTCCAGGGCATGCCGGGGGTGAGCTATTCCTGGGTCACCATGAGCCTGCCGGTGGGGGCGGTGCTGCTGCTCATCACGACCGCCATGAAGGTGCGCGCCGAGCTTTCCGGCGCGCATGAAGACAACCGCGCCGTCGACGTGCTGTGAGGAGAAGACCGTGCTTCTCGTCCTCATCTCCTTCGCCGTGCTCCTCACCATCGGCATGCCGGTCGCGTTTGCCATCGGCATATCGGGCCTCGTTTTCTTCCTTCAGAATCCAGACCTGCCGGCCACCATCCCCGTGCAGATCACGGTGACGGAGACGCAGAACTTCGCGCTGCTCGCCATCCCGCTCTTCATCCTTGCCGGAAACTTCCTCAACGGGTCGGGCATCACGCAGAACCTCCTGAAGCTCGCCTCCGTGCTTACCGGGCGCCTTCAGGGCGGGCTGGCGCAGACCTCCATCGCGCTCTCCACCCTCATGAGCGGCGTCACGGGCTCCTCCATCGCGGATGCGGCCATGAATGCGCGGGTCATCGGCGTGCAGATGATCACGCGCGGCTTCTCCAGGGGCTATGCGGCCGGAGTCATCTCCTACGGCTCGCTGATGGCGCCCATCATCCCGCCGGGCATCGGCTTCATCCTCTATGGGACAGTCGGGCAGGTCTCCATCGGCCGCCTGTTCGCGGCGGGCATCATTCCGGGGCTGATGCTGTGGGCGGCGCTCGCCGTCACCATCTCCATCACCGCCCGCAAGCGCGGCTACCAGCCGGAGCGCGAGACGCTGCCCACGGTGCGGGAGGTGGCGGGGGCGGCATGGGGCGGCATCTGGGCGATCCTGTTCCCCATCGTGCTTCTCCTGGGCCTCCGGTTCGGCATTTTCACGCCGTCCGAGATCGGCGCCTTCGCGGTGATTTACGCCGTGGTCATCGGCTTCTTCGCCTACCGCATGCTGAACCTGTCGAGCTTCCGCGAGGCAATGGAGGCGAGCCTCGTGGACGTGGGCGCGGTGATGTTCCTCCTCGCCCTGTCCGCCATCTTCGGCTACGGCATCGTCTTCGAGCAGGTGCCCGAGGTGATCTCGGCCTGGATGCTCGGCCTCACCGACGATCCCTATGTGGTGATGGTGCTGATCGTGCTGTTCATCCTGGTGGCGGGGACCTTCATGGAAGGCTCCGTGCTCATCATCATGCTCACCCCGATCTTCCTGCCACTGATCACGGAATACGGCATCGACCCGGTGCATTTCGGGCTGGTCTTCATCATCGCCGCCACCATCGGCAACTATACGCCGCCGGTGGGCGGTGCCATGTTCGTGGTGTGCCAGGTGTTGCGCTGCCCCATCAGCGAATATACCCGCGAATCCATGCCGTTCCTGATCGCGGTGTCGCTGGTGACCCTCGTCCTGATCTTCGTGCCCCAGGTGGTGCTCTTCATGCCGAACCTGCTGTTCGGGCCATAAAAGCCATCCTTCTCCCGTCATCCCCGGACTTGATCCGGGGATCTTCTGGGAGTCCTGGCGCACCCGGTTCTAAAGGAGATGCCCGGGTCGAGCCCGGGCATGACAGGCGGACAGGACGACTCGCCCCTCACTGCATCTGGATGCCCAGTTCCTTCATGAGCGTGGTCTGGTAAGCGAGGTCCTTGCGCAGGAAGGCGTCGAAGCCCCTGGGGTCGAGGTCGGAGGGGTAGAGGCTCGATTCCGCCAAGAGATCCCGCACCTCCTTGGTCTCGCCGGCCTTCTTCAGGGAGCGATAGAGGATGGCGGTGATCTCCGGTGGCAGGTTCGCCGGCGCGAGCATGCCGAAATAGCCGGTGATGTCGAAATCCTTGTAGCCGAGCTGCTGGAAGGTGGGCACGTCAGGCAGGGTCGGCGGGCGCATGGTGCCCGTGGTGGCGAGCACCTTCACCTTGCCGGTCTTCATCAGCGGCACGGCGGTGACGGTGGAGATGAAGGTCATGTCCACCTGTCCGCCCATGACGTCGGTGGAGAGGGTGGGGGAATTATAGGGCACATCGATGAGGTCGATGCCCGCCACCTTCTCGAACACCGCCCCCGCCACATGGGTCACGTTGCCGACGCCGGAGGTGGCATAGGTGAGCTTGCCGGGCGCCTTCTTCGCCGCCGCGACGATGTCGGCGACGCTGTCATATTTGGTGGCCACCAGCGCCAGCCCGTAAGACTGGGCCGCCAGGAAGAGGGCGGTGAAATCATCCACCGGCCGGTATTGCAGGTTCGTGGCCATGGCCGCGTTGGCGACGTGCGAGCCGGTGGTGAAGAGCAGCGTGTAGCCGTCCGCCGGAGATTTCGCCACCACGGTGGAGGCGAGGACGCCATTGGCGCCGGGCCGGTTCTCCACCACCACGGGCTGGCCGAGATCCTGTGACATGTCCTTGGCGAAGGCGCGGGCGAGAACATCCGTGGAGACTCCCGGCGCGAACGGGCAGACGAGGCGGATGGGCTTGGTTGGGAAATCCGCCGCCCATGCCGCGCCCGGCAGGGTGGCGGCGAGGCCGGCGGCGAGCGTGCCGCGCAGGACCGCCCGGCGGTCCAGGGTGAGCATCTTGGCGTTGGGCATGGGCGTCTCCTCCTGGCCGCCGCTTTGGCGCGGCGGTCCTGTTGTTCGCGATCAGCCTGGGATGAGCGGCAGCAGCAGATGGGAGGCGTGCGCGCCGCCCGTATGGAGAGTGGTGGTGCCGCCGAACTCGGAGACGGGCCGGTCCTGCGCGCTGTTGTGGAGGATGCGGCCGGGCAGGCCGTCATATTCGAAGTCGCGGCCCTGGACCGTCAGCACCAGCCGGTAGCCGGCCGGCACGGCGATGCTGGTGGGCCAGATCTCCACGTCCACCTCATAGACCTCGCCGGGGGTGAGCTTCTGCACCTCGTCATGGGTGTGCCACGGGCGATGGGGCAAGGAGCGGGCCGGATCGGTCTTCCGGTGCGAGGCGCGCTGCCAGCCACGCGCCACCGGCACCGGCTCGTGGGCGCCCACGAACCGCACCTCCTGCCCCTCGGGATCGAGCAGGCGCAACGTGAGGAACAGGTCGATATCGGTGGTGGAGGAGGAGACGAACAGCTTCGCCGCCAGCGGGCCGGTGAACTCCATTTCGCGCGCGAACGGAACGGTGGAGAAATCGAGCCCCGCCCCCAGCGCCTCGAACGCCGTTTTGGCCACGGCGCCGGGCGCCGTTTCGGAAAGGACATGCCCTTCGGCATTCAGGTGGAAGGGCGCCCATTTCGTGCGGGCGAGCGGCCATTCCTTTTCGAAGCGCTCAGTGGCGCCATCGGGCCGGCGCACCTCGATGCGCACCGGCGGGGTCTCGTCCCAGCCATTCGCCTCGCCCTTGAGGAAATGGCCGAAGAAGCGCTTCTGCATCTCCACATAGGAGGGCAGGTAGAAGCTGTCATAGTGGGTGCCCACATGCACCGACAGCCACTTCTGTGAGGAAGCCGCCTCCAGGAAGCCGTTGATGTTGCCGCGCAGATGGATGCCCGGGCCACCCCAGTTTCCCGCCGAAAGCACCGGCACGGTGACGCGGGAGAGGTCGGCGGAGCGTTCCCTGTGCCACGCATCGTCCAGGGAATGGGCGAAGAGGTCGACGGGATGGTCGGTGCGGCTGCCGGCGAGCATGTCCTTGCTCAGCGCCGGGCCGGTGGTGCGCTCGCCGGTGTCGCGATCGCGATAGGTGCTCTCCCCGCTGCCGTGCTGGTTCACCAGCGCCTGGCGCGGCCACCATGCGGTGGGGAAGCCGGCGGAGAAGATGCCGCCATGGTGGCTCCAGTCGCGATAGAAATCGTTGGCGCCTTCCCACGGCACGATGGCGGCGAGGTGCGGCGGCTGGAGCGCGGCCACCTGCCATTGCTTGATGGCGAAATAGGAGATGCCGATGAGGCCCACCTTGCCGTTGGACCAGGGCTGGGCGGCCGCCCATTCGATGGCATCGTGGAAATCGGCGGTCTCGCGGGGCGAGAAGGGGTCGAGATAGCCCGGCGACTTGCCGCTGCCGCGGGAATCCACTGTCACCACCACATAGCCGTCGGGCACCCAGCGCTCAGGGTCCACATTCTCCCAGCGCAGGTAATGGCCGGTGGAGCCGTTGGCGCAGAGCTCGGGATAGATGCGCAGCAGGTTGTCCCACTGGGTCTTGAAGGCATCGGCGAAATGGGCGTCCTTGCCGTAAATGCCCATGGCCATGACCACGGGATAGCGCCCCTCCGCCTTGGGCCGGAACACATTGGCGCGCAGCACCAGCCCGTCGGAGACGGGGACCGGCACGTCCTTCTCGAAAATGAGATTGGTGGCGGCGATGGCCGCGGCCTGCTCCTGGCTCATGGGCTTCTCCCTGCGCCGGCGGGCGCTTTTCGTTGGGCGGAGTCATACCAAATGAAAATCGATTTTTCAATTGCGGCCCGATTTGTGTCTTCACAAGACAAGGCTTGGCCAGAATGTGCATTTCGAAGCGCAATAATAATCGATTTCAATCTCAGGTGGCGAAAGCCTCTGGCCTATCATCCACCTGATGCCGCTCACACCACCTTCGCCTCGGTCAGCGGCTGGCCGTTCAGGAGCCGGTCGTAGCCGAGCGGGGAGAGGTCGAGGGTGACATAGCGGCCATGGACGATCAGCTCCGCAAGGCCCCGCCCCACGGCGGGCGCCTGCTGCAGGCCGTGGCCGGAAAAGCCGTTGCAGAGATAGAGGTTCGGCACGTTTGGCGCCGGGCCGAGAATGGCGTTCTGGTCGAACAAATTGAGGTCGTAATGCCCGGCCCAGGCCCGGCCCGGCCGGATGCGCTCGAACGCCGGGATACGTGCTGCCAGCACCGGCCAGATGCGTTCTTCGAACAGCGTGTGGTCCACCTCGAAATCCGCGCTGTCGGGGTCCTCCTCCGGCGGGGGCGAGGTGCCGCACAGAAACCCCGTCCCTTCCGGGCGCACATAAACGCCGGTGGGGTCGATGAGGAGCGGGCAGTCCTTCACGTCATCGGCGCAGGTGAAGGTGAAGATCATCCTTTTGCGCGTCCGGACCGGCAGGTCGATGCCGGCGGTTTTCGCGAATTCCGCCCCGCCCGTGCCGGCGGCATTCACCACGGCCCCGCAGTCGACAATGCTGCCGTCTTCGAGCCGCACGGCGCTGATGCGCCCGCCTGTCATCTCCAGGCCGACCGCCCGCGCATGGGCGTAGCTGACCCCGAGGGCGCGGGCCTTCCTGCGGAAGGCCTGCATGAGGCCGTAGCCATCGAACCAGCCCTCGCCGGTGAGGCCGAGGCTCCCCAGCGCGAGCCCGTTTGTGTCGAGCCAGGGGAAGCGCGCGCCAAGCGCCGGGGGATCGAGCAGCGCCACGTCCGCGCCGAGCCCGCTTTGCAGTGCGTTGGCCTGCCGCATGGCGGCCTCCTGCCCGGGCGCCGCGAGGAAGAGATAGCCGCCTTCCTTCAGGCCGATGTCCGGCCGCTCGCCGCCCACCTCCAGCCGCGTGCCGATCTCCCTGAGGAAGCGGATGCCGTAGAGCGAGATCTCCACATTGATGGCGCAGGAATATTGCTGGCGGATGGAGGCGGCAGACAGGGCCGAGGCACAGCTTTGGTAGCTCGGGTCCTGCTCCAGCACCAGCACGCGGCCGGAGAAGGCGGGATCGGCGGCGAGGTGGCAGGCGATGGACGACCCCATCACCGCCCCGCCCACGATCACCACATCATAGGTTTTCGTCACGACATCGTCCCGCGTGGTCCTTGGCGCCAATCTAGAGATTCGCGCGCCGCTTCGCCTGCGACGCGTGATCTTTCTTTTGCTTGACCCGCATCAACGCCGCCTGAGGCGCGCAGCGCATCCTTCTATCTGTAGCTCCTGGATGCGAGACGGCCCATGGACGATGAAATCAGGCGGAAGGTGCTCGCGCTGCTCGACGAGCACCGCATCATGACGGTGGCGACGCTGCGGCCGGACGGGTGGCCGCAGGCCACCACGGTGGGCTATGTGAACGACGGCTTGGTCCTTTATTTCCTGTGCGCTCTAGATAGCCAGAAGGCCGCAAACCTCGCCCGTGACAGCCGGCTCTCGCTCACCATCGACCACGACACGGCCGACCTCTGGACCATCAGCGGCCTCTCCATGGCGGCGCATGCCGTGGTCGTTACGGACGCCGAAGAGGCGGACAAGGCGCTCGCGATGCTGCCGCTGAAATATCCGTCCTCCACGGTCTTGCCGGTGAAGATGCCGACCCGGGACGAGGTGAGAATCTTCAGGGTGGAGCCCATGGTGATCTCGGTGCTCGATTACACCAAAGGCTTCGGCCATGCCGATCTCGTGACGGTCTGAGCGACGGGTCTCAATAATCCCACTGCGCGCCGATGCCCACCGAGGTGCCGCCGTCCGCGCCCGTCGCGCCCTGGAGGCGGATGTTCTTGCCGAGATCGATGTCGATGGTGGCCTGGGTGGAGGTGGAGGTGGTGCCCTGGCGCACGCCCAACGAGATGTTGTCGTTGAGCCTCCGGCCGAGGCCGATCTGCCCGCCCGTTCCGGCGGAGTTCAGGCCCACGTCCAGGCTGTCGAGGCCGAGTGAGCGGCGCAGGTTTCCAAGGGTCCCCTGGCCGGTACCGGAGAGAGTCGCCACCGCCTGCGCCACCTGGAGCGCCTGGCCGGCGCCGAGCTGCCCCGTGGAGCGGCCGAACAGCAGCCGCGCCACCACCTCGTCCTGCGGCAGATAGGGGGTGGAGGAGAAGGCGACTTCCGGCTGGGACGCCTTGCCGGTGATGAGGATGCGGGCCGTCACGTCCGCCGCCACGCTCTCCGCGATGAAGTCGAGGTCGGGGTCGGTCGAGCCGTTGAAGGTCAGCCGGCCGCGGGTGAAATCGAGCCGCCGCCCGAGGATGTCGAGGCGCCCGCGCAGCATTTCGAAGCCGCCCACGGTGACGGGCTCGGCGCTGGTGCCGCGCAATTGGAGCGTGCCGCCCATCTCCGCCTCCATGCCCATGCCGCGCACGAAGATGCGGGTGGGGGCGGCCACGGTCAGGTCGAGGTCTGCGATGAAGGCGCCGGCGGAGCGCGCGCCCCGCTGCCGCGGCTGCCGCGGGGCGGCGGGGTTGGCGCCCGGGGGGAGGTTCACGTGGCGCACATTGATGTTCGCCGCGCTGCCGCCCGGCAGCCGGTCCGGCAGGTTCACGTCCAGATTGCGCACGTCGATGCGCCCGGCCACCGTGGGCCGCGTGGCGAAGGCGCCGCCGATATTCACCCGCCCGTCCGTGACGAAGCGGATGAGTTCGCTGTTCACCAGCCCCGCATTGTTCAGCGTCACCTCCACTTGGCCGGGGAAGCCGGCGGAGGGGTTCAGCGCCACGTTGCCCTGCGCCTGGATGCTGCCGCCATTGGGCGTCCCGGCCCGGAAGGAGGAGAGGGTGACGGTCTGGTCCGTGCCGGTGAGCACCGCCTCGATGCGCTCGATGGTGACGCCGTTGGGCGCGTCCTCGTAGCGCCCGCCGGTGATGCGCACGGTGCCGCCCGCACGCGGCGCATCGAAGGTGCCGCGCAGGGTTGCGTCCAAGGCGGCGGTGCCGGCCGCCCGCGCGCCGGTGGTGGCGAGCAGCGCGTTGGCGATGGCGAGCGAGATGTTGCCGCGCACGGCGAGGTCCAGCCCGCCTTCGGAGATGGGGACGGAACCGTTGACGGTAACCCCTGCCAGAGAGGGACCGGAAATGGTGGCGTTCACGCCCGCCCGACCGGCGTCAAGATTGCCGTTCACGCGGATGTCGTAGGGGCCGACGCCGGCCCGCGCCACTTCCGGCGAGGTGAGGCGCAGGATGGTGACGTCGTAGCGACCCGTGGGCGCCTGCGGGCTGCCTGTGATGCGGGCATTGGCGGCGAGGGTGCCGGAAAGGTTGAGGCCGGGACTGGCCAGCGCCGCGAGGGCGAGCGGGATGGCGCGCGCCTCCACGGTGGCATCCAGCGCATCGCCGAAGCGGCCCTGCACCGCCAGCGTGCCGCCCCCGGCATTGAGGGCGAGCCGGTCGAGGGTGGCGGCGCCGTCGCGATAGGTGAAGGTGGCGGGGGCGGTGAGGGCGAGCGTCGTGCGCTCGCGGGTCAGGCGCAGCGTCTCGAGCCGGAAGGTCTGGGCGCCATCGGCGGAGGCCGCGCGGCCGGAGGCGGTGACGGTGGCGCCCTGGGCTGCGGCGTCCAAAGTGAGCCCGGTGCCGCCATTGGCCGGCGCAGCGACCAGCCGGAGCCGGTCCACAGTGACGCTGCCGGCGGCGATGCCGCTCGCCTCCACGGTGCCGGCGAGGGCGGCGGAGACGCGCGGGTCGGTGACCGTGAAGTCGAACTTGGCATCGGCTACGCGCTGGCCGGCAGCGGCCACGTTAGCAAGGGCGCCCTTAATGGCGATGCGCTGGGCGCCGTTGAGCACGTCCAGCACCAGCGTGCCGTCGGCGCGCCCGGCCAGTTCGTCGAGCACGAGAGGCGAGATGTCGGAGAGGTCCTGCGCCGCGATGGCGAGATTGCCCGTGAGCAGCCCGGCGGGCGTCGCCGTCAGCGCGCCGGTGAGGCGCGCCGAGCCCACCGAGAGATCGAGGCCGGATGCGCTGCGGCTGTTGTCCGCGCCGGTGGAGAAGGCCGCTTCACCCCGCGCCGCCTTGCCGCCCACATCGCCCGAAAGGCGCGCCGTCCCGCCAACGCGGCCGGTGAGGTCGCGGGCGGTGAAGTCGAGGGTGAGGCCCCGGATGGGCCGCCCCATGGCCGCGCCCTGGTCCACCGCAAGCTGGCCGGTCACATCCAGCGCGGCGAGCCGGCCGGAGAAGGTGGCTTGCCCGCGCCCGGCGCCTTCAAGGCGCGGGTCGAGCCGCTTCAGGTCCGGCAGGGCGATGGTGCCGGAGAGATTGGCGGTAGACGTGTCGATGCGGCCATTGACCGAGAGGTCGGCGCCGGAGGCCGCCACCTTCAGATTGCGCACGGCGATGGCGCCGTCCGGCGCATAGGAGAGGCCGCCCGCGAAGCTGGCATCCCCGCCGGCAATGCCGTCAATGGTGGCATCGCCCGTGGAGACGCCCCGGGACGTGCCCTTCAGGTCCAACGCCAAAGCGCCCTGCCGGCCGTCGCGGGTCACGTTCGCGTCCAGGGCGACGATGCCGTGCAACGGCCTGCCCGCGAGGGGGGCAAAGGCGGTCAAATCGAGGCGGGGCAGGTTGAGCGTGCCCCGGATGGTGTCCTGCGTCGCCCGCCCGGCGAAGGTGAGGTC
Organism: Aquabacter albus; assembly: GCF_040049275.1. Lineage (NCBI taxonomy): Bacteria > Pseudomonadati > Pseudomonadota > Alphaproteobacteria > Hyphomicrobiales > Xanthobacteraceae > Aquabacter > Aquabacter albus. Next base: position 469,260 of record NZ_JBDZDT010000003.1, on the reverse strand, counting down.
CACCGCCGGCAGGCGCACATTGGCGCCAGTCAAAGCGGGCTCCGCGCCCTTCGCCCATTCGCCGCGCACGCTGAGCGTGCCCCCGGCGCCGAGTGCCTGGGCCACCGCACGATCGTCGGCCGAAAGGCCGTCCGCCGTTACGTCGGCATTGATGAACACCACGCCCGACGGGCCGGGCGCGGTGCCGGCCACCACTTTCAGGCTGCGCGCGCCATAGCCCGCGCCGGAGAGGTTCTCGGCGTCCACAGTGGCGGTGAGGACCGGCGCATCCTGCGTCCCCGTCAGGGTTCCGTTGAGCCGCGCGGCGGTCCAGGTGATGCCGGGGGCGAGGGCGGCGAAGCGGGCCGCATCGCCGAGGTTGGCGCCGAAGGCGAGGTTCGCCTTCTGGGCGGCGTCGATGGTGCCGGTCACCTCGGCGGAAAGGCCGGCGGAGGTGAGGACGAAGCGGCGGATATCGACGTTGAAGGCCGGGTCGATGCGAACTTCCGTGCGGAGGCTTGCCTCGCCTTCAAGCAGGGGCGCCACATTGGCCGGCAAGGCACGGGCCACGTCCCCGTCTGCCGCGAACGTCACCACATGCGCGCCGTTAGTGGCGGCGATGGCAGCGGTGCCGTCGAGATGCACCACGTTTCCGGCGGAGGCCGCAAGCGTGCCCTTCCAGTCGTCCAGCGTGCCGGCGCCCTTGATGCTGGCATCGAGCGCCGGGAGCCCGTCGAGGCCGGCAAGGCGTGCCACCACGCCGCCCGGCGGTTCGCGGGCGGTGAGGTCGAGATCGAGCTGCCGCCCTTCGGGGGCGTAGCGCACGGTGCCCTTCACCGCGCCCTCGGCATCGCGCCGTTCCAGGTCGAATTGCACGGAGAGGCCGCGGGCGGGCTCCATGAGGCGCAGGCCCGCCTCGAAGCTGAAATGCGCGGGAGTGCCCATGACCGGCTCGGCCAGTTCGATCTGCGGCAAGGCCAGCCGGTCTACCACCACGCGCACGGCGGGCGGGCCGCTGCTCTGCGCGGGCGTCTCCGAGGGCGGCAGTTCGGGCGCGCGCAGCACGCTCACCCGCGCCGCTTCCAGGGTCTGGACCGAGACCGTGCCGGAGAGGATCGCCAGCGGGTCCCAGGCAAGCCCCAGATCCTCCACCTCGGCGAATGTCCCCTTCGGATCGGCGAGCACGATGCGCGCCACGCGGATGTTCGTGGGCACGAAGCCGGTGAGCCCCGAGACCTCGACGCGAAGCCCGTTCGAGGAGGCGAGGCGGCTCGCAAGCTCGGCGATATAGGCGCGCCCGAACGCGGTCTGCGCGAGCCCGAACAGGGCGGCCACGATCGCCACCACGCAGACGATGAGCGTGGCGAGGGACCAGAGGGTGAGGCGCAGGGCTCGCATCAGAAGGACTGCCCCAGGCTGACATAGATGCCGTAATTGGTGCCCGCCACCTGCGGGTCCATGGGAAACGCCAGATCGATCCGAAGAGGTCCGATGGCGGTGTAGTAGCGAAGGCCGATGCCGTAGGAATATTGGAGACCGGAAAAGTCCGGCCATTCCGAGGCGAAGGCCGCGCCCATGTCGAAGAAGGGCACGATGCCGATGGTATCGGTGACGCGGATGCGCGCCTCCAGCGAGCCGGTGAAGAAGCTGAGCCCGCCGACGATGATGCCGTATTCGTTGCGCGGGCTCGCGGACTGGTAGTCATAGCCGCGCAGCGAGCCGCCGCCGCCCACATAGAACAGGCGCTGGGGCGGCGCCTCCTCCATGTTCGCGCCGACGATGGAGCCCGCCTGCACCCGGCCGGCGAGGATGAAGCGCTTGTCCTCGTCGAAGGCGTGGTAGGTGGCGATGGACGCCTTCATCAGCACCGGCCCCGCCCCCGTCTGGCCGAAATAGGCGAAGGGCTCCACGGTGGCGCTGGCGCGCACGCCGCGCGAGGCGTCGAGCAGCGAATCCGTATTGTCGAAGTTCACATCCACGGGGATGCCGGCGATGGGGTAATCGTTGGTGCCGGTGGAATCCTCCACTGTGGAGGTTTCGAGGTCGATGCCCACCTGCATGTTCAACTCGTCGTTGAAGCGGTGGCGGATGCCGCCCAGGAAGGTCACGGCCTCGCGCACATAGGCGTTGGTGACTTCTCGCAGCACCGCCGCCTTGGCCACCAGATCCTCGTTGGCGGTGAAGATGCCGGGCTTCAGGAAGGTGGCGGAGAGGTTGTAGCCGAAGGGGTCGGCATTGGGCACGGCGTCGGATTTTTCCGCGAACCATGTGGCCTGCGCATCGAGGCGCAGGGTCTCGCCGCCGCCGAACAGGTTGCGCGAGCCCCAGAAGGCATTGGCCGAGGAGCCGTCCGTGTTGGAATAGGTGGCGCCGAAGCCCACATAATGCTCCTTGCGCTCGCTCACCTGCACCTCGATGGGCAGCTGACCGTAGGCATTGAGCTTGTCCGCCTCCACGAAGCGCACGGAGCCGATGATCTCATGGCCGGTGAGGCGGCGGCGCAGGGCCGTGAGGCGGGCGGGCGAGAAAGGCTCCCCGGGGCGGATATCGATGCGGTCGGAAACGAAGCGCGGGTCCACCGACTCGGTGCCGCTCACCGTGAAGGGGCCGAAGGTGGCGATGGGGCCCGGCGACACGTAGAAAGTGATGTTGAGGGTGTTCGCGGCATGGTCCGCAACCACGTCCTTCTTCACCACCTTGGCGAAGGGGTGGCCGGCATCGCGCAGGCGGTCGACGATGACGTTCTCGGCCGCGATCACGAGGTTCGCCCGCGCCTGCTCGCCGGCCACGAGGCGCATCTGCCGCAGCGTCGGCGGGTCGGGGAGGGGCCGGCCATTGGTGTCGAGCACCCGCACGGCGCCAAAGGTGAAGCGCGGCCCGGAATTGACCTTCACCACCACCGGCACGGGCCCGGCCGCGCGGGCGGCCTCCACGGCGCTGAACACGTCGGGCGCATTGGGCGCGCGGCCAGCGATGGTGATGGAGAGACTGCCGCCATAAAAGCCCTCCGAATAGAGGGCGGCGACGATGCGGTCCTGGTCCGCCAGGGCCCGCCGCACGAGCCCGGCCGCTCCGGCGGGCGGCGAGCGCTTCAGGGTTTCGAGATTGGAGGCGTCCGTGATGGCGCCGCGCACCGCGCTGTCGCCGCTGACGTCGAACGTCACCGCATAAGGCACCGCATCCGCGACCGGGGGCTCGGACTTGGCCGCGTTCGGATTGAACCACGCAATGGCCTGGTCGAAGAAGGTCGGGTCGTCCGCCGCTCTGGCCGGGCCCGCCAGCGCCAGCGCCCCAAGCGCGAGGACCCCAAGGCGCAATACGGCCGTAGCCTTTATCAATGGGGTTCGCGACGCCAGGCGCCGAGGAGATACGCGCACCAAATGCTCGCCCGCAACGTCCGCCTGACATGGGCGATCTTACCGACCGGCTTCCGCCACGTCCATCGCACAGGCGCCACGTCGTTAAGGAATTCAATGGCTAAGCCGCGGTGACGTACCGAGGTAAGAGACAGCGCCCCTGTCCAATTCGTCCGCAGGTGATATCCCGCCATGCTCAGAACAGACGCTCGACACATTTCCGCCAGGATGCGAGGTTGGGCCATTGGCGGGGGCCAAGCGTTCTGGGCGCTTCATCTCCCGTGGCAGGGCTGGTTGCGGGCCGCCACGCCGGTTAAGGGACGGGGGATCAGGTGAAGCACAAACTTACCTTGTATATTATCGTCGCGCTCGTGCTCGGGGTGGTGGTCGGCTACATCCTGAACGAGACCCTGGACCCGAAGGCCGCGGCGAATGCGGCCGAGCACATCTCCCTCATCACCGAAATCTTCCTGCGCCTGGTGAAGATGATCATCGGCCCGCTGGTCTTCACCTCGCTGGTGGCGGGCGTCGCGCATATGGGCGACATGAAGACCATCGGACGGGTCGGCGGCAAGGCCATGGTCTGGTTCGTCAGCGCCTCCCTGTGCTCGCTGCTCATCGGCATGGTCATGGTGAACCTGCTCCAGCCGGGCGCGCACCTGAACATCCCACTGCCGCCCACGAGCGCGGCGACCGGCGTGCAGGTCGGCTCCTTCTCCCTCAACGACTTCATCAAGCATGCGGTGCCCAACAGCGCGGTGGGCGCGCTGGCGAACAATGAAGTGCTCCAGATCGTGATCTTCGCGATCCTCTTCGGCCTCGCCGCGGCCTCTGTCGGCCACAAGGCCAAGGTGCTGGTGGCCCTGATCGAGGAAGGCTCGCACGTCATCCTGAAGATCACCGGCTATGTGATGTCGCTGGCTCCGCTGGCGGTGTTCGCGGCCATCGCCGCCATGGTGGCGGAGCATGGGCCGGGCATCCTGCTCACCTACGGCAAGTACATCGCCTCATTCTATCTGAGCCTCGTGCTCCTCTGGTGCGTGATGTTCGCCGTCGGGTTCCTCATCCTCGGCAAGACCGCGATCCGGGTGCTGTCTCTGGTGCGCGCGCCGTTCGTGGTGGCGTTCACCACGGCGTCGAGCGAGGCGGCCTATCCCTCCATGATGCGCCAGCTGGAACGGGTGCCGGTGAGCGAGAAGATCGTCTCCTTCGTGCTGCCGCTCGGCTATTCGTTCAATCTCGACGGCTCGATGATGTACTGCACCTTCGCGACCCTGTTCATCGCGCAGGCCTATGGCATCGAGATCGGCTGGGAGCAGCAGGTGGTGATGCTGCTGACGCTGATGATCACGTCCAAGGGCATGGGCGCGGTGCCGCGCGGCTCGCTGGTGGTGGTGGCGGCGACGCTGGACATGTTCGGCCTGCCGGCGGCGGGCCTGCTGCTCGTGTTGGGCGTGGACCAGTTCCTCGACATGGGCCGCTCGGCCACCAACGTCATCGGCAACGGCATCGCCACGACGGTGGTCGCCAAATGGGAAGGCGAGGACGTGGACCGGGCCGTGGATGAGGCCAGGGACGAGGAACTCGCCATCGCGGCGTGAGGGCCTCTTTCCCCTCTCTCCGAGGGGGACCGTTGCGTGGTCCCCTCTCCCGCTTGCGGGGGAGGGTTAGGGAGGGGGCCCTCAAGCAGAGCAAGGCTGGGATATTTGGGAGGGGCACCCCTTCCCCCTCCCCAGCCCTCCCCCGCAAGCGGGAGAGGGGGCGTGTTGCACCCGACGCAAACCATCGTTCGAATTTTGCAACACCCCCCTTGCGGGAGAGGGAGCCGCCCGGCGGGCTAAATAACCTCCCTCTACTCCCCGCTGCACCCTTTCACACCGTGGGCGGTCGGCTGCACCCCATTGTCCAGGGCGACCTCGGGCGCATCCAGCCGGCCCTTGATGGTGAAGGGATAGCCCGCCATGCCCGTGATGCCGTCAAGAGGGCGGGGGATCACCACGAGGTCGATGGTCTCGCGCGCGAAATTGATGGTGCCGCGCGCGACGGCCTGCACATTCTCGGTCTCCACCACGATGGCGGGCTCGGTGCGCGCCGCCCCGTTGGTGAAGTGCAGCGGCACCCGGGCGCAGCGCACGATGCTTTCCCCCTTCATGACGGCGGGGTTGAACAGGCCACCGAACAGGCCGAGCCCGGCAAGGTCGAGAAGGCCGGTGCCGAGATGCGCGTCGTGCACGTGCGCCACCGCCGTGCCGTCGAGGGTCTGGAGGGGCACCGCTTTTGCGCCGAAGCTGGCGGAGACGTCGAAGGTAAGCCCGGCAGTGCCGGTGATGCTGAAGCCCGCCGCATTCCCGAACAGGGTGCCGAGCGGCCAGCCATCGCCGGTTCCCTTGGCCCTCAGGCGCCCGCCGCCCGCATCGGTGAAGGCGGCGCGGATCTGTCCGCCGCCGAAGGTCACGCGCACCGGGTCGGCGCGGAATATGCCCCGGTCGAGCAGCAGCCGCGCCGAAAGCCCGCTTGCCGCATTGCCGCCGCCCTCGATCCGCTGGGCCGTCACCTCGATATCGAGATCGGACGAACCGATAAGGTCGAGCTGGCTGCCGCCCGGCGGGGCCGAGGCACCGACGATTTCAAGGCGAGGAACCGTGGGTGCCGCCGTCCCGCCGCCCAGCAGCGCGAGCAGTTCGTCGGCATGGATGTCCGGGGAGGTGAGCTTGCCGCTGGCGAAGGGACGCCCCTGCCGCAGGACGCCCTTGAGGGTGCCGTCCACGCGGGTGCGGCCGATGGTGAGGCGGCCGTCGGAGGCCAGGGTGTCCGCGGTCTGGGTGATCTGGCCGTCATAGGCCACCGCCCCCGTGAAGGCCGAGGAGGAGCCGAGCGCCGCCGCGAGCTGGGCGAGGCGCGGCACCTGGACGGTCACGTCGACGGTGCTCTTCTCCGTGCCGTCCGAAGGCGTCGCTGGCCGGGGCGCGAGGCTCACCTTGCCGGAGATGAGCGGGCTGTCGCGCAATTCCGCCGTGAGCCGGTCGAGCTCCAGGGCGCCGCTCCGGTCGGACACCGCCGCAACCCCCACCAGCCGGCCGAGCTGCGGGCCAGTGGAAGAGGGCACCACCACGATGTCATCCAGCGGGATGTCGAAGCCGCCGGAGAGCGAGATGCCGGCGAGGCCGAGCATGTCCTTCACATTGCCGTTGAGGCGGAACAGCGGCTGCTCGTCCGGCCCGCTCTGCACGGTGATCCCGCTGAACGTCACGTGCCCGTCCTCGTCGCGCTTGATGGCCGCCACTTCGATGGGGCCGATCTCCCGCAGGCTCTGGGAGAAGGCGTTGGTCTCGACGACCGCGCCGTCGAGCATGAGGCCGTGGGGGCCGTCCTGGAACCGGCCGGAGAGGCGGGTGATGGCGATGTCGCGCGGTGAGACGGCGGGCGACACGTTGTCGATCTCCGCCACCACGTTGAGATCGACGCCGGTGCCCTCGAACAGGTCGGAAATGCCGCCGGTGATGGAGAGGTGGGAGCCGTCGGATATGTTGAAGTCGAGCGCGAGGCCGCGCACCGCAAGCTTGTCGGGCTCCGCGAGCAGCTGCGCGTTGAGGTCCGCCTTGCCGTCCACCGAGCGGGCGATGCCGGCGAGCGCCAGGAGGTCGCCGACCGAGGCGGCGTGCGCCTCCAGGGTCATGGCGAGAGTCTCGTCGAATTCGGGGGTCGCCGAGCGGGTTCGCAGCTCCGCGGTGAGGCCGGCGCTGCCCACGCTGAGGACGGCGCCATAGGGCAGCATGCCCGGCTCGGGCGGGTTGGGCTCCAGGTCGAAACGGAAGGCAAGGGTCAAGGGTGTGCCGTTCAGCGCCGCCTTGGCATCGAGGATTTCCACACCATCCCGCTGCCGGCTCAAGACGCGGCTGACGTCCAGCGAAAAGCGCCAGCCGTCTTCCTCGTCCAGGAAGTCGAACACCACATCGTCCAGCCGCAGGCGCGGAAGGATGGAGAAGAAGGCCACGGGAGAAGACAGGAGGGTGCCGGGTGCGGCGTTGGAACTCGCCACCAGGGGAAACTGCAGGCGGCCTTTCTCGACCCGCAGCGCGAAGATTGTCGGGTCAAACGGCAGGCGCAGCCAGCGGGCGAAAACCACCCGGAGCATGGAGACGCGCACCGGCGCGGTGTCATAGGTGGTGGAGGAGACGTCGTGGAAGTCGATGGCGAGGCGCGGCCACACATCCACCGTCACGGGCCCGCTCACGGTGACCGGCTCGCCCCAATAATGGGACAGGGCGCTCTCGGCGAGGCGGTGCCGCAAGCTGTCGCCCGGAGGCAGCAGGAGGAGGGTGAGAAGTAGCGCGACGGCGATCCCCAGGAGCGCCGTCACGCTCGCCGCCACGATCAGTGCCAACCGGCGCATGGCCATCCTCTTGCTGCGGCCCATCTGAAGCCCGAAGCGCGCATCGGCCGACTATAAGGTCATAAGGCGGGGCCGTCATGGCAGGGCGCGCTTGGTCATCTAGGGTGGTGACGGCGACCCCCGAATGACGGCGCGGCCCTGCGGGTTTCAATTCCTGGGCCCGCCCTCCCTGCTTGTGGGGGAGGGCTTGAGCGTTCACCGGAACAGGTTGCTCTTCGCCAGTTCCAGCAGTTCGTCGCCCCGGCCGTTGATGATGGCGCGCGCGGCATAGAGCGAGAAGCCGATGGCCTGTTCCGCCTTGATGGCCGGCGGCATCACCAGTTCCATCTTGTCGGTGACCACGTCCACCAGCGCCGGACCGTCATGGGCGAAGGCCCGCTCCAGAGCGGGCTTCACGTCCCCCGCATCCTCCACGCGGATGCCGAGAATGCCGATGGCGTTCGCCATGGCGGCGAAGTCGGGGTTCTGAAGGTCGGTGCCCACGTTCAGGAAGCCGGCCGCCTTCATCTCCATGTCCACGAAGCCCAGCAGGCCGTTGTTGAACACCACGATCTTCACCGGCAGGCCGAGCTGGCGCAGCGAGACGATGTCGCCCATGAGCATGGTGAAGCCGCCGTCCCCGGACATGGAGATCACCTGCCGGCCGGGATAGGCGCCCTGGGCGCCCAAAGCCTGCGGCAGCGCGTTCGCCATGGAGCCGTGGATCAGCGAGCCTAGCAGCGCACGCTCGCCGTTCATCTTCAGGTAGCGCGCGGCCCACACGGTGGTCTCGCCCACGTCGCAGGTGAACACGGCGTCCTTGGCCGCGACCTCGTCGATCATCTTCGCGAGATATTGCGGGTGGATGGGCTTGTCGCCCTTCTTGCCCACGGCGAGGGCGTCGAGGTCCTTGCGGCTTTCCACATAATGCTTCTGCGTGGCGTCGAGGAACCGGCGCCCGGTGCGCGGCTTCAGCTGCTTGAGCAGCATCTGGAGCGTGGGCTTCACATCGCCCACGAGGCCGAGATCGAGCCGCGACGTGCGCTTGCCGAGGTTTTCCGCCCGGATGTCGATCTGCGCCACCCGCGCGTCGGTGGGGTAGAACTGGCGGTAGGGGAAGTCGGTGCCCACCATGAGCAGCAGGTCCGCCTCGCGCATGGCGTGGTAGCCGGAGGCGAAGCCGATGAAGCCGGTCATGCCCACATCGTAGGGATTGTCGTATTCCACATGCTCCTTGCCCCGAAGCGTATGGACGATGGGGGCTTTCAGCGCCTCGGCCAGCGCCACAACTTCGTCATGGGCACCCGCGCAGCCGGCGCCGCAGAGCATGGTGATGCGCTGCGCCCCTTCCAGCATGGCGGCGAGCTTGCCCACCTCCGCTTCGGGCGGGACGATCACGGGCGGCTCGATGGGCGTGAAGGCGCCGGAGGTGGGGCCGACCGCGGCGCGCAGCGCCACGTCGCCGGGGATCACCACGACCGCGACGCCCTGCTTCTGGATCGCCGTGCGCATGGCGATTTCCAGCACGCGCGGCATCTGCTCCACGCTGGAGACCAGCTCGCAATAATGGGAGCATTCCCGGAACAGGTTCTCCGGGTGGGTTTCCTGGAAATAGCCCGAGCCGATCTCGGGGCTTGGAATATGCGCGGCGATGGCGAGCACCGGCGTGCGGGTGCGGTGGCAGTCGAACAGGCCGTTGATGAGGTGGAGGTTGCCCGGCCCGCAGCTTCCCGCGCAGACCGCGAGCTTGCCGGTGAGCTGCGCTTCCGCGCCGGCGGCGAAGGCGGCCACCTCCTCGTGGCGCACATGCATCCATTTCACGGTGGGCGTCGCCCGGAGCGCATCGGTGAAGCCGTTGAGGCTGTCGCCCACCACGCCCCAGACCCGTTCCACGCCGGCCGATGCCAGCGTGCGCGCCATTACGTCCGCAACCCTCGGTGCCATCCCGCGTCTCCCGTCATCGGTCTTATGCAAATCGATAGCATGAGACTGTGACGCACGGCATCATCACATTGATGCGGAAGGAGTTCCGGGATGGCGGGCAGGCCGGGCGGCGGCAAAGGCGACAGTCTTGAGGAACTGGAGGAGGATGCGCTCGAGGGCGCCGCGCAATTGCTCGAAGAGCCGCTGCGGGCCGTCGCGCGCTACGAGGCCTCCGCCTGGGAGGACCTGAAAGCCTTCAGCCTTGCGGGCGAGCGGGCGCTGGTGGCGGGACGCGTCACCTTCGGCATCGTCGCCGCCATCCTGATTGCCCACTGGCTCGGCCTCGACATGCCGGTCTGGGCCGCCATCAGCGTGCTGCGGGTGTTCCAGAACGACAAGACCGCGACCCTGCGGCGCGGCCTGGAGCGCATCGCCGGCACCATTGTCGGCGGCATACTGGCCTATGCCATCATGCTGGACGGGCGGAACGCGCCTTTGGTCTATGTGGCCACCGGGCTTGTTGCCGCGTTCGCGGTCTATGCCCAGGCGGTGAGCCGCTACAGCTACGCCTTCATCCTGGTGGGCTTCACCGTGCCGCTCATGACCTATCATGCCATGAGCTCCTCCGAGCCCATCCTCACCACCATCCTCATGCGCGGCGCGGAAGTGTGCGTGGGCGTGACGGTCGCGACGCTGGTGGACTATCTCACCTCGCGCCGCCGTTCCGTCCACAAGCCGCTGAAGCCGTTCATCAGCCCGGTGGACCCGGTGTTCCTCGGCCATGCCCTTACGGTGGGCATCGCGGTGACCCTGGTGCCGGTGATCTGGACCGTGTTCGACCTGCCCGGCTTCGACCAGACCCCCATCACCGCCTTCATCGTGGTGAGCGCGGCGCGGGAGGGGATCGGCTGGAAGTCCCTCAACCGCTGCATCGGCTGCGCGCTGGGGGCCGGGCTCGGCCTCATCGGGGTGGCTCTGCTGCACGATACCGGCTTCGTGCCCTGGCTGCTCTTCCTTGCCGCCGGCCTCTTCATCTTCACCCAGGTCTGCCACGGCGGCAGCGTGGTCGCCTATACGGGCGTACAGGCGGGCATCGCCTTCCTGCTCATCGTGGTGCAGGAGCCCATCCCCCATCTCGATCCGGCGGAGGGCCTTGCCCGCATGTGGGGCATCGTCGGCGGCATCGTGCTGGTGATGCTGGTGGGCCTCGCCACCTGGCCGGTGCGCCGGCGTATCACTGAGGTGGTGGAGGAGCATCGCCTCGCGCATGAGAAGGCCATGTAAGGTCTCGATGGCGCGCCTGTCCCTAAGCCCTTCTCCGTGCTAGCAAAAGGGCAGGGCATCGCAAGGGATAGAGAAGCCGGCTATGGGAACGCTCACGCCAGTCTCCACCGATCTGCGCAATTTCGATCTCATCGACGAGCCGCTGCTGAACAAGGGCAGCGCCTTCACTGAGGAAGAGCGCTCCCATTTCGGCCTGCACGGCCTGCTGCCGCCCACGGTGGAGACCATCGAGACTCAGGTCGCCCGCGTGCGCAAGGCCTATGGGGCGAAGACCACGGACCTTGAGCGGCACATCTATCTGCGCGCGCTGCAGGACACCAACGAGACCCTGTTCTACCGCTTCCTCGCCGAAGACCTCACGCAACTGATGCCCATCGTCTACACGCCGGTGGTGGGGCTCGGCTGCCAGAATTTCTCCGAGATCTACCGCCGCCCGCGCGGCCTGTTCCTCTCCTATCCCCTCAGGGACAAGATGGAGGAGATGCTGGACAGCCTCGATCCGGACCTGAAGGTGGAGGTGATCGTCGTCACCGACGGCGAGCGCATCCTCGGCCTCGGCGACCAGGGGGCGGGGGGCATGGGCATCCCCATCGGCAAGCTGTCCCTCTACACCGCCTGCGGCGGCATCGCGCCGGAGACCACGCTGCCGATCCTGCTGGATGTGGGGACCAACAACCAGGAACGCCTGGACGACCCTCTCTATATCGGCTGGCGCAGCAAGCGCGTCACCGGCGCGGACTATGAGGCGTTCGTGGACCGCTTCGTCCAGGCGGTGAAGCGCAAATGGCCCAACGTGCTGCTGCAGTTCGAGGATTTTGCGCAGGCGCACGCGACCATGTTCCTGGAGCGCTACCGCGACCAGCTCTGCACCTTCAATGACGACATCCAGGGCACCGCCGCCGTGGTGGTGGGCGCGGCCCTCGCCGCCGCCAAGGTGGCGGGCACCGCGCTGAGGGACCAGACGGTGGTGGTGGTGGGCGCCGGTTCCGCCGGCTGCGGCATCGCCGAGCAGATGATCCGCGCCGCCGTGGACGAAGGCGCGGACGAGGCGGAGGCGCGGTCCCGCTACTTCATGGTGGACCGCGAGGGGCTGGTGCTGGACGACATGGCCGGCCTCTATCCCTTCCAGCAGCGGCTCGCCCACAAGGCGGACGCGCTGAAGGACTGGGTCGGCGCCACGCCGGGCCGCTTCACGCTCCAGGAGGTGATCTCCAACGCGAAGCCCGACATGATGGTGGGCGTCTCCGGCGTGCCCGGAATCTTCACCGAGCCCGTGGTGAAGCAGATGGCGCAGACCACAGCCCGGCCCATCATCTTCCCGCTCTCCAACCCCACCTCGCGCTGCGAGGCGCTGCCAAGCGACGTGATCGACTGGACCGAGGGCCGCGCCATCGTCGCCACGGGCAGCCCGTTCGCCCCCGTGACCTATGCGGGGCACACCTTCCCCATCGCCCAGTCCAACAATTCCTACATCTTCCCCGGCCTCGGCCTCGGCGTGCGTGCCTTCGCCATTCCGCGGGTGAGCGACGGCATGTTCATGGGCGCGGCGCGGGCGCTGGCGGAATTGTCGCCGGCCCTGAAGGACCCGGCGCAATCCCTGCTGCCGCCCATCGCCGACATCCGCAAGGTCTCGCGGCACATCGCGGTAGAGGTGGGGCGGCGGGCCATGAAGGAAGGGCTGATCGCCGCCATCCCGGAGGAGAAGCTGGCGGAGGTTGTGGAGGCCGCCATGTGGAAGCCGGTCTATCATCCGCTGGTGGATTGAGGGGGCTGGTTTGTCCCGAGAGCAGCCGTCATGCCCGGGCTTGTCCCGGGCATCCACGTCTCTCCCTTAAGCTGGACCCGGCGGAACCCCGTGGATGGCCGGGTCAAGCCCGGCCATGACGGATGCATTGATGCTAGGGCCCGGCCTCTTCTTCTTGCGGCTTGAGTGAGATCCGCACCGGCTCGTGCCCCGTAACAGCCAGAAACCGCAGCAGCGCGTCCGGCGTCAGGGCGGTGGTCTGGCTGTTCGTCAGCGGATGGCAATTCACCAGTTCCGCCGCCAGCAGCGCCTCGTCGATGGCCACGACGACCTGATGGTGCGGGTCGTTGGCTGCCGCCAGCAGGGTCACTGCGCCGGGGAGCACGCCCAGCTTCTCGTAGAGCGCCTCTGCCGATCCAAAGGAGAGGCCGCCGCGCGCGCCGATCTTCTCCCGCAGGGCTTTCAGGTCCACCGGGGTCTCTTCCTCGATGGTGACGAGGAAATAGGTCTTCTTGGAATCCCTGAGGAACAGGTTCTTCGTGTGCGCGCCGGGGATCTCGCCGCGCAGCTCCTTCGATTCCGCCACCGTGTGGAGCGGCGGATGGCTGTAGGTGGTCGCCTCGATGCCGTTCGCCTCGAGGAAGGCGAGCAGCGCGTCCGGGGTCATGGCCATGGCGTCACGATCTTTGCTTGATCCAGCCGAAGAACGTCATCCCCGGACCTGATCCGGGGATCTCTCTCCGCCCGCGAGATGCCCGGGACAAGCCCGGGCATGACGGTCCCACTTGGGGGAACGCCTCAGATCTTCTGGTTGTACTCGCCCACTTCCGGGTGGGTGCGCAGCACGCTGTCCACCGCCTCGAACATCTCGCGCATGCGCGCTTCCGAGACCGGGCTTTCCACCACCACCACCAGTTCAGGCTTGTTGGAGGAGGCGCGCACCAGACCCCAGGAGCCGTCCTCGGTGGTGACGCGCACGCCGTTCACGGTGACGAGGTCGCGGATCTTCTGGCCGGTGACCTTTTCACCCTTCGCCTCCATGTCCTGGAAGTGCTTCACCACGGTCTCGACGATGCCGTACTTGGCCTCGTCCGCGCAGTGGGGCGACATGGTGGGGGAGGACCAGGTCTTGGGCAGAGCCTGCCGCAGCTGCGAGAGCTTCTTGCCGGGGTTGCGGTCCAGCATGTCGAGGACCGCGATGGCCGAGACGAGGCCGTCATCATAGCCCCGGCCGATGGGCTTGTTGAAGAAATAGTGGCCGGACTTCTCGAAGCCCACCAGCGCGCCGGTCTCGTTGACCCGGCGCTTCATGTAGGAATGGCCGGTCTTCCAATAATCCGCCTTCACGCCGAGCTTGATCAGCTCGGGGTCGGTGGCGAACAGGCCCGTGGACTTCACGTCCACCACGAAGGTCGCGCCGGGATAAAGCTTGGCGAGGTCGCGCGCCAGCATCACGCCCATCTTGTCGGCGAAGATCTCCTCGCCCTCGTCGTCCACCACGCCGCAGCGGTCGCCGTCGCCGTCGAAGCCCAGCGCCACGTCCGCCTTGCTCTCCAGCACCGCGTCCCGCATGGCATGGAGCATCTCCATGTCCTCGGGGTTCGGATTGTATTTCGGGAAGGAGTGGTCGAGCTCGGTGTCGAGCGGCACCACCTCCACGCCCAGCGCTTCCAGGATGCGCGGGGCGAACGCGCCGGCGGTGCCATTGCCGCAGGCCACTACCGCCTTGATGGGGTGCTTCAGCTTCGGCCGGTCGGTGAGGTCCTTGATGTAGATTTCGGGGAAGTTCTCCACGAACCGGTACGCGCCGCCGCCCTTCAGGTCGAACTTCGCGCCGAGCACGATCTCCTTCAGCCGGGTCATCTCGTCGGGGCCGAAGGTGAGGGGGCGGTTGACGCCCATCTTCACGCCGGTCCAGCCATTGTCGTTGTGGGAGGCGGTGACCATGGCCACCGCCGGCACGTCGAGGGCAAACTGGGCGAAATAGGCCATGGGCGACATGGCGAGGCCGATATCGTGCACCTTCACGCCCGCCGCCATGAGGCCGGAGACGAGGGCATATTTGATGGAGGCGGAATAGCCGCGGAAATCGTGGCCGGTGACGATTTCGGGCTTGACCCCCATCTGGTGCATCAGGGTGCCGAGGCCCATGCCCAGCGCCTGGATGCCCATCAGGTTGATTTCCTTCTGGAACAGCCAGCGCGCATCGTATTCCCGGAAGCCCGTGGGCTTCACCATGGGCTCCGATTCATAGGCGTAGGTGTTCGGCGTCAGGGATGGCTTCGGCGTCGGGAACATGAACGGCCTCTCCGCTGCGGGAAATCACTGGCGGGAGCCCGATAGCATGGAAATGCGGCAGGCAACACGCGGCAGAACCCAGGCGCCGCGCCTTTCGAGCTCGGCCTGCGCCTTAATTCCCCAGCGGCCGGAAGGTTCCGGATGGCCGATGCGGCATGTGCGTGCGTCATGCCCCCATCATGACGCCCATGTTTCTTCGGGTCCGCCGCCAGTGCTGCTAGGCTCGGGACGGGAGAGCGTGATGCCGACCACGATAGCGGCCCATGAGGCGCCGAACCCCTTCCGCGATTTCGCGCGCGACGTGCAGCCGGAAAGCGCGCTGCGCGCGCGCATCACCGCCGCTTACCGCACGCCGGAGGAAGAATGCCTGCCGCCCCTCCTGGCCGAGGCCGGCCTGTCCTCGCTCGAGACCACGGCGCGGGCTCGCGCGCTCGCCGCCGCCGTGCGGGCGAAGGCCGGGCGCGGGGCGGTGGAGGCGCTGATCCACGAATACGACCTCTCCAGCCAGGAGGGCGTCGCCCTCATGTGCCTTGCGGAAGCGCTGCTGCGCATTCCCGACAGTGCCACCCGCGACGCGCTGATCCGCGACAAGATCGGCGGGGGAAACTGGCAGGCGCATCTCGGCCACAGCCGCTCCCTGTTCGTGAACGCAGCCACCTGGGGCCTTATCGTCACCGGGGCGCTCACGGCGACCAACAGCGAAACGGGGCTCACCGCCGCGCTCACCCGCCTTGTGGGGCGCAGCGGGGAGCCGGTGATCCGGGCCGGCGTCGACATCGCCATGCGCATGATGGGCGAGCAGTTCGTCACCGGGCAGACCATCGCGGAAGCCCTGGCGAACGCCCGGCGCATGGAGGCCAAGGGCTTCCGGCATTCCTACGACATGCTGGGCGAGGCGGCGGTCACGGCGGCGGACGCGCAGCGCTATTTCGACGCCTATGAGCATGCGGCCCACGCCATCGGCGCGGCATCGGCCGGGCGCGGCGTGCTCGAAGGGCCTGGCATCTCCATCAAGCTCTCCGCGCTCCATCCGCGCTACCAGCGCGGCCAGCGCGCGCGGGTGATGGCCGAGTTGCTGCCCCGCGCGGCCGCCCTCGCACACATGGCCAAGAGCCACGACATCGGCCTCAACATCGATGCCGAGGAGGCGGACCGGCTCGACATCTCGCTGGACGTTCTGGAGGCGCTGGCGCTGGATCCCGCGCTTTCCGGCTGGAACGGCCTCGGCTTCGTCATCCAGGCCTATCAGAAGCGCGCGCCGTTCGTGATCGACTATGTCATCGACCTCGCCCGCCGCAGCGGGCGCCGCATCATGGTGCGGCTGGTGAAGGGGGCCTATTGGGACGCGGAGATCAAGCGCGCCCAGGTGGACGGGCTCGAAGGCTTTCCGGTCTACACTCGCAAGCTTTATACTGACGTTGCCTATCTCGCCTGCGTCCGCCGGCTGCTCTCCGCGCCCGACGCCGTGTTCCCGCAAATCGCCACACACAATGCGCAGACGCTTTCCGCCGTCATGTCCATGGCGGGGCCGGATTTTCATCCCGGCCAATACGAGTTCCAGTGCCTGCACGGGATGGGCGAGCCGCTTTACGAGGAGGTGGTGGGGCGGGAGAAGCTGAACTGGCCCTGCCGCATCTATGCGCCGGTGGGCACCCACGAAACGCTGCTCGCCTATCTGGTGCGGCGCCTCTTGGAGAACGGGGCCAACTCCTCCTTCGTCCACCGCATCGCGGACGCCTCCTATGCCCTGGACGACCTCGTGGCCGACCCGGTGGCGCAGGCGGCCGCGATCCGGCCGGTGGGCGCGCCGCACCCGCGCATCGCCTTGCCGCGCAACCTCTTCCCCGATGGGCGGCTGAATTCCGAGGGGCTGGACCTTTCCAACGAGCAGCGCCTCGCCGCGTTGTCGGCGGCCCTGCAGGCCGGCGCAGGAGAGGCGCCGGTTGCGGCGCCCGTCCTGGCGGAGGGCACGTTCGGGGGTGAGGCGCGGGCGGTGCGCAATCCGGCGGACCTGCGCGACGAGGTGGGCCGCGTCATCGAGGCGGCGCCGGAACTGGCCGCCCAAGCGGTGCGCGAGGCCCAGACCCTGGGCGCCGCATGGTCCGAAACCCCGCCCGCCGCGCGCGCGGAATGCCTGCGCCGCGCGGCCGACATGATGGAAGCGCACATGATGGCCCTGATGGGCCTCATGGTGCGCGAGGCCGGTAAGTCCATGGCGAATGCGGTGGGCGAGGTGCGCGAGGCCGTGGACTTCCTGCGCTATTACGCGGCGCTGGCGGAGGGCTTCCACAACGACACCCATCGCCCGCTCGGTTCGGTGGCCTGCATCAGTCCCTGGAATTTCCCGCTTTCCATCTTCACCGGGCAGGTCTCGGCGGCGCTCGCGGCCGGCAATCCCGTGATCGCCAAGCCGGCGGAGGAGACGCCGCTCATCGCCGCTGCCGCCGTGGACATCCTGCGGGCGGCGGGCCTGCCGCCGGGCGCGCTGAGCCTGCTGCCGGGGGACGGCGAAGTGGGGGCAGCCCTGGTGGCCGAGGATGGCGTGCGCGGTGTCGTCTTCACCGGCTCCACCGAGGTGGCGCGGCTCATCCGCCGGCGGCTTGCAAGCCGCCTCGGGCCCGATGGTCGGCCGATCCGGCTCATCGCCGAGACCGGAGGGCAGAATGCGCTGATCGTGGATTCCTCCGCGCTGCCGGAGCAGGTGGTGGCGGATACGCTCACCTCCGCCTTCGATTCCGCCGGCCAGCGCTGCTCGGCCCTGCGCATCCTCTGCCTTCAGGAGGAGACGGCGGACCGCATCCTCGCCATGCTCAAGGGCGCGCTGGCGGAGCTCTCCGTCGGCAATCCCGCGCGGCTCTCCACCGATGTCGGTCCCCTTATCAGCGCCGCCGCGCAGGAGGGCATCCTCGCCCATATCGAGGCCATGCGCCGGAGCGGCCGCCGGGTGACGCAGACAAAGCTGTCGGAAGACTGCCGCCATGGCACCTTCGTGGCGCCGACCCTCATCGAGATCGACCATATCGCCGAGCTGAAGCGCGAGGTGTTCGGGCCGGTGCTCCATGTGGTGCGCTATCGCCGCGCGGAGCGCGACGCGGTGGTGGCCGCCATCAATGCCACCGGCTATGGCCTCACCTTCGGCCTTCACACCCGCATCGACGAGACCATCGCGGAGGTCACGCAGGGGATCGCGGCGGGCAATCTCTATGTGAACCGCACCCTCATCGGTGCGGTGGTGGGGGGGCAACCGTTCGGGGGGCAGAACCTCTCCGGCACCGGCCCGAAGGCCGGCGGGCCGCTCTATCTCAGGCGCCTGCTTTCGGTGTCGCCGGCGTTCGAGCCGGCTGGCGATGCCCCGAAGCCGGACAGGACTGCGCGAGCCTGGAGCGCCCATCTCCAAGCACAGGGCGACAGCCTCGCGGCAGCACGCTGCGCGGCCCTCGCCGCCCGTGCGCCGGCGGGTCGGAGACTGCTGCTGCCGGGGCCGGTGGGGGAGGAGAATGCCTATGGGCTCCACCCGCGCGGCACGGTGCTGTGCGTGCCGGCAACGCCGCTTGGCCTCGCGCTCCAGGTGGGCGCGGCACTCGCCACCGGAAACCGGGTGCTCATCGACGCTCCCGCCACATTGGTGACTGCGCCTGGCCGGCTCCACCGTGCCCTCGCGCTGCGCATCGTGCGCCTGAAGCCCAGAGGGCGGGACGAGGCGCAGTTCGACGCCGTGCTGTTCGAGGGGGAGGGCGAGGCGCTGCGCGCGCTGGACCAGGAGATGGCGGCGCGGGACGGGCCGATCCTCGCCGTGCACGGGCTGTCATCCGATGCGCTTGCCCACGGCGCCGACTACCCCCTCGAATGGCTCCTGCACGAGCGCGTGGTGAGCACCAACACGGCGGCGGCCGGCGGAAATGCCAGCCTGATGGCGATCGGGTGAGGGGGACGAGGGCACCGTCCGTCCGTGCATCCGAAGCGTAAGCTATGCAATAGAAGCTTCATCTGGCAGCGCTAGGAAGATGAAGGGATACGGTATTTTGATACCATGTGCGACGATCGCCGGCTTCATGTCTCGCGGCGCCCGGGTCGATGCTCACCTGCAGCGCCATGCCGGCTTTCGCCGCGGTACCGGCGTCCCCACCCAACGCCATCGGCCCAGATGCCGCGCTGAAGCGCCTCTAGGCCGGCAACCAGCGCTATTTCCACAATAAGCCCATCAACAAGGACTTCTCCGTCGATCGCCTTGCCCGAGCGAAGACGCAGTTTCCCTTCGCCTGCATCCTGAGCCGCTCGGATTCCCGCGTGGCGCCGGAGTTGGTGTTCGACCAGCAGCCGGGCGAAATCTTCGTTGTCCGGGTGGTGGGCAATTCATCATGGTGCTCGGCCATACCGGCTGCGGGGCGGTGGACGCCACCATCAAGGTGGTGGACGATAAGGCCGAGCTGCTCGGCCACCTGCCGGGGCTGGTGAACAACATCAAGCCGGCAGTGGAGCGGGCCAGGGCGGCGAACCGCAAGGATCTGCTGGGCGCCGCCGTGGTGGAGAATGTCCGCCACAACGTGGAGAAGCTGAAGGCCGCGACCCCCATCGTCTCCCGCTTCGTCGAAGACGGGAAGGTGAAGGTGGTGGGCGGCCTCTACACGCTGAAGACCGGAGCCATCTCGCTGGTCTAGGGCGTGCTGCCCCCGGTCCCGGGAGCGGCCGCCGGGCTAGAACGACAATGTCGCGGCGCCATCCCTGATCTCGGCGTGCATGGCGCTGGCGCCGGTGACGACGACACCGTCGAGGAAGTCGGCCTGCTCATAGCCACGCGACTTCACGCAGGGCGCGCAGGCCCAGATGGTGCCGCCGCGCTTCATGAAATCCTCGATCAGCGCGGCAAGGGAATCGAGCGGCGCGACCTGGGTGAGGCGCTGCCCGCCCTTGCGCACGAGATCGATGGCCGTGCTGGTCAGGAACACGGAGACCTTCAGGCCGGAGGTCATGCCGCCATTGGCGATGGTGAAGGCGACGGACGAGAGCTCTGACTCGATGCCCTTGGTGACCATGACCACCAGTTTGTCGGTTGAGGTTTGCATAGTATCCTCCCGGTTGCAGTGGATGGCCGATTGTTAAAGGCACAGTCGGCGAACGTCTTTGGCCGGGATGCCGAAAGCCTTGCCCGAGAATCCGACCAGAACCAACGGTGTGGTGCAGGACGACGTTCTGTCGGCCGTGCTTTCGACCATCCGGCTGTCGGGTTCGCTGCAATTCTGCTTCATGCCGAAGGGCGCATGGCAGACCGACGCGGCGCCCTCGCTCGCAAATCTGGCCGCGAAAGCCAGCGGCATCATCCCGTTCCACATCGTCGTGGAGGGCCGTTGCTGGCTGAAGATGGACGGCGCGGCGGCGGCGCTCGAAACCGGCGACGTGGTCGTCTTCCCCTTCGGCACGGGACACCAGCTGGGGGCAGGGGAGGGCGGCAAGCTGCTCATCCCAACCCAGGATCTGCCGCAAAAGCCGTGGCGGGAAATTCCGGTCCTTCGATATGGCGAGGAAGGGCCGCGTGTCCGGCTTCTCTGCGGCTATCTGCAATGCGACGCCATGGGCTTTGCCCCCTTGGGGCAGGCGCTGCCGAAGCTGATCCATGTCCGGACACGCGGCACCGAGGAAGGCTGGCTGCATTCGACCATTCGTCAGATGGTGGCCGAGGTGGACCAGCCCCGTGCCGGCGGCGTCTCGATGCTGCCCAGGCTGACCGAGATCGTCTTCATCGAGATACTGCGCCATCAGATCATGCGAGCGGACCCCGGCGCGGTCGGCTGGCTGGCAGCGCTGGTGGATCCGTCCTTGTCCCGATGCCTGTCGCTCATCCATGGCGACCCGAAACGCGACTGGTCGCTGGAAGAATTGTCGGCCGCGTCCGGGACGTCGCGCAGCACGCTGGCCGAGCGGTTCCAGGCCAAGCTCGACACCTCGCCGATAAAATATGTCCGCGACTGGCGGCTTCATCTCGCAAGCGTGGCATTGAACACGACCGGGCAAGCCATTGCCGCAATCGCATATGAAGCGGGGTATGCGACCGAGGCCGCCTTCAACCGCGCCTTCTCGCGCGCTTACGGCACGCCGCCCGCAGCCTGGCGGGAGAATGCCCGCGCATAGATCGCGAATGCGGGCATGGGCTAACCCGCCGCAGCTTGCCGCCCGGCGAAGGAGGCCGTCGTCTCATCCGCGAGTGCCAGGTAGTGCACCATCTGCCAGGAGGCCCAGCGCTCGAACTCATCCAGGAAGCCGGCATCGATGACGGTGAGCTGCCCGCGCGTGCCGGTGGAGAACCATCCTTCCCGCTCCGCTTCGCAGACGAGGTTCCCGATATGGGCGGGCGAGACTTGGAAGCGTTCCGCCAAGGCGCGATAGCTGAGCGGCAGGGCCGGCGCTGTGCCGGGCAGGGTCTGCGCGTAATGGGTGCAGATCACGGCGCACAGGAGGAGGTAACCGCAATCCCGCCGGGCGAAGTGCAGCACGCGCGGAAACGGATGGATCAGGGTGCCGTGCTCCAGCACATAGGCGGCCGAGCGGCGCAACAGGTCGCCGAGGGCCTCGGGATTCGTTTCAAGCAACGCACTGTGGGTGGGCGCCCGGCCCTCCAGTGCCTCCGCCGCGGCCACGAAAGTGCGCACCGAGCGGCCGATCTCGTTGATCATCTCGGGGGACGGGCGCAACAGCTTGATGCGCCGGTCGTCCGGGTCCGGCTCGGCGATCACGAGCCGGCCGGCCTTCAGGGCCGCCACGAAGCCCGCCGTCTGCCTCGGGCTTGCTTCCACCGTGCGCTGGAGCGCCGACAAAGTGGGGACAGGGCCGGCCCCCAGGCGCCAGGCATAGTAATTGTGGATCATCACATAGCAGACCAGATAGCGCGAAAGCTGGTCGAGCAGCTTCACAAGCGGCCATTTGCCCAATGCAGCCGATGCGGTTGCATGGCAGTATTGTGAAAGTATCGGGCGGAACGCTGCCCGTGCCCGAAATTGTTCGGCTGATTCTTCAAGGCCCGCGGGAAGATGAACGGACGGCCTCTCCGTGGGCGAAGGTGGCGTCAGAACGTATCTTCTCGGCATTGAGATTACCTGCAAAGTTTAGGCTTTTGTGCCAGAGAACGCCTGCGAAATATACGGCGCTCGCTCGGGGCATCCTTGCACCTTGTCGCGGGCTTCCTTTTTTTGTGGGCAGACACGCTGTTGCGGTATCAGCCTGCCTGCTTCGTGTATCCAGAGGGGCGCTCTCATGTGTGATAACCACGGCTTCTCCCTTTCCCGGCGCGGCCTGCTCGTGGCCGGGGCGGCCGCGGCCGTCAGCGGCGGCTTCTCGCTGCCGGCCTTCGCCCAGGCGCCGGCCACGCCGCCGAACTCCATCAGCCCCGATGCGGCGCTGAAGCGGCTGATGGACGGCAACGCCCGCTATGTCGCGAACACACCCACCCAGCGGGATTTCTCCGCCGGCCGCGCAGCGCGTGCGACGGCGCAGTTTCCCTTCGCGGCCATCCTGGGCTGCGCGGATTCGCGCGTCGCCCCCGAGCTCGCCTTCGATGAAGGGGCGGGTGAACTGTTCGTGGTGCGCGTCGCCGGCAATTTCGTGAATGAAGACGGCCTTGCCAGCCTGGAATTCGGCGCGAAAGTTCTGGGCGCGCCGCTCATCATGGTGCTCGGCCACTCCAGCTGCGGCGCGGTGGATGCCACCATCAATGTCCTGAGGGACAACGTTAAGCTCCCGGGACACCTGCCGGAACTCGTGAAATCCATCAAGCCGGCGGTGGAGAAGGCGAAGGCTGAGAAGCCCAAGCCCGCGAACCTGCTGGATGCGGCCATCGCCGCCAATGTCACCTACAACGTCAATCGGCTGAAGACCGCAAAGCCCATCCTCTCGCGGATGGTCGCCGAGGGTAAGGTGAAGGTGGTGGGCGCCGTCTACGACCTCGCCACCGGCAAGGTGAACCTGGTTGCCTGAGGCCAATCGGCCTTCCGTCATCCCCGGGTTCGACCCGGGGATGACGGTTCTTCTTAAGGCTACCCGCCGCTGATGGCCGTGAGCACGAACACGTCTGCGCCCGGCTTGAGCGGGGTCTGAAGCGTTGCCCGCCGGCCGTCCACGAACACGTTGATGTGCCGCCGGATGGCCGGCGTGGTGTCGCACAGCCGGTCGCGCATCCCCGGCCAGCGGGCATCCAGCGCCGCCATCATCTCCGCGACGCTGGACGCCTCCATTTCCACCCGCCGCTCCGCGCCAGGGAACAAGGCAATGAGGTGGGCGGGCAGGCGCACCAGAACCGGCATGGTCAGGCCTCGACCACCAGCGTCTCCACCGAGGAGATGGTGGGCAGGTGCCGGGCGATCTCGGTCCAGCTCTCGCCTTCGTCCGCGCTGGCATAAAGGGAGCCCGACCCGGTGCCGAAGTAGACACCGGCGGGCTCCATACAGTCCGTCGCCAGGGCTTGCCGCAACACGTTGAGGAAGGCGCCCTCCTGGGGCAGGCCTTCGCGCTTGGCCTCCCAGGTGGCGCCGCCATCCTTCGTCGTCCACACCGCCGCCTTCGCATCCGGCATGAAGCGTCCGTGGATGTCGCCATTGAGCGGGATGAAATAGAGCCGGTCGGGATCGCGCGGGTGGACGGCGGCGGGAAAGCCGAAGGAGGAGGGCAGGCCCTTCTCGATGCTCTGCCAGCTCTTGCCACCATCATCAGTGCGGTACATGCCGCAATGGTTCTGCTGGTAGAGGCGGTCCTCCGCGCCCGGCGCCATGACGATGCAATGCACGCACTGGCCGAACTCGGGATAGTTCTGTCCCTCGGGCATGTAGTCGGCCCGCGTGCCCTTGTTGCGCGGCTCCCAGCTCTCTCCGCCGTCGGACGTGTGGAACACGCCGGCGGCGGAGATGCCGACCCATATCTTCCGCTCATCGTCAGGGGCGGTGACGAGCGAGTGGAGGATGAGGCCGGCACCGCCCGGATTCCACTCCGGGCGGGTGGGATGGTCGCGCAGCCCCGCCACGTGGGCGAAGCTTTCGCCGCCATCCGCGCTCACGAACAGTCCCGCCGGCTCGACGCCGGCATAGAGCTTTCCGTGGTCCGCCTTGAGGCTCCAGACGGACTTGATGGGGGTCTCGCCCTCCTCATAGGCGAGGCCCTGGCTCGAATGGGTCCAGGTGGCGCCGAAATCCTCGGACTTCCACACCGCCGGGCCGAACCATTCATTGCCGCCGCCGCCATAGATGGCGCCGGTGGATGCATCCCCGACCACATGATTCATGGGCCAGGTCTCGCAGAACGGACCCTTCAGCGTGAAGGCGCGGCGATCCTCGCCGCTCTCCAGGATGAAGGTGCCCTTCTTGGTGCCAACCAGCACCAGAACCTTGCGCGCCATCCTTGCCTCCTGTTTGCTGGGCCGTCAGGCCGCCTGTTCGACCACCACCATCCACGGCACGCCGAACTTGTCGGCCAGCACGCCGAAGGCAGGGGAGAAGAAGGTTTCCTCAAGGGGCATCTGCGCGGTGCCGCCATTGGCGGTGAGCGCGGCATAGATGCGTTCCGCTTCCGCCTTGTCCTTCACATTGAGGGACAGAGCGAAGCCTTTGAACTCGGCCTTGTTCGGGCCCATGCACATGCCGTCGGACATCATCACCACATTGTCGCCGATGGTGAGGCTGGCATGCATGATCTTGTCGCCGGGAGGCGTCGGCATGCCCTCATACGGGGAGCCTTCCGGCGGCGGGGGCGACTCGCTGAAGCGGAACATCATGGTCACCTTGGCGCCGAGGGCCTTCACATAGAAATCGATGGCCTCTTCGGCGCGGCCCTCGAAGGTGAGGTAGGGCTGGGTCAGCATGGTCGGTTCTCCAGGTTGAAGAGGGGGTGCCACCGGCCGCGCTACCAGCGCGAACCGCCGGAGCGCGGCAGACGGCAGCATGGTGTTGGGTCCTCAGGCCGGCTCGCCCGTGGGCATGGCGCTCATGTGGAAGGCTTCCCAGATGTGGCCGTCGAGATCGTCGAAGCCGTGCTGGTACATGAAGCCGTAATCCTTGGAGGGACGCGGCGTCTTGGCGCCCGCGGCCACGGCTTTGGCCACCAGCGCGTCCACCGTCTCGCGGTTCGGCACCTGAAGCGCGGTGATGGTCTGGGAATAGGTCTTGGTGTCGGCGATTTCCCGGCCGCTGAAAGAGGTGAAATAGGCCGTCGACAGCAGCATGACCTGGGCTTTTTCGCCCAGGACGAGGCAGGCGGCGTTGTCGTCGGTGAATTGCGGATTGAAATCGAAGCCGAGCGCCCGCCAGAAGGCCATGGTGGCCTTGAGGTCGGCGACGGGGAGATTGACGAAGATCTGTTCAACCATGACGCATCCTTTCCAGGCCTGACTTTTCGGGGTCGTCTGTCTTTGGCGGGCAGCGCCTTTCGGCCGGGCCAAGCTCGCCGCCTGTCGTGAAGACGGGCGAAGATAGAGCGCGCCGACATGGGGGATGAAAATTTTTTGTCGAGCCGGGTAACGGTGGTTCGTCTGCGGCCGTCATGCCCGGGACAAGCCCGGGCATGACGGCTGTTCTGTGGGACGATGTTGCCCCTCCTGAGAGCGTTACCGCCCCAGCCCCAGCGCCTTCATGCGCGAGGCCAATGTGGTGGGCTTCACGCCCAGCCGCTCCGCCGCGCCGCCGGGGCCGGAGACCTTGCCGCCGGACGCCTCCAGCGCCGCGAGGATGCTGGCGCGCAGCCGCGCGCGGCGGTCCTCCTCGGTTTCCAGGGCGAGGCCGGGGGCGGGGGTGGCTGGCGCGGGCGCGCGCCGCTCGGTGCCGGGCAAATCGATGGAAAGCCGCCCGTTGCGCGCCAGGATCATGCCGCGCTCGATGACATTCTGAAGCTCGCGCACATTACCCGGCCAGTCATAAGCGGTGAGGCGGCGGACATCCCCCTCGCTGAGCTGGAGCGTTTCCCGGGCGGGCTTCCGCATGGCGGCGAGGAAATGCATCGCGAGCAGCGGGATGTCCTCGCGCCGCTCCCGCAAGGGGGCGCTCTCCACCGGCATGACGTTGAGGCGGTAGAACAGATCCTCGCGGAACCGCCCCGCGCGCACCTCGGCCCGAAGATCGCGATTGGTGGCCGTGATGATGCGCACATCGACGGAGCGTGTGCGCTCCTCGCCCACCCGCTCGAACTGGCCCTCCTGGAGCACCCGGAGCAATTTGCTCTGAAGCTCCAGGGGGATCTCGCCCACCTCGTCCAGGAACAGGGTGCCCTTGTCCGCAAGCTCGAAGCGGCCGATGCGGTCCCTCAAAGCCCCCGTGAAGGCGCCCTTCACATGGCCGAAGAACTCGCTCTCGAACAATTCGCGCGGGATGGCGGCGCAGTTCACGCGGATGAGCGGGCGCTCGTGCCGTTCGCTCGCCTCGTGGATGGCGCGGGCGATCAGCTCCTTGCCGGTGCCGCTCTCCCCGGTGATGAGGACGGTGGCGTCGGTGGGGGCCACCAGCTCCACCTGCCGCAGCACCTTCTGGATGGCGGCGGAGCGGCCGATGATGCCGCGATGGCTGCTCTCGGCGCGGATCTCCTCCTGGAGATACGCATTCTCCAGCTCTAGCCGCTCGCGCAGGCTGTCCACCTCCGCAAGGGCGGCGCGCAATTGCTCGTGCGCCTCGCGCTTCTGGGTCACGTCGCGGAACACCACCACGGCGCCGATCAGCACGCCCCGGTCGCGCAGGGGGGTGGAGGTGTATTCCACCCAGACCGGCTTGCCGGAACGGTGCCAGAAGACCTCGTTCTCCACGTGGTGCACGGCGCCGTCCCGGAACGCTGCGTAGATGGGGCAATGCTGGTGGGGGTAATGGCTGCCGTCATGGTGGTGGTGATGCACCATGGTGTGCATGTCCTGGCCGATCATCTCCTCGGCGGTCCAACCCAGGATCTGCTCGGCGGCGGGGTTCACGAAGGTGGTCTTGCCCTCGGCATTCACCCCGTAGATGCCTTCGCCCACGGCACCCAGCAGCAGGCGGTTCTCGCGCTCGATGTCGCGGAAGAAGCGCTCGGCCCTCTGCCATTCGGTGATGCCCTCGCGCATGAAGCTGTCGGCCTCCGCATCGATGTCGCGGCGGGCGCGGGCATCGAGGTCGCAGAGGGTCAGCAGCATGCGCCGGCCGCGCGGCGTGGTGACGATGGCGCCGCCGCATTCCACCCGCAGCGCCGTGCCGTCCGCATGGCGCGGGGAGAGGGAGCGCGTCCAATAGGCGCCGCGGTCCAGCACCGCCTGGGTGAAGACAACGAGGGCGGACGCCTGGCCGGGATGCAGGTCGAACACCTGCATGGATTTGAGGCGGGGGCGCTCCAGGCCGAGGAGCCGCGCGGCGGCGGCATTGGCGTCGAGGATGGCGCCGGTCTCGATATCGACGGCGAGCTGCGCCTCGATGCCGCCATCGAAGGCGGGGCCGAAGGGGCCGGTGTGGAGGGGCTGGTCCATTACCGGAAGCACGCGGAAATTCCCTCTCCCGCTTGCGGGGGAGGGTTAGGGAGGGGGCCGGCCGAAGGCCGGACGCTATGGTTCTGGAGAGGTTGCGTCTGCCCCCTCCCCAGCCCTCCCCGGCAAGCGGGAGAGGGAGTGCGCGGTGCCCCGTCGGCCATGACAATCTCTTCGTAACGATTTTTCGTAAATGAAACCCGAAATATCGTAATTCACGAAATCCCGTAAATCCATCCCCTTCCGCTGCCCCTTGATCCGCCTCGCAAACCTCCCCTGGCACGCACCTTGCGTAGAGGAAGCCGACCTTCCCGAGGCCTCGCACAAGAGGCCCAACGCAAGCGAGGCGGTTCATGGCGAGCTTCGATCCCTTCCGGCGTTCCCGCTTCTTCTCTTCCCGCTGCTCCTGCGGCCGGCACGCTTCCCAGGAGGCGCATGACCTGTCCATCGGCGGCGATAGCGAGGAGCGGCTTTATGCGTCCGCCGTCGAGGCCAGCGTCCTCCAGGCAGTGATTCCGAACGCCATGGAGCGGCGGGCCTTCCTGAAGACGGTGGGCGCCTCCACCGCGCTCGCGGCCATCTCCCAGTTCCTGCCGCTCGGCAAGGCGACGGAAGCCTTCGCGCAAGGGACGGGGGCGCTGGAGAAGAAGGACCTGAAGATCGGCTTCATCCCCATCACCTGCGCCACCCCCATCATCATGGCGCACCCCATGGGCTTCTATTCCACCTATGGGCTCAACGTCGAAGTCATCAAGACCGCCGGCTGGGCGGTGATCCGCGACAAGACCCTGAACAAGGAATACGACGCCGCCCACATGCTGGCGCCCATGCCGCTCGCCATCTCCATGGGGGTCGGCTCGACGGCGACGCCCTACACCATGCCGGCGGTGGAGAACCTCAACGGGCAGGCCATCACCTTGGCCATGAAGCATAAGGACAAGCGCGATCCGAAGGACTGGAAGGGCTTCAAGTTCGCCGTCCCGTTCGACTATTCCATGCACAATTACCTGCTCCGCTACTATCTCGCGGAAGCCGGCCTCGACCCCGACACGGACGTGCAGATCCGCGCCGTGCCGCCGCCGGAAATGGTGGCGAACCTGCGCGCGGACAATATTGACGGGTTTCTTGGGCCGGACCCGTTCAACCAGCGCGCGGTCTATGACGGGGTGGGCTTCATCCACATCCTCTCCAAGCAGATCTGGGACGGGCACCCCTGCTGCGCCTTCGCGGCCAGCCAGGAGTTCGTCACCTCCATGCCCAACACCTTCCATGCGGTGACGAAAGCCATCATCGACGCCACTGGCTATGCCCAGAAGCCGGGGAACCGCAAGGCGATCGCCGAGGCCATCGCCCCGGCCAATTATCTCAACCAGCCGCCCGTCGTTTTGGAGCAGATCCTCACCGGCACCTATGCGGACGGCCTGGGCGAGATCAAGAAGGACCCCAACCGCATCGCCTTCGACCCCTTCCCCTACAATGCCTTCGCCATCTGGATCCTGACCCAGATGAAGCGCTGGGGGCAGGTGAAGGGCGACATCGACTATGCCGGCATCGCCAAGAAGGTCTATCTCGAAACCAATGCCCTCAACCTCCTGAAGGAGCTGGGCTATCCGGCGCCGTCCACGTCGAAGACCATCGTCGTCATGGGCAAGCCGTTCGATCCGGCCAAGCCCGAGGACTATGTGGCGAGCTTCGCCATCAAGCGGAGCTGACGGGCATGCTCGGGTCCATGCGCCTTCGGGCGCTCATCGTCTCGGTGCTGCTGCTCGCCTGCTTCCTCCTCGCCTGGCATTTCGCCGTGCAGGGCGGGACCAAGGCGAGCGGCATGGATCCGGAATATGCCAAGCTCATGGGGATCACCGCGACCCAGGGCGGCTCGGCCATGCCGGGCCCGCTCGCGGTGGGCGAGACGCTATGGAAGCACCTTTCCAACCCCTTCTATGACAAGGGGCCGAACGACAAGGGCCTCGGCATCCAGCTCGCTTATTCCATCGCCCGCGTGCTGGTGGGCTATGGGCTGGCGGCTCTGGTGGCGATCCCGCTGGGCTTCCTCATCGGCATGTCGCCTTTGATGAACCGGGCGCTCGATCCCTTCATCCAGGTGCTGAAACCCATCTCGCCTTTGGCCTGGATGCCGCTGGCCCTCTACACCATCAAGGACAGCCAACTTTCCTCCATCTTCGTGATCTTCATCTGCTCGCTCTGGCCGATGCTGATCAACACCGCCTTCGGCGTGGCCGGCGTGCGCAAGGAATGGCTGAATGTGGCCCGCACGCTTGAGGTGGGCACGTTCCGCCGCGCCTTCACCGTGATCCTGCCGGCGGCGGCGCCCACCATCCTCACCGGCATGCGCATCTCCATCGGCATCGCCTGGCTGGTGATCGTCGCCGCCGAGATGCTCGTGGGCGGCACGGGCATTGGCTACTTCGTTTGGAACGAGTGGAACAACCTCTCCATTACAAACGTGATCGTCTCGATCCTGGCCATCGGCGTGGTGGGCATGCTGCTCGACCAGATCCTCGCCACCATCACCCGCCTCGTCACCTATCCGGAGTGAGGCGATGACGTCCCGCTACCTTTCCATCGAGGGCATCGCCCGCCGCTTCTCCAAGGGCCGGGGGCAGTCGACCGCCGTGTTCGAGGACCTCTGGTTCTCCATGGACAAGGGCGACTTCGCCTGCATCATCGGTCATTCCGGCTGCGGCAAGACCACGGTGCTGAACATCCTCGCCGGGCTCGATGCGCCGGACGAGGGCGTGGTGACCGTGGACGGCAAGGCCATCGAGGGACCCTCCCTCGACCGCGCCGTCATCTTCCAGAGCCATGCCTTGCTGCCCTGGCGCACCGTGCTCGGCAACGTGGCCTATGCGGTCTCCTCCCGGCACCCGGACTGGAGCCGCGAGCAGGTGCGCGCCCATGCGGAAAAGTTCGTGGAGCTGGTGGGGCTGAAGGGCTCCGAGCACAAGCATCCGGCGGAGCTTTCGGGGGGCATGAAGCAGCGCGTCGGCATCGCCCGTGCGCTGTCCATAGAGCCCAAGATGCTACTGATGGACGAGCCCTTCTCGGCGTTGGACGCGCTGACCCGCGGCACGTTGCAGGACGAGGTGCGGCGCATATGCCTCGAGACCGAGCAGACGGTCTTCATGATCACCCACGACGTGGATGAGGCCATCTATCTCGCCGACCGCATCGTGCTCATGACCAACGGCCCCGAGGCCGTGGTGGCCGAGATCGTGGAGAACCCGCTGCCGCGCGACCGGCGGCGGCTCGACATCCACAAGCAGCCGGACTTCTACGCCGTGCGCAACCATCTCATCGACTTCCTGGTTGAGCGTTCGCGCACCTTCAAGGCGAGCGTTCCGGCCGGCTATGAGCGCCGCCACCCGCCGATGGTGCGCCCCATTGCGGCGCCCACCCCTTCCCCCGACGGCGACGCCCGCGCCGCCTGATTTCTTAACGACCCGAAGGAGAGACGCATGAAGCGCGCAGATCTCACCGAGAAGATTCTCGACATCAAGCGTAAGAACGGCTGGAGCTGGAAATACATCACCGGAGAGATCGGCGGCATGTCCGAGGTCCTGGTGGTGGGGGCGCTGCTCGGCCAGATGAAGCTGGTGAAGCCGCTGGCGAAAGCCGCCGCCGAGCTGTTCGGCCTCTCCGAGGAAGAGGAGCGCATGCTCAACGAGGTGCCCTATCGCGGCATGCCCATGCCCCCCACCGACCCGCTCATC
Source organism: Aquabacter albus (assembly GCF_040049275.1). Classification (NCBI taxonomy): domain Bacteria; kingdom Pseudomonadati; phylum Pseudomonadota; class Alphaproteobacteria; order Hyphomicrobiales; family Xanthobacteraceae; genus Aquabacter; species Aquabacter albus. The sequence goes on along the minus strand of NZ_JBDZDT010000003.1, from coordinate 438,125 downwards.
TACCGCTTCTACGAAATGGTGATGGTGAACGGCCCGGCTTGGAAGGCGCTGATCGAGGAGGAGTTCGGCGACGGCATCATGTCCGCCATCGACTTCGACATCGACATCTCGCGCCAGGAGAACCCGAAGGGCGACCGGGTGAAGATGACCTTCACCGGCAAGTTCCTGCCGTACAAATATTACGGCGCCGAGCAGGGCACGCCGGAATATGGGTTCAAGGAAGGGTGAGGGTAGCCGCCTGTGCAACGTAACTCCCTCTCCCGCTTGCGGGGGAGGGTGGGGGAGGGGGCTCGCGACCTCTCCAAATCCCAGTCTCTTCCGGCCTGCGGCCGGCCCCCTCCCTAACCCTCCCCCGCAAGCGGGAGAGGGGATGCCTATCGCAAGGGAGAAGAGCTTCACTCCACCAGCGCGAACCGCAGCAAGATCGTCCGTTGGAGCGGGTTGAAATTGTCGTCGGAGATCATCGTCAGGATGGTCTCGCCCTTGGCGTTCACCGTCGCGGAGAGACCTTCCATATTGTCGATCTCATAGCCCATGTCGGCGGTGACCAGCACCTCGCCCTCCAGCACGGCGCCGGGCTTCACGTCGGCCAGCTTGAAGCGGCGGAGCTGCATGGAGACGCCCATGGTGGGCGCATAATGGCGCTCCAGGAGAAACAGTTCGCCCTTGGGCCCCAGGGCCGCATCGGTGGCGCTGAAGCGGCTGCTCTTCTTGATGGTGAAGGCGCCCGGGCGCGGGCCGCCGATAATGAAGCCGGGAAGGTCCGCCGTCTCGGTGGCGCCCTGCTCGCCCACCGCGATGAGCGCCCCCGTCATGGGCGGGCCGGGCACATAGACCAGCGCCTCCAGGCCCAGATTGTCGCGCAGCTGCTTCACTCCAGCGGGCACGGGCACGGGCACGCCCGTCTTGCCCAGCGGGTCCGGTCCCGGATAGGACCAGATCTCGTTGATGTCCTCGAAGGTCACGTAGACCGCGTCGGGGGCCACCGCCAGCGCCTCGGCATCGCCCCGGCCGCGCGTCGCCTGGATGCGGCCCTTCTCGTCCAGCATGGCGGCGGCCATGACATCGGAGAGGCCGGTCGGCCGGTCGCCTTCGGTGACGAGATTGCCCTTCAGGAACAGGCCGGCATCGGTGAGCGCCAGGAAGCCCTTGCCGCCCGGCTCCAGCACGAAGCCGGAAATGCCGCCAAAGCCGGGAAAGTCCGAGGACAGGCGGATGCCGCCGCGAAACTCCAGCCGGCCGAAGCGCGTATCCGGCGAGGAGGGGCGGAAGGTGGCGATGGGCGTTGCCGTCACCTCCACCGGCACGGGTGTGACCGGCAGCGCCTCGGGCTTGGCGAAGGCGTGGAGCGCCCCCAGCACGAGCCCCGCGGCGGCCAGTGTCGCGAGGGCAGGGCGCAGGAGGCGCATAATGCGGCTCAGTGCAGGCGCCGGCCGCCGGCGCGGGCCGGCTGCGGGGCGGGGGGAGCCTCGGAGAACAGTTCGGCCAGCTTCTCGGTCATGACGCCGCCCAGCTCCTCCGCATCCACGATGGTCACGGCGCGGCGATAATAGCGCGTCACGTCATGGCCGATGCCGATAGCGATCAGCTCCACCGGCGAGCGGTCCTCGATCTGCCCAATGATGTGGCGCAGGTGACGCTCGAGATAATTGCCGGCATTCACTGAGAGAGTGGAATCGTCCACCGGCGCGCCGTCGGAGATCATCATGAGGATCTTGCGCGCCTCGGGGCGGCCGAGCAGGCGCTTGTGCGCCCAGTCCAGCGCCTCGCCGTCGATATTCTCCTTCAGGAGGCCCTCGCGCATCATCAGGCCGAGATTGCGCCGGGCGCGGCGCCAGGGGGCGTCGGCGGACTTGTACACGATGTGGCGCAGATCGTTGAGGCGCCCGGGGCTCGCGGGCTTGCCGGCGGCGAGCCACGCCTCGCGGGATTGCCCGCCCTTCCAGGCGCGGGTGGTGAAGCCCAGCACCTCCACCTTCACGCCGCAGCGCTCCAGTGTGCGGGCCAAAATATCCGCGCAGGTGGCGGCCACCGTGATGGGCCGGCCGCGCATGGAGCCGGAATTGTCGATGAGCAGCGTCACCACCGTGTCGCGGAACTCGGTGTCTCGCTCGCGCTTGAAGGAGAGCGCGGCGGTGGGGTCGGTAACCACGCGGGAGAGGCGCGCGGGGTCGAGCACGCCCTCTTCCAGATCGAACTCCCAGGCGCGGTTCTGCTGCGCCAAAAGGCGCCGCTGGAGCCGGTTGGCGAGGCGCGAGACCACGCCCTGGAGGTGGGAGAGCTGCTTGTCCAGATAGGAGCGCAGGCGGGCCAGCTCCTCGGCGTCGCACAGCTCCTCGGCGTGCACCTCCTCGTCGAACTTCTCGGTGAAGGCGTGGTATTCCGGGCCGCTCTTGTCGCCGCCCGGTGGGGTGCGCGGCTGCCAGGGCTCTGAGGCCTCGTCGCTGTCGCCCATCTCTGAATCGTCGGGCATGTCGGCAGGCGGGCCCGCCTCGCTCTCGACAGCGCTCTCGGGCAGCTCTTCCTGGGAAAGCTCGGCCTCCACCTCGGTCGCGCCCTGCTGGCTCTCGTCCTCGCGGTTCTCGCCTTCCTCGCCCGCCTGCTCGTCGCGGCCGTTGGTCTTGTCGTCCTGATCGCTCTCCTCGTCGCTCTCCGTGGTGGATTCCTCGCCCATTTCGAGGGAGGAGAGGAGGTCGCGGGTGATCTGGCCGAACGCCTTCTGGTCTTCCAGGGTCTCGGCGAGGCGGGCGAGGTCGCCTTCGGCGCGGCTCTCGATGAAGTCGCGCCACAAATCGACGATCTTGCGGGCGTCCGGCGGCGGGGCCTGGCCGGTGAGGCGCTCGCGCACCATCAGCGCGATGGCGTCCTCGATGGGCGCGTCGGCGCGGTCGGTGATATCAGCATAAGGGCCGCGATGGTAGCGGTCGGACAGCATGGCGGTGAGGTTGCGCTGGACGCCCACCATGCGGTTGGCCCCGAGCGCCTCCACCCGCGCCTGCTCCACCGCCTCGAACACCGCGCGGGCGACGTCGCCCGTGGGCAGCATGCGGCGGTGGACGGACGGGTCGTGGCAAGCGAGGCGCAGAGCGAGCGAATCCGCATGGCCGCGCAGGATGGCGGCATCCTGCTGGCTGAAGCGGCGCGGCGGCTCGGGCAGGCGCACGCGGTCCGGCCCGAGCGAGGGGCGCTCGGAGGCGAACGTCACCTCGAACTCGGACACGCCGGCAATGGCCTTGAAGCAGCTCGCGACGGCCCTCTTGAAGGGCTCGACGGGGGCTTCCTTCGGCGTGGTCTTCGCGACCTTATTGGACGGGGGCGCCATGGCTGAACCGCAGTCTTGAAATGTCCGCAACAGCCTCCTTCAGGAGGCTGCCTGGGGAGGGTCGCGCTCAGGTGAGCGCGACGTTGACCGAGCTTTCAGCCAGCTCCTGGCCGAAGCAGCGCTGGTAGAATTCCGCCACCAGGGTGCGCTCCAGCTCGTCGCACTTGTTGAGGAAGGTGACGCGGAGCGCGAAGCCGAGATCCTTGAAGATGTCGGCATTCTCGGCCCAGGTGATGACCGTGCGCGGGCTCATCACCGTGGAGAGGTCGCCATTGATGAAGGCGTTCCGGGTGAGGTCGGCGAGGCGCACCATGCGATTCACCGTGTCGCGGCCTTCCGGCGTGCGGTAGTGCTTCGCCTTGGACAGGATGATGTCCACTTCCTTGTCGTGGGCGAGGTAGTTCAGGGTGGTGACGATGGACCAGCGGTCCATCTGGCCCTGATTGATCTGCTGGGTGCCGTGATAGAGGCCCGTGGTGTCGCCGAGGCCCACCGTGTTGGCGGTGGAGAACAGGCGGAAGGCCGGGTGGGGGCGGATGACCCGGTTCTGGTCCAGAAGGGTCAGGCGGCCGGAGACTTCCAGCACGCGCTGGATCACGAACATCACGTCCGGGCGGCCGGCATCATATTCGTCGAACACGAGGGCGATGTTGTTCTGGAGCGCCCAGGGCAGGATGCCGTCACGGAATTCCGTGACCTGCACGCCGTTCTTCACGACGATGGCGTCCTTGCCGATGAGGTCGATGCGGCTGATGTGGCTGTCGAGGTTGATGCGCACGCACGGCCAGTTGAGGCGCGCGGCCACCTGCTCCACATGGGTCGACTTGCCCGTGCCGTGATAGCCGGTGACCATCACGCGGCGGTTGTGGGCGAAGCCGGCGAGGATGGCGAGGGTGGTCGGCCGGTCGAACAGATAGTCCGGGTCGAGGTCCGGCACGTGGGGGTCCGCCTCGGAGAAGGCCGGAACCTCCATGTCGATGTCGATGCCGAACACCTGGCGCACCGACACCTTCATGTCCGGGGTCGGGGCAATGGTCTCCGTGCCGCTCATAAGTCCTCCGTCTGCGCGCTTAATCCGCGCGCGTCTTCTCTCTACGGGTCCGTGCGGCACCTTAAAGGTTTTCCGCGTGCGCAAAAACCAAGGGCCCCCGCGCCAGATGTCGCGGCAAAGGCGCCCTTTCCCCTCAGCAGAAACCCGCCTGCTTCAGGGTGTTGTAGGCCTGGATCACATTCTTCAGCCGCTCCTCGGCGGAGCGGTCCCCGCCGTTTGCGTCGGGATGGTGCTTCTTCACCAGCTCCTTGAAGCGGGCCTTGATCTCGGGGGAGGTGGCGGACATCTCGAGCCCCATCAGCTCCAGCGCACGGCGCTCCGTGGCGCGGATGGCGCGGCTCTCGGCCTGGGGCGCCTCGAAGCCCTGGGCCCCGCCCATCTCATGGGTGAAGCCGAACGGGTCGCGATATCCACCGGGGTCGGCATCTCCGGCGCCGCGCGTGCCCATCTTCCAGGTGGGGCGGTGGCCGGTCAGCGCATCCTTCTGGTAGGCATAGACCGCGTCGTCGCTCATGCCCGAGAAGTAATTGTACGATTGATTATACTCGCGCACATGATCGAGGCAGTAGTGGAAATATTGCCCCTCCGCGTGCCGCCCCTTGGGCGCGCGGTGCGTGCCGTCGCGATCGCACCCCGGCCACTGGCACGCCGGGCAGGTCGCCTGGCGCAGCCGGTCTGCCGTCGGCTTGACCCGGATGCGGTCGAACAGGGGGGAGTCGATCTTCATGACGCGATTATGGAGGCCATGCCGCGGCGCGGCAAGAAATGTGAAACGGCGATCCGCCGTGACGTAAGGGAAACGGCGCCGGCGCCGGAAGCGGCGCGCCTGGAACGTATATAGGAGGAATGGGGCGGCTGCGCCATGGTGATGGTGGCTAAAGAAACGTCCTGGCGGCCCCATCGTCGTCATGCCAGGCATGACGTCCGCGACGGTTCCATTGACGCCGGCTGCCGCGCAGCGCTACCCGTAATGCATGTCCGACGCTGATCTTGCCCGCATCCGCACCACCCTTTCCGAAGGGCTGAGCTCGCTCGCTTTGGAGGTGGAGGATGAAAGCTACCTCCATGCCGGCCATGCCGGCGCCAATAGCCGCAGCGATGGCGGCATCACCCATTTGCGGGTGCGCGCCGTGGCCGAGGCGTTCCGGGGCAAGAGCCGGGTGGAGCGGCACCGTCTGGTGAACGCGCTCCTCGTCCAAGAAATCGGCAACGGCCTCCACGCGCTCGCCATCGAAGCGAAGGCGCCCGGCGAATGAGCGAGCCGGGCGAGGGCGGCGCGCTGGTCCTGTTCTCCGGCGGACAGGATTCCACCACCTGCCTCGCCTGGGCGTTGGAGCGCTTCGAGCGGGTAGAGACCGTCGGCTTCGACTATGGGCAGCGCCACCGGGTGGAGCTGGACCGCCGCCAGCCGTTGTTCGCCGCGCTCGCCAGGATGAAGGGCACCTGGGCGCGCCGGCTGGGCGAGGACCACACCATCTCGCTGTCCGCCTTGAGCAAGGTCTCGGACACGGCGCTGACGCGCAACGTCGCCATCGAGATGGCGGAGAACGGCCTGCCCAATACCTTCGTGCCGGGCCGCAACATCATCTTCCTCACCTTCGCTGCCGCCTTGGCCTACCGGCGGGGCCTGAAGCACATTGTCGGGGGCATGTGCGAGACCGATTATTCCGGCTATCCCGACTGCCGCGACGACACCATCAAGGCGCTCCAGGTGGCGCTCAATCTCGGCATGGACAAGCGCTTCGTGCTCCACACGCCGCTCATGTGGATCGACAAGGCCGCTACCTGGGATCTGGCCGAGAGCCTGGGCGGGCCGGCGCTGGTGGACCTCATCGTGGATGACACACACACCTGCTATCTCGGCGAGCGGGGTGCGCGGCACGATTGGGGGTTCGGCTGCGGCACCTGCCCGGCGTGCAAGCTGCGCGCCGAGGGTTTCGCCCGCTACCGGGCCGGCAAGGGAGAGGCAGCATGAAACGGGTTCTGGCGTTGGGGCTTCTCGGGCTGGCGCTCTCGGCGAGCGGAGCCTCGGCTGCGAGCTTCAATTGCAAGGCGGCCAAGGCGCCGGACGAGAAGGCGATTTGCGACAGCATGGTGCTGAGCGACCTCGACGTGAAGATGGCGACCCTGTTCGATGTGGCCACCCACCTCGTCGCCATGGGCCAGCGCGGCGCGCTGCAGGACCAGCAGGTGGAGTTCCTGAAGGCGCGGGCGGCGTGCAAGTTCAACAAGGTCTGCATCAACAACGCCTATGAGGCGCGCATCACGGCGCTGCAGGCGGTGCTCCAGTCCATCTATTCGCGCGGACCGTTTTGAGGAAGACAACCGTCATGCCCGGGCTTGTCCCGGGCATCCACGTCTCTCCTTTGAGTGCGCACCCTGCGGAGCCCCGTGGATGGCCGGGACAAGCCCGGCCATGACGATCAGGAAGAGTGCAGAGTCTCAATCCACCGGCAGTGTCTCATCCCCTTCGCCCAGGTCCCGCTGCATGAGCACCGTGTCGAGCCAGCGGCCGAACTTGAACCCCGTGGCGCGCATCACTCCCACATCATAGAAGCCGCAGGCGCGGTGGAGGGCGATGGAGCCGAGATTGTCGCTCCCCCCGATCACCGCGATCATCTGGCGAAAGCCCTTGGCCTCGCAGTCCGTGATCAGCGCCACCATGAGCGCCCGGCCGACCCCGCGCTTATGGGCGTCGGGCGCCACATAGACCGAATTCTCCACCGTCCAGCGATAGGCGATGCGCGGGCGGAACGGGCCGGCATAGGCATAGCCGAGGAGCGGGCCGCCCTCGTCCTCCACCGCCGCAAGATAAGGGTGGCCGCTGTCATGTAGCGCCTGGAAGCGCCGCATCATCTCCATCTCGTCCGGCGGCTCGAGCTCGAACGAGGCGGTGCCGGTGCGCACGGCCTCGCCATAGATGGCGGCGATGGCGGGGATGTCGGAGGGGAGGGCAGGGCGGATCAGCATGGTGCCGCCTTAGTAAGACGGTGCGGGGCGGGAGGGAAGGTGGCTCACCGGCTCCCAGCCGTTGTCCTGGACAAGCGACGCCGCAGGCGGCGCGCAGATCCGGGACCCAGCGCAAAGCTTCGGCGAAGCCGTCACCCCGCGATCAGCGCTTAGCGCCATCGCCGCGTGGCGGCGCCGGCGGGGTGAAGCGCCTTCGGCGGTCCCTTGCGCTGGGTCCCGGATCTGCGTTCGAGCTGCGCTCTCACTTGTCCAGGACAAAGGCAGCCAGAAAACAAAAGGCCCCGGCTTGCGCCGGGGCCCCTATGGTCAGACCGTCCTGCTGGATCAGTTGCTGTTGCGGTTGCCGAACAGCTGCAGGAGCATCATGAACAGGTTGATGAAGTCCAGGTAGAGCGTCAGCGCGCCCATGATGGCCTTCTTGCCCATCACAGTGCCGTCGTCGCCGGCGAAATACATCTCCTTGATGCGCTGGGTGTCGTAGGCGGTGAGGCCCGCGAACACCAGCACGCCCACCACGGACACGATGAACTGAAGCATCGAGGAGCCGAGGAAGACATTCACCAGCGAGGCGATGATGATGCCGAACAGGCCCATCATCAGGAACGAGCCCATGCCCGAGAGGTCACGCTTGGTGGTGTAGCCCCACAGGCTGAGCGCGCCGAACGAGGCGGCGGTGATGAAGAACACGCGGCCGATGCTCTCGTGGCTGTACACGAGGAAGATCGTCGACAGCGAGATACCCACCAGGGCCGCATAGACCCAGAAGGTCAGCTGGGCCGCGCCCACGCTCATGCTCTGGATGCGGAAGCTCAGGAAGAACACCGCGGCCAGCGGGGCGAGCATCACCACCCACTTCAGGGGGCTCACGAACATCGTGTAGCCGAACTGGGTCAGGTACTGCCCGCCGCCAATGGCATATTCCGTCGGCGTAGCGCTGATGGACATCATGTAGACGCCCAGCGCGGCAAGGCCGGTGATTGCCAGACCCAGCGCCATGTAATTGTACACGCTGAGCATGTAGGACCGCAGACCCTGATCGATCGCGGCCTGTGAGCGCGTCGCCGTCGTTCCGAACCGGCCGGCGACGTTGCGATCATAATCGGACATCGTCTCTCTCCACTTCCCCCCGAGCGGCCAAGCGTCACCCGGCCCATTCTCGGTTGCCGTCAATATGGTCGTTTCCAAATGTGGCGGCAAGGCATTCCGGCGATGAAATTTCCGTAACGTCACCCTAGGGCAGGCTAGACGGCGGGCCGGCACCATGGTGGGGTAAGGCTCACTTCGCGGCAGGTTCAGGGGCCATGCGCGCGCGGACCGGATATCGACGGCATCTCATGCCGGCGCTGGCTGCACTCCTGTGCGCGCCGGCGCTTGAGGACGCGCGCGCCGGCGCCTGGACCCAGAAGGAGTCCGAGGGCTCGGCCTATCTCCAGACCATCGCCACCTCGTCGGACCAGGCGTTCGACGGCGACGGAGACCTTTTCGCAGCCCAGACCTACGACAAGGTCTCCACCCAGCTGTTCCTGGAATATGGCGCCAGCGACTGGCTGACCCTGCTTGTGGCGCCCGAATTGGTGCAGATCGACGTGGGCGCGCCGGCCTCCGCCGGCTATTCCGGCTTCGGCTATACCGAGATCGGCGCCCGCCTGCGGCTGGCCTATGGCGAGAATTGGATCGTCTCCGCGCAGGGCCTCGCGCGCATTCCCGGAGCGAAGGCGAACGAGGGCGTGGCGGCCATCGGCTATCTCGATGGGGAGGCGGAGGCGCGGTTCATGGTGGGCCTCACCTTCGAGGTGTGGGAGCTGCCGAGCTTCCTCGATCTAGAGGTGGCCCAGCGCTTCCGCACCGGTGCGGCGCCGGACGAGATCCATTTCGACGCGACCCTTGGCGTGCGCGTGGCACCGCAATGGCTGCTGCTGGCGCAGTCCTTCAACGTGATCTCGGAAGGGGCGGGGGAGGCGCCGGTGTTCGGCCTCTCCTATGAATATTACAAGGTGCAGGCCGGGGGGATGTATGACGTGACCCCTCACTTCTCCCTGCTGCTCGCCGTCGTCTCCACCTGGTACGCTCGCAACGCGCCGCAGGAGAACGGCATCGTCGGGGCGGCGCTCTATCGCTACTGAGCCGCCTGCTTCTGCTTCACATGGGCGAGCAATTGCTCCACCGAGGGCAGGATGGACGCGACGATGCGGTCGATGCCGGCGGCGGTGGGATGGAGGCCGTCCTGCTGGTTCAGCCCCCGGTCGCCGGCCACCCCTTCGAGGAAGAAGGGATAGAGCGGAACGCCGAACTGCGCCGCAAGCTCGGGAAAGATGGCGTCGAACTGGCGCTGATAGTCCGCGCCGAGATTGGGCGCGGCCCGCATGCCGGCCAGCAGCACCGGAAGGCCGCGCGCCTTCAGCCGGGTCAGGATCTCGGTGAGGTTCTTGCGGGCGATCTCCGGATCGATGCCGCGCAGCATGTCGTTGGCGCCCAGCTCCACGATCACCGCGTCCGTCCCCTTCGGCACGCTCCAGTCCAGCCGGGCGAGGCCGGCGCTGGTGGTGTCGCCGGAGACGCCGGCATTAGTGACGGTCACATCATAGCCCTTGGCCTTCAGCGCCGTCTCCAGCTTCGCCGCGAAGCTGTCGGGGCGGGGAAGGTTGAAGCCGGTGGTGAGGCTGTCGCCGAACGCCACGAGGCGGACGGGGGCGGCGGCGGCCGGCGCTGACGCGATCGTGAACGTCGCCATGAGCAGCAGGAGCCCTTTCCGCATCGGGGTCGCCGGGCCATATGGGGCGGATGCCGTAATTTTGGCGGCGCAATATTTCACCTTCTGCCAAACCCTGGTTTGCCACCGCATGAATGTCCTCACCTTTCCGCCGGCCATATCCCTCGCCGGCGTCGATCTGTCCCTCGGCGCCGGCGCCGCGCGGGTGCATGTGCTGAAAAGCTTATCGCTCGCCATCGCGCCCGGCGAGACCGTGGGGCTCGTGGGCCCGTCCGGTTCGGGCAAGTCGACGCTTCTCATGGTCATGGCGGGGCTCGAACGGGCGGACAAGGGCTCGGTGACGGTGGCGGGAACCGAGCTGACGGGCCTCAATGAGGATGCCCTCGCCCGGTTCCGCGGAGCGCATGTGGGGATTGTGTTCCAATCCTTCCACCTCATCCCCACCATGACGGCGCTGGAAAATGTGGCGGTGCCGCTGGAGCTGGCGGGCCGGGCCGATGCCTTTGCCCGCGCCGCGGCAGAGCTTGAGGCCGTGGGCCTGGGCGGGCGGCTCTCCCATTATCCCTCCCAGCTCTCCGGCGGCGAGCAGCAGCGCGTGGCGGTGGCCCGTGCGCTCGCGCCGCACCCTGCCATCCTGGTGGCCGACGAGCCCACGGGAAATCTCGACGAGGCCACGGGCCGGCAGATCATGGACCTCATCTTCGCCGCCCACCGGGTGCGCGGCACCACGCTGGTGCTCGTGACCCATGATGCGGGGCTTGCTGCCCGGTGCGGGCGCGTGGTGCGGCTGCGCTCGGGCACCATCGAGGCCGATGAGGCGCGGGCGCCGGTCCTCGCATGAGCGCCGTCGCCACGGGCAGCCCTGCCTTCCGTTTCGCCCTGCGCGAGCTGCGCGGCGCGCGGCGCGGCTTCTTCGTCTTCCTCGCCTGCCTGACTTTGGGCGTCATGGCCATTGCCGGCGTCGGCTCCTTCGCCCGGGCGCTGACCGAGGGGCTGGCGCGTGAGGGGAGGTCCATCCTCGGCGGTGACGCCTCCTTCGCCCTGATCCAGCGGGAGGCGACACCGCAGGAGCAGCGCTTGCTGGCGGCCGGCGGCGACCTCTCCCGCATCGCCTCCCTCCGGGCCATGGCCCGCGCGCCCTCCGGCGATGCGACCCTGGTGGAGCTGAAGGCGGTGGACCATGCCTATCCCCTGGTGGGCGTCCCCGAGACCGAGCCGCCCGCGCCGCTCCACGATCTGCTCGCACCGCGCAACGGCATCTATGGCGCTTTGGGCGACGAGACGCTGCTGGCGCGCCTGTCCCTCAAGGTGGGCGACCGCATCTCCGTGGGCGAGGCGACGCTGGAACTGCGCGGCGTGCTCACCTCCGAGCCGGACCGGCTGTCGGCCGGCGTCGGCTTCGGCCCACGCCTCATGATCTCGCTGGATGCCCTGCCGGGCACCCAGCTCATCCAGCCGGGCAGCCTGGTGCGCTGGATCTACCGCGTGCGCCTTCCCGACCCGAGCGATCGGGCGCTGGCGGACTTCGTGCAGCAGGTGCGCGACGGCGTGCCGGAAGCGGGCTTCGAGGTGCGCACCCGCGATGCCGCCTCGCCCCAACTGGAGCGCAACGTCCGGCGCATCGCACAATATCTCACCCTCGTGGGCCTCACCGCCTTGCTGGTGGGCGGCGTCGGCGTGGCGAACGCCGTGTCGAGCCACCTTGCCGCCAAGCGCGAGACCATCGCCACCCTTAAAGCGCTGGGCGCGACGCGGGGCACCATCTTCGGCACCTATCTGGCGCAGGTGGCCATGCTGGCCGCCATGGGCATCGCCGCCGGCCTTGTTCTGGGCGCGGCCCTGCCCTTCATCGCCACCTGGGCGGCGGCGAGCGTGATCCCGTTTCCCCTGGCGCCGGACCTCAGCCCGTTCTCGCTGCTGATGGCGGCGCTCTACGGCGCGCTGGTGACGCTGGCCTTCACTTTGTGGCCGCTGGCGCGGGCGCAGGAGGCGCCGGTCTCCACTTTATTTCGCGACACGCTGGGGGAGGGCCGCCAGCGCCCGCCTCTGCTCTATGCCGGGCTTTGCGCGCTGGCCATGCTGGCGCTGTCGGGGCTCGCAATCCTCACCGCAGAGGACAAGCGCGCGGCGCTCATCTTCCTCGCTGCGGCGGCCGGCGTGTTCGTGCTGCTGCGCGGCGTTGCGCTGCTGCTCATGGCGCTGGCCCGCCGCCTGCCGCGGCCGAAGAGCACCATGGCGCGGCTCGCTTTGTCCAACATCCACCGGCCCGGCGCGCTGACGCCCACGGTGGTGCTGTCCCTTGGCCTCGGCCTGTCGCTGCTCACCGCCATCGCCCTCATCGACCGCAGCCTCACGAACGAGATTTCCGGCTCGCTGGCGGAGAACGCGCCGAGCTTCTTCTTCGTGGATGTGCCGAGCGGGCAGGAGGCGGACTTCACCAAATTCCTCGCCGAGAAGGCGCCAAGCGCGGTCTACAAGTCCGTGCCCATGCTGCGCGGGCGCATCGTGGCGCTGAAGGACACGCCGGTGGAGCAGGTGAAGCCGTCCGCCGATGCCGCCTGGGTGCTCCAGAGCGACCGAGGCATCTCGTTCGGGAACGAGGTGCCGGAGGGCTCAAAGCTGGTGGAGGGCCAATGGTGGGGCGAGGGGGAGACCGAGGCTCTCGTCTCCTTCGAGAAGAAGCTCGCCGCCGGCCTCGGCCTCAAGATCGGCGACACGGTGACGGTGAACGTGCTGGGCCGCGAGATCACCGCGCGCATCTCCAACCTCAGGGACGTGAAGTGGGAGCGGCTCGGCATCAATTTCGTCATGGTCTTCTCGCCCGCCACCTTCGCCGGCGCGCCGCACACGGTGCTCGCGACCCTCACTTATCCCGCGGGCGCAGGCTCGGCCGATGAGGTGGCGCTGCTGAAGGAGATGGCGCGCGCCTATCCCGCCGTCACCACCATCCGGGTCAAGGAGGCGCTGGAGCAGGCCAACAAGATGGTGGCCGACCTCTCCTTCGGCATCCGCATCGCCTCCCTCGTGACGCTGCTCACCTCCGTCCTGGTGCTGGCCGGCGCGCTGGCGGCGGGGCACCAGCACCGGGTCTATGATGCGGTGGTGCTGAAGACGCTGGGCGCCACGCGGGCGCGGCTCGTCGGCGCCTATGGGCTGGAATATGCGGGCCTGGGATTGGCCACCGCCGTCTTCGCCATCGGCGCGGGGACGCTCTCGGCCTATGTGGTGGTGACGCGGGTGATGGAGATCGGCTTCGCCTTCTCCGCCTTCGCCGCGCTGGGCGCGGTGGCGGTGGCGCTGGTGTTCACGCTGGGCTTCGGGCTGGTGGGCACGTGGCGCGCCTTGAGCGAGCCGCCGGTGCGGGTGCTCCGGCATCTGTGAGCCTCAGCGGCGGCTCACGCGCCGGATCACCAGTTCGTCGATCTCCAGCCGCCGGATTTTCGCCCTGCCGATGGCGAGCCGGCCGATGGCGAGGGCACCGATGGCCAGCGCCCCGAACGCCAACGCGCCCAGGGCCAGCGAGCCCACCGCCAGGGTGCCGGCGGAGCCCGCGCCCAGCGCGGCGCCACCGAGCTTGACCACGCGCCGCCGCCTGGAGGACGGGAGAAGCCGTGGTAATGCGGGCCTGTCTTTGAGCATCACGGGAGCCTCCTTGCGATTGGACGAAACGCGCCGCCCATGACAAAATAGCACCCATCTTCACCTTTGCCGCCACGCCATCATTGGGAGCGCCCCCGATGGACGAGACACGCCTGAAGCCGCGCGTGGACACGCGTCCCAAGGTCCAGCGCCCGCACCTGCACAAGGTGATCCTGATCAATGACGACTTCACCCCGCGCGAGTTCGTGGTGGTGATCCTGAAAGCCGAGTTCCGCATGAGCGAGGACGAGGCGCACAAGGTGATGATCACCGCCCACCGGCGCGGGGTCTGCGTGGTGGCCGTGTTCACCCGCGACGTGGCGGAGACCAAGGCGACGCGCGCCACCGACATGGCGCGCTCCAAGGGCTATCCGCTCCTGTTCACCACCGAGCCGGAGGAATAGGGGGCCTTTCCCAGGCACACGTCACGGCCGGGCTTGACCCGGCCATCTCTCGCCGCTTCGGGAAGAGATCCCCGGGTCAGGCCCGGGGATGACAGATGAGAAGGCTCACTCCGGCAGGGGGATGAATTCGTGCTCGCCGGGCACTTGGGGGAAGCGGCCGGCCTTCCAGGCCTCCTTCGCCTCCTCGATGCGCTCCTTGCGGGAGGAGACGAAGTTCCACCAGATATAGCGCGGCCCTTCCAGCGCCGAGCCGCCGAGGAACATGAGCCGGCTCGGCCGGCGCGCCTTCACGGTGATGCGGTCGCCGGGGCGGAAGATGAGGAGGCGCGGGCCCTCGAACAGGTCGCCGGCAATCTCCACCTCGCCTTCCACCACATAGATGGCGCGCTCCTCGGTGTCGGCGTCGAGCGGGGCCGCGGCGCCTTCCTCCAGCATCACCTCCGCATAGAGCCAGTCGGACAGCATGCCCACCGGCGCCTTCACCCCGAAGGCGGAGCCGGCGATGATGCGGGCCTTGATGCCGCGGTCCTCCACCATGGGAAGGTCGGCGGCGGCGAAATGCTGGAAGCTCGGGTCCACCTCCTCATGGGCGGCGGGCAGGGCGATCCAGCTCTGGATGCCGTACATGCGGCCCTTCGCGTCGCCGTTGCGGGCGTCCAGAGGCGAGCGCTCGGAATGGGCGATGCCGCGCCCGGCGGTCATGAGATTCATGGCGCCGGGGGTGATTTCCAGCGCATTGCCCTCGCTGTCCCTGTGCATGACGGCGCCGTCGAACAGATAGGTGACGGTGGCAAGGCCGATATGGGGATGGGGGCGCACGTCCAGCCCCTGGCCCGCCATGAACTGCACCGGCCCCATCTGGTCGAAGAAGATGAAGGGGCCGACCATCTGCCGCTTGCCGTGGGGCAGCGCGCGGCGGACGGAAAAACCGTCCCCGAGGTCGCGCACGCGGGGCACGATGACGAGGTCCAGGGCATCGCAGGAGGGGGCATCGCCCGCTATGGGGTCGCTCGACGGCATCCAGCTCATGGGTGGTCTCCCTCTTTCGAACAGTTCCGAGGAGTGTGCCACGGCGGGCGCCCCGCGTCCCGTGCACTGGCGCAAGGGGCGCTGGCGGTTTTGCAGGCGGGGCGCCGTCTTTGTCCTGGCCAAGCGAAAGCGAAGCTTGAGTGCCGAGCCGGGACCCAGCGCAAAAGACCGCCGAAGGCGCTTCAGCCCGTTCCCGATGCCGCGCAGCGGGAACGCTCCTTGCGCTGGTCGCGGGGTGCCGGCTTCGCCGGAATCTTGCGCTGGGTCCCGGCTCGGCGTTCGCGCTGCGCGCTCTCTTGGCCAGGACAAGGCGCCAGGACAAGGCCAGCGCCCCTATCCCCGCCGTTTCCGGCGGGGTGGAGGGATGCGGGAGCGGTCGGCACGCCGGCAGGCATGCCTTGGGAACACAGGTGACGTCGGAGCCGGTGCTCCGTCCGCTCCCGCGCGGGGATTTATGGCGTGTCGGCTGCGCCGCGTGGGTGATCAGTCCTCCCCATCACCACCGGCCGGACCAGCGCCGGATCGGTGCGCAGACCCCTTCGGCCTCCTTTCTCGCCGGACGGGATGCGTTACGCCCCGCCCAGTCGGACACCCGCTGCCCCGCACCACCCGTCAGGCCGCTCCGGACGCGCCCCTCCTTGGTGCAAGGTGAGGGGACTGTAGCAGGGTTTTTGGAGAAAAGGAATATATTCCTTAAAAATTTAGAACACTGCTTGCGTGAGGCGAGGCAATCCTGGGGCCCTGAAGTCGACTAGCTGAAGCTGACCCATCGGCGACCTTGGGGAGAGCCGCTTTCAGCGATCAGGTAAAGCCGTCGAGCTATTCGCACAATTGCCACTGACCCCGCACCAGCGGCGAGCTTAAGGGTGGCGAGTTCAATCGTGCGTATGGCGTTGGTCCAAAACCCGAACGCCAAGAATAGCGGGTATCCAGTCGAGGATAGCATCAGTGCGCACGACGATGCCGATCTCTCGCCGAGCGTCGCTCGTCTGTTCTCCGATGTAGATACCGACTACGAGCCATTGTTTCCCGGGAGCGCGTAGTGTGACAGGTGCGCCGGAGGCACACGCCCCACCGATCTGGCTGACTTCGTAAAAGGCGTTGCCTCGCAGAATTGCGACTGGAAGCTCGCGGCTTATCCTTCGTCGGATGTAGCCTTGTAGGTAGATCAGGTCAGGCTGAACCTTTGAAGCCTCGGGATCACCAGGCGGAACGGCGTTCTGGCGCTCCTTTGCTACAACTTCGGGGTAGGCCCACATCATTACCTCTGCCGAGCCAAACTGGCGCTCTGGTGACAGATCGTGAATCGAAGCCCATTCGCCATCTTCGAGCTTCAGAAGTGCTACGTCCTGGGTGTGATGGCACTCGGAGTCGACAATCTCAGCGGCTTGATGCGCCCCGGTGTGATCCATGAACATCGCAACCGGCCGGGCCTTGGTCTTGAGCGCTTCCGCAACGTGGGCCGCCGTGAGCATAAATCCACATGCGCCAATCATGAAGGCAGTGCCTTCCAGCTCGAAATTTCCGTCGCCGCCGAACGAGCCCACGGCGGCTACGAATGCCGATATCGGCTTTTTGGTTAAGTCCTGTGGCGGCATCGCTCGCGCTTCCCATTGGTCCCCGCCGAACGTCGGGATGCGGGCAGTAGACTGTCGCGCTACAAAGTCTGCAATGGGTCACGGCGCGAAACGTCCGCTTCTCGGCTGAAGATTAATGTCGGCCGTTGGCGCTTCATTGCTCCCACCATCAAAAGCTCAGCCCAACCCAAACCCTGCCATCTCCAACCGCAGCCTTACCCCCTCATCCGCATCAACCAGCCGTACATCCGGCGCACGCTCCTCAGCCTCGCGCGTCCACAAAAACGGATAGAAGGCATACGTCTTCTCAAACGACGGCGGGCGCTGGAAGACATCCAGCCCCGCGAGGCCCTCATAGAACAGGCCGAGATCGCCCGTGAGGCACCAAGAGGCGAAATCCGCATAGTCCACTTCCAGATGGCTCCACAGGAGCTGGTCTGCGGCGAGGTGGAACACGTCGCCCAGGCCTTCGCGCCCGAAGCGGCCGCCGTTCAGGGCATAGAGCCCGCCCAGCATGTCGTCGGCGATGAGGAGAAAATCGTCCAGCGCGCCGGTGCGCATCCCGCCCGCCGCATCGTTGCAGGCGCGCAGCGAGCGGGCCGGGCCGGAGCCGAGGAGGCGCAGCCGGCCATCGGCCACGGATATGCCGCCGGTGTCATAGGCGACGGCGCCGAGGATGGAACGCGTCGTCACCTGCAGGCGCAGGAGGGTCTCGCCGCGCACCGCCGCGTCGGGCGGCAGGATGACGCTCGCATTCCCGCCTTTAGCGCCCGCCCAGTCGCGCACCAAGCGGATGCCGGGATCGTCGGTGTCGATCAGGTCCTCAAGCCCGCGCATCCGAGCGTCCGTTCAACTCTTCAGCCGATACCCGGTCTTAAAAATCCACGCCACCGTCCCCACGCACACCATCAGGAACACCAGGGTCATCCCCAGGCTGATGCCGATATTCACGTCCGACACGCCGAAGAAGGCCCAGCGGAAGCCGGAGATGAGATAGACCACCGGGTTGAACAGGGTGACGCTGCGCCAGAAGGGCGGCAGCATGTCGATGGAATAGAAGCTGCCGCCGAGGAAGGTGAGGGGCGTCACCACCAGGAGCGGGATCATCTGGAGCTTCTCGAACCCGTCCGCCCAGATGCCGATGATGAAGCCGAACAGCGAGAAGGTGATGGAGGTGAGCACCAGGAAGCTCACCATCCACACCGGATGCAGCACCTGGACCGGCACGAACAGCGTGGAGGTGGCGAGGATGATGAGGCCCAGCATGATGGACTTCGTCGCCGCCGCGCCCACATAGCCGATGGTGATCTCCACATAGGAGATGGGCGCCGAGAGGATCTCGTAGATGGTGCCCACGAAGCGCGGGAAATAGATGCCGAACGAGGCGTTGGAGATGGACTGCGTGAGCAGCGCCAGCATGACGAGGCCCGGCACGATGAAGGCGCCGTAATTCACCGCGCCGATGGCGTTCATGTGCTCGCCGATGGCCGAGCCGAACACGATGAAATAGAGCGAGGTGGAGACAACAGGCGAGACCACGCTCTGCAGAAGCGTGCGCCAGGTGCGGGCCATCTCGAATTTGTAGATGGCGGCGATCGCGTGGATGTTCATCATCCTTCTCCCCGCATCAGGTCGACGAAGATGTCCTCGAGGGAGGATTGCTGCGTGTCGAGGTCGTTGAACGGGATGCCCGCAAGGGCAAGGTCCTGGAACAGGCCGGACACCCGCGCCTCCCCGCCGGCGGTCCCGTAGGTATAGACGAGCGTGCGCCTGTCGGCCCCAAGCGTCAGGCCATGCTCGGCAAGGCCGGGGGGCAGAGCGTCCAGGGGCTGGCCGAGCTGGATGGTGAGCCGCTTCTGGCCGAGCTGGCGCATGAGCGCCGTCTTCTCCTCCACCAGCATCAATTCGCCGTTGCGGATCACGCCGATGCGGTCCGCCATCTCCTCGGCCTCTTCGAGGTAATGGGTGGTGAGGATGATGGTGACGCCCTCATCGCGCAGGGTGCGCACCATGCGCCACATGTCGCGGCGCAGTTCCACGTCGACGCCCGCGGTGGGCTCGTCGAGGAACAGGACGCGGGGTTCGTGGGAGAGGGCCTTGGCGATGAGGACGCGCCGCTTCATGCCCCCGGACAGGGTCATGATCTTGCTGTCCTTCTTGTCCCACAGGGACAGGTCCCGCAGCACGCGCTCGATATAGGCATCGTTGCGCTTCTTGCCGAACAGGCCGCGGGAGAAGGAGACGGTGGCCCACACGCTCTCGAAGGCGTCGGTCTTCAATTCCTGCGGCACCAGTCCGATGAGGGCGCGGGCCGCGCGGTAATCGGTGATGATGTCGTGGCCCGCCACCTCGATCTTGCCCTCGGACGGATTCACGAGGCCGCAGACGATGGAGATGAGCGTGGTCTTGCCCGCCCCGTTGGGGCCGAGCAGCGCGAAGATCTCGCCCTGATTGAGGTCGAGGCTCACATTCTTCAGGGCGGTGAACCCGCCCTCATAGGTCTTGGAGAGGTTCTGGACGCGGAGGATGGGCTGCATGGGCGCTCATATAGCTCAAGCCCGCGACGATTGCGCGGCGGGTTTTGCAGGCCTGCCTTGCGCTGTTCCATCAACGGGGCGAGGGGTGTAGGCAGAAACGGTCTTTATCCCCGCTTTTATTCGCAGGGGAGAGCTGGGGTCGCGTGAACGGTTCGGCAAGGCCGTTCAGGTTGAATTTGCTAAACGTGTCGGCCGGCCATCATAAGGCGCACCATGCTCGACCTTCCCGCAAAACAGGGGCAGCACGACCCCTCCTACCGTCAGGCCCCCCACAATGTGGAGGCGGAGCAGGCGCTGCTGGGCGCGATCCTGGTCAATAACGAAGCCTTCTACCGGGTGTCCGACTTCCTGCGGCCGGAGCATTTCTACGAGCCCATCCACGCCCGCATCTTCGAGCTTTCCGGCGCCCTGGTGCGCGCCGGCAAGGTCGCGACCCCGGTCACGCTGAAGACGTTTTTGCCCGCCGATCTGGATGTGGCGGGCCTCTCCGGCCCGCGCTACCTCGCCCGGCTCGCGGCCGAGGCCACCACCATCATCAATGCCGAGGATTACGGCCGGGCCATCTACGACCTCTCGGTGCGGCGCGAACTGATTCGCATCGGCGAGGAGATCGTCACCGACGCCTACGATGCTCCCGTGGAGGCGAGCCCCCAGGAGCAGATCGAGGAGGCGGAAAAGCGCCTCTACGCCATCGCGGAAAGTGGGCGCTATGACGGCGGGTTCCTAAGGTTCGGCGAGGCGCTGCGCGAGGCGGTGGACATGGCGTCCAACGCCTTCCAGCGCGAGGGCCACCTCTCCGGCATCGCCTCGGGGCTCGATGATCTCGACCACCAGATGGGCGGGCTCCAGCCCTCCGACCTGATCATCCTCGCCGGCCGCCCCGCCATGGGGAAGACCTCGCTCGCCACCAACATCGCCTACCATATCGCGGCGAGCTATCGCGGGGAGACCAAGCCGGATGGTTCAACCGAGGCGCTGAGCGGGGGCATCGTCGGCTTCTTCTCGCTGGAAATGTCGGCCGAGCAATTGGCCACCCGTATCCTCTCCGAGCAGACCGAGATTCCCTCCTACAAGGTGCGCCGCGGCGACATCAACGAGAGCGAATTCTCCAAGCTCGCCGCCGCCGCCCAGACCATGCAGGTGGTGCCGCTCTATATCGACGATACCGGCGGCATCTCCATCGCCCAGCTCACCGCCCGCGCCCGCCGCCTGAAGCGCCAGAGGGGGCTGGACTTCATGGTGGTGGACTATCTCCAATTGCTCACCGGTTCCTCCAAGACCGCCTCCCAGGGCCGCGTGCAGGAGATCACCGAGATCACCACGGGCCTGAAAGCGCTGGCGAAGGAGCTGCGCGTGCCCATCATGGCGCTCTCCCAATTGTCGCGTCAGGTCGAAAGCCGCGACGACAAGCGCCCCCAGCTCTCGGACCTGCGCGAATCCGGCTCCATCGAGCAGGACGCCGACGTGGTGATGTTCGTGTTCCGCGAGGAGTATTACCTGAAGGGCAAGGAGCCGAAGCCCGGCACGGAGGAATGGTTCAAGTGGGAGACCGACATGAAGGCGTGCGAGGGCACGGCTGAGGTCATCGTCGGCAAGCAGCGCCATGGCCCCACCGGCACGGTGAGGGTGCAGTTCGAGGCGCAGTTCACGCGCTTCTCCAACCTCGCCGACAAGGACCGTTTCCCGGAACAGCGATGAACCATCCCTCCGGCTGCGCGAGCGCGGTCCTCACCATCGATCTCGGCGCTTTGGCCGACAATTGGCGCACCCTCGCCGCGCGGGTCGCCCCCGCCGAATGCGGGGCGGTCGTGAAGGCGAACGCCTATGGGCTGGGCGTCGAGCAGGTGGCGCCGGCTTTGTGGGCGGCGGGCGCGCGCACCTTCTTCGTCGCGCTGATGGAGGAGGGCCTCATTCTGCGCGACGTGCTGCCCGAGGCGGACATCTATGTCCTGGGCGGGCTGCTGCTCGGCACGGCGGAGGCATTCCCCGGGCCGCGCCTGCGCCCGGTTCTCAGCAGCCCGGCGGAGATCGAGGATTGGGCGCGCCTGTGCGCCGCGCGCGGCGTGGATCTGCCCGCCGCCATCCATGTGGATACGGGCATGAACCGCCTCGGCCTCACCCTGGAGGAGGCGTTTGCCCTGGCGCAGCGGGGCGCGGGGTTCACCCCGTCCCTCATCGGCACCCACCTCGCCTGCGCCGACACGCCGGGCCATCCCTTCACCGCGCTCCAGCGCGAGCGGTTCGCGCGGGTGGCCGCGGCATTTGCCGGCATTCCCGCCTCCCTCGCCAATTCCGCCGGCTGCCTCGGCGGACGCGAGCTTCATTTCGATCTCACCCGGCCGGGCATCGCGCTCTATGGCGGCGTCGCGGTGGCGGGCACGCCGCCCCTGAAGCCGGTGGTGCGGCTTGAGGTGCCGGTGATCCAGGTGCGGAACGGCCTGCCGGGGGACAGCGTCGGCTATGGCGCGGCGCAGACCCTGAAGCGGGAGAGCCGCATCGCCATCCTGTCCTTCGGCTATGCGGACGGCTTCTTCCGCGCTTATGGCGCGACGGACGCGCATGCCGGCGCCGATGCCATCATCGCCGGCCGGCGCTGCCCGCTGGTGGGGCGCGTCTCCATGGACCTCACCGCGGTGGATGTGACCGACCTTCCCGAAGGCGCGGTGAAGCGCGGGGACATGGCGGTGATCTTGGGGGACGGCATCAGCGTGGACGAGCTGGCCGCCCATGGCGGCACCATCGGCTATGAGGTGCTCACCTCGCTCGGCGCGCGCTATCGGCGGGTCTATTCGGGCGGGTGAAGGGCGGGAGATGAGCGGCTTCGATCTGGTCTCCCGGGTGTTCGGCATCTTGCTGGGGCTGGCCACCGCCGAGGTGCTGAAAGGCTTCGCCCGCGTCTGGCGCATCCGTCAGGGCGCGGAGACCCTTGAGACCCCCATGCGCATCGGCTGGCTGGTGCCGCTGCTCGGCATCCTCATCGTGCTGGACCAGATCACCTTCTGGTTCAAATTCGCGGAGCTGGGTCCCCATCTGCCCGTGGACATGTTCGGCCTGTCCGGCATGATCGCGGTCATCGGTGCCTATTACGGCCTGTCGACCTTCGTCTTCCCGCCGGAGATGAAGCAATGGCCCGATTTCGATGAATACTATTTTCAAGTCCGTACCGTCGTCATCGGCGGGCTTCTGGCGATCAATTTCATGGTGCTGGGGTATCAGATCGGCTTGATGGCCGTGGGCGTGGAGCTGCCCGATGACCCCAGTTCGAGTTCCATTCCGGCCGGCATCGAGGTCTTCGGCGTCACCGCCTTGTTCGCGCTCCTGTTCACCAGGAGTGTGCGCGCGAACATGGTCCTGTTGATCATCGCCAACGTCGCGACGCTCGCTTCCGATCTGCCATTCTAGGGCGCGCTCCGATCATCCCGTATGGCGGGGGATCGGAAACGCGGTGTTTCGGCGAGATCGCGAGGCCGCCTGCCTCACGCCGCCACGTTGAACTGGAGTGCGGCGAGGCGGGCATAGAGGCCGCCCTTGGCCACGAGCTGGCCGTGGGTGCCCTCGTCCACGATGCGCCCGTCCTCCATGACGAGGATACGATCGGCCGAGAGCACGGTGGCGAGGCGGTGGGCGATGACGAGGGTGGTGCGCCCGGCCATGGAATGCTCCAGCGCCGTCTGCACCAGCGTCTCGCTCTCCGCGTCGAGGGCGGAGGTCGCTTCGTCCAGCAGCAAGATGGGCGCCGCGCGCAGGATGGCGCGTGCGATGACGATGCGCTGGCGCTGGCCGCCGGAAAGCGTCACGCCCCGCTCGCCCACCATCGTCTCCCAGCGCTCCGGCAGGCGGTCCACGAACTCGTCCACCAAAGCGGCGCGCCCGGCCTCTTCCACTTCCGCATCGCTCGCCTCGGGGCGGGCGAGGCGGATGTTCTCGCGCACCGTGTCGGCGAAGATCGCCACCTCCTGAGGCACCAGAGCGAGCTGGCGGCGCACCGCGACGGGATCGCATTGGGCGATATCCGCCTCGTCCAGGAGGATGCGTCCGCTTTGCGGGTCATAGAACCGCTCCAGCAGCTGGAACACGCTGCTCTTGCCCGCGCCCGACGGCCCGACGAGCGCCACCCGCTCACCCGGGCGAACCGAGAAGGAGATGTTGTCCAGGGCCTGGTGGCCGGGGCGGGTGGGATAGGAGAAGGACACCTGATCGAAGCGGATGGCGCCGGAAATGCGGGCGGGCAGGGCCAGGGGACGGGCCGGGGCGCGCACCAGCGGCTCCACCTTCAGCAGCTCGCCGATCCGCTCGGCCGCGCCGGTGGCGGCCGAGACCTCGCCCCAGGTCTGCGACAATTCCCCGAGGCTTGAGGCGGCGAGCACGGCGAACAGCACGAACTGGCTGAGATCGCCCCCCGTCATGGTGCCGGCGAGCACCGACTGGGCGCCCATCCAGAGCACGGCGACGACGCTGGCAAACACCAGGAAGATGCCGCAGCCGGTGAGCAGCGCCCGCGCCCAGGTGGCGGCGCGCGCGGCATCGAAGGCCCGTTCGGCTTCCCTGTCGAACCGCGCCCGGGCGGCGCCTTCGGCGCTCGACGCCTGAACCGCGCGCATGGCGCCGATCACTTCGGAGGCATAGGCGGAGGCGTCCGCCAGCGTGTCCTGCGCCTTGCGGCTGCGCCCGCGCACCTTCCGGCCGAAGCCCACCAACGGCAGGATGATGAAGGGGATGGCGACGAGGACGAGGCCCGACAGGCGCGGGCTCGTCACCACCATCATGGCCGCCGCGCCGATGCACATGACGAGATTGCGCAGCGCCACCGAGGCGGAGGTGGCCACCGCCACCTTGATGTGGGTGGTGTCGGCGGTGAGGCGCGAGGTCAGCTCGCCCACGCGGGCGGTGTCATAGAACGTGCCGTCGAGGGTGGTGAGGCGGGCGAACACCGCGCTTCTAAGGTCCGCTACCACCCGCTCGCCCAGCGTGGTGACGAGGTAGAAGCGGATGGCGGACGCCGCCGCAAGCACGGCGGCGACGAAGACGAGCACCGCGAAATAGCGATCGATCAGGCCCACATGGTCGGCGGCGAAGCCGTAATCGATCATGCGCCGCACCGCGATGGGCAGGGTCAGCATGGCGAGCGCCGCCGCCACAAGGGCCGCCAGTGCCGCCGCGATGCGCGTGCGGTAGCGCAGCGCATAGGGCAACAAGGCGAGGAGCGGGCCCAAAGAGGGGCGCCGCTTCGTTTCCGTAGGGGAAGGCGAGATTTGGTCCCGGTCGGAGACCTGTGATGTGTCCGCTTGTGTCAACGCATGCTCTCGGCTATAGACCCGCCACTTCCGTCAGGAAACGAATTGAGACCGCCGCCGTTGGCCAATGGCGCGAGGCGGCGAGAAGGATCGACCCTATGAAAAGCGACATTCACCCCGACTACCACTTCATCAAGGTGGTGATGACGGACGGTTCCGAGTACACGACGCGGTCCACCTACGGCAAGGACGGCGACACGATGCAGCTCGACATCGATCCCCGTACCCACCCGGCGTGGACCGGCGGCACGCAGCAGCTCCTCGACCGCGGTGGCCGCGTGTCGCGCTTCAAGAACAAGTTCGGCGGCCTGCTGAAGAGCTGATCGGGAGCCTCTGCTCCCTTGTCCTCCTTCAAGTCTCTCCAAAGAAGAGCCGCCTTGCGGCGGCTCAGTGAGACAAGGAGGAACGCCATGCGGGCGCTCGGAGAAGAACGGCTTCCGAGGCCCATGTCCGGTCAAGGACAGCGTCAGGATGACGCAAATGGGTTAACGCGGCGTTAAGGGTTTTTGCTGCTTCGGACGGGAGCCTGCTAAGGTTTGGTTCCGACCGGCAGGAGCGCCATGCCCTCGCCCCGCGCCCCCTCACGAAACGACATTGAAAACCACCGTCATGCCCGGGCATCCACGTGTCTCCGTTAGCCCCGCACCCAGCAGAGCCTCGTGGATGGCCGGGACAAGCCCGGCCATGACGGATGTAGAGGATTGTGCGACCAGCCTCTCCGGCCGGGTGGAAGGCGTTTCTTGCCCGTCATGGTCGGGCTCGAACCGGCCATCTGCCTCAAGGTTGTGCACTAGGGATGACGAGGGATGCCTGGATCAAGTCCGGGCATGACAGCCTCAAAAGGCACGCTGCCCCGCCTGTGACCTCCCCTAGAATTTAAACACGGACTCCGCCGCATTGAGCGAGGCGCGCTTGGCGGTGAGTGCCGCCTCCAGCCGGGCAATCTCTTCCCTGTAGAGCGCGATGCGCTCCTCGATCTCCTCCAGCGACAGGCGCGAGAGGTCGGCGCCGGGCTCCAGCGGTGAGGGTTTCGGCCTCGGGCGGTCTTCCTCCATCATGGGCTGCCTCCTCTCGTGCGCGCATTTACGCCATTCTCGCGCTGCGCCGCCTTTGTTACTAGACCCCCAACCTTTCGCCGCGCCGTCACGGCGCCGACCCTTACGGATCCGCGCCATGACAGATCTTCCCGCCACCATGACCGCCATCACTATCCCGACGCCGGGAGGCCCCGAGGCCCTGGTGCCTGGCACGCGGCCGGTGCCGCAGCCGGGCAAGGGGGAAATCCTCGTGAAGGTGGCGGCCGCCGGCATCAACCGGCCGGATGTTGTGCAGCGGCGCGGCCTCTATCCGCCGCCGCCCGGCGCGTCGGACATTCCGGGCCTGGAGATTGCCGGCACCGTGGTGGCCCTGGGGGAGGGCGCGTCCCGCTACGCCATCGGCGATCAGGTCTGCGCCCTCGTCACCGGCGGCGGCTATGCGCAATATTGCCCGACGCCGGAAGTCACCGCGCTGCCGGTGCCCTTGGGCCTGTCGCTCCAGGAGGCGGCGGCCATCCCCGAGACCTTCTTCACGGTGTGGAGCAATGTCTTCGACCGCGCCCGGCTGCAGCCCGGAGAGAGCCTTCTGGTCCATGGCGGCACGGGCGGCATCGGCACCACCGCCATCATGCTGGGCAAGGCCTTCGGGGCGAAGGTGTTCACCACCGCCGGCTCGCCCGAGAAGTGCGAGGCCTGCCGCAGCCTCGGCGCGGATCTCGCCATCGACTACAAGACCCAGGATTTCGTGGCCGAGGTGAAGGCCGCCACCGGGGGCAAGGGCGTGGACGTCATCCTCGACGTGGTGGGCGGGACCTATATCCAGCGCAATTTCGAGGCCGCGGCCACCGACGGGCGCATCGCGCAGATCGCCTTCCAGGACGGCTCGAAGGCGCAGGTGGACTTCATGCGCCTTATGCTGAAGCGGCTCACCCATACCGGCGCGACGCTTCGCTCCCGGCCGGTGGCCGACAAGGCCGCCATCGCCCGCGCGCTGGAAGAGAAGGTCTGGCCGCTGCTGGCGCAAGGCGCCCTGCGCCCGCTGATGGACCGGATCTTCCCCTTTACCGACGCCGCCGGCGCCCATGCGCGCATGGAGACGAGCGCGCATATGGGCAAGATCGTACTGGAGGTTGCATGACCGTGGGCGATCGCGCGTGAAGGGCGCGGTGGTCCAAAGGTTCGGCGGCTCCAGCGCGGCCTTCGCCTTGCTCCGGCCGCAGGGGGGCTTTAGTGATGGGACTTCGTCCCGGTGGCAGACCGGGCGCGGAGGCTCGCCGTTGCGTCTTGTTCTTGCCCTGTGTGTGTTGCTGCTCGCCGCTTTGGCGCCGGTGGTGCCGGCCTATGCGGTCGAGGCGGTGGCCATTCGGCTTGATGCCAAGGTCACGGACCTCCTGCCCGCCGCAGAGCGTATCGCCACCGATACGGACCGCATCCAGGTCTCCACCGTGCCCGGCGCCGACGGCATCGTGCGGCGCATCGAGGTGCACACCACGGACGGCCGCCCCAAGGCGGACTGGATCGTCTTCGCCCTCTCCAACAACACCGACGAGCAGGTGGACCGGCTGATCGTCGCGCCGTTCTATCGCATGGTGGGCTCGGGCCTGTTCTGGCCGGACCTCGGCAACCGGCGTATCCTGAACCTCACCCCGAGCCAGGGCTTCAAGCCGGAGCGCCAGGCGGCGCCCGACGCGGACGTGTTCCTCGTCACCCTCGATCCCGGCTCCACCGTCACCTTCATCGCCGAGATGGCCGGGCCGAACCTGCCCCAATTCTATCTGTGGGAGCCGGACGCCTATAAGGACAAGGTCAACTCCTTCACCCTCTATCACGGCATCGTCATCGGCATTGCGGGCCTGCTCGCGCTGTTCCTGACCATCCTGTTCGTGGTGAAGGGCTCGGTGATGTTTCCGGCCGCCGCGGCGCTGGCGTGGGCGGTGCTGGGCTATATCGGGCTCGATTTCTCCTTCTGGTCGAAGGTGTTCGGCCTCTCCCCCATCGCCGAGCAGTTCTGGCGCGCGGCGGGCGAGGCGATCCTCACCGCGACGCTGCTGGTGTTCCTGTTCGCCTATCTCAACCTCAACCGCTGGCACGTGCGCTACATGCATGTGGCGGCGGGCTGGCTGGTCTTCCTCGCCGCCCTCGTGGTGGTGGCACTGCTCGATGCGCCCGTGGCGGCGGGCATTGCGCGCCTCTCGCTGTTCGCCGTGGCGGTGGCGGGGCTGGGCGTGGTCATCTGGCTGTCCCAGCATTCCTACGACCGCGCGGTGCTCATCATCCCCACCTGGCTGCTGCTGGTGGTGTGGGTGGTCATGGCCGGGCTCACGGTGGAGGGCCTTGTCACCAACGACATGGTGGCGCCCGCGCTCTCCGGCGGCCTCGTGCTCATCGTGATGCTCATCGGCTTCACCGTGATGCAGCACGCCTTTGCCGGCCTCGGCGCTATCCAGGGCTCCACCTCGGATCTCGAGCGCCGCGCGCTGGCGCTGGCCGGCTCCGGCTACATCGTCTGGGACTGGGATGTGGACTCCGACCGCATCTACACCTCACCCGAGGCCGAGGAGGCGCTGGGCCTCAAGCGCCGCTCGCTGGAGACCGAAGCCGCCGGCTGGCTGGAAGTGCTCCACCCCGCCGACCGCGACCGCTTCCGCGCGACGCTGGATGGCATCATCGACCAGCGGCGCGGGCGCATCGACCAGGATTTCCGGCTCCGCGCCATCGACGGCCATTACCTCACCTTCAATCTGCGCGCCCGCCCGGTGGTGGGTGCGGACGGCGAGGTGGTGCGGTGCGTGGGCACGCTCACCGACGTGACCGGCGAGCGCATGGCGGCCGAGCGCCTGCTGCACGATGCGGTGCGCGACAACCTCACCGGCCTGCCGAACAAGGAGCTGTTCCTCGACCGGCTGGACCAGGCCATCACGTTCGCGCGCATCGACGACACGCTGAAGCCCACGGTCATGTTCATCGACCTCGACCGCTTCAAGCAGGTGAACCTCTCCGTGGGCATGGCCATGGCGGATTCCATCCTGCTCACCGTGGCGCGCCGCATGATGCGCCTGTTGAAGCCGCAGGACACGCTGGCGCGCATCTCCGGCGACCAGTTCGGCCTCATCCTCATGTCCGAGCGCGACCCCGAGCGCATCACCACCTTCGCCGACACGCTGCGCCGCTCGCTGCGCGCGCCCATCACCTTCGCCGACCGGGAGGTGTTCATCACCGCCTCCATCGGCCTCGTCCTGTCCGGCCCGGACCTCGCCAAGAGGAACGAGGTGCTGAAGGACGCGGAACTCGCCATGTATTACGCCAAGCGCATCGGCGGCGACCGCATCGAGGTGTTCCGCCCCGCCATGCGCCAGCAGAAGATCGACCGCCTCTCGCTGGAGAGCGACCTGCGCAGCGCGCTGGAGCGGGACGAGATCCTGGTGCGCTACCAGCCCATCGTGCGGCTGCACGACCGCGCCATCGGCGGCTTCGAGGCGTTCCTGCGCTGGAAGCACCCGACCTTGGGCGAACTGGCCGCCGACGAATTCCTGCCCATCGCCGAGGAGAGCGGGCTGATCCTCGATCTCGGCCTGTTCGCCCTGGAGCGCGCGGCACGCCAGCTCGGCCAGTGGCAGCGTCAGGTGCGGGTGGACCCGCCGCTCTTCATGAACGTCAATGTCTCCTCCCGGCAGCTCCTGCGGCACGACCTGATCCAGGACCTGAAGGCGGTTCTCGCCCGCAACGCGGTGGCCCCCGGCTCGCTGAAGCTGGAAGTGGCCGAGGCGCTGGTGATGGAGAATCCGGAATATGCCGCCGTGATGCTGGCGCGTATCCGCGAACTGGGCGCGGGCCTCTGCCTTGACGATTTCGGCACCGGCCAGTCGGCCTTGTCCTATCTCCAGCGCTTCCCGTTCGACACCATCAAGATCGACCAGCGCTTCGTGCAGGAGAGCGCCAAGGGCGCGGCCCGCGCGGCGCGGCCCATCATCGTCGGCTCCATCATCGACCTTGCGCACCATCTCGGCATGGAGGTGATCGCGGAGGGGGTGGAGAAGGAGACGGAAGCCGGGGAAATGGCCCATTTCGGCGCGGAATACGCGCAGGGCGTGCTGCTCGGCGAGCCCCTCACCAGCGAGGAATGCCGCGCGCTGTTCGAGCCCATGCCCGCGGAACCGCGGCGCCGGCGTCAGGCGGCGGGGTAGGGCGGGGCGCTCTTGTCCTGGACAAGTGAGCGCATAGCGCGAACGCAGATCCGGGACCCAGCGCAAGAGTCCGGCGAAGCCGGCAATGGCGCGACCAGCGCCCTCACGCCCTCGCCGCGCGGCGAGGGCTTATTGAAGCGCCTTCGGCGGTCTCTTGCGCTGGGTCCCGGGTCGCATTCCACTGCGCTTCGCTGCGTTGCATGCGCCCAGGACAATGGCGACGGCTATGGGCACCCTACGCGTGCCCGGCCTCGTTCGAGAGCATGCCCGGCACGATCCCCAACCGCCGCAGCGCCAGGTCGTATTTGGCCTCCACTACATCGCCGAACACGAGATCGGGATCGGCGTGGCAGTGCAGCCAGCCATTGGCCTGGATTTCGGTTTCCAGCTGCCCCGGCGCCCAGCCCGCATAGCCGAGCGCGAGCACCGCGTTGGAAGGCCCCCGCCCGCCGGCAATGGCTTTCAGGATGTCGAGCGTGGCGGTCAGGCAGATGCCCTCGTCGATGGGCAACGTCGAATTCTCGATGAAATAGTCCGCCGAATGCAGCACGAAGCCGCGTCCCGTCTCCACCGGCCCGCCCCGCAGCACCTTCACCGCCCCCGCTTGCTTGGGCAGCAGAATGCGCTCGGCGGCGGCGACCACGTCGAGCTGGACCAGCAGGTCGGCGAAATCGATATGGTTCGCGGGCTGGTTCACCACGATGCCCATGGCGCCCTCGGCCGAGTGGGCGCACAGATAGATGAGGGTGCGGGAGAAGCGCTCGTCCTGCATGGACGGCATGGCAATGAGCATCTTCCCGTCGAGAAACTCGGGTGGACCACCGGACGCGAGGCTCTTGAGATCGACCATCATGGGGCAAAGCCTACCGCGATGTGGATCGTTTGAAAACGCCGATGAGGCCCAAGGGGATCCCGCACCGGCCTCTCCGGCCGCAACGTCACGTGAAATTGCGTGGTGCGGCTTTGCACTTCGCGGCCGGACAGGTTAGGCGCATGGGCATGGTTACACCCCGCATCCTCCCGCTCCTGTCCCTCCTCATCGCGGCGCCCCTGGCGGCCCAAGCCGGGGAGACGCCATGGGTGCGCACGCAGGGCGCCGATGTGCGCCTCGTGTCCGGCGGCATCGCGGGCGGGAAGCTGGAGGCGGGGGTGGAAATCCGCCTCACCACCGGCTGGAAGACCTATTGGCGCTATCCCGGCGACAGCGGCATTCCGCCCCGGTTCGACTGGAGCGGTTCCCGCAACGTGCGCGGCACCAGCGTCGCCTTCCCCGCACCACGCCGCTTCTCGGACGGGGCGAGCGGCCATTCCATCGGCTATAAGAGCGGCTCCGTGATCCTGCCCGTGACGGTGGAGCTGGACACGCCCGGCAAGGCCACGCTGCTCGAGCTGTCGCTGGATTTTGCCGTGTGCGAGGCGCTCTGCGTGCCTGCGCACGCGCAGCTCTCCCTGGAAATACCGCCCGGAGACGGCACGCCCAACGCCGCCTTGGCCGCCGCCCGCGCCAGCGTGCCGGTGCCCGCGCCGCTGGGCGCGGCGGCGCCCGGCATTGCCAGCGTCAAGGTGGATGCCGGCGCCACCCCGCCGGTGGTGGAGGTGATCGCCAACACCACGGCCGCCAATGCGGACCTGTTCGCGGAAGGCCCCGATGAGGCCTGGGCGCTTCCGCTGCCCAGCCGGCAGCCGGCCGGCGAGGGAAAGACCCGCTTCACCTTCGCTTTGGACGGGCTGCCCTCCGGCGCCACATGGAAGGGCGCGGTGCTCCGCCTGACCCTGGTGGATGGCGGCCGGGCGGTGGAGACCCCGGTTCCCTTGCCGGCAAACTGAGCCGGGGGCCAATCTCGGCCCTTTCGCAACGGCGAAATCTTTCTATTGTCTGCCGGCCAGCGCGGTCATGTCCCGCGCCTTCAGGCCAGCAATCTGCGGAGAGAATGATGCCCATCTCAGTCGGCGACGCCTTGCCCTCGGCCACCTTCCGCGTGAGCACCGTGGACGGCCCCGTTCCCAAGACCAGCGAAGAGATCTTCAAGGGCAAGCGCGTGGTCCTGTTCGCAGTGCCGGGCGCCTTCACGCCCACCTGCCACAAGAACCACCTGCCGGGCTATATCGCCCGCGCCGACGAGATCAAGGCGAAGGGCATCGACACCATCGCGGTGGTGTCCGTGAACGACCCCTTCGTCATGGGCGCGTGGGAGAAGGCCTCCGGCGCCGACGACAAGATCCTGTTCCTCTCCGACGGCACGGCGGAGTTCGCCAAGGCCCTGGACCTCACTTTCGACGGCTCCGCCGCCGGGCTCGGCGTGCGCTCCAAGCGCTACTCCATGCTGGTTGAGGACGGCGTGGTGAAGGTGCTGAACGTGGAAGACGTGCCCTCCAAGGCCGACATGTCCAGCGCCCAGACCCTGCTGGGTCAGATCTGAGCCTTTGGTCCAATAAGACGTCATGGCCGGGCTTCGGCCCGGCCATCTCTTTCAGGACACGGCGCACCGGGCAATTCAAGAGATCCCCGGGTCAAGCCCGGGGATGACGGCGGTAGAGGTGGAATTTGTCCTGGACAAGCGACGCCGCAGGCGGAGCGCAGATCCGGGACCCAGCGCAAAAGTCCTGCGAAGCAGCCAATCCGCGACCAGCGTGAAAACGTCTCCGCCGCGCGGCGTCGGAAACGAATTGAAGCGCCTTCGGCGGTCCCTTGCGCTGGGTCCCGGATCTGCGCTCAAGCTTCGCTTTCGCTTGTCCAGGACGAGCGGCCGATTTTAAGATTCAGGCAATGATATCGGGGAAAAGTTCGTCCTCGAGGTGGCTGATGCGGTCCTTGAGCTGGAGCTTGCGCTTCTTCAGCCTCTGGATCTGCAGGATGTCCGACCCCGTGACCGCCATGAGGGCGGAAATGGCGGCGTCGAGGTCCCTGTGCTCCTGGCGCAGCCGCTCCAGAAGCGCCCGCAGCTCACGTTCCTCATCACTGGTCATGCACTGTTCCGCAACGCCCGAGCAGGAGCCGATGTCCGAATATGGCACGGGGCGCCGTCCCTGCAAGCACGACGAGCGGCCCTTCCCGGAGGAAATCCAATCAGCGCCGCCCATCCTAAAAAATCTTGTTTTATTTCAATGCATTGCCTAATGCGTCCCCGCGCGGCGCCTGCTCTCGGGGTGGACCGCCCGATCCGGCGAATTTCCCGAATCCCACCGGCTTGACCTACCGGAGGGTGGTCGACTCTTCGCCGCCTCCATGACAGACTGATGTCGTGTTGCAGACAGGGAGAGGCGCCTAATGTCCGTCCAGTCGCACCTTGAAGAGCTTCAGCGTCGTCACGCAGCTCTCCAGACGGAAATCAACAGAGAACTCGCACATCCGGCATCCGATCCGCTGCGCCTTGCGGAATTGAAACGCCGAAAACTCGTCCTCAAGGATCAAATCACCAAGCTTAGGGCACCCGCCACGGTCCACTGACCGGTAGGCGGGACTGAAGCTGGAGAGCGACCGGGACTGACCGGGGGCCGCGCAGGCGGTTCCCTCGCGGCGGAACATGTTCTATTCCGCCCGTATGGCTCCTCCCCTCATCCAGCTTCAGGACATCTACCTGCGCTTTGGCGCGACCCCGCTTCTGGCGGGCGCCGAGTTCTCCGTTGCGCCCGGTGAACGGCTTTGCCTTGTCGGCCGCAACGGCTCGGGCAAGTCGACGCTGCTGCGCATCGCCGCCGGCCTCATGGAGCCGGACGGGGGCACGATCTTCGTGCAGCCCGGCGCCACCGTGCGCTATCTCCCGCAGGAGCCGGACTTTTCCGGCTTCGCGACCACGCTTGCCTATGTGGAAGCGGGGATGGGAGAGGGCGACGATGCCTATCGCGCCCTCTACCTCCTGGAGCAGCTCGGCCTCACCGGCGCGGAAGACCCGGCGAAGATTTCCGGCGGCGAGGCGCGCCGTGCTGCGCTCGCCCGCGTGCTCGCGCCCGAGCCGGACGTGCTGCTGCTGGACGAGCCCACCAACCATCTCGATCTGCCCGCCATCGAATGGTTGGAAAGCGAGCTGAAGTCGCTGCGCTCGGCCCTCGTCATCATCAGCCATGACCGGCGCTTCCTGCAGAACCTGTCCCGTTCCACCGTCTGGCTCGACCGGGGCGTGACGCGCCGTCTGGACCAGGGTTTTTCTGCCTTCGAGGGCTGGCGCGACCAGGTGCTGGAGCAGGAGGAGACCGAACGCCACAAGCTCGACCGCAAGATCGTCGCCGAGCTGGACTGGCTGCGCTACGGCGTCACCGCCCGCCGCAAGCGCAATGTGCGGCGCCTGGGCGAATTGCATTCCATGCGCCGCGACAAGAGCGAGGAGCGGCGCGGGCCGGGCGCGGTGAAGATCACCGTCACCGAGGCGGAGACATCGGGCAAGCTGGTGATCGAGGCGAAGGGCATCTCCAAGAGCTTCGGCGAGACCGCCGTGGTGAAGGACTTCTCAAGCCGCATCCTGCGCGGCGACTGCGTCGGCATTGTCGGGCCCAACGGCGCGGGCAAGACGACGCTGCTGAAGATGCTCACCGGCGATCTCAATCCCGACAGCGGCACGGTGAAGATCGGCGCCAACCTCGAAATCGCCTCCCTCGACCAGAAGCGCACCGCCCTCGATCCCGAAATGAGCCTGCGCGATGCGCTCACAGGGGGCGGCGGCGACACGCTCATGGTGGGCGGGGCGCCCAAGCACGTGATGGGATACCTCAAGGACTTTCTGTTCACGCCGGACCAGGCCCATTCGCCGCTGCGCGTGCTCTCCGGCGGCGAGCGCGCCCGCCTGATGCTGGCCCGCGCCTTGGCGCTGCCCTCCAACCTCCTGGTGCTGGACGAGCCCACCAACGACCTCGACCTCGAAACCCTCGATCTGCTCCAGGAGATGGTGGCGGACTATCCCGGCACCGTGCTGCTGGTGAGCCATGACCGTGACTTCCTGGACCGCACCGTCTCCTCGGTGATCGCGGCGGAAGGCAATGGCCAGTTCAGCGAATATGCCGGCGGCTATTCCGACATGGTCACCCAGCGCGGCCATGGGGTGGAAGCGAAGGCGAAGCCGGAGAGCGGGCGGGCGGGCAAGAAGCCCGCGGCGCTGCAGCCGACGGCGGGCAACAAGTCCGAGGACAAGCGCCGCCTCTCCTTCCACGAGAAGCATGCGCTCCAGACCCTGCCCAAGACCCTGGAGAAGCTGCGCACTGAAGCCGACAAGCTGGAAGCGGTGCTGGCCGACCCTGCGCTCTATGCCAAGGACCCCGGCAAGTTCGAGCGCACCTCCGCCGCCCTCTCCAAGACCCAGGCGGACATCGACGCGGCGGAAGAGGAATGGCTGCGGCTGGAGATTTTGCGGGAAGAGGTGGGGGGGTAGCCCCTGGAGGCAAACGTCAAGCCCGGCCATGACGGTGTGCTTGAGGGGTGGCACGGCCCTAACCCCCCGCCCGCCACTCCATGCGCCAGATGGCGCGGCCGGAGGTGGGGTTGGTGCCGGAAAACGCGATCTCGAAGCCGAGGCGGCGATAGAAGGCGACGGCGCGCACATTGTCCTGGTTCACGTCCAGCGCGATGCCGGCCGGGGCGCGGGCTTTCGCAGCGTCCATCAGCGCCTCCGCCGCGCCCTTGCCCCAGAAAGCGGGGGCGACCGCCAGTTGGTCGAGATAGCCGGTGGCGGGAGCGATGGCGACGAAGCCGGCCAGCGACCCGTCCGGCGCCTCCGCTACATGGAATTCCGCCCCGCCTTCCCGCAGCGCCTCCACATGCCCCAGGAACCAGGGCCGGCGCGCCTCGAAATCGATGTCCGGCATGGTGCGGTTCCAGCTCGCGACCCAGAGATCGGCGAGCGCCGGCAGATGCTCGGGCGCGAACGGGATGATGCGGAAGGGGAGGGGCTCGGGCATGGTCGGGGTGAACCTACCCAAGCGGCGAAGGCCCGTCGATGGGGCGGGCGCCTTGCCGCCGCCGCCCTCCCGGCGTAACCATCCCGCAGAAGGAGCCCCCCATGACCGAGGTGAAGACCACCATCGACCCCGAAGAGGTCGCCCGCTTCGAGGCGCTGGGCGAGGAATGGTGGGACACCAAGGGCAAGATGGCGCCGCTTCACGCCATCAATCCGGTGCGCCTCGCCTTCCTGCGCGACGTGCTGGTGCGCCGCTTCGGCCATGACCCGCGCGCCATGCGCCCGCTGAAGGGCCTGCGCATCCTCGATATCGGCTGCGGCGGCGGGCTGCTCTCGGAACCCTTGGCGCGCATGGGCGCCGAGGTGACCGGCATCGACCCCGCGCCCGGCAATGTGGACATCGCCCGGCTGCATGCGGAGGGCTCCGGCCTTTCTATCGACTATCGCGCGGCCACGGCCGAGGAACTGGCGGCGGCCGGCGAGAGCTTCGACGTGGTGCTGGCGCTGGAAGTGGTGGAGCACGTGGCCGACGTCGCGCTGTTCGTCCGGCAGGCGGCGCGCATGGTGGCCCCCGGCGGCCTGTTCGTGGGCTCGACGCTCAACCGCACGGCCAAGAGCTTCGCCCTTGCCATCGTGGGCGCGGAGTACGTGCTGCGCTGGCTGCCGCGCGGCACGCACCATTGGGACAAGTTCGTGACGCCGGAGGAATTCGAGGCGGTGCTCGCCGTAGCCGGCCTCGATGTCACGGAGCGCCTGGGGATGGTCTACGACCCCTTCGCGGGCGAATGGCGCCTCGCGGCCGACATGGACGTGAATTATTTCATCGTGGCCAGCCCCGCAGCGTCGCCCCGCTCGAAACTCTGACCGGCCGCTACCTCTGTGCGCCCTCTGCCGCCACCGCGATGCGCGTCAGGTTTGCCCAGGGATAGGTTGCGGCGTGGCAGTCCTTGTCGGCAATCACGCCGAGCAAAGGATGGACGGGAGCGGAAAAGCCGAGGTGCCTCAGGATGAGGCTCAGATAGAGCTGGAGGCGCGCCCGCATCGCCGGCTGCTCCGGAAAGATCGCGCCGTCAAAAACGAAGAAGAGCTGGGCGCCATCATCGGCCATGCGGCGCACCACTCCGCCGTGCCAGCCCTGCGGCGCCATATTGGCTAGGGTGATCCGGCAGGACGGCCGCTTTTCCGCGTCCACCAATGTCAGGTCGAGATTCTGGTGCACGCCCAGCACGCTCAGCCCCTGCTGTTCCAGAAAGGCGCGCATGGCGGACGTCATCAAGGGCGTCGCATCGACGTCCACCCTCGGGGCGGCGAGGACCTTCAGCATCACGCCCCCGATGAGGACTGCTGCCAGGAGCAGGCTAAAGAGCAGGCGTGCGTTCACGTCTGGCCGCATATGCGAAGATGCCGACCATCACGGCGAGGATCAGCA
This sequence comes from Aquabacter albus, assembly GCF_040049275.1. Lineage (NCBI taxonomy): Bacteria > Pseudomonadati > Pseudomonadota > Alphaproteobacteria > Hyphomicrobiales > Xanthobacteraceae > Aquabacter > Aquabacter albus. Next base: position 401,057 of record NZ_JBDZDT010000003.1, on the reverse strand, counting down.
GGCTGAACGCCGCTCCGCCCTCAGGCCCGTGAAGGGCCTCGTAATAGCTGGGATAGAGGGCCAGGGCCGCCAGGCGCGCAATATTGACGGCGACGACCGACAGGCAGGCGAGGAGGGTCCATCCGGCCATCCGCCAGGACCAGTCGAGCCCGTAGCCCACCACGAAGGTGGTGCCACAGAGCAGGGCCAGCGCGAGATTGATCGCCGAGGAGCAGGCAGGGGCGATCCACAATGATCCCGACCCGTCGGGAAACGGCACCGTATTCTCAACGGCCTGCGTGCCGACGAGCGCCGCCACCATGGCGGCATCCGCATTCAATAGAGGGCCGCTGAAGAAAGAGATGAGCAGCCGCGCCCACATCATCGGCAGGCCGATGGCGAACAGCAGAAGCGCCGCCCGCCGCAGCGTCGAGCGCGGGGCGGAGGTTATGCCGAGATAGGCGCTGAGCAGCGTCAAAGCGAGCCAGCTCGTCTGGCCGAGCGGCAGCAGGAACGCCAGCAGGCACACCCCCGCCGCCACGCCGTCAAGCGGGAGCAGCGGCTCGCGCGGGGCCGACCACATCAGGTTCAGCAGAAGGACGCAGCTGATCCAGACGATGGCGCTGACATCGAAGGTCGCGAACACCGCCGCGTGCCACCCCATGTCCATTACGGACGTGATGGCGCGCGAGGCAAAGCCGTTGATCAGGCCGACCGCGGTCAGCCCGATCATCACCTCATGCCGGGCAAGAGCGCCGCGCGCGATTGAACCTGAGGCGTGGGCCGTGTCAGCCACGAAGCCGCTTGCGGATCAGATAATAGAGACCCACGCCCGCGAGGATGGGCAGGCCCGCGCCGGCCACCGGCAGAGGCGCGCCGTGGTTGCCGCCGCCCCCGTGGCCGCCGCCGCCGTGCCGTGCCGCGTCGTCCGACTGGGCCATGGCAAAAGAGCCGGGTGCCGCTGAAAGAGCTGCTGCCACAAGGAAAATATGAACGAACCGCATGAAAAATCTCCTGTCTTACAAATCCTTACCTAAGGGTAAGGTGATTATTTTAGCCGGGTATACCTGTAGTGGCAATATGAATGGGGGTTAATTTTTATTCACCCGCCCGACCGGGGAGGGGCAGCGCTCAGTTCCGGTCCTCGGGCAGGACCGGCAGGGGATAGACCTCCACCTCGTCCTCGCGCAGCGCCTTCACCTCTTCGGGGGTCGCCTCGCCATAGATGGAGCGATGCTCCACCTCGCCCTCGTGCATCTTGCGGGCAAGGTCGGCGAACTCGTCGCCCACATAGTCGGCGGTGCGGGTCACGTGGTCCTTCAGCTCGCGCAGCATGCGGCGGAACTGCTGCTCGCCTTCCGTCATCATGGCGACGGGTGCCGGGGCCGAAGGCGCGGCGGGGGCCTCGGGCTCCGGCGCGGAGCGCGCCTTGCCCCGATCGGTGCGGGCGACGGAGGGAGCCATGATGGCCTTGTCCACGGTGGTGGAGCCGCAGTCCGGGCAGGAGATGAAGGCGAGGGTGCGCTGCTTCTCGTAGCTTTCCGAGGAGGGGAACCAGCTTTCGAACTGGTGCCCCTGGACGCATTGGAGGGTGTAGCGGATCAAGACGAGGCTCCGACGAGGTGGAGGTGCCCCGCATGCCCGGCCTCGGACACCTCGAAGCGCCGGCCGTGCCGGAGCGAGGGGATGCGCTCGCGCACCGTCGCCACCTCTTTCATGTCGATCTCGGCCAGGATCACGCCGGGATCGGTGCCGCCCTCGGCGATGATGCGGCCCCAGGGATCCACCACCAGCGAGTGGCCATAGGTCTCGCGGCCGTTTTCATGACGGCCGCCCTGGGCGGCGGCGAGCACGTAGGCGCCGTTCTCGATGGCGCGGGCGCGCAGCAGGATGTGCCAGTGGGCCTCGCCCGTGGGGCGCGTGAAGGCGGCGGGCACGGTGAGCACGTGCGCGCCGGCCTCGGCCAGCCCCCGGTAGAGCGCGGGGAAGCGCAGATCGTAGCAGATGGTGAGGCCGAGATTGATGCCGTCCACGTCCCCCACCACGGCCCGCTCGCCGGGCCGGTAGGAGGTGGATTCCCGGTAGGTCTCGCCGTTGGGAAGATCCACGTCGAACATGTGGATCTTGTCGTAGCGCGCGGAGATCTCACCCTCGGGGGTGATGAGGAAGCCGCGATTCACCGCCCGGTGCTCGGAGATCTTCAGCGCCAGCGAGCCGATATGCAGGTGGATGGACAATTCCTGCGCCAGCGCGCGGAACGCGGCGAGGGCCGGGTCGGTCTCCTCCTCATGGAGGCGCTGGAACAGGACGGAGCGGTCCAGCTCCATGAGGTTCGTGGTCTCGGGCGTCTGCACATAGCGCGCGCCACCCTGCGCCGCCTCGCGGATGAGGGCGGTGGCGGAAGCGATGTTGGCGGCGACATCGCGGCCGGTACGCATCTGCACGAGGGCGATGCGCAGCATGTCGGTGGTCGTGCTCATCTGGTCTCGCTCACGAGAAAGAGGGCGATCCTAGCCCATCTCATGGAACGGCGCCGGGTGGCAAGCCGGCTTTAGGACGCCGCGCCGAAAGGTCAGGCGGCCACGAGGGCGTCCAGCCGACCCGAGCCCTCAAGGGCGAAGAGGTCGTCGCATCCGCCGATATGGGCGTCATCGAAGAAGATCTGGGGCACGGTGGTGCGGCCGCCGGCGCGGCGCGACATCTCCTCCTGACCAGCGGGGTCGGTGGTGACGTCAATCTCGGTGAAGGTCCAGCCCTTGCGCCGCAGCAGCTCCTTCGCGGCATGGCAATAAGAGCACCAACTCTTGGTGTAGATCGTGATGGATTTCATACAAGCCTCGGCGGGACGGGGCGAAACGCCGTCACCGAACTGTTGCATAATATGTCGCATCACATGCTTTCGACAACCCGTGCGAACGTGAGCGTGTCCACGCCCTTCGCACCTGCTCTGCGCAGAACCCGCGCACACGCATCCAGGGTTGCACCTGTGGTGAGCACGTCGTCCACGAGCAGAATCCGGCGATCCTGCAAAACGGCGTTGGCGTAATGGGTTACCTTGAAAGCTCCGGAAACATTCGCGCGCCGCTCGGCGCGGCTCAACGCCACCTGGGATGGCGTGGCGCGCACCCGGCGCAGCAGATCTGAGCGGTGGATAACGCCGCTGGACCGGGAGATGCACCGGCTGAGCAGTGCAGCTTGATTGAATCTGCGCCGCCATAACCGGAATGCATGTAGGGGCACGGGGACGATGAGATCGGCCTCGCTCAGGAGATCGGCCCCCGCGCGCACCATCAGCCGCGCCATGGCGGCGGCGAGGTCCAGCCGGTCGCCATATTTCAGCCGGTGGACGAGGTCGCGGGAGACGTCGCCGAACACCACGGCGGCCCGGGCCCGGTCGAAGGCGGGCGGATCGTTGAGCGCTTCGGCGGATATTGCCGGCCCCTCATCGCGCTGCGGGGGCGGATAGGCGAAGGGGGAGCCGAGCCGGTCGCAGAACGGCCGCTCCACGAAGACGAGGCGGCCCCAGCACCCGCCGCACAGCCCGCCGGCATCGCGCACGATGGCGCCGCAGGAGATGCATGTGGGCGGCAGGACAAGGTCGAGCGCGCCCCGCCCCACGACCTGGAAGGCGCGTGCAAGCGCCAGTCCTGCGGCGCGCCCGGGATGGGCCCGTGGCGGTGTTCCCTCTCCCGCTTGCGGGGGAGGGCTAGGGAGGGGGAAATGGCCGAACATGAGAGGCCCTTGGGGTCTCCTGCAGCACGTGCCCCCTCCCCAACCCTCCCCCGCAAGCGGGAGAGGGGGCGGTCCCCGTCCTGCGGCAACGCCTAAGCATGGGCCGCGCGGGGGCGGGGTTCAAGTCAGGGGTGCCAGCGGCGCAGCAGCAGGGCGTTGGCGATGACGCTCACGGAGGAGAGCGACATGGCGGCTGCCGCCACCATGGGCGAGAGCAGGAGGCCGAAGGCCGGGAAGAGGATGCCCGCCGCCAGCGGCACGCCGGCGGCGTTGTAGCCGAAGGCGAACAGGAGGTTGCGGCGGATATTGCCCATGGTGGCGCGCGACAGCGAGCGGGCCTGGGCGATGCCGGCGAGGTCGCCCTTCAGCAAGGTGAGGCCGGCGCTTTCCATGGCGACATCCGTGCCCGTGCCCATGGCGATGCCCACATCGGCGGCGGCGAGCGCCGGGGCGTCGTTCACCCCGTCCCCCGCCATGGCGACCACATGGCCCTCGGCCTTCAGGCGCGCCACATGGGCGGCCTTGTGCTCGGGCAGCACCTCGGCCTCCACTTCGCTAAGGCCGAGTCGGCCGGCGACGGCCTGAGCGGTGGCGCGGTTGTCGCCAGTGAGCATGATGACGCGCACGCCGTCCGCCTTCAGCGCCGCGAGGGCGGCGGGGGTGGTCACCTTGATGGGGTCGGCGATGGCGATGAGGCCGGCCAGCGCGCCATCCACCGCCACGAACACCACGGTGGCGCCGGTGCGACGCAATTCGTCCGCTTCCCCCGACAGGCGCTCCAGTGCGATCCCCGCCTCGGCCATGAGGGCGGCCTGGCCGATGGCGACAGTGCGCCCCTCCACCCGGCCGGTGACGCCCTTGCCGGTGGGGCTGGCGAAATCCTGCACCTGCGCCAGCGCCAGCTTGCGCGCGCCCGCTTCCGCAACGATGGCGGCGGCGAGGGGATGCTCGCTGGCGGCCTCCAGGCTGGCGGCGAGGCGGACGAGACCGTCCGCATCACCCGAGAGAGCGCGCACTTCGGTCACGCGCGGCTTGCCTTCGGTAAGGGTGCCGGTCTTGTCCACCAGCAGGACGCTCACCTTCTCCATGGTTTCCAGCGCCTGCGCGTCCCGCACCAGGATGCCGGCCTGCGCGCCGCGCCCCACCCCCACCATGATGGACATGGGCGTGGCGAGCCCCAGGGCGCAGGGGCAGGCGATGATGAGCACGGAGACGGCGGCGAGCAGCGCATAGGAGAAGCGCGGCTCCGGGCCGAGCCACATCCAGGCTCCGAACGCGATCACGGCGATGGCGATGACGGCGGGCACGAACCAGGCCGAGACCTTGTCCGCGAGGCGCTGGATGGGCGCGCGGGAGCGCTGGGCCTGCGCCACCATCTGCACGATGCGGGCGAGCAGCGTGTCGCGGCCCACCTTCTCCGCGCGCATCACGAAGCCGCCGCCCGAGGCGAGGCTGCCGGCCACCACCGGGTCACCCGCTTCCTTGGTGATGGGCATGGATTCGCCCGTGACGAGGCTTTCATCCACGGCGCAGCGGCCTTCCGTGATGATGCCGTCCACCGGCACCTTCTCGCCGGGGCGCACGCGCAGCAGGTCGCCGACCGTCACCTCGTCCAGCGGCACATCCTCCTCCCGCCCGTCCGCGATGCGGCGCGCGGTGGTGGGGGCGAGGCCGAGCAGCGCCTTGATGGCGCCGGAGGTGCGGGCGCGTGCGCGCAATTCCAGCACCTGCCCCAGGAGAACCAGCACGGTGATGACCGCCGCCGCCTCGAAATAGACCGGCACCGCCCCGTCATGTCCGCGCAGAGCGGGCGGGAAGAGACCGGGGGCGAAGGTGCCGGCGAGGCTGTAGAGGAAGGCGACGCCGGTGCCGAGGGCGATCAGCGTGAACATGTTGAGGTTGCCGGTGCGCACCGAGGCGGCGCCGCGTTCGAAGAACGGCCAGCCGGCCCACAGCACCACAGGGGTGGCGAGCACGAGCTGCACATAGTTCGACATCTGCTGCGGGATCAGGTGCAGGCCGAGCACATGCTGCCCCATCTCCAGAAGGAAGACGGGCAAAGTGAAAGCGAGGCCGATCCAGAAGCGGCGGCTCATGTCGATCAGTTCGACATTCGGCCCGTCGTCCAGGCTCACGGTCTCGGGCTCCAGCGCCATGCCGCAGATGGGGCAGGAGCCGGGGCCGATCTGCCGGATCTCGGGATGCATGGGGCAGGTGAAGACGGTGCCTTCCGGCACCGGGGCGGCGGGCGCGGCCTTGCCCGCAAGGTAGCGCTCCGGGTCGCCCTCGAACTTCGTCTTGCAGCCGGCGGAGCAGAAATAGAAGGGCTGGCCGTTATGGCTTGCGCGGTGCTTGGTGGCGTGGGGGTCCACATCCATGCCGCAGACCGGGTCCTTCGCCAGATGGGCAGCGGGGGCGGCATGCGCGTGGCCATGATGGGCATGGCCGTGATGGTCATGCGCGCCGTGATCTTGGTTTTTCTCCGCATGGCCGTGGTGGCCACTGCAGCACGCGGCCGGTTCTTTCCCCTCTCCCCGAGGGGGAGAGGTCGGCTGCGCAGCAGCTGGGTGAGGGGGCTCCGGCGCTTCAGGACTGGAGAGAGCGGCCCTCCTCACCCCAACCCTCTCCCCCTCGGGGAGAGGGGGCCGCGGTGCGCTGGAACAGCACGAGGCCGCCTCCGTCGCCGTCTCGGGAGGCGCGGAGCCGGAGCAGCAGGAGGCGTGGTCCTTGCCGGAAGCGGAATGGTCGTGCGCGGTCATGTGCCCATCCAGCCCGAAAGGGCCGCCTTCGCTTTGCGCTCCATCATAACAGACGCGCATGGGACACCCCAGGGGGGTATATGATGTTGCTATTTATACCCTGAGGGGGTATATGGCAAGCCCATGGGACCCACCGCCAAAGCCTCCGTCGCCAAACGGCTCAACCGCATCGAGGGCCAGGTGCGCGGCATTGCGCGCATGGTGGAGGAGGACCGCTACTGCATCGACATCGTCACGCAGATCTCGGCCGTGCGCGCGGCACTGCGTAAGGCGGAGGAAGAAGTGCTGCGGGACCACGTGGCCCATTGCGTTACCCACGCCATCCGCTCGGGCGACGCAGAGGAGCAGAAGAAGAAGGTGGACGAGTTGATGGACGTGCTGGTGCGGGCGGAGCGGTAATCTTCCGGGCGCCGTCCCTGCACCGCGGCATTCCCTCTCCCGCTTGCGGGGGAGGGTTAGGGAGGGGGAAAGGGTGAGAAATGGGCGGGAACCGGCCTTTGTGTTGAGGCTCCGGCCCCCTCCCCCGCAAGCGGGAGAGGGAGTGAGGCTGCAGCATGCCTCAAGGGGATTTCTCACTCCATGTCCCGTCATCCCCGGGCTTGACCCGGGGATCTCCGGCCATCCTTGGTGCGTCGGTCCTGAGGGAGATGGCCGGGTCAAGCCCGACCATGACACTTGAAGTTTGGTCGGCGGTCTATGCCTACCCCGCCAACGCCCGGATCACCGCATTGAGCACCGGGAACCCCGCCGGCAGCACTCGCAGCCGGTTGCCGGTGCGGACCACCAGCCCCTCGTCCTCCAGCGCCGTAATGCGCTCGGCCGCGATTTCCCGCCCGGCGAACCGCGCATGGCGCGCAAGATCGATACCCTCCGCGAGCCGCAGGCCCATCAGCAGCATCTCGTCGGCCTGTTCCTCGGCCTCCAGCGTCTCGTCCGAGACGATGCCGTGGCCGTCCGCTTCCACCTTCTCCAGCCAGCGCTCCGGCTGGCGCTCGGTGAAGGTGGCGTGCCTGATGTCGCCGGCCTTCAGGCGGCCATGGGCGCCGGGGCCGATGCCGGCATAGGTGCCGTAGCGCCAATAGACCAGATTGTGCCGCGCTTCCGCGCCCGGACGGGCATGGTTGGAGATTTCATAAGCCGGCAAACCAGACGCCGCCGTGATCTCCTGCGTCACGTCCCACAAGGCGCGGGCATGGTCGTCGTCGGGGATGATGAGCTTGCCGGCGGAATAGAGCCGCTCGAACGCCGTGCCCGGCTCGATGGTGAGCTGGTAGAGGGAGAGGTGCTCGCAGCCTTCCGCGATGGCGCGCTTCAGCTCCCGCGCCCAGTCCTCCGGCTTCTGGTTCGGCCGGGCATAGATGAGGTCGAAGGAGACGCGCTCGAAGGCACCCCGCGCCACCGCCACGGCAGCGAGCGCCTCGTCCACCGAATGCATGCGGCCGAGGGCTTTCAGCTCGGTATCGTTCAGTGCCTGGACGCCCAGGGACACCCGGTTCACCCCCGCAGCGCGATAGCCCCGGAAGCGCTCGGCCTCCACGCTGGTGGGGTTGGCCTCCAGCGTGATCTCGGCGTCCGGCGCGATGGGCCAGGCTTCGTTGATGGCGTCCAGGATGGCGGCGACCGTCTCCGGCGCCATCAGGGAAGGCGTGCCGCCGCCGAAGAACACCGTCTCCGCCCGCGCCGGCCCGCCGAATGCGCGCATGTGGGCGATCTCGCGCCGGAAGGCGGCGACGAAGCGCGCCTGATCCGGGGGGCTATGCCGCACATGGCTGTTGAAGTCGCAATAGGGGCATTTGGCGAGGCAGAAGGGCCAATGCACATAGACGCCGAAGCCGCCTTCGGATTGGGCTGGGAGCGGCGCGGCTCCCTCTCCCGCGGCGGTAGAACCCTCCCCCCTTGCGGGGGAGGGCAGGGAGGGGGGTATCTCCCCGCTTATGCTGGCGGTCGTGGTCCCGGCGGTGCCATACCCCCCTCCCCAGCCCTCCCCCGCAAGGGGGGAGGGAGAAGAAGGAGCGGGGGAAGGGCCCAATTCCGTCACTCGTCCAGGCACGCCTGCGCCAGCAGGCGGAAGGCGCGGGCGCGGTGGGAGAGGCCGAGGCCCAGAGGCGGCATGGAATGCTTCTCCTCCGCGCTCATCTCGGCGAAGGTGCGGGTGTAGCCCTCGGGCACGAACATGGGGTCGTAGCCGAAGCCCTTGGTGCCGCGCGGCGGCCAGATGAGGGTGCCGGTGACGCTGCCCTCGAATTCCTCCACGTGCCCGTCCGGCCACGCGAGGCACAGCGCGGCGACGAAGCGCGCCTTGCGCTTCTCGGCGGTGAGGGCATCAACGGTGATGAGCAGGGCCTGGACATTCTCCATGGCCATCTCGAAATCCTTCTCCGGCCCGCCCCAGCGCGCCGAATATATGCCCGGCTGGCCGCCGAGGACATCCACGCACAGGCCGCTATCGTCCGCGAACGCCGGAAGCTGCGCCGCCTGCGCCGCCGCCTGCGCCTTGATCCGGGCGTTGGCGGCGAACGTATCGCCGGTCTCTTCCGGTTCCGGCAGGCCGAACTCGCCCGCGGACACCGCCTCGACCCCATAGGGGGCGAGGAGCGTCCTCATCTCGTTCAGCTTGCCGGGATTGTGGGTGGCGACGACGAGGCGGCCCGAAAGGCGGCGATGCTCCATCAGGCGACGGCCAGCTTCTGCAGGTCGACCAGCTTGTCGATGCCGCCGCGCGCGAGGGTGAGGAGGTTCAGGAGCTCGTCCTGGGTGAAGGGCGTCTTCTCCGCCGTGCCCTGGATCTCCACGATGCCGCCGGTGCCGGTCATGACGAAATTGGCGTCGGTCTCGGCCTGGCTGTCCTCGGCATAATCGAGGTCGAGCACGGGCTTGCCCTCATAGATGCCGCAGGAGATGGCGGCCACGTGGTCGCGCAGCGGAATGGTCTTCAGCATGGAGCGCGCATGCATCCAGGCGAGGCAGTCGCGCAGCGCGATCCAGGCGCCGGTGATGGCGGCGGTGCGGGTGCCGCCATCCGCCTGGATCACGTCGCAATCGAGCGTTATCTGGCGCTCGCCGAGGCCGACGAGGTCGGTGACCGAGCGGAGCGAGCGGCCGATGAGGCGCTGGATCTCCTGAGTGCGGCCGGACTGCTTCCCCTGCGTCGCCTCGCGGCGGGTGCGCTCCAGGGTGGCGCGCGGCAGCATGGAATATTCCGCCGTCACCCAGCCCCGGCCCTGGCCCTTCAGCCACGGCGGCAGGCGCTCCTCCAGGGTGGCGGCCACGAGGACGTGGGTATCGCCGAACTTGACGAGGCACGAGCCCTCGGCATGGCGCAGCACGCCCCGTTCGAAGGAAACGGCACGCATTTCATCGCTGGCGCGTCGGCTCGGGCGCATTCGTCTTGTCCAATCCATCATGAAGCTGGCGGTGGTTTTAGGAGCGGGGAAGCGCAGGGGCAAGGGGCGTGGTAAGGTGTCGTCACGAAGTCTTCGTGATTTGTGGCGGGGAGATGTCGGACCGAACCAAGCAGATTGTCGCCTTCCTATGCCTGCTCCCGTTCGTGGGGTTCAGCGCCTGCCAGCTCTGGTGGGCGGCGGTGGATGGGAGCGTGTGGTCCGGCTCGAAGCGCCATTACCAATGGTATTCCCGGCAAGAAGCCCCGGAATGGTTTTGGGGCGGGGTGACGTTCCATGGCGTGGTGCTGGCCGTCTTTCTCTGCGGGGTCGGCCTGCTTATTTATATGCGTCGTGAGGCGCGCGATCAGGAAAGCCGGTGGCGCACCCGTCCGCCGATGGAAGAAGACCGATTTCGCCAGGTGATGTCGCCGCCTGCACCATCCCGCCCGTCCAAGCCGGAATGACCCTCGTGCCGCTCCATCCCATCATCCCGCCTTATGCCGCCTCCCTCGTTCAGATCGACGAGCGCTCGCGCGAGATCTTCCGGCAGATCGTGGAGAGCTACCTTGCCACCGGCGAGCCGGTGGGCTCGCGCAACATCTCCCGGCTCATTCCCATGTCGCTGTCGCCCGCATCGGTGCGCAACGTCATGGCGGACCTTGAGGCGGCGGGGCTCATCTATGCGCCGCATACCAGTGCCGGCCGGCTGCCCACTGACCAGGGCCTGCGCTTCTTCGTGGATGCGCTGCTGGAGATCGGCGATGTGAGCGAGCGCGACCGCTCCTCCATCGAGGCGCAGGTGGCCGCTGCCGCCAAGGGCTACACCATCGATGGGGTGCTCCAGGAGGCGTCGGCTCTGCTCTCCGGCCTGTCGCGGGGTGCGGGCGTCGTCACCGCCATCAAGACCGATCCGCGCCTGAAGCATGTGGAATTCGTGCTCCTCGACCCCGCCCGCGCCCTGGTGATCCTCGTTTCCGAGGACGGGCAGGTGGAGAACCGGGTGCTGCCGCTGCCCGCCGGGCTGCCATCCTCCGCCTTGGTGGAGGCGACAAATTTTCTGAACGCCCATATTCGCGGCCGCACGCTCGGCGAGGCGCGGTCCGAGATGCAGACGCTGCTCTCCGAGCTGCGGCATGAGCTCGATGCGCTCACCGCGCGGGTTGTGGAGGCGGGGCTCGCCTCCTGGTCGGGCGGGGAAGCCTCAGAGCGCCGCCTCATCGTGCGCGGGCAGGCAAAACTGCTGGAAGACCTGAAGGCGCTCGAGGATCTGGAGCGCATCCGCCTCCTGTTCGACGATCTGGAATCCAAGCGCGAACTGGTGGATCTCCTGGGCCTTGCCGAGGATGCGCAGAGCATGCGCATCTTCATCGGCTCGGAGAACAAGCTGTTCTCGCTCTCCGGCTCCTCCACCATCGTCGCGCCCTATCGGGACGGGCAGGGGCGGGTCGTGGGGGTGCTCGGGGTGATCGGGCCCACGCGCCTCAATTATGGCCGGATCGTGCCCATGGTGGACTTCACCGCCCGGGTGGTGAGCCGCGTCCTTGGGGCGCCCGGCGCCGACGCGGCTTGATTTTTGCCGCCACCCCTCCGATATGCGGTTGCGAAATTGTGATCTGTGCCGGCGGGGCCGCACGCATCGGGAAAGACGAGGTAGAGCGCATGAACGACAAGGGTGGCGCGCCCGAGACCCATGGCATCAATCCGGGGATGGACCCGGAAGGGGCCGAAATGCAGGAACTTGGCGCCGCGGACGGCTTCAAGGCGGAGCGCGAGCGCCTGGAAGGCGAGATCGCCGGCTTCAAGGACAAATTCCTGCGGGCGTTCGCGGAGGCGGAGAACATCCGCCGCCGCGCCGAGAAGGAAGTCAGCGATGCCAAGACCTATGGCATCGCCTCCTTCGCTCGCGACGTCCTGAACGTGGCAGATGATCTCTCCCGCGCGCTCAGCACCGTCGAGGACGAGGCGAAGGAGAAGGCCGACGGCGCCTTCAAATCGCTGCTGGACGGCCTGGAGCTGACCGAGCGCGGCCTTCACAAGGCGCTGGAGAAGCACGGCATCCGCAAGCTGGAGCCGAAGGGCGAGAAGTTCGATCCGAACCTCCACCAGGCCATGTTCGAAGTGCCCGACGAGAGCATTCCGGCCGGCACCGTGGTCCAGGTGGTCCAGTCCGGCTACGTCATCGGCGACCGCGTCCTGCGCCCGGCCATGGTCGGCGTCTCCCGCGGCGGGCCCAAGGCCGCCCGCGTGGAAGCGGAAGGCAGCAACGGCTGAGGGCGGGAAGGCCTGAGGGGATCTTTCGTTCGAAAAGCCTCTTTTAAGTCGTGCCCGGGCGCGCCCCGGGCATCCAGGTCGTCTTTTGAATGTCCATCTTGGCGGCGCCCCTTGGACGGCCGGAACGACCCAAAGCGGTAATTTGCTCCCAAGACGACGATGACCGTTCTTGCGGCTCGCAGGCTGTAACAGCCGTGGTTCGACCTCATTGCGGCGGAGGGAGTGGCCGCAGCGCGTCGATCAGTTCGGTGGTGCCATAGCGAACCTCGCCATTGTTTGGCTCGATGTCGACCAGGCTGCCCTTGTTACAGGCATCGTAGAACTTGATCAGGAGTCCAGCGAGGCTCGCGGGCATGCTCCGCTCAAAGGTCTCTTTCCATTGCGGACGAGGTACGGCATGTGCGCGAACGGCCCGGCCCGACAGCTGGCTTAGCGCCGTCGCCACATCGCTGGCGCTATACCGGCATGGTCCCTCGGCATGGATAACTTCCAGCTCTCTCCCGATGTCGGGTCGCAATAACAGGTTGGCGGCAATCTGGCCGAGGTCTGGAGCCGAAATCGTGGGGAACACCATGTCGACCGGGTCATGAAAACTCGGCAAGTTACCGGATGCGATGGCCACGGGGATTACCCGCTCCCAATTTTGCATATGCTCCGCCGATCGCAGGAACATCTTGTGGGCATTCAGTCGGCCAAGTCGCTCTTCGAATGTGCGGAACATGGTAGGCATCCCGATGTCGTTGGCGACGTGAGCGCCATAGTCGGAAATTGCCAATACCCGCCTTGGACGCGCCCGCTCCAACGCCACGGCGATGCTTCCGATCGCCCGCTGCATTTCTCCGCCCGGGTCCTTCGCCTGCAGTGGCACCGGGAGGATGATTTGTACCGCATCCACGTCGGCGATCGACTTGGCGAGAGCCCCAGAATCCTGCACGTCGGCCAGAACGATCTCGCACCCGATCTCACGTAGCCGCGCCGCCTTTGCCTTGTCGCGCAGGATCGCTCTGACCGGCACGCCCGCCTCGCGCAATGCCAATGATGTTGAATAGCCGACGTTTCCGGCGGCTCCAACGATTGCAAACATTTTCAGTTCCTCGTTGCGATACGCAGGAACTAAGGAATCCGGCGGGGGGGCATCGCGCAGATTCAGACCGATGGTTGCAATTTCGGTCGGATTTATCGGGATGGACGAGCGATCTCGCCCGGCGTCTGGCCGAGGATGCGGAGCATCGTCGAGGCCATATGACTCTGATGGGCAAAGCCGGCAGCTAGAGCAACCTCGCTTGCCGGCATGGTCGTCGTGGCGATCAATGCGCGTGCGTACTCGGTGCGGCGGCGGATCACATATTGATGCACGGGAGTTCCTGTGCTGTTTCGAAATAGCGTCTTGAGACGTGTAACGCTAACACCCGCGACCGTCGCTAGATCGGCAAGATGAAGTCTCTGATCAAGGTTCGCCTCGATGAACTCGATCAGCACTCTCAACTGGCGCGTAGACATTCCTGGCGCGCTGGAGCCTTCCGTTTGCAGACGACCATCAGAGGCGATTTCGATTAGCCGGACCGCCAATGCGTTTGCCAGAAGATCGATGTAGAGTGGATTTGATGGTCTGTCCGCCTCGAGATCCGCCTTTATCGCCCAACCGATCGCTTCAATGCGGGCATCCCGAAGTTGAAGCTGGGGGATGAGTTCGATCTTTGCGGCATCCCGTCCAAGCTCCTCGGCAACCTGTTCAAGAAGCGATGGACGAAAGCTCAGTCGCAGAATCTGGCAATCCGCATCGTCCTCCCAGGAGCCATCCACTCCCGCTGGAACGAAGTCGATGTCACCGGGCTTCTGCAAACGTCGCATTCGCCTGCCGCCACAGGAACAATCCGCTTTGACGGGTGGGCCGAAATGCATGCCCAATCTATGCAGTTCGCCACCCCGCACATGTGACACGCCGCGGGGGATATGCACGAGAGCTGCATCGAGCGCATTCCACGCTCTTCCAGCGCTTGAAAAGAGGACCTGGGGTGACGGCTGCGGCGAGGTATGTGTCATAGCCGGCTGTGCTCAGATCTCAACGTTTGGAACGATGCTACCCCCCAATCATCATCGCAACAACGCGTCAGTGCGGACGGTGGCTTGGTTATGATGTCCGCTAATGGCGCTTCTCGGAAGTCCGGCGATGTCCGGTTTTACGCCGCTATCGGGGGATGAGCCGACGTGAAGCGCGCCGAAATCCGCCCCCGATTTATGAGCGCATAGCCTAGTTGGTGCTCACCCCGTCCCGGATCGCCCGCAGGCGGGGGTAGACGCCCGGGAAATCCGCCGCCTTCACGATGCCGACCATGCGCAGATGGGCGCTCTGGCCGAAGCGCAGCCACTGCACCACCTTCACGTCCGCATTGCCGGTCACGTCCTTGCCCGCTGCGAGGATTTCAAAGCCCGCCTGGCCGCCCATGCGCAGCGGCTCGGCACGCTCGATGCGCATGTCCTTCACGCCGGGAACGGAAGAGAGGGCACGCAGTGCGAATTGCCGCCGGTCGTCCTCTCGCGGGGTTCCGGGGGCGACGCCGGCCACGAACACGGCCTGCTCGGCGCCCTCGATCACGTCCTTGGGGCCGTCCGTGAGGATGGCGGCGGTATTGCCGATCACCTTCACCACCCGGAAGCCGGAGAGGTTGTCCAGCTTGAAGGGCAGGTTGGACATCTGCTCCTGCGGCGAGGGCGGCGCGCGGAAGGTGAGCGTGAGCAAGGTCTTGCGCACCTCTTCGCCGGACAGATCGAGCGCGCCGTCCGCCGGCTCCTGCACGGTGACGAGGGCGGTGGCCGTGGCCGTTCCCGCCAAAAGGATCCATTTGCGGGCGGTGACCGTGCCCGCCTGCTGCTTTCCCGTCATGAGCAGCGTCTTCGTATCGCCCAGCGGCAGCGTGGTGCGGGAATCGACCGTTATCCCCTTGGTGGCGAGGGCGGCGTCGGTGAAGCCGGCCGCCACTTGGTCATAAGCCTGTGGCGGCATCTCCACGAGGAGGATGGCGGCGCCCTTGGCAGGGTCCTCGAAGCCGGAGAAGCTGGCGCTTTCCACCATGCCCACGGGCGGCACGAGGCCCACGGAGCCGCCGCGCGGAAACACCACGTCCGCCGCACTGGCGAGGCCGCCGGAGAGCACCACAGCGGCGAGGGCGAGCTTAAGGCGCATGGACAACTCCAGGAAGGGATTGGACGCTCTTGTGGGCCAATCGGGGTGGAAGCGTGACGGAATGTTCACGGCGGCGAGACCCGGCGCAGGGTCAGGTTGAAGCGCCCCGGCCGGCCGAGGAGGGTCGAGGTGCCGGTGAGGATGCGGTCGATGCCGTGGAAAGCGAGGCGGCTCGGGCCCGCCAGCACCAGGGCATCCCCCGACGCGAGGCGGATGGACTTGGTGGGCGTGCGGCGCTCTGTGCCGCCATAGCGGAACAAGGCGGTGTCGCCCAGCGACAGGGACAGAACGGGGGCCGTGAGGTCCTGCTCGTCGCGGTCCTGGTGCAGCCCCATCTTGGCGCCGGGATCGTACCAGTTGATCAGCGCCGCCTCGGCCGGGGCGGCGGCGCCGGACAGCGCCCGCCATGCCGCCTCCAGCAGCGCGGGCATTGCAGGCCAGGGCTTGCGCGTGTCGGGATGGAACGATTGATAGCGATAGCCCGCCTCGTCGGAGACCCAGCCCAGGGGCCCGAAATTGCTCATGCGCACGGAAAAAGGCTGGCCGGTGCGCGGCATGCGCGGCGTGAACAGGGGCGCCTCCACAAGCGCCGCCTCCACCTCTGCCAGCAGCGTCTCCTGCGCCGCGCGGTCGAGATAGCCCGGCCACCAGATACATCCGGGCGCAAGTTCAAGGCGTTGCTGGGGTGCCGACATGCCGGGAGGATGGCCGATTTTACCGCCGGGTCAAAGGGGTGGTGCTCCTTTCATCCCCTCTCCCGCATGCGGGGCGGCTGTTCACGGGCGAGCCACCCCCTCCGGCGGAACGCTTGAGCAGGGCCGGCGTTGCTTGCGCGAGAAGGGAAGGGGGCAAGGAGACTTGCCATGACGTATCATCTTGCCGGCGCCGCCGGCGCCCTCGCGCTGCTTCTGGGCGCCTCGGCCGCCACCGCCCAGACATCCGCGGTCATCGTCGCCCCGCCTTCGGGCTACGTGGTGGTCAATCCCCAGCAGGAAACGCTGGTACAGCGCTATGTGATCACCCAGCCCGGCACGGCCGTCGTTCCCTCGGGTTATGCCCCGATGGTCGGTTCCACCGTGCCCGTGGACGTCCAGCTGAATTCGTTCGCCACCGGTTATGACTATGGCGGCTTCGACGCCACATCCTACCGCTATATCGTCACCCCGGACCGGGAGACCGTGGTTGTGGAGCCGGGGACCCGCCGGGTGATCCAGGTCATCCGCTAACCTGAGACGCCCGCTGATCGGACCCCTCAGCCGGCAAGATCGGCTGAGGACACCAGCCGCACGCCCGCCCCGGCCATGTCGGCATGGGCGCGGGCGAGCGAGCCGCCCGTATCGATGGCGCGGCAGGCATCCTCCACCACATGGGTCGCAAAGCCGTGCCGCGCGGCATCCACCGCCGACCAGGCGACGCAGAAGTCGGTGGCGAGCCCCAGAAGGTACACGCGGTCGATCCCCCGGTCCCTGAGGTAGCCGACGAGGCCTGTGGGGGTCGTCCGGTCGGCCTCAAAGAAGGTGGAATAGCTGTCGATGTTCGCATGGAAGCCTTTGCGGACAACCATTTGCGCGTGCGGGATGCTGAGATGTTCCGAAAAGCGGGCGCCCGCGCTGCCCTGCACGCAATGATCGGGCCAGAGGATTTGCGGCCCGTAGGGCAGGCCGATGACCTCGAACGGCGCCTTGCCCGGGTGGGAGGAGGCGAACGAGATGTGCCCGGGCGGGTGCCAGTCCTGCGTCAGCACCACATTGCGGAATGCGGCGGCGACACGGTTCGCCATTGGCACCACCTCGTGGCCCCTCGCCACGGCGAGGTTGCCGCCGGGCAGGAAATCCACCTGGAGGTCCACCGCCACGAGGACGGCACGGGGGTCGTCGCCGATCCGGGGCGCCGGGGACATGCCGTAGACCTCACGAAGCTTTGAAAAACAGGTGGCGCGGGAGCTTGCACGCCTTGCGGCGGCAAATCACCCCCCCTATATCGGCCTCGAACGTCGCTGACACGACGTACCCAAATTCAAGGGGACCGGCGGAGAGCCGCGGGAGGGGCCCGCGGCGACCTACATGGGCGCTTTAGAGGCCCGGCCGGTCTGCCGACAAGGAGAAGTACATGGCCAAAATTATCGGCATCGACCTCGGCACCACCAATTCCTGCGTCGCGGTGATGGAGGGGTCGTCCCCGAAGGTCATCGAGAATGCTGAAGGCGCGCGCACCACGCCGTCCATCGTCGCCTTCACGGAAGACGGCGAGCGGCTGGTGGGCCAGCCCGCCAAGCGCCAGGGCGTCACCAATCCCGAGCGCACCTTCTTCGCGGTGAAGCGCCTCATCGGCCGCCGCTACGACGATCCCACCGTCGAGAAGGACAAGAAGCTCGTCCCCTACCACATCGTGCGCGCCGACAACGGCGATGCCTGGGTCGAGGCGGACAGCAAGAAGTATTCCCCCTCGCAGATCTCCGCCTTCATCCTGCAGAAGATGAAGGAGACCGCCGAGGCGTTCCTGGGCGAGAAGGTGGAGAAGGCGGTCATCACCGTCCCCGCTTACTTCAACGACGCCCAGCGCCAGGCCACCAAGGACGCCGGCAAGATCGCCGGCCTCGAAGTGCTGCGCATCATCAACGAGCCCACCGCTGCGGCGCTCGCCTATGGCCTCGACAAGAAGTCGGCCGGCACCATCGCGGTCTATGACCTCGGCGGCGGCACGTTCGACGTGTCGGTGCTGGAGATCGGCGACGGCGTGTTCGAGGTGAAGTCCACGAACGGCGACACGTTCCTGGGCGGCGAAGACTTCGACATGCGGCTCGTCAACTACCTCGCCGACGAGTTCAAGAAGGAGCAGGGCATCGACCTGCGCAACGACAAGCTCGCCCTTCAGCGCCTCAAGGAGGCCGCCGAGAAGGCGAAGATCGAGCTGTCGTCCGCGACCCAGACCGAGATCAACCTGCCCTTCATCACGGCCGATGCGTCGGGTCCCAAGCACCTGACCATGAAACTGACCCGCGCCAAGTTCGAGGCGCTGGTGGACGACCTCATCCAGCGCACCATGGAGCCCTGCCGGCTCGCGCTGAAGGATGCCGGCCTTTCCGCCGCGCAGATCGACGAAGTGGTCCTGGTGGGCGGCATGACCCGCATGCCCAAGGTCCAGGAGATGGTGAAGCAGTTCTTCGGCAAGGAGCCCCACAAGGGCGTCAACCCGGACGAGGTGGTCGCCATCGGCGCCGCCATCCAGGCGGGCGTGCTCCAGGGCGACGTGAAGGACGTGCTGCTGCTCGACGTGACCCCGCTCTCGCTGGGCATCGAGACGCTGGGCGGCGTGTTCACCCGCCTCATCGACCGCAACACCACCATTCCGACGAAGAAGTCCCAGGTCTTCTCGACCGCTGAGGATGGCCAGAACGCGGTGACGATCCGGGTGTTCCAGGGCGAGCGCGAGATGGCGGCGGACAACAAGATCCTCGGCCAGTTCGACCTCGTCGGGCTGCCCCCGGCGCCGCGCGGCGTGCCGCAGATCGAGGTGGCCTTCGACATCGACGCCAACGGCATCGTCAACGTCTCGGCGAAGGACAAGGGTACCGGCAAGGAGCAGCAGATCCGCATCCAGGCGTCCGGCGGCCTCAACGATGCCGACATCGAGAAGATGGTGAAGGACGCGGAGGCACACGCCTCCGAGGACAAGAAGCGGCGCGCGCTGGCCGAGGCGAAGAACCACGCCGAGGCGCTGGTGCACTCCACCGAGAAGGCGCTCTCCGAGCACGGCGACAAGGTCGGCGC
This sequence comes from Aquabacter albus, assembly GCF_040049275.1. NCBI lineage: Bacteria > Pseudomonadati > Pseudomonadota > Alphaproteobacteria > Hyphomicrobiales > Xanthobacteraceae > Aquabacter > Aquabacter albus. Next base: position 381,979 of record NZ_JBDZDT010000003.1, on the reverse strand, counting down.
GGTTGAGAAGGGTGCTATCGAGGCGGCCCTCAACGAGCTGAAGTCGGCGCTGGAAGGCGGCGACGTGGATGCCATCCAGGCGAAGACCCAGGCTCTGGCCCAGGCCTCCCTGAAGCTCGGCGAAGCCATGTATGCGGCCCAGCAGGGCGGCGACGACGGCGCGGCCGAGAAGAAGCAGGACGACGTGGTGGACGCCGAGTTCACCGAGGTGGACGACGACAAGAAGAAGTCGGCCTGATCCTGTCTCCCGCGGGAGAAGCGTAAAAACATGTGGTCCCCGGGCTGTCCCCGGGGACCACACACGTTCTGGACATCGCGTTCCGTTGAAAAGCGTGCTGAAGTCGGCGAAAGCGCCGGCGTTGCGGCAACCCCGGTGCTTGAGGCTTTACGGAACCTGACGCCCGCCGGGGGCGGATATGGGTAGGTTATGGCGAAGCGCGACTATTACGAAGTTCTTGGCTGCGACCGCGGCGCCGACGAAACGGTGCTGAAGGCTTCCTATCGCAAGCTGGCGATGACCTGGCATCCCGACCGGAACCAGGGCAATGGCGAGGCCGAGATCCGGTTCAAGGAAGTGAGCGAGGCTTACGAGGTCCTCAAGGATCCTCAGAAGCGCGCCGCCTATGACCGCTTCGGCCATGCCGCCTTCGAGAACGGCATGGGGGGCCCCGGCGGGCCGGGCTTCGGCGCCGACTTCGCCTCCACCTTCGCGGACATCTTCGACGACCTGTTCGGCGGCAATATGGGCGCCCGCGGCGGCCGAGGCGGAGCCCAGGGCGGCCGGGGCCGTGGCGCGGACCTGCGCTACAACATGGAAATCACCCTGGAGGAGGCGTTCGCCGGCAAGGCCGCCGAAATCCGCATCCCCACGTCAGTGGTGTGCGAGACCTGCTCCGGCAGCGGCGCCAAGCCCGGCACCCAGCCCAAGGTCTGCCGCACCTGCGGCGGCGCCGGCAAGATCCGCCACGCCCAGGGCTTCTTCACCCTGGAGCGCACCTGCCCCGCCTGCCAGGGCCGCGGCAGCATGATCGAGGACCCCTGCCAGGCCTGCGCCGGTGCGGGCCGGGTGACCCGCGAACGGAACCTGTCCGTGCAGATCCCCGCCGGCGTCGAGGACGGCACCCGCATCCGCCTGGGCGGCGAGGGCGAGGCCGGCACGCGCGGCGGGGTGGCGGGCGACCTCTATATCTTCCTCTCCATCGAGCCCCATCCCTTCTTCCAACGGGAGGGCGCCGACCTTTATTGCCGCGCGCCCATCTCCATGGTGACGGCGGCGCTGGGCGGCACGGTGGACGTGCCCACCATCGACGGCGAGCAGACCAAGGTGCGCATCCCCGAGGGCACCCAGTCCGGCAAACGCCTGCGCCTCGCGGGCAAGGGCATGCCGGTGCTCCGCTCGCGCGCCTATGGCGACATGTATGTGCAGGTAGTGGTGGAGACGCCCCAGAACCTCACCAAGCGCCAGAGGGAGCTTCTGGCGGAGTTCGACAAGGAATGCTCCTCCGAGACCCATCCGGAATCCAACGGATTCTTCGCCAAGATGAAGGACTTCTTCCAGGGCGCGGCGGACGAATAGTCCGCGCCCCTCGGGCGTCAAAGGCGTCCACCAGGACCGCGCCGGCCCTCCGCCCGCATCTCGCGCGGGTCCATGGGCAAGCGCATAAGCACTTGGCGCTGGGGCAGGACTGAGCGACCTTGCGGTCGCCGAACGAACCTTGAAGGCTCCTCCCATGCATCGCAGGTCATTTCTGGCGGCCACCGGGACGCTGCCGCTCGCTTACGGGACCCGCGCCATGGCCGCAGACGCACGCCCGGTCTTCCTGAATTACAGCCAGGAGCAGATCGACAAGGCCTATGACCAGTCCTTCTGGGCGCCGCAGATGGCGGAACTGGAAGCGCAGGACGGCGTGAACAGCGCGGCGGTGCGCCGGAAGATGCCGCCCCGCACCGAGCGCTACGGCAACAGCGATGCCGACCTCATGGACATCTTCGTGCCGCCCGGCGCGAAGAAGGCGCCGGTCATGGTGTTCATCCATGGCGGCGCGTGGACCCGCAACACGCGGGAGGACGCCTCCTATCCTGCGCCGACCTTCGTGGGGCGAGGCGCTGCGTGGCTGGCGCCGGATTTTGGCAGCCTGAAGACGCTCCGCCTGCCGGACATGGTGGAGAATTGCCGCCGCGCGCTGGAATGGACCGTGCGCAATGCCGAGAGCTTCGGGGGCGACCCGGACCGCGTCTTCCTTTCCGCCCATTCTTCCGGCGCACATCTGGCGGCCTGCGTCCTCATCACGGACTGGACACAGCGCGGCCTGCCCAGGGATGCCATCAAGGGCGCCATGCTCATGAGCGGCATGTACGATCTCTACCCGGTGCTCATCTCCTCGCGCAGCACGTTCCTCCACATCACACCCGAGGAAGAGGCCGAGTTCAGCCCCATGCGCCATCTCAGCCGGATCACCTGCCCCATCGCGGTGCTCACGGCCGACGAGGACAGCCCCGAATTCAAGCGGCAATCCCACGTCTTCGCGGACGCGCTGGCGGGGATGGGGCGGCTCGCCGGGCGCAAGGTGGTGTTCGACGCGAACCACTTCCAAGAGCCCGAACGCCTTGCCCATGCCGACAGCGAGGTCAGCAAGGTGGCTTTCTCGCTGATGGGTTTGTGAGCGGCGCGACGCTTCGGCAGGGCCGCCTCCGCCACCATTCCGCCGAACTCGCGGGCGACGTCTCATCATGCAACGGTGAGGGCCCATGGCTTTTCGATTCGCGACCCGTCTCTTCGGTGCCGCCCTGGTGCTCCTCAGTGCCGCCGGGAGCGCACTCGCGCATCCGCATGTCTGGGTGACCATGAAGACCCAGGTGATCTATGCGCCCGACGGCACGGTCACCGGCCTGAAGCAGGACTGGACCTTCGACGAGGCCTTCACCGCTTTTGCGCTCCAGGGCCTGGAGCGCAACAAGGACGGCTCCTATCCCGACAGCGTGCTGAAGCCGCTGGCCGAGGTGAACGTCACCTCGCTGAAGGAATATGATTACTTCGTGAAGGGGAAGACGGCGAAGGCGGCGATGGTGTTCAAGGACCCCACGGACTATTCGCTGACCTTCGAGAATGATGCGCTGACGCTGCACTTCATCCTGCCGCTGGTAAAGCCTGTGCCCGCCAAGGGCACCATGACCTTCGACATTTACGACCCCAGCTATTTCGTCTCCTTCGAATTCGCGGAGAAGGACACGGTGAGCCTCTCCGGGGCGCCGGCGGGCTGCACTTTCCAGGTGATCACGCCGGACCAGCCGCAGACCATGCAGCTCAGCGAGGCCTTCTTCTCCGACCCTTCGGCCTCCGCCAATTACGGCGCGCAATATGCCGACAAGATCCAGGTGAAGTGCCCGTGAGGGCATTGGGCTGGCGCGCGGGCGCATGCGCGGCGCTCGCCGTGCTCGCCTTGGTGCTGCTGCCGGACGGTGCGCTGGCGCAGGCATTCGGACAGGCCGGGCCCAAGGCGACGCCCTTCGGCATGGGCTCTGCAGCGGCAGGGCCGGGCGGGGTCACCGGCTTCCTGCTGGCAAAGCAGAGTGAATTCTACCGCGCCCTCATCCAGGCGGTGAAGGCCGCCAAGGCGGACGGGCACGCCTTCGGCCTCCTTGCCGGCCTGTCCTTTGCCTATGGGGTGTTCCACGCGGCGGGGCCGGGCCACGGCAAGGCGGTGATCTCCTCTTATCTCCTGGCGGATGGCGGCACGCTCCGGCGCGGCATCGGCCTCGCCTTCGCCTCTGCTTTGGTGCAGTCGCTGGCGGCCATCCTGTTCGTGGGCGCGCTCGCTATCGCGCTCGGGGCGACGGCGCTCACCATGGCGAACGCCATGAACATGATCGAGATCGCCGCTTATGGCGGGATCGCCGTGTTCGGCGCGTGGCTCGCCTTCCGGAAGGGCCGCACCTTCCTCGCCGTGGCCCTGGGCAAGCCGGTGCCGGGCGGGCATGTGCACGGGCCGGACTGCGGCTGCATCGACAAGCATGCCCCCGACCCGCATCTGCTGGATGGCAAGGGCGGCTTGCGGCGGGCGGCCGTGGCGGTGGTCTCCGCCGGGGCGCGGCCGTGCTCGGGGGCGATCCTGGTGCTCACCTTCGCGCTCTCCCAGGGCGTGCTCTGGAGCGGGGTCGCCGCCACCTTCGCCATGGGGGTGGGCACCGCCATCACCGTCTCGGCCATCGCCATCCTGGCGGTCTATGGCAAGCGGCTCGCGGTGCGGCTCGCGGCGCTCTCCAGCGGGCGCGGGACGCTGCTTGTGATCGGCGTGGAGCTTCTCGCCGCCCTCATGGTCTGCGGCTTCGGCCTTGCATTGCTGACCGGCTATCTCGCCAGCGAGCGCCTGCTTCCGGGCTGAGCAGCGCAGCATTTCCTGCTGCATTGCACTTAAATGCGCCGTGCACGCTTTGGCGGCAATTTCCTTTCATAATCGTTTCAAACAACGAAATTGCAGGGTGCGACACTCCGTGTCAGCCTGACTGGAGTTGATCTAAGCTCGCGCTAAGCGCCCGGGAGGCGTCCCATGGGACTGAAGCCGGTCTCCCTCGACGACAAATACGATCTCGACACGAACCAGGTCTTCGTTTCGGGCACACAGGCCCTCGTGCGCCTCACCTTGATGCAGAAGGAACGGGATCGGCGCGCCGGGCTCAATACGGCAGGCTATGTCACCGGCTATCGCGGCTCGCCCCTCGGCGGGCTCGACCAGCAGTTCGGCCGCGCCGCAAAACTGCTGAAGGCCAACGACATCCTGTTCCAGAGCGGCCTCAACGAGGACCTCGCCGCCACCGCCTTGTGGGGCTCCCAGCAGGCGGAACTGCGGGGGGAGGGGCGCTATGACGGCGTGTTCGGCATCTGGTACGGCAAGGGGCCGGGCGTCGACCGCTCTGGCGACGTGTTCCGCCACGCCAACAATGCCGGCACCTCGAAGCATGGCGGCGTGCTCGCCCTCATGGGCGATGACCATACCTGCGAAAGCTCCACCACCGCCCACCAGAGCGAATTCCATTTCGTGGACGTGATGATCCCGGTGCTGAACCCGGCGGGCGTCCAGGAGATCATCGATTACGGCCTGTACGGCTGGGCGCTCTCGCGCTTCTCCGGCGCCTGGGTGGGCCTCAAGGCAGTGAAGGACACCATCGAATCCACCGGCATCGTGGACGGGTGGGTGGAGCGGGTGCGCATCGCCCCCGTCACCGATTTCACCATGCCGCCCGGCGGGCTCAACATCCGCCTCGGCGACACCGCCCTCGCCCAGGAGGAGCGGCTCCAGGAATATAAGCGCGACGCCATCCTCGCCTTCCTGCGGGCCAACAATCTCAACCGCTTCATCACGTCCGGCGGCCCGCGCCCGCGCATTGGCATCGCCACCGTGGGCAAGAGCTATCTGGATGTGCGCCTCGCCTTGGACGAGCTGGGCATCGACGAGGTGCGCGCCAACGATCTCGGCCTGCGCATCTGGAAGGTGGCCTGCCCCTGGCCGCTGGAGACCAACGGCCTCAGGGAATTCGCCCGCGGCCTCGACCTCATCATGGTGGTGGAGGAGAAGCGTTCCCTCATCGAGGTGCAGGTGCGCGAGGAGCTTTATGGCACCGCGAACCAGCCCGTCTGCATCGGCAAGAAGGATGAGGAGGGGCGCTGGCTGTTCCCCGTGAAGGGCGCCCTCGATCCCAACGACATCGCCATCCAGCTTGGCAAGCGGCTGCTCGCCTATGGCGACATCCCTGATATCGCCGCCCGCGTCGCCGAGCTCGAAGAGGCGCAGCGCGTGCTCGCCATGACGGCCGATGTGGCGACCCGCATCCCCTATTTCTGCTCCGGCTGCCCGCACAACACCTCCACCCGCGTGCCCGAGGGCATGCGCGCCTATGCCGGCATCGGCTGCCATTACATGGTGCAGTGGATGGACCGGGAGACCACCGGCTTCACCCAGATGGGCGGGGAGGGCGCCAACTGGATCGGCGAGGCGCCGTTCTCCAACCGCCCCCACGTGTTCCAGAATCTGGGCGACGGCACCTATAACCATTCCGGCTATCTCGCCATTCGCGCCTCCCTGGCGGCGAAGGTGAACGTCACCTACAAGATCCTGTTCAACGATGCCGTCGCCATGACCGGCGGCCAGCACCATGAGGGCAACCTCACCGTGCCCGTCATCGCGGCCCAGGTGGCGGCGGAAGGCGTGGAGCGGGTGGTGGTGGTCACCGACGAGCCGGAGAAATATGCCGCCGGCATCCATTGGCCCGCCGGCCTCACCATCCACCACCGGGACGAACTGGAGAGCGTGCAGCGCGAGCTTGCTGCCATCCCTGGCGTCACCGTGCTCATCTACGACCAGACCTGCGCCTCCGAGAAGCGGCGCCGCCGCAAGCGCGGCCAGTATCCGGACCCGGACAAGCGGGTGATCATCAATGAGCGGGTCTGCGAGGGCTGCGGCGATTGCGGCGTGAAGTCCAACTGCGTCTCCGTGCAGCCGCTGGAGACCGAATGGGGCCGCAAGCGGGAGATCGACCAGTCCTCCTGCAACAAGGACTTTTCCTGCGTGAACGGCTTCTGCCCGTCCTTCGTCACCGTGCACGGGGCGAAGCCGCGCAAGAGCGCGGGCGTGGCCGGGGGGGCGGATAACTGGGGCGAGCTGCCCGAGCCCGCGCATCCCGAGATCGAGGGAACTTACGGCATCATCGCCACGGGCATCGGCGGCACGGGGGTCGTCACCATCGGCGCCATTCTCGGCATGGCCGCGCACCTGGAAGGCAAGGCGTGCGGCATGATCGACATGGCCGGGCTCGCCCAGAAGGGCGGCGCGGTCTACAGCCATATCCGCCTCGCCCGGAAGCCGGAGGACATCCACGCCATCCGCATCCCGGCGCGGGGCGCCGACCTGGTGCTGGGCGGGGACATCGTGGTGGCGGGCACCAAGAAGGTGCTGGCGGCGGTGAAGCCGGGCAAGAGCATCGTGGTGGTGAACACCCATGAGGTGCTGCCCGGCGACTTCACCCGCAACGCCGATTATTCCCTGCCCACCGAGCGCCTGAAGCGCACCATCTCCCAGGCGGTGGGCGCGGAGAACACCCACCTCATCGAGGCGAGCCGGCTGGCCGCGGCGCTGTTCGGCAACTCGCTGGCGCAGAACATCTTCATGGTGGGCTATGCCTACCAGTTCGGCGCCCTGCCGCTCTCCGCCGAGGCCATCCTAAAGGCCCTGGAGCTGAACGGCGAGGCGGTGTCTATGAACCAGGCGGCCTTCCTGTGGGGCCGCCGCGCCGCCCATGATCCCGCCCGCGTGGAAGCCATGATCGGCCCGTCCAAGGCGGCCACCGATGCGCGGGTGCTCTCGCAGTCGCTCGACGAGGTGATTGCCCGCCGCGTCGCTTACCTCACGGCCTATCAGAACGCGTCTTACGCGGGGCGCTATCGGACCCTGGTGGAGAAGGTGCGCGCAGTGGAGGGCAAGCGCGCCGCGGGGCGCTCGGGGCTCACGGAAGCCGTGGCGAAAAACCTCCACAAGCTCATGGCCTATAAGGACGAGTATGAGGTGGCGCGGCTCTATGCGGATGGTGAGTTCCAGAAGCAGGTGGAGGCGGCGTTCGAGGGCGACCTCTCCTACGAATTCCACCTCGCCCCGCCGCTGCTCGCCCGCAAGGACCCGGTGACCGGCGAGCCGAAGAAGATGCGGTTCGGCCCGCGCATGATGAAGGGTTTTGCCCTCCTCGCCCGCCTGAAGGGGTTGCGCGGCACGCCGTTCGATGTCTTCGGCTGGTCGGCGGAGCGGCGGCTGGAGCGGGCGCTGATTGCGGACTATGAGGCTTTGGTAGAGGAGCTTCTGGGCGCGCTGAGCCTTGCGAACCACGCTTATGCCGTGGCGCTCGCCTCCATCCCCGAGAAGATCCGCGGCTATGGTCCGGTGAAGGCCCGCCATCTGGAGGCGGCCAAGGCGGAGGAAGCCGATCTTCTGGTTCGCTTCCGCGCCCCGCCGGAATTGCCGGCCCAGGCGGCGGAGTAGGGTTTCCCTCTCTCCATTTTTGATTCCCTCCCCCGCTTGCGGGGGAGGGTCAGGGAGGGGGAAAGGGCCGGGTGTAAGCCTGCGAAAGGCTCTCCACTGCTTCACGTGCCCCCTCCCCAGCCCTCCCAAGCAAGCGAGAGAGGGGGCCTATTCCACCTCGCGCGACCGTCATGCCCGGGCTTGACCCGGGCATCCACGAGGCTCCGCTGGGGCGGGGCTAAGGGAGGGCCGTGGATCCCCGGATCAAGTCCGGGGATGACGCTGGCTTTTGGGGAGAGGGTCGTCGCAAAAGAAAAGCCGCCGCCCGTTGGGGCGGCGGCTTCTTCATTCAGAGTGCTACGGAATTCAGGACTGCGGCGCGTTGGGCTCCGGCGGGGTCTGCCCGCCATTGCCGTTGCCGCGGCGGCGCTCGGCCATGAACTGGTCGAACTCGGCCTTGTCCTTGGCCATGCGAAGGCGCTGCAGGAAGTCCTTGAACTCACGCTGCTCGTCTTCCAGGCGCCGAAGCGTTTCCGTGCGGTATTCGTCGAAGGCCCGGTTGCCGCTGGAAGGCGGACCCCAGAAGCCGTTGCCGCCGGGGCGGCCCATGCGCTCGCCCATGCGGTCCATCTTGTCCTGCCACTGGGCCATGTGGTGGCGGCCGCTGCAACCCCTCAAGCGCCCGCTCCAGATGGTGAAGGCGAGCAGGGCAAGCCCCGCAGGCCACCAGATGACGAAGCCGAGGATAGCGAGCGCGATCCAGGCTCCAGTCCCGAGTTCGTCCAGTTTCGCTACAATAGGCACGGCAGTCCTCGAGAGTGAATGTTAATAACATTTACATAGATATGAGCGGTGCGTCGTCTTGTCAAGCGGCGTGGGCTGTCGGCCGGAAAATTTCATGGATGATGAAACGCAGCCCAGGGCTCCAAAAAGCCGTCATGGCCGGGCTTGTCCCGGCCATCCACGGGGCGCCGCCGGGTGCTGGTCTGAGAGGTCTGTACGGGTGGATAGCCGTGGATGCCCGGGACAAGCCCGGGCATGACGGCGTATTCCACATCACAGCGCCCTCGGCGAATGTTCTAGTCCTGCGTCCGCGCGCCAAGCCCTTGCAGATACACAAGGACGCCCGCTTCCAGCAGGTCTTCCGGCGACATGGGCAGGGACCTTCGGGCGCCGTCGCCGCGGGCGAACAGGGCCGCGATGCCATGGGCGAGCGACCAGATGTGAAGGGCCATCATCAAGGCCGGGGGGCGGGAGGCGACGGGCAGCGTCGCGGCGATGGCCTCGGCGGCGGTGCGCAGCACGCCGAAAGCGCGGTCGCCGGCCGCGCGCATCTCCGGGCTGGCATCGAGCGGCACGCTCGCCTCGAACATGGCGGCATAATAAGCGGACTGCATGCGGGCAAAGGTGAGATAGGCCTTGCCCAGCCGGTCGAGAGCGGTGACGGGGTCGGGCCGGCCATTGTCCCAGGCGCGCAGCAGCGCTTCTTCGAATGCCTCGAAGCCGCGCCGGGCCACGTCCGCCATCAGCTCGTCGCGGTCGCGGAAATGCCGATAGGGCGCTGCCGGGCTGACGCCGGCCACGCGCGCCGCCTCGGCGAAGGTGAAGCCGCCCGGTCCCTTCTGCGCGATGAGTTCGAGCGCAGCGCGGACCAGCGCTTCCTTCAGATTGCCGTGGTGGTAGCCGCGCGGGCCCTCTCCACCGGGTTTCGACGACCAGCTCATAAGCGGGACCAGATCATGTAAGAGGTGCTTACATGAAGCGCGGGGCGCCGTCGATAGCAGGGTGTGGCGACCGTCACGGGCCTACCCCAGTTCGAAACTGGTGATCCCGAAGATCCGCTCCAGCGGCAGGGCTGGCGCCTCGCCCTTGTACATGCGCGCCGTCTCGAACACCGGTGCAAGGCCCGCATCCTCCGCCAGGGCGCGCGCCGCCGCGTTGGGCTCGGGCACGTCGAGGAAGAGCGGCTCGTCCGGGGCCGCCTCATGGGCCGCCGTAGAAAGGGCGGCATAGAGCGCCCGCGCCGTGTCGTCGTCCGCCGCGAAGAGGGGACCGATCTTGTGGCCCGCGCGGCAGCGGCGGACCACGCCATAGCCGGCCACGGCATCGTCCACGCGGGCGACAAGCGCCGTGCCCTGCGCCGGCGCCAGCCATTTCTCCAGGAAAAGCGGGCGGTCGAACAGGAAATGCTGGCGGTCGAAGCCGAGCACGCCCGGCATGGCCGAAATGTCGATGGCGGAGACGCCGCCCGCCCCCGGCAGCGCCATGGCCTTCCCGCCATAGCGGATGTTGCGGTGGGCAAGGGCGAAGCCCGAGCGCTGGTAATTCTCCAGCTGCGCCACCACGCCGTCGAGGCCGATGGTGCGATCGCCGAAGCGCTCCATGGCCGCGCGCCACACATTCATGCCGTGGCCTTGCCCGCGCATGTCCGGCCGGCAGATGTAGAAGCCGAGGAAGCCGAAGGCCTCCCCATAGGTGGCAGCGGAGATGCAGGCGACGAGTTCCTCGCCTTCGAAGGCGCCGAGGAAGGCGCCCTTGTCCTGCGCGAGGAAGGCGGCGGCATCGTCGAGCCCGGGATTCCAGCCCTCGCCCGCGGCCCATTCCATGGCGGTCCCGACCTCGTCGGGCGTCAGCGTCCGCACCTCGCTCATGAGTTCAGGCCCAGCTGCTCCAAGAACCCTGCGAGATCGTCCGTCACATGGTCCACATAGGCGGCCTCGCGGCCCTCGAATTCCCAGCTCTCGTTCGCCTCGATGCGCTCGTCCGGCGCCACCACCAGAACGGTGGCCATGCCGAGGCGGTGCGGCACTTCGAGGTTGCGGGCCAGGTCCTCGAACATGGCGGCCCGTTTTGGCTCCACCCCGTGGGCCCTGAGGAAGCGCTGGTAGGCCTCCTCGGTGGGCTTGGGGTGGAATTCGGCCGCGACGATGTCGTGGACGGCGGCGAAATGGCCGCCGAGGCCGAGCTTGCCGAGCACGTTCTTGGCGTGCTGCTCGGACCCGTTCGTATAGACGAGCTTGGTGCCGGGCAGCTGCTCGATGGCGGCCGCAAGGCGCGGGGAGGGATCGAGGTTCGACAGGTCCACGTCGTGGACATGCTCCAGGAACGGGGCCGGATCGAGGCCGTGCTCGATCATGAGGCCCCGCAGGGAGGTGCCGTAGCGCCGGTAATAATCCTTCTGCACCACGAAGGCTTCCTCGGGCGTGACCCCGAGGAAGTTCGCCACATAGTCGCGCATGCGCGCATCCAGCTGGCCCCAGAGGTCGTGCCGGGCGGGATAGAGCGTGTTGTCCAGGTCGAAGACCCAGGTCTCCACGCCCTCGAACCCGCGCAGGGTCTTCTCATCGATCATGATGGGCTCAGCGCTTGATGAGCGTTCCCGCCCCGTGATCGGTGAGCAGCTCCAGCAGCACCGAGTGCGGCACCTTCCCGTCCAGGATGACCACACCCTCGACGCCCTGCTCCAGGGCGTAGATGCAGGTTTCCACCTTCGGGATCATGCCGCCGGAGACGGTGCCGTCGGCGATCAGCCGGCGCGCCTCGGCGATGGTGAGCTCGGGAATGAGCTGCTTGTTCTTGTCGAGCACGCCGGGCACGTCAGTGAGCATGAGCAGGCGCTTGGCGCCGAGCGCCCCGGCGATGGCCCCGGCGAAGGTGTCGGCGTTCACGTTGTAGGTGCCGCCGTCCACCGCCGCCGCCACGGGGGCGAGAACCGGGATCAGCTCGCGGCCGAGGATCTGGTCGAGCACCATGGTGTCCACCGTGTCGGGCTCGCCCACGAAGCCGAGGTCCACCACCTGCTCGATCTTGCTGTCCGGGTCGGTGATGGTGCGGGTCGCCTTCCGGGCGACCACCATGTTGCCGTCCTTGCCGCACAGGCCGATGGCCTTGCCGCCCGCTTCGTTGATGAAGCCGACGATCTGCTTGTTGATGGAACCGGCCAGCACCATCTCGACGATCTCGATGGTGGCCTTGTCGGTGATGCGCAGGCCCGCCGCGAATTGCGACTTGATGCCGAGCTTCTCCAGCATGGCGCCGATCTGCGGGCCGCCGCCATGGACCACCACCGGGTTCACCCCGGACTGCTCCAGAAGCACGATGTCCTCGGCGAAGTGGCGGGCCACGCTCTCGTCGCCCATGGCATGGCCGCCATATTTCACCACGACGATGGCGTCGTCATACCGCTGCATGTGGGGGAGAGCCTTCGTGAGCACCTGGGCCTGGAGCTGGCCCTGCGCGTCGATCTCGGGGGTATGCGCGCTCATGGCGGGGGATCTTTCGTTTCGGGCGGGCGGGCGGGCGGGTTTTAGACCATCACCGCGAAAAGTTGAATGCCTCTTCCATAGGCCAATGATATGGCGGCCTCGCAACGACCACATTTGCCCTTACAGCGGTGTCGTGCGCGCCACCTTGGCGCAGCCTTATCTCCCCGGACCCTTTGCGAATGATCGTGGACCCGCACCCCGGCCGCCGACCCGCCGACCTCAGCCGCGGCCTCATCGCGCTGCTCTTCGTCCTGTGCCTTGCGGTGGTGGCGGTGCCGATCCTGACGCATCCGATCCCGCCCCTGTCGGACTATGTCAACCATCTCTCGCGCATGCAGATCATCGCGAAGCTGCCGACCGACCCCGACCTCAAGCGCTATTATTCCCTGGAATGGGCGGTGATCCCCAATCTCATGATGGACATGCTGGTGCCCATCATCGACAAGTTCGCGGACATCTATGTCGCCGGCGAGATCTACACGCTCTCCTGCTTCGCCCTCATCGCCTTCGGCACGCTGGCGCTCAACCGGGCGCTGTTCGGCACCTGGTCGGCCACCGCGCTTCTGGCCTTTCCGCTGCTCTATAACGGCATCTTCCTCATCGGGGTGATGAACTACATCTTCGGCATCGGCCTCGCGCTCGTCGCGCTCGCTTGCTGGGTCTTCCTGCGTGAGAGCTGGGCGCGCTTCGCCGTCTCGGCGGCCTTCATCGTCGCGCTGTTCTTCTGCCACCTGGTGGCGCTGGGCATCTATGGCATCGGGCTTCTGTCGTATGAAATCTCGCGCCTGATGGACACCCGCGGCACGCCGCTGCGCCCGCGCCTCATGGCCTTCTGCGCCGCGGGCCTGCCGTTCCTCATCGTGCTGCCGCTGATGTGGATGAGCCCGACCCTCGGCCTGTCCAGCCAGAATTACTGGCAGCCGCAGGGCAAGGTGGACGGCGTCGAATTCGTCATCAACGTCTATTACGACGTGGTCGCCTTCGCGCTCACGGGCGTGGTGATCATTTCCGGCGTCTGGGCCCTGCGGCACGGGCTGGTGCGCACCGCCACCTTCCTCATGCCCCTATTGATCGTCGGCGGGGCGATCTACCTGATCATGCCGCGCACCGCCTTCGCCACCTACATGGCCGACCAGCGCCTGCCGGCGGCCCTCGCCTTCATGGTGGTGGCGGCGGTGCGGGTGGATCTGCGCCACCGCATGGTGCGGCAGGGGTTCGGCATCATCCTCATCGCCCTTCTGGCCATCCGGGTGGGAGAAGTGCAGCTGGTGTGGGACCGCCTTTCCCATTGGACGGAATCGTTCCAGGAATCGGTGGGCAAGATCACGCGCGGGTCCCGCGTCCTCGTGGTCTATGCCGACCCGCGGGGCGGCTCGAACCCCACCGATCTCGGCCTCGTCCATGCGGCCTGCCTCGCCATCATCGAGAAATCGGCTTTGGTGACCACCGCCTTCACCGTGGCGGGAAAGCAGATCCTCAGGGTGAACCCGCCCTATCGGGACTTCGTGGACACCGAGGACGGCAACCCGCCCACGCTGGAGCAGATGCTGCTGAGCGCGGATGACCCGACCCCCGACGGCCCGCGCTATTGGGACCTCTGGCCGAAGCATTTCAACTATGTCTATCTGCTCTTCACCGAGCGGGGCGATCTCAACCCCGACCCGGACCGCCTTACCCTGGTGCAGGAAGGCTCCCGGTTCCAGCTCTACCGGGTGAAGCAACCTGCGTGACGGTCACGCCGCCGTCACGATGGCATGACACAGCGGGCCGCGCCCCGCCCTTCAAGGACTAGATCCCCGTGCCCGAGACCGTGCTGACGAACGCCCAGCTTCTGCTCGAAGACCGGGTCGAGGAGGGCACGATCCTCATCCGGGACGGCCGGATCGCCGCCATCGATGCGGGCCGCTCGCATTTGCCCGGCGCGGTGGATTGCGCGGGCGACTATCTCGGCCCCGGCCTCATCGATCTGCACACGGACGCGCTGGAGAACCATTTCGTGCCCCGCCCGAAAGTGGTGTGGCCGGACAAGCGCGCCGCCGCCCTCGCCCATGACGGGCAGATGGTGGCCTCCGGCGTGACCACCGTGTTCGACGCCTTGTCCGCCGGCGGGTTCGACCAGGCCAAATCCATCCGCAAGGAATTGTTCGCGCAGATGCTGGAGGCGGTGGAAGCGGGCGCGCCTTTGTTCCGGGCCGACCACCGCATCCATCTGCGCTGCGAATTGACCGACCCCGGCGTGGTGGAGCTGGTGGAGCCGGAGCTCACCCGCCCCATTGTCGGCCTCGCTTCCCTCATGGACCATACGCCCGGCGCGCGGCAGTGGCGCAATCTCGAGCATCTGCGCACCTTCCTCCTCGGCATCGGCAAGACCGCGCCGGAGGTGGACCAGGAACTGCGCGATCGCACCGAGCGCGGCCGGGCGGCGGTGGCCGGCAATTTCGAGCGGCTCGCGGCCCTGCTGCGGGAAACGCAGATCGTGCGCGCCAGCCATGACGACACCACTTTGGAGCACGTGGCCGAGGCACAGGCGGCGGGCTGCACCATTTCCGAATTCCCCACCACCCTGGAGGCCGCCGGCGCCGCCCACAAAGCGGGCCTCACCACCATCGGCGGGGCGCCCAACGTGGTGCGCGGCGGCTCCCATTCCGGCGGCGTCGCCATGAAGGATCTTGCCGCCGCCGGCCTCCTCGACGCGCTCGCCTCGGACTATGTGCCGGCCAGCATGCTCCAGGCGGTGGCGGTGCTGGGGCGCGAGGGCGGCATCGGCCTGCCCGCCGCCATGGCCCTCGTCACTTCCGCCCCCGCCCGCATGGCGGGCCTGGAGGATCGCGGCCGCCTCGCTCTCGGCCTGCGCGCCGATCTGGTGCGCTTCCGGATGGTGGAGGGCACCCCCATCGTGCGCGAGGTTCTGGTGGAGGGCGCGCGGGTCTTCTAAACAGGTTCGAGGGCGCCATCCCGGGCCGGGATGGCTGAGGCCGACATTTCCGGGAGGTGCCGACGTGTCCGTGCGTTACGCCGTCTATCTCGCGCCGCCCCCCGACAGTTTCCTCTGGGCCTTCGGCTCCTCCATCCTCGGCTATGACGCCGCCTCCGGTGGCGCCCTCACCCCTCCGGACCTTCCGGGCTTCGATGCCGAAACTTGGCACGATCTCACCGCCGAGCCCCGGCGCTACGGCTTCCACGGCACGCTGAAGGCGCCCTTCCGCCTTGCCGAGGGCCGCAGCGAGGCGGACCTCTTCAGTGCTTTGGCTGAGGTGGCGCAGGAGCATCACGGCTTCGAACTCGGCGCCTTGAGCGTGCGCGAGATCGGCACCTTCATCGCTTTGGTGCCGTCCGGCCCCGTGCCGGCGCTTCTCGACCTCGCCGGCTGCGCGGTGGTGGACCTTGATGCGTACCGCGCCCCCTTGAGCGAGCAGGAGATCGCGCGCCGCCGGCCGAACGGGCTCTCCCCGCGCCAGCGGGAGTATCTCGACCGCTACGGCTATCCTTACGTGCTGGAAGAATTCCGCTTCCACATGACCCTTACCGGGTCCCTGGAGGATGGCGTGCGCTCCCATGCCTGCAACGCCTTGAGCGAAGCCTTCATCGCCTCCGGCGCCAACATGCCGCTGGAGGTGTTCGACCTCGCGCTCTACCGCCAGGATGCGCCGGACGAGCGCTTCCGCATTGTCCACCGCACGCCCCTGCGCAGGGTGTGACCCATGAAGAAGCTCGGCGTCGACCCCACGCTCGACCCCACCGCGCGGCTGACCCGCAGCGCGCTTGGCCGCTACACGGAAGTGGGCTCGCGGGTGACGCTTCTGGAAGTGGAGATGGGCGACTATTCCTATGTGGAGCATGATTCCGACATCGCCTATTCGGGCATCGGCAAATTCTGCTCCATCGCCTCCATGGTGCGGATCAATCCCGGCAACCATCCCATGTGGCGGGCGAGCCAGAACCATTTCACCTATCGCGCCGCCGCCTATTTCGATGATGCGCAGGACGATGCTGACTTCTTCCAGTGGCGGCGCGACCACCGTGTCACCATCGGCCATGACGTGTGGATCGGCCACGGGGCCATCATCCTGCCGGGTCGCACCATCGGCACCGGGGCGGTGATCGCGGCCGGGGCGGTGGTGACGAAGGATGTGGCGCCCTACACCATCGTCGCCGGCGTGCCCGCGCGGGAGGTGAAGCGGCGGTTCCCCGAGGCCGTGGGCGCGCGGCTGATGGCGCTTTCCTGGTGGGACTGGAGCCACGACCGGCTGCGGGCCGCGCTGGAGGATTTCCGCGCGCTGCCGGTGGAAGGGTTTCTGGAGAAGCATGGGGGGTAGGGCTTGTCCTGGACAAGTGAACGCGCAGCGCGAACGCAGGTCCGGGACCCAGCGCAAGACTCCGGCGAAGCCGTCAACCCGCGACCAGCGTAAAGAGCATCTCCGCCGCGCAGCGTCGCAGATGGGTTGAAGCGCCTTCGGCGGTTCCTTGCGCTGGGTCCCGGGTCGCATTCCACTGCGCTGCGCTTCGTTTCATGCGCCCAGGACAAGGCGCCTCTACCGCCTCCCCGTCACATCCCCCGTCCCCTGCTCCACCGTCCCCAGCGCATCCGCCAGCCGCATCTTGGCCGAGCCGGGGCGCAGCGGCTTCTGCTGGCTCTCGTGCGGCACCCAGCCGGAGAGCCAGACGATCTCGAACGTCGCCCTGACGCGCCCGTCCGCGTCCGCATAGCGCTCGGAATAGGCCCCCGCCGCCCGCGACAGGGTCTCCCGGCGCAGCGGCACCCGGCGGCGCTCGGCCAGTGCATTCGTCGCGCCCATGCAGCGCAGGTCCGCGAACAGGGCGAAGGGATTGGAATAGCGCACCGTCACCCGGTCCACGTCCGTCACTGGCAGGGCGAAGCCGGCGCGCTGGAGCAGGCCGCCGAGGTCGCGCACGTCCACGAAGGGCGCGACGCGGGGAGAGACGCCGCCGATGGTCTCGCTCTCGGCCACGGCGAACACCTCGCGCAGCTCGGCGAGGCTCGCGCCGCCGATCATGGCGGCGAGGAACAGGCCGTCCGGCTTCAAGGCGCGGCGGATCTGGGCGAAGACGCCGGGAAGGTCGTTGACGTTCTGCAGGGCCAAAGCCGAGACCACGAGATCCAGCGACGCGTCGGCGAAGGGGAGGGCCTCTTCATCGGCCACCACCGCCGGAGTTTCGCCATTCAGCCCCAGGGGCAGCGGAGCGGCCCGGATGAGGCTCTTCACCATGGGCGCGGCGTGAAGCGCCCGCACCACGGCATCCGTGGGCGTCCCGAGGTCCAGCGCGCGATGGAAGGTCCGCTTCACCGCGCCGACGCGCTCGGCCATGTCGTCGGCCACGCGGTCCACCAGGAATTCCGCAGGCCCCAGCATCGCGGCTCGGGCGAGCCGGCGGCGCAGCAGGGCGCGGTCGAAGACGAGAGGAGCACTCATGGCCTTGATATAAGCGCTAAAAGGCCGCCTTGCATCCTCGGGCCTCGGCTGGCCGCGCCCAGCGGCGAGACGCGCGCTGGCGCCTCCGCCCAAGGGCTGATGGGGCGCACGCCGGGGTCGCCGTGGCCGGTGCCAGACAAATCTTGTGCCAGCGATGGCTTGCAGCGCCTTGGGGACAGCAAACGTCCAAGAAATACCTCGACCAAACATAAGCCTCGCAGTAAGGCTCGAGCGTCCATCGCGGTTCTGCTTCGCCGTTTCCCTCCAATCCTCGAAGACCACCCGGAACTCCCCCACCCGGAACTCCCTCTGGAGCTTATGCCTATGCCTTCCCCAAGCGAACGGTCGGTTCAATCCCCCGCGCGCCGCCGCCTTTTGCTGAGTGGCGCAGGGCTCGGCACATTGCTCCTGGCCTCCGGGGCGCTGGGCACGCTGTTCATGCGCCGCAGCGCGGCGGACGATGCCATGGACATGGGCGGCGACCACCGGCATCGCGGCGTGCCGCGCGCGCCCTGGGACAGGAATGCGGCGCTGGTGGAGCCCGAGATCCGCCGCTCGGCCGGCGGCGAGCTGCGCACCAGCCTGCGCGTCGCCTATGCCTACAAGAATATCGGCGGCTACCGGCTCGCTCTGCGCATGTATGAAGGCAACATCCCCGCCCCGACGCTGCGGGTGCAGCCGGGCGACGTGCTGCGCATCCGGCTCGACAACCAGCTGCCGCCGAACCCCGACCCCATGCCGGCGGACATGACGCTGCCGCACCATTTCAACTCGACGAATTTTCATTTCCATGGCGGGCATGTGAGCCCCGGCGGCATCGCCGACAATGTGTTCCGCGTGATGGAGCCGGGGCAGGGTTACGACATTGAGATCGCCATTCCGGCAGACCATCCGCGCGGTACTTATTGGTATCATCCGCACAAGCATGGCAGCGCCGACATCCAGATGGTGAGCGGCATGTCCGGCGTGCTGATCATCGAGGGCGATTTCGACGATATTCCCGAGATCAAGGCCGCCGCCGAGCAGGTGCTGCTCCTCAACGAGGTGCTGTTCGACTATCGCGGCACCATCGAGACCTACGACACGGTGTGGCCCGAGGCGGTGCCGCGCTTCCTCTCTGTCAACGGCCAGCGCGAGCCGGTCATCCGCATGCGGCCGGGTGAGGTGCGGCGCTGGCGCATTGTGCATACGGGCCATGAGGACAATCTCAACCTCGCCCTCGACGGGCACGCCCTCACCGCCATCGCCTTCGACGGCATAAGGCGGCCGGAGATGGCGCGCAGCGACGCGCTGCTCATGGCGCCGGGCCAGCGCGCCGACGTGCTGGTGAAGGCCGGCGTACCGGGAACCTACATGTTGCGGGCCATTGCCAACGACCAGGGCTATCCCTCGCCCACTGGGCCGCTGGCGCGGCTCATCGTGGAGGGCGAGCCGCTGCCCATGCCGCTCCCCAAAACGCTGGGGGGAAAATCACCGCTGAAGGCGATCGGCGCCGCCGAGGTCACCAACAGGCGCCTCCTGACGCTGGAGGCCGTGATGCCGGAATATCCGCCGGCCGGGAACTACCAGGAGTTCACCTATCTCATCTGCGGCCGTGCCTTCGACCCGCAGAGGGTCGACCACCGCATTCCCCTGGGCGCGGTGGAGGAGTGGAGGGTGGTCAATGAGGATGAGAGCGACCACGTCTTCCACATCCACACCAACCCGTTCCAGATGGTGGCGGTGAACGACCAGCCGGTGGCCGTTGAGGATTGGCGCGACACGGTGGTGGTGCCGCGCAAAGGCAGCGTCACCTTCCGCACCCGCTTCCTCGACTTCACCGGCCGCTTCGTCCTGCACTGCCACATGATGAACCATGAGGAACTGGGCATGATGCAGATCGTCGAGGTGTACGACGCCTGAGGCGCCGTTCCTCCGAGGTGTGGACCCTCATTCCGGCTCGATGCCGGCGGCCTTCACGATCTCGGCCCACTTCTTCGTCTCCGCATCCACGAAGGCGGCAAGCTCGGCGGGGGTGGAGGACGACGGCTCGATGCCGGCGGTGATGAGGGCGTCCTGCACGCTTTTCTCGCCCATGGCTTTGACGAACGCCTTGTTGAGGATGTCCACCGCGTCCTTCGGCGTCTTGGCCGGGGCGAAGGCGGCGAACCAGGCGGTGAGCTCATAGCCCTTCAGGCCCGCCTCCCGCATGGTGGGAAGCTCCGGCGCCAGCGGCGAGCGCTCGGCGCTCGACACGCCCAGCGCCTTCAGCTTGCCGGCGCGGGCGGAGGGAAGGGTCGTGGAGATGTCGGCGAACATGAGCTGGATCTGCCCGCCGAGAAGATCGCTCACTGCCTGGGGATTGGACTTGTAGGGCACGTAGAGAATGTCCACTCCGGCGGAGGATTTCAGCATCTCCACCGCAAGGCGCGAGGAGGTGGAACCGGCGCCGAAGGAGAGCTTGCCGGGATTGGCCTTGGCATAGGCGATCAGCTCCTGCGTGCTGTTGGCCGCCACCGAGGGGTTCACCACCAGCGCCAGCGTGATGGAGCCGAGCTTGGAGATGGGCTCGAAATCCTTCACGTGGTCGTAAGAGAGCTTCTTCACCAGCGCCTGGTTGGAGGCGTGGGTGGAGTTGGAGGTGATGAGGATGGTGTAGCCATCCGGCGCCGCGCGGGCCACCTGGGAGGCGGCGATCTGGCCGTTTGCCCCCGGCACATTCTCCACCACCACGGGCTGGCCCAGCTGCTGGGAGACGTTCTGGCCGAGCACGCGGGCGAGGGTGTCCGTGGCGCTGCCGGCGGTGAAGGGCACGATGAATTTGATGGCCTTGGTGGGATAGGTCTGGGCTGCGGCGGGCGCCGCGCCGGCGAGCATCAAGGCAAGGCCGGCGAGGAGCGTGGACCTTCGGGTGAATGGCGTATGCATGGGCTGTTTCCTCCGGGATTTCAGGTGGTTTTGACGGTCGTTTCTTGGGCGATATCGCTGAGCGCCTGGAGCACGTCTTCGGTCGCCTCCAGCTCCAGTTCCAGCAGGTGGAAGGAGAGGGACTTGCCGTGGCCGTCGAGGCCGAGCGAGGCGTTGACGCCGCCGTCCAGCACATCGTCCAGCACGAAGTTGAAGGCGTGGAGGTTCGGCAGATCGTAGCGCACCACCTTGGAGGGCCGGCGGGCCGCGAACTGGGCGGCGACCCGCTCCGGCGTCACCTGCACGGCGATGGCGGCATAGGCCGCCGGCGTGCGGCAGATGAGGGCGATGTTGAGCCGGTTGCCTTTGTCGCCCGCGCGGGCATGGGCGAGGCGATGGAGGGGGACGAGGTTCGTCATGCCGCGCCTCCGAACAGCGTGGCGCGCGGGGCGGTGAGGGACCGTTCCACGAGGCAGGAAGCGCTGGCGAGGCGCGCCGTCATATGCCGCCGCACGCCCGCGCCCCCGGCGGGTCCGGCGCAATAGAGGCCTTCCACTTCGTCCAGCAGGAGGTCGAGGGCGGCCTTGTCGGTGGACTGGGCGGCGAAGCGCAGGCGGATGTCTTGGGGGGTGTCCACCGGAACCGGCGCCAAGCTCCCTCTCCCGCTTGCGGGAGAGGGGGCGGATGGTGCGCGGGGGAGGGGAGCAGCCCATCCAGCGTCTCCCCCGCCGTGTCGTTGAACACGCTCGAAACCCCGATGGCATCCACCCGCAGCTTCAGGCCCGGCGCGCGGCGGGCGATGCGGGTGCGCACCACGTCGGCTGCGAGGCGCGCGCGGGCGTCGGCGTTGGGGCCGGCATAGGAGATTTCCGCTTCCGCCAGATATCCCGCCTCGAAGCAGACGGTGGCCTTCAGCGTCTCCGGCCGCGGTTTTCCCCGTGCGCCGCTGACGCGCACGCGGTCTGCGCCGATCTCCTCGATGCGCGCCGCGGTGATGTCCATCACCACATCGGGGGTGAGATAGGCGGCGGGGTCGTGGATCTCGTAGAGCATCTGCTCGGCCACGGTGAAACGGTCGATGCGCCCGCCCGTGCCCTCGGGCTTGGAGAGAATGAACGTGCCGTCGCGGGAGACTTCCGCGATGGGAAAGCCCACTTCGTCGAGGCCCGGCACGTCCTTGATGCCGGGGTCCGCGAAATAGCCCCCGGACACCTGGCTCCCGCATTCCAGTAGGTGCCCCACCAGCGTGCCGGCCGCCAGCAGGTCCCATTCATCCTCCACCCAGCCGAACACGTGCATGAGCGGCCCGAGGGCCAGCGCCGGGTCGGCCACGCGGCCGGTGACCACGATGTCTGCGCCGAGATCGAGCGCCTCGGCGATGGCGGAGGCGCCGATATAGGCATCGGCAGACGTGATGTCCGCGCGCCCGCGCAGCAGCGCGCCGCCGGTCTCGCGGGCGGCGAATTCTTCGACGCTCAATTTGCCGGTGAGGTCCGAGCCGGTGACGACGCCGATGCGCGCCTCATGCCCGGCCGCGCGGGCCATGGCGGCGATGCGGGCGGCGGCGGCTCCGGGATTGGCCGCGCCGAAATTGCCGATGATGCGGATGCCGGAGGCGAGGCAGGTGGCGAGCACCGGCGCCAGGAATTTTTCCATGGCCGGGCTGTAGCCCTTGGCCGGGTCCGTGCGCCGGGCGAGCTGGCACAAAGCCAGCGTGCGTTCTGCCAGGGTCTCGAAAATGAGGAAGCGCGGGCCGTCCAGCTTGGACAGCGCCTCGGTCACGGGAATGGCCGCATCCGTGCGATCGCCGGCAAAGCCCGCGCCGGAGCCGATGCGCACCATGTCCGCCATAAGCCTTCCTCCACATCGCCCATCTTTGCGGGCGTCGGGGAAGGCTGAGGCAAGATATTCATCGCGTCAAATAATGTGTATATATAATTTCATAAGGTAGAGCGATGAATATCACCGTCCGCCAATTGGAAGTCTTCGCTGGCGCCGCCCGCGCCCTGAGCTTCACGGAAGCCGCAAAGCAGCTCGGCATCTCCCAGCCCGCGCTCTCCGAGAGCATCCGGCGCATGGAGGCGGAACTGGGCTTCCGCCTGTTCGACCGCACCACCCGCCGCCTCGCCCTCACCAAGGAGGGCCGCGCTTTGGCCGGCCTTGCGGAGGAGGTGGCGCGGGATGTGCGCGACGGCCTTGCCGACATCGCCGCCCGGGGCGGGCGCCGGCCGCGGGTGACCGTGGCGCTGCTGCCGTCCATCGCGTCCGCCCTCCTGCCGGGCGCGGCCGACGCGCTGCGCCAATCCTTCCCCGATGCGGAACTGTCCGTCTGCGACGTGCTGCACGAGCGGGCGGTGGCCATGGTGGAGGACGGCATTGCGGACCTCGCCGTCACCATGCGCCCGGCCAGCGATCTGCTGGACTATGAGCCTCTGGGCTCCGACCGCGCCCACCTCCTCATGCGGCGCGACTATCCCCTCGCCGGGCGCGGACCCATCCCCTGGAGCGCGCTCACCGGCCACGCCTTCGTGGCGCTCGCCCGCAGCACCTCGGTGCGCAAGCTGGTGGATGGCGGCCTCGCCGCCGCCGACGTGGCGGTGGTGCCGCGCTTCGAGGTGGAGCAGATCCCCTCCGCCGTGGCTTTGGTGGCGGCGGGGCTCGGGGTGACGGCGCTTCCCGAGCTGACCTTCGCCATGTTCCCCCGCCAGGGCCTCGTCACCCGCCTCCTCGACCGGCCGCAGGTGTCCAGGGCCTTCGGCCTCATCACCCGCGCGGAACGGCCGCTCTCCCCCGCTGCTGCGGCGCTGGCGGCGGGGCTGCGCGCGGCGGCGGCTGCGTCTCGGCCATTGATCGGCGGGGGCAGGGCGGCTACTGAGCGGGCGTCATAAGAACCGAGCCCCTCAGGGACCGGCGTGTATCTTGAGGGAGCCGCCATGCCGTCCGATAAAGACATCCTCCTCGCTTTGTTCGAGGCCGCCCTTGCCGCCGCTCTGCCGGAAGGCAAGTTTGCGGGCCGCCTGCCCGAGCCGCCCAAGGGGCGCACCATCGTGCTCGGCGCCGGCAAGGCCTCCGCCCGCATGGCGCGCGCCTTCGAGGAAGAATGGGGCCGGCCCTGCGAGGGGCTCATCGTCACCCGCTACGGCCATGGCTGCGAGACGCAGCACATCGAGATCGTCGAGGCGGCCCATCCGGTGCCGGACGCGGCGGGCTACCGCGCTGCGCAGCGTATCCTGGAACTGGCCCGCTCGGCGGGGCCGGACGATCTCGTCATCTGCCTCATGTCCGGGGGCGCCTCCGCGCTTCTGACCCTGCCGGCGGAGGGCATGACGCTGGAGGACAAGCAGGCGCTCAACAAGGCGCTGCTGAAGTCCGGTGCGCCCATCGGGGTGATGAACAAGGTGCGCAAGGCGGTCTCCGCCATCAAGGGCGGGCGCCTCGCCGCCGCCATCGCTCCCGCGCGCTGCGTCACCTATCTCATCTCCGACGTGCCGGGGGACGATCCCGGCGCCATCGGCTCCGGCCCCACCATTCCCGAGGCGTCAGACCCGGAAGCCGTGCTTGCCCTCATGCGCCGCTATGAGGTGGCGGTGACGCCGGAGATGGAAAAGGTCATCCGCGCCAACACCGTCTCCGGCGATCCCCTGCCGGGGCAGGAGGTGCACATGATCGCCACCCCGCTCATGGCGCTTGAGGCGGCCGAGGCGAAGGCGCGCGAACTGGGCCTCACACCGCTCATCCTTGGTGACGCCATCGAGGGCGAGGCGCGGGAAGCCGCGACCGTGTTCGCCGGCATCGCCCGTTCGGCGGCGGCGCACGGGGTGCCGGTGAAGGCGCCGGCGGTGCTGCTCTCCGGCGGTGAGACGACTGTGACGGTGCGCGGCAAGGGGCGCGGCGGGCGGAACGTGGAATTCCTGCTGGCGCTCGCCCTCGCGCTGAAGGGCGAGGCCGGCATCTCCGCCATCGCCTGCGACACGGACGGGGTGGACGGCACCGAGGACAATGCGGGGGCGTGGTTCGACGCGACCATTCTGGAGGCGGCGGCGAAGGCCGGCCTCAAGCCGCTGGACATGCTCGCCGATAATGACGGCTACAGCTTCTTCGAAGGGGTGGACCGGCTGGTGAAGACCGGGCCGACCCTGACCAATGTGAACGATTTTCGGGCGATTTTGGTGCGGTAGGAGGCTATCTCCCCGAAGCGCAACAAGCTCCCTCTCCCGCTTGCGGGGGAGGGCAGGGGAGGGGGCAGATGCGACCTCTCCTATTTCCCAGCGCTTCCGGCCTTCGGCCGGCCCCCTCCCTAACCCTCCCCCACAAGCGGGAGAGGGAATGGGGCATGGGGAAACCTCACGCCCCCTCCATCTGCTCCAGCTCGGTGATCATGCTGTCGATCAGGTTGAGCCCGGTCTGCCAGAAGGCGGGCTCGCGGGCGTCGAGGCCGAAGGGGGCCAGAAGCTCCGCATGGTGCTTGGTGCCACCCGCCGACAGCATCTCCAGATAGCGCTCCGCAAAGCCCTCCGAGGCGCCCTCATAGACCGCATAGAGCGAGTTCACGAGGCAGTCGCCGAAGGAATAGGCGTAGACATAGAAAGGCGAGTGGATGAAGTGCGGGATGTAGGTCCAGAAGGTCTCGTATCCCGCGCCAAGGTGAATGCCCGGTCCGAGGCTCTCGCTCTGCACCTGCATCCAGAGCGCGTTGATCTGGTCGGCGGTCAGTTCGCCCTTGCGGCGCTCGGTGTGGACGAGACGCTCGAAGGAATAGAAGGCGGTCTGGCGCACCACCGTGTTGATCATGTCCTCCACCTTCTGGGCGAGCATGATCTTGCGGGCTTGGGGCGTCTCCGCATGGCTCAGCAGCTTGCGGAAGGTGAGCATCTCGCCGAACACCGAGGCGGTCTCCGCCAGCGTCAGCGGGGTCGGCGCCATGAGCGCGCCCTGCCGGCCGGCGAGCACCTGATGGACCCCGTGGCCCAGCTCATGGGCGAGCGTCATCACGTCCCGCGGCTTGCCCTGATAGTTGAGCAGCACATAGGGGTGCACGGACGGCACGGTGGGGTGCGCGAAGGCGCCGGGCGACTTGCCCGGCCGCACCGGCGCGTCGATCCAGCTCTTGTCGAAGAAGGTGCGGGCGATGTCCGCCATCTTGGGTGAGAAGGCGCCATAGGCGCCGAGCACCGTGTCGCGCGCCTCGCTCCAGCCGATGTCGCGTGTCTCCACCTTGGGCAGGGGCGCGTTGCGGTCCCAGAATTCCAGCTTGTCCTTGCCGAACCAGTGCGCCTTCAACGTGTAATAGCGATGGGACAGGCGCGGGAAGGAGGCGCGGATGGCGGCCGTCATGGCGTCCACCACTTCCTTCTCCACCCGGTTCGCCAGATGGCGGGAGGCGGCGACATCGTCGAAGCCGCGCCAGCGGTCGGAGATTTCCTTGTCCTTGGCCAGCGTGTTGGTGATGAGGGTGAAGAGCCGCAGATTCTTGGAGAACACCTCCACGAGCGCCTGGCCGGCGGCCTTGCGCACCTCTTCCTTGGTGTCCTGCATCAGGTTGAGCGTGGGCTCGATGGCGAGCTCCTGCCCGTTCACCGAAAAGCGCAGGCTCGACATGGTCTCGTCGAACAGCCGGCCCCAGGCGCCGCGCGAGGGGTTCGATTTCTCGTGGAACAGCTGCTCGATGCGGTCTTCCAGCTGGTAGGGCTTGTCCTTGCGCAGGTCTTCCAGGAACGGGCGGTAATGGCCCAGCGCCGGCTCCGCCATGGCGGCTTCCAGCGCCGCATCGTCCAGCCGGTTCAGCTCCAGCGTGAAGAACAGGAGGTGGGTGGAGGCGTCGGTCAGGCGCTCCTGGATGTCGCCATAGAATTTGGCGCGCGTCTGGTCGGAGGTGTCGCCCGCATAGACGAGGCTACCATAGGAGGAGATGCGCCCGAGAAGGTCGTCGATCTCCTCATAGCGCTTCACCGCCGCGCCGAGCGCTGCGCCGGCTTCAGGCGTCGCCAGCATGTCGGCGAGCTTGCCCTTATAGGCCTCCTCGAACGCCTTGCAGGCGGCATCCGCCTTTTCGAGATCGGCGGCGAGTGCCGGGGAATCCATGGCGGGATAGAGGTCCGCGAGGTTCCATTCGGGCAGGACGTCCGCCTTGGCAGGAGCGGTGGAAAGTTCGGCCGCGAACGTCATGGAAAAAGGCATGAGACCTCCGGCTGGACGGGACCAGGACATGTCAGGACGTTTCTAGAGCGCGATCGTTCCCGTGGGAAGCAGCGCGTCTTTCCGGCCCTCCTCCACAGGCGCAAAGGGCTGGGAGGGGGCATCGCGCAGGACGAATGCGACGACCAACCCTGTGTGTTTAGACTTCTCTTAACCATCACCGGCCAAGCTCGCAGAATCAGCCGGTGTGCGGAGTCCCATGAACGCGCGTGTCCTTGTTGTCGAAGACGATGCCGTGGAAGCGCGCCGTCTTCTCTCCGCCCTCGGCTGCCTCGGCCACTCCTGCGAGCTCGCGGAGGATGGCGATGCCGCGCTGCGGCGCCTTCTCACCGAAGACTTTGACGCCGTGCTGCTGGATCTGGTGCTGCCGGGCCTCGACGGCATGGGGGTGCTGCGCGCCATGCAGGCGCGGGGCATCCAGGTGCCGGTGGTGGCGGCGGTGACCCATGCCGGGCTCGACGCGGTCGAATCGGCGCTCAAGGCCGGCGCTCGGGATTTCGTGGTGAAGCCCGCTGGCGCCCTGCGCCTGAAGGTCGCCATCGCCAATGCGCTGGCCCACGGTGCCCTGACGCGGCGGGAGCCGCTCGCGGCCGCTTCCCGGTCGGCTCACGATTGCGTGCGCTCGCAGATCAAGGTGGTCGATTTCTTCGAGGCCCAGCACGGGGATGAGGAGCCGGCTTCGAGCCTGTCCCTCCTCGATCGCAGCGGCCATGCCCGGCCCTTGGCGCAGCTGGAAAAGGACGTGATCCACGCCGCGCTTGCCCTTTATGGCGGCCGCATGAGCGAGGCGGCCCGCCGGCTCGGCATCGGCCGCTCGACCCTTTACCGCCGCATGGGCGAACTTGGTTTGCCCATGGTGGAACCTGTGGCGCCGCTGTCCGTTGCGGCTGAGTGATGCAAGGTGGACAACGCCGCCACGCCCGTGCTTGTGAGTTGAACTGGCGCGCGGCCAATGCAAGCTCCAGCGGGTGCGCTTCGGCGTTTCGCCTGGGTAGATTCGATACTCGGGCCGCAGGTTCGGTGGTGCGTTTCGACGCGGATGGAGAGGCCCGATGGCCGGTCGTGGGATGAAGGCTCTGTATGTGTTCGCCGTGCTGGCGTCCGGGCTGTCACTGTCGGCCGCCTCGGCGCAGGACGGGGCACGGGCACAGAACGAGCCGGTGAGCGGCTATGCCGGCATGGGCACCGCCGATCCGGCGCCGGCCTCCGGTGGCGATGGTGCGCCCCCGCACCTCCTCGGCGAAGCGCCCAGCCCCGGCGATGCCGCCGGCAAGCAGGAAAAATCCGGCTCCGGCGATCTCGCCTCCGACAAGACGCCGGTCCCCGATCCCAAGCCGGCGGAGATCGCCCCTCCCCAGCAGGCCACAGCTCCCGAGCCGGCTGCCCCCGCTGCGGCTGCCGAGGCGAAGCCGGACACGACCGTGCCCGTGGTGGTGGAACTGCCCTCCGCGCCGGCCGCGCCCACCGGCCTTGATGCCCCGGCCCCACAGAAGGCCGAAGCGCCGACCCCGCCCAACACCAATGCCGGCACCTCCGCCCCGAAGGTCGACGCGCCGAAGACCCAGGCCGCGGAGCAGGCGCCGCCCGCCGATCCGCTGGCCCCCATTTCCGGGGCCATCGCCAAAATGGTGGCGGCTCCGCCCGTGCCCGCCGGCAAGGAGCAGGAAGCCATCGCCGCCTTCTACGGCGCGCGCAGCAATGCCCCGGCCTTCGTGGACCTGAACGGCTACAATGCCCGCGGCAAGGCCATCATCGCCCGCTTCACTGCGGCCGGTGACGATGGGTTGGAGCCCAACGACTACAAGGTCCAGAAGCTCGTCCCGGGCGCCGATGCCGACACGCTGGCGCAGGCGGAGCTGCGGCTTGCCGCGAGCGCGCTGCTCTATGCCCGCCATGCCCAGGCGGGCCGCTTCGATCCGTCCCGCCTCTCCCCGCTCCTGACGCCGACCCGCAGCTTTCCCGATGCGCTCGCCGTGCTGAACACGCTGGCGACCGCGCCCGACGCCGGTGCGGCGCTCGCCGCCTATAACCCGACCCATCCCGGCTATGTGGCGCTGAAGGCGAAGCTCGCCGATGCGCGCAAGGGCACCTCCGCCCGCGCTTTGCCGCGCATCCCGCCCGGCCCGACCCTCAAGCCCGGCGACGTGGACGCCCGCGTTCCCGCTCTGCGCGAGCGGCTGGGCCTCAAGCCCGACAAGAGCCTGAAGAATGACCGGCTCTATGACATCGCGCTCCTGAACGCCGTGCTCGCCTTCCAGGGCACCAGCGGCATGGAGCCGGACGGCCGGGTGGGCGCAGGCACCGTCGAGGCGCTGAACAGCGTTGCGACGCCGGCCGACCGCACGGCGGACATCATCGCCAATATGGAGCGCTGGCGCTGGCTGCCGCGGGATCTCGGCACCACCAACGTGATGGTGAACATCCCGGAATACATGGTCCGCATCAATGATAACGGCCGGATGATCCACGAGACCCGCGTGGTGGTGGGCAAGCCCGATACGGCGACCCCGCTGCTCTCCCACGACATGGAATATATCGTGGTGAACCCCTCCTGGAACATTCCGGTCAGCATCGCCCGCAAGGAGATGCTGCCGAACCTCCAGCGCGACCCCTATTACCTCCAGCGCCAGGGCATCCAGATCGAGCGCAACGGCCGCGCCATCGATCCGGGCGTGGTCAACTGGAATGCGGGCCTCGGCGGCTATTCGTTCCGCCAGCCGCCGGGCGAGCGCAATGCGCTCGGGCGCATCAAGTTCATGTTCCCGAACCAGCACTCGGTCTATCTGCACGACACCCCCTCGCGCAGCCTGTTCGCCAACGAGAAGCGCGCCTTCAGCCACGGCTGCATCCGCGTGCAGGATCCGCTCTCCTTCGGCGAGGTGATCTTCAATCTCGGCCTGCCCAATGACGGCTGGACCGAGGCGAAGATCGGCAAGATGTTCGGCGGGCAGGAGCGCTACATCAACCTGAAGCGCCACATCCCCGTGCACCTCGTCTATTTCACCGCCCTCGTGGACGGTTCCGGCCGGCTCACCATGCGGCAGGACATTTACGGGATCGACGAGAAGGTGAAGGAGCAGCTCGGCCTCGCCGGCCCGCAGCACATGGCCTCCAGCAAGCCCAAGACCGCCACGCGCTGAGGATAATCTTAGGCACTTCACCTCTCCCCGAGGGGGGAGAGGTCGACGCCGCAGGCGGCGGGTGAGGGGGGGGCGGCGCTTCAGGACTGGAGAGGGTGGTTCCCCCTCACCCCAACCCTCTCCCCCGCGGGGAGAGGGTTGGCACGGCGTGTCGGTGTGCCTGCGATACGCAACTCACTCCGCCCATTCCGGGTCGGCAGTGAAGGCGATGGTCAGCCAGCGGTCGGGGCCCTCATCGCCAATCTCCGCGCCGATCTCATCGCGCAGCCGGTCCCAGTATTCGATGGTCTGGGGCGGCAGGCCGGGCGGGACGATGAAAAACAGTTCCACCTGCTTCGCCCGCCCGACCTTGGCGACATAGACGCGATAGGACAGGAAGCCGTAGCGCTGGACCGCGGCCGCCGCCACGGCGTGCACGTGCTCGGTCAAATCGCGCGGCGCGATCAGGAGAATATCCGCGAGGGCCTGCCGCACGGTCGAGACCGGAAGCGGGATGATGACGAGGCACACCATCGCCAGCACCGCGGGATCCACATAGGGCGTCACCCAGGCGAGAGCGGTGCCCTTCATCAGATAGCCGAAGCAGAAGGCCACCAGCAGGGCCGCCGTGATGCCGCCCGACATCATCCAGGCCTTGGCGTCCAGCGCGACGAAGTCCGAGCGCAGCGTGCGGTTGGCCCGCATCGCATAGATCGCCATGGCGGTGCAGGCGATGAGGGTGACCACGGCATAGATGATGGCAAAGCCGAACTTCAGCTCATGGCCGCCGCGCAGCAGGCTGATGACCGCATTGATCAGGGCATAGAGCGACACCGTGATCAGCAGCGTGCCGTTGAGGCCGAGCACGATGGGCTCCAGGTGCCAGAAGCCCGTGGAGAAGCGCGCCTTCAGCCGGCCCGTCGCGGCCCCGCTTCCGGCATAGGAGGCGATCAGCTTGGACACGATCAGGGCCAGGAGGCTCATGCTCGCATCGCCCAGGGCATAGACGCCGTCGAACGTGATGGAGAACGACCCGGAGAGGATGCCGAAGGCAATGCCGAAAAAGGCAACGCCGACCGTGACGATGATGGAGACGCGAAGCAGGCCTTGTTCGGTGCGCATGGTGGGCTCTGGCGGGGAAAGAAGACGAAATGCGAGGGGCTTTTGAGGCCGGGGCAGGGGGCTCGGCGCAGGGTTTGGCCCCCTTGCCGCTGGGGAGGGAGAGGTGCCACCAAGTGATGGCGGAGCCAAGACAGCCGCCACGCCACCGTTAAGATTGTGGAAACCATGGAACCCGAAACGTGTGTATCCACACGGGTTCTAAATCGGATTCCTCAGCATTATTGCAGCGTTAGCGCTTGCGTGTGATTTTTTTAGCACGGGGAACCGGCACGTTTTCGCCACACTCGGCTTTTACTCACGTGGCCGTGACCAATGTGCCGACCAAGAAAGTGGGCGCATCGGGCAGGGGGGAGCGGGGCGTCAACACGCCCTTAACCGAACCCGACAAGACTCTGTTGAGCTTCGCGTCGCGCGCTCCGGTGCGCGACAGAGATAGACCTGAGCCTCGGGTTCGCCACATTGCAAATTCTCCAGCGTATCCCCGTCCTTGTCAGAGCCGTGGCGGCCAGTCGCCGGACCCAGGCCTTTGCCGCCGCGCTCACCGTGATCCTCACAGGGACGAGTTCGCTTCAGAATGCCGTCGCCAATGGCGATACCCGCACGCTCTATATTGAGAATGCCCACACCGGCGAAAGCGGGTCCTTCACCTTCAAGAAGGACGGACGCTACGACCAGGAGGTGCTGAAGAAGCTCAACTGGATCGCGCGCGACTGGCGCAAGAACGAACCCACCGACATGGACCCCGAGCTGTTCGACCTCATCTGGGAGGTCTATCGGGAAGTGGACGCGAAGAACGGCATCCAGCTTCTGTGCGGATACCGCTCGCCCGGCACCAACGCCATGCTGCGCGCCAGGTCCAAGGGGGTGGCGGAGCAGAGCCAGCACACCCGCGGCAAGGCCATGGACTTCTTCATTCCCGGCGTGAACCTCGCCGAACTGCGCGCCACGGGCCTGCGCATGCAGCGCGGCGGCGTCGGCTTCTACCCCTCTTCCAACTTCGTCCACATGGACACCGGCAGCGTGCGCATGTGGCCGCGCATGACCCACGACCAGCTGGTGAAGGTGTTCCCGGACGAGAAGACCGTCCATGTGCCCGCCGACGGCAAGCCGCTGGCGCGCTACAAGGAAGCCCTGGCCGAGCTTGAGAACAGCAGCCGCACGGTGGCGGTCGCCTCCAACGATGCGGGCGAGGGCATCCGCAAATTCTTCGCCTCCCTGTTCAGCGCCAAGAAGAGCGTGGACGAGGAAGAGGACGAGGCCGCGCCCGCCACCACCAAGGTGGCCTCCCGCGGCAAGGCTGCGCCCAAGTCCGACGAGGTTCCGGACGAGGCGCCGGCCTCCGCCTCGGTCAAGGTGGCCGCCGCGCCGCTGCCCACCGCCCGCCCGGCCGAGATCGCCGCCGCCATCATCACCGCCCAGGCGGTGGTCGCCCCGCTTCCCGCCGCCCCGCTGCCGCTGCGCCGTCCGGGCTTTGCCGACACCATGGTGACCGCCAGCGCGGTGCCCACCCCGCCGCCTCTGCCGGCGGTGATCACGCGCGGCGCCCGGGGTGATTCGCCCGAGGCCCTGCTGTCCTATGCGCCGTCCACCGGCGACATGGATGCGAACCGCTCGCTCTCCCACAACCTCATCGCCGCGCCGGCCCTCCAGCAGCGCCAGAAGGCCAAGGCCGCGGAGATTCCGTTCGGGCGGCTGTTCGTGGCCCCGGCCCTCACGGCGGAACCCTATCTTCGCACGCCTGAACTGCGGGTCTTCACCGCCTTCATGACGCCGCCGAAGATGGCGGTGGCTACCGGCTTCTCGGCGGACGCCACCAACGGGCTCTCCACCACGCGCTTCACGGGCACCGCCATGGCGGCCCTGCCGGTCTATGTGTTCGGTGCCCCCGGCACCAAGGTGGCCCAGCGCGCGCAGTAAGCCGCCTGGGCCTTTGGCCCGGCTCTGTTTCAGCCAGCATCCGGACAAAGAAAAAGGCCGCTGAAAGCGGCCTTGGAGGGTCCATGTTGATGGTGCGTAGCAGTGGCCGGTTCGCTCGTCACCCCGGGGGGCTGGGGGGCTGGGATAGACCGGAGCAACCGCGAACCGGCCCTGCTACGTGAGTGAATATGATCGCCGCCAGGGGCGAGGAGGGGGCCGAAAAGCGACCATAGTGTGATTTTCGTTGACGTCCCTGTGAAGCAGTCCTTCAGCCGGCTCTGAACGGCCTTGCCACACGCGCCCACCGGAGGGATCATGCATCCCATCGCGCGCCAGAGGAGGCCCGATGGGAGAGATCGAACCTATACGCCGAGCGGGCAGCGGGATGACCCTCGCCGGCCCGCAGCCCCTGTCAGGCACGCCCGCTCCCGCGCGCGTGACGTTCGACCGTCGCGAGCTTGACCGCATCCTCGATCTCTACGGGCGCATGGTGGCCGCCGGCGAATGGCGCGACTACGCCATCGATTTCCTGAAGGACAAGGCGGTGTTCTCCATCTTCCGCCGCGCCTTGGACGTGCCGCTCTACCGCATCGAGAAGGACCCCAAGCTGGCGCGCCGCCAGGGGGAATATTGCGTCGTCTCCCAGACCGGCCTGATCCTGAAGCGCGGCCACGAACTGCCGCGAGTGCTCGCGGTGCTGGAAAAGCCGCTGCGGACAGTGGGGTAGGGGGCGTTTCTCCTCCTTGCTGTCATGGCCGGGCTTGAGCCGGCCATCTCTCTCAGGACCGATACGAGAGCCCGGCGCCAAGGATGGCGGGAGATCCCCGGATCAAGTCCGGGGATGACAGTGCTTCCCTGCTTCGGCCGAGGGTTGTCCCCGGCGCACCGCTCGGGCATCGTGCGCGCCGCTAAAATGGAACCCCCGATGTCCGCAGCTCCCCGTCCCATCCAGCCCGGCGACCATGTCTTCCTGGTGGACGGGTCCTCCTTCGTCTTCCGCGCCTATTTCCAGTCCATCAACCAGGACCGGAAGTACAATTTCCGCTCGGACAAGCTGCCGACGGGCGCGGTGCGGCTGTTCTGCACCAAGCTGTTCCAGTTCATCCGCGAGGGGGCGGTGGGCATCAAGCCGACCCATCTCGCCATCATCTTCGACAAGTCCGAGGATTCGTTCCGCAAGGCGCTCTATCCCGCCTACAAGGCCAACCGCTCCGACCCGCCGGACGAGCTGATCCCCCAATTCCCCCTCATGCGCGAGGCGGTGCGGGCCTTCGGCCTCATCCCGGTGGAGATGGAGCGCTACGAGGCCGACGACCTCATCGCCACCTATGCCACCCAGGCCGCCGCAGCGGGGGCGGACGTGCTGGTGGTCTCGGCGGACAAGGACCTGATGCAGATCGTCGGCGAGCGCGTCGCCATGTACGACCCGGCCTCGGGCGAGGCGGGCGGGCGCGGCGCGCGGCCGGAGCGGCGCATCGGCGTGCCGGAGGTGCTGGAATATTTCGGCGTGCCGCCGGAGATGGTGACCGACGTTCAGGCGCTGGCGGGGGATTCCACCGACAATGTGCCCGGCGTCCCCGGCATCGGCATCAAGACCGCCGCGACGCTCCTGAAGGAATATGGCGACCTTGAAACTCTGCTGGCCCGTGCCCCCGAGATCAAGCAGGAGAAGCGGCGGCAGTCGCTGATCGAGCATGCGGAAGCCGCCCGCATCTCCAAGAAGCTGGTGACACTGGTCTGCGACGTGGCGGTGGAAGTGCCGCTGGAAAACCTGGTGCTGGAGAATCCGGACGGTAAGCGCCTCGTCTCTTTCCTGAAGGCCATGGAATTCACCACCATCACCCGCCGCGCCGCGGAGGCGTTTGGGGTGGAGGCGTCCGAGATCGAGCCGGACCCGGCGCTCGCGCCCGGCGCGCCCGTGGGCTTCACGCCGCCGCTCGCGGAGCCCGACATGGCCCCGTCCCCGGCGGCCGCTGTTCCCACAGGGCGGCCGGACGTGCTGGAGCCGTCCGACCTTGCGGCGTCACGCGCACAGGAGGCGCGCAGCACCAAGGTGGACCGCTCGCTCTACAAGACCATCATGGACCTTGGGGAGCTTCAGGCGTGGTGCGCCAAGGCGGTGGACCAGGGCTTCGTCGCCTTCGACACCGAGACCACCGGCATCGACCCGCAACAGGCGGATCTCGTCGGCGTTTCCCTCGCTCTGGCGGCCAATGAGGCCTGCTACATCCCGCTCGCCCATGTGGGGGCGGGGGATGGCCTGTTCAGCGAGGGCAAGCTGCCCGGACAGATCCCTTTTGAGGCCGCCATCGCCGCGCTGAAGGGGATGCTGGAGGACAAGGGCACCCTGAAGATCGGGCACAACATCAAATATGATGCCTCTATCCTCGCCCGTTACGGCGTCAATGTCTGGCCGTTCGACTGCACCATGTGCATGTCCTATGCGCTGGATGCCGGGCGCAACAATCACGGCATGGACGACCTCTCGGTGCGCCATCTCGGCCACCAGCCCATCGCTTTCACGGAGGTGGCGGGCAAGGGCAAGGGGCAGGTGACGTTCGACAAGGTGGCCCTCGAGGCCGCCACCGCCTATGCGGCGGAGGATGCGGACGTGACGCTCCGCCTGTGGCGGGTGCTGAAGCCGCGCCTGCCGGCGGACGGCATGACCACGGTCTACGAGACCCTGGAGCGGCCGCTCATTCCCGTTCTGGCGCGCATGGAGGCGCGCGGCGTCTCCATCGACCGCAATATGCTTTCGCGCCTCTCCAGCGAGTTCGCGCAAGGGGCGGCGCGGGTGGAGGACGAGATCGCGGAACTGGCCGGCGAGCGGCTGAATGTGGGCTCCCCCAAGCAGATGGGCGACATCCTGTTCGGCAAGATGGGCCTGCCGGGCGCCACCAAGACCCCTACGGGCGCGTGGTCCACCAAGGCGAACGTGCTGGAGGAGCTGGCCGAGGCCGGCCATAAGCTGCCCCAGAAGATCCTGGAATGGCGCCAGCTCGCCAAGCTCCGCTCCACCTATACGGACGCGCTCCCTGGCTATGTGAATGCGCGCACCAACCGGGTCCATACCGGCTATGCGCTCGCCGCCACCACCACGGGCCGGCTCTCCTCCTCCGAGCCGAACCTCCAGAACATCCCCATCCGCACCGAGGAAGGCCGGCGCATCCGCAAGGCGTTCGTGGCGGAGCCGGGCAACCTCCTGGTCTCGGCGGATTATTCCCAGATCGAGCTGCGGCTCCTGGCCGAGATCGCGAACATTCCGAGCCTGCGGCAGGCGTTCCAGGACGGGCTCGACATCCATGCCATGACCGCTTCCGAAATGTTCGGCGTGCCGGTGGAGGGCATGCCGAGCGAAGTGCGCCGGCGGGCCAAGGCCATCAATTTCGGCATCATCTACGGCATCTCGGCCTTCGGTCTCGCCAACCAGCTCGGCATTCCGCGCGAGGAGGCGGGAACCTATATCCGCCGCTATTTCGAGCGCTTCCCCGGCATCCGCGCCTATATGGACGAGACCCGCTCCTTCTGCCGGGAGCACGGCTATGTGACGACCCTGTTCGGGCGCCGCTGCCACTATCCCGACATCTCCTCGTCCAACCCCTCGGTGCGTGCCTTCAACGAGCGTGCGTCCATCAATGCGCGACTCCAGGGCACTGCGGCGGACATCATCCGTCGGGCCATGATCCGCATGGAGGGGGCGCTGGCGAAGGCGAAGCTCTCCGCCCGCATGCTGCTGCAGGTGCACGACGAACTGGTGTTCGAGGTGCCCGAGGCCGAGGTGGAGGCGACGCTGCCCGTGGTGCGCGAGGTGATGGAGCAGGCTTCGCTGCCAGCGGTGGCTTTGTCGGTGCCCTTGAGGGTGGACGCGCGGGCGGCGGCGAACTGGGACGAGGCGCATTGAGCACTCGCCCCTTCGGGGCCTGTCTTGCCGAACCCTTCGCATGCGCACACATTGAAAGATCGAACAGCACCCACAAGAACCGCCGTCATCCCCAGACTCGATCCGGGGATCCACGCGGTTCCGCAGGATGCCACTTGCGGATGGCCGTGGATGGCCGGATCAAGTCCGGCCATGACGATGTCTCTAAAGGGATAGGTTGTGAACATGGCCCCTCCGGCCGAGACGGACGGCACCCCCCGCACCCCGCGCGAGAACCGCGGCGGGCGCATGGAGAAGCTCGCCCGCCTGCCGGTCTTCTTCGCGCTGGCCGGCAAGCCCGTGGTGGTGGCCGGAGGCTCCGAGCCGGCGGCGTGGAAGGCGGAACTGCTCTCCGCCACCGGGGCGGCCGTTTCCGTCTTCTCCGCC
Organism: Aquabacter albus; assembly: GCF_040049275.1. NCBI lineage: Bacteria > Pseudomonadati > Pseudomonadota > Alphaproteobacteria > Hyphomicrobiales > Xanthobacteraceae > Aquabacter > Aquabacter albus. The sequence goes on along the minus strand of NZ_JBDZDT010000003.1, from coordinate 344,734 downwards.
GCGCCTTGCGAGGAGATGCATGCGCTGGTGGCAAACCCGCCCGGCGGCGCGGTGACCATCATCGCGCGCTCTTGGGATGCGGCGGACCTCAACGGCGCGGCCCTCGCCATCGCCGATGCCGGGGATGACGAAGAGGCCGCCCGCTTCGCCGCCGCCGCCCGCGCGGCCGGCGTGCCGGTGAACGTGGTGGATCGGCCGGCCTTCTGCGATTTCGCCTTCGGCGCCATCGTCAACCGCTCTCCCCTCGTGGTGGGTATCTCCACGGACGGCGCGGCGCCGGTGTTCGGCCAGGCCATCCGCGCCAAGATCGAGGCGCTGCTGCCGCTGGGCTTCCGCAAATGGGCGCAGGCGGCGCAGGACTGGCGCGCGGCGGTCTCCGCCATGGGCCTCTCCTTCCACGCCCGCCGCAGCTTCTGGGAGGGCTTTGCCGCCCGCGCGCTCTCAGCGCCGGAGCGCGTGCCCACCGAGGATGACCGCCGCTCCCTCTTCGCCGCCGCCGAGACCGCGCGCGCCACGCCGGACACGGGCTCCGTGGTGCTGGTGGGCGCGGGGCCAGGCGATCCCGAACTTCTCACGCTCAAGGCCGTGCGCGCGCTGCAATCGGCCGAAGTGGTGCTCTACGATGACCTCGTTTCATCGGAGGTGCTGGATTTCGCCCGGCGCGAGGCGAAGAAGATGCTGGTGGGCAAGACCGGTTACCGCCCCTCCTGCAAGCAGGACGACATCAACGCGCTCATGGTGCAGCTCGCCAAGGAAGGCCGCCGGGTGGTGCGCCTGAAGGGCGGCGACCCCATGATCTTCGGCCGGGCCGGGGAGGAGATTTCCGCCTGCCGCGCGGCCGGCGTGCCGGTGGAGGTGGTGCCGGGGATTTCGTCGCCCCAGGGTGCGGCGGGGCGGCTCGTAACCTCGCTAACCCATCGCGACCATGCGCGGCGGCTGCAATTCGTCACCGCCCATGCGCGCGACGGCAAGCTCCCGAAGGATCTGGACTTCAAGGCCCTGTCGGACCCGGCGGCCACCACGGTGGTCTACATGCCGCGCCGGACCTTGGCGGATCTCGTCACGCACCTTGCGGAAGCGGGCATCGACCTTCAGACGCCTGCGCTCGCCGTCTTCTCGGCCACCCGGCCCGAGGAGGTGGTGGTCTCCGCGCCCCTCGACCGCCTCGCCGGAGAGGTGGAGATCGCGGTGGAGGCGGGGGCGAAGGGGCCGTGCCTCGTCATCTATGGGCATGCGCTGGCGGAAGGCGCGGCGGTTGAAGCCGCAGGGCTTGACCGGGAGCGCCGGACCGTTTGAGCGCACGCGCCAGACCCTCGAAGCGCTTCAGCTCACTCCCAGATCATAAAAAAACCGGGCCGCAGGGCCCGGTTTTTTGTTTTCAGCAGATGGGCGGCTCACACCGGCTCCACCTCGGGCTCCTCGAGCGCCTTGACGCGGTCCACGACCGCCTTCTGCACTTTCTCGAACGCGCGCACCTCGATCTGGCGCACCCGCTCGCGGGAGACGCCGAACTCGGCCGCCAGCTCTTCCAGCGTCACCGGGTCGTCGGAGAGGCGGCGCGCCTCGAAGATGCGGCGCTCGCGCTCGTTCAGCACGGTGAGGGCGCCGGCGAGCGCCGTGCGGCGGTTCTCCAGTTCCTCGCTTTCCGCAAGATTGCTTTCCTGGTCGTCATGCTCGTCGACTAGCCAGTCCTGCCACTCGCCGCCGCCTTCCCCGTCCTCGCGCAGGGGCGCGTTGAGGGAAGCGTCGCCCGAGAGGCGGCGGTTCATGTCCACCACTTCCTGCTCGGTGACGCCCAGCTTGGTGGCGATCACCTTCACCTGATCTGGGCGAAGATCGCCCTCTTCCAGGGCCGAGATCTGGCTCTTGGCCTTGCGCAGGTTGAAGAACAATTTCTTCTGCGCCGCCGTGGTGCCCATCTTCACGAGGCTCCACGACCGCAGGATGTATTCTTGAATCGAGGCGCGGATCCACCACATGGCATAAGTGGCGAGGCGGAACCCCTTTTCGGGTTCGAAACGCTTCACCGCCTGCATGAGGCCCACATTGCCCTCGGAGATCACCTCGGATATGGGCAGGCCATAGCCGCGGTATCCCATGGCGATCTTCGCCACGAGGCGAAGATGGCTGGTGACGAGCCGGTGGGCGGCGTCGCGGTCCCCATGCTCGCGCCAGCTCTTGGCGAGCATGTATTCTTCCTGCGGCTCCAACATGGGGAACCGCCGGATCTCTTCCAGATACCTGCTCAGCCCGCCTTCGGCAGACGGGATGGGCACATGGTTCGACTGGGCCATAAGCGGCCTCCTAGCATCGCGGCCCCGCTTTCGGCAGCCACATCAGCGGCCGCTGAGCGCCGGCCGCAACCAAGCAGCATATAGCTTGCAACGGGCTTGCGAAAGATTTGATCCCCTCACGTCGCCGCGAGTGCAGTGCGCAATTCCCTTAGCTCCTGCGGCAAAGGGCTCTCGAAGCTGAGAATCTTGCCCGTCTTGGGATGGACAAAACCCAGCCGCGCCGCATGGAGCGCCTGCCGGCCGAGGCCGTTCAGGGCGGTTTTCGCGTCCTCCGGCAGCCGCGTCAGCTTGGTACGGAAGCCCAGGCCATAGACCTCGTCCCCCAGAAGCGGATGGCCGATATGGGCCATATGGACGCGGATCTGGTGGGTGCGCCCGGTCTCCAGCTGGCATTCCACCAGGGATGCCACCGGCGCGCCGGAGGTATCGCAGAACGTCTCCTTGAGCCGCCAATGGGTCACCGCCTGCCGGCCGCTCTGGCGCACGGCCATCTTCACGCGGCTGGCCGGGTGGCGGTCGATTGGGGCGTCCACCATTCCACGCTGGTCCGGCACGCCCCAGACGAAGGCGAGATAGGCCCGGTCCAGATCGCCGGTGCGGCCGTGGTCCGCGAACTGGGCGGCCAGCGCCTTGTGGGCGGCGTCGGTCTTCGCCACCACGAGGAGGCCGGACGTGTCCTTGTCCAGCCGGTGGACGATGCCCGGCCGCTTGACCCCTCCGATGCCGGACAGGCTGTCGCCGCAATGGTGCAGCAGCGCGTTCACCAGCGTGCCGGACCAGTTGCCGGGCGCGGGATGCACCACGAGGCCCGCCGGCTTGTCGATGACGATGAGCTGGGCGTCCTCATGGACGATCCGGAGCGGGATGGCCTCGGGCAAAGGTTCGGCGGGCTCGGGGGCGGGCACGCGCAGGGTCAGGACATCCCCGGCATTGACCCGCTCGGCCGCGTCTCCTACCACTCTCGCGCCGTTCTCCACCCGCCCCTCCGTCACGAGGCGCTGGATGCGGGTGCGGCTCAAGGGGGCGAGGCGGGCGGCCAGCAGCCGGTCTGTGCGCTCCCCGGCCTCCTCGGCGGAGACGGCGACTTCGTGCACCTCGTCCGCCGCCTCGGTGGCGACATCGAGCGCGTCGTCGTTCTCGAAATCAGGTTGATCCATGTTTCTCAGTCCGCCCGAACCCGACACTCAGGATCCCCTCTCGCCGGAGCAGGAGCGGGTGCTGCGCAAGGTCCGGCGCTTTTCCTCGGTTTCGATCCTGATCATGGTGCTGGGGCTTGCCTCGGTGTTCGGCGTCATTGCCTATCGCATGCTGCGTGCCAAGTCGGTGAGCCCCGGGGAGATCACCGCCACCCTGCCGAAGGGCGCGCATATCGTCTCCACGGCGGTGTCCGGAGACCTTCTGGTGCTGACGCTGGACATTGGCGGCACGGTTGAAATCCGCACCTTCCACCTCGCCACCCTGGCGCCGGCCGGGCGCCTGAGGTTCGCGGCGGAGCCTTAGCTTTTCTTCTCCGTCATCCCCGGGCCTGACTCGGGGATCTCCCAGGATTGAGAGAGATGGCTGGGTCAAGCCCGGCCATGACGGCTACGATACGCGCTATTGAAGCGACGGCTCGCCGTCGTCTCCCGGCATGCGGGCGAGCATCATCTGCGTGATGGCCACCAGCATGTCGGCCCGCTCCTTCAGGTCCTTCGCCTCCAGCAGCGCCTGCTTTTCCAGCGCGCCATAGGGCGACATCACGGAGAGCGCGTTCACCAGCGTCTCGGTGCCCGCCTGCTGGATGCCGTCCCAGTCCGCTTCCAGCTTGTTGGCTTCAAGAAAGTCCGCCAGGGCGCCCAGCAGCGCGGAGCGGTCCACCTTGTCCTCACCCACGCCTTCGTCGAAATCGCCGGCGAAGGGGAGGGCGTCGACGCGGCATTGCCTATAGGGCGTGGTGGCGGCCATCTCCTCGACGATCTTCACCCGGCAGATGCCGGTGAGGGTGACGAGGTAGCGCCCGTCGCCGGTCTCGGCGAACTGGGTGATGCGGCCGAGGCAGCCCACCTGGAACAGATGCGGCCCGCGCGCATCCTCAGGCTTCGATTCATCCGGCTGCACCATGACGATGATGCGCTCGCCTGCCAGGGCGTCGTCCACCATTTCCAGGTAGCGCGGCTCGAAGATGTTCAGCGGCAGCTCGGCGCGCGGCAGCAGCAGCGCGCCGGAGAGCGGGAAGACGGGCACGACCGCCGGAACGTCGCCGGGGGCGTGGTATGAGCGATGGGCGGCCACGATTTTCCTTATGAGAACAGGATGGTCGAGAGCTTCCTGCGCCCGGCCACGGTATGGGGGTCGGTGGGCCCCCACGCCTCGAAGAATTGCAGAAGCTGCTTGCGCGCGCCGTCCTCGTTCCAGGCGCGGTCGCGCTTCACGATGTCGAGGAGGTGCTGGAGCGCGAGATCGCGCTTGTTGCGCGCATTGAGCGCCAGAGCGAGATCGAACCGGGCCTGATGATCGGCCGGATCGGCGGCGATGGCGGCTTCGAGCGGCGCGATATCGCCGAGGGAGGCGGCCTGCTCGGCCAGTTCCAGCGCCGCGCGGGCGGCGGAAACGGCGGTGTCGTTCTCCTTGCCGGGGGGCACCATGGCGAGCGTGGCCTTGGCCTGCTCCAGCGCGCCGCCCAGCACCTGGGCGCGCACGAGGCCGCCAAGGGCCTTCAGGTTTTCCGGCTCCTCGGCCAGCACATGGGCGAAGATTTCCGCCGCGCCGGGGGCATCGCCCTCGGTGAGCGCCTGCTCGCCGGCGGCGAGGATCTCGGCCACATCCGCATCCACCGCGCCGCCCAGGAGGCGCTCGATGAAGCTTTTCACCTGGCCTTCGGGCAGGGCGCCCATGAAGCCGTCAACCGGCTGGCCGTTCACGAAGGCATAGACGGCGGGGATGGACTGTATGCCGAGCCGGCCGGCAATGGCCGGGTGCTCGTCGATATTCATCTTGGCAAGCTTCACCTTGCCCTTGGCGGCCTTCACCGCCTTCTCGATCACCGGGCCCAGGGTCTTGCACGGGCCGCACCAGGGCGCCCAGAAGTCCACCAGCACCGGGCGGCGCCGCGATTCTTCGATCACGTCGGCCATGAAGGTCTGGGTGGTGGTGTCGATGACGAGATCGTCGGCGTCCGCCACCGTGCCGTTCACTTCGCCCTGGTTGAGCAGCATGTGTCCTCGTCCTTAGAAAAGCCTCGCGCCGTGCGCGCCCTTTAAATGGGGCGCCAAGCCGCGAACGCAATCGCCGCAAGAGCTTCTAGAGCGCCGGAGGCCCGGAGGGAAGCTCTGCGGCCCGCGATCGTCACGGCAGGGCTGACCCGGCCGCCTGTTCCGCCTTGTTCCGGAGAGATCCAGGTCCGCGTCAAGGCGCTGAACGGCGGCAAGAGGATGCGCGAAGGGAGTGCGCTACATTATTTTGGCGGCAAAATAGATCGTGCGTGAATCTACGGAATATCGCGTGATTGATGACAAATTTAATAAGAAATATGATGTATCTGCGGCAAATCATCGAATAATTTTTCTGGCGTGTTTCAAGTTATCGCCATCGCATGTAAAAAATAGGATGGATTGAAGTCGGGGGAATTGATAAATTTCTTAGAAATTCTTTCTCTGTGCGGGTGGAGAAAATGACTGCCGTATTAGATCAGTTAAGGGGTGCTTTCGCATCATACAAGCGCGGGGTGCTTCCTGGTGGATACGTCCGTGTTGAAGGCCTGAACTATAGTGACGGCAATACAGGTCTTTTTACTGAAGTTTATATTAAAGATAACTCCATCATCGTTTCGTTTCGTGGAACCGATGACGCGGCAGATGCTTCGTGTAATTTGGGTATGGGCTGGCCGCAGTATGAAAAAAATAGATCTCAAGTCCAGGCCATTATCGACCGGGCGGCAAATCTTGGAGGTCAGGTTCACCTGACGGGGCACAGCCTGGGCGGCGCTATAACGCAGTTTGCCCTGTACGAATATGCTTTGAGAGATCCAGCTAATCTCCGATCTATTTCATTTTCAACATGGAACAGCTTGGGAGGGTGCTGGGGTTTACGGGGTGGGTATGGGGATTTGTACGATAATTCGTCGTTGAGTCAGTTTGATGGATATCATTATATACATATCAAAGACTTTGTGGGGCGCTTAGGAGGCGACCATGTGGGAGGGCGAACGGTTATGCTCTCGTCGCTCGGGAACGAGCGGCTCTCTCTGATCGAGGCGCATGGGATCGCGGCCCTCAAGCAATCATTGGAGCAAGGCACTCACGAAGGTCGTCCCGATTACATCTCGATCAGTGAGTTTGGGAAGGAGTTCGTTTGCGGTATTTCTCAATTTCTATTGAAGAATAATTATGGAAAAATAAAAGAAACCATAGATAATTTTAAGAACTGGCCGAAAGAACAAAGAATTGAAATACTTAAAGATTTTTTGATTTTGATCGATAATATCCAAGATAAATACGAAACGGAAAGACTTCTGCCGCCGGGCTGGCTGTCTGACACGCTAGACGCCGTGATGATGGGGGCGATCCAGGGGCTTGAAGACGTCCTCCGAAACCGACTCCGTCGCCTGATCGAACCCGCCGTCATCGATCGAGACGGCATCGATCTCGTCGCCCGAACTGATGAGGATGCCGTTTTCGCCGAACTGCACGTCCGGATGGATGCGGATGGCGGTGGCGAGACCGATGCCGGCGAACTTCTCGCTATGGCGCCGGCAGGATTGGGATCGATTGATCTGCGCTTTACCACCTTGAGTTCCACCCCAGAGGGCAACCGCATCCACGAGCAGTCGACCTTTGAGAAGACCAGCGGCAAGGCCGGCACTGTCGCCGACGGCCGCATCGACGTCGACAATGCCCTAACGCTGCGTGATGCTGCCTCCTCTGGCGAGCCGATAGGCGATGCACGTCCCGGCATGCGTGACTAGGTGGTGCAGGCGGCTCGGAAGACCCCCAGCCTGTGGACCGGGCCTTCCCCGGCCTTGCTCCCAGCCGATTCGCACCCCACGGTGCATTTGACCGCAACCTGGGAAAGCTGGCACACCGCCGCGCAATGAAGTTCACCCGCCTCCGGCTCCTCGGCTTCAAGACCTTCGTGGAGCCGACCGAGATCCTGATCGAGCCCGGCCTGACCGGCGTCGTCGGGCCGAACGGCTGCGGCAAGTCCAATCTCGTGGAAGCCATGCGCTGGGCCATGGGGGAAAGCTCTCACAAGGCCTTCCGCGCCCAGGACATGGACGATGTGATCTTTTCCGGTACCACCAGCCGCCCGGCGCGCAATGCGGCCGAAGTGGTGCTGCATCTCGACAATACCGACCGCACCGCCCCCGCCGCCTTCAATGACAGCGACGCGCTGGAAGTGGTCCGCCGCATCGACCGGGGCGCCGGATCCCATTACCGCATCAATGGCCGGGAGGTGCGCGCCCGCGACGTGCACCTCTTGTTCGCCGACGCCTCCACTGGCTCCCGTTCCCCGGCTTTGGTGCGGCAAGGGCAGATCGGCGAGATCGTCGGCGCCAAGCCCGCCGCCCGCCGCCGCATCCTGGAAGAGGCGGCCGGCGTCGCCGGCCTCCATGCCCGCCGCCACGAGGCCGAGCTGCGCCTCAAAGCCGCCGAGGCGAACCTTCTGCGCCTGGAGGACGTGGTTACCCAGATCGGCGCCCAGATCGACGGCCTGCGCCGCCAGTCCCGCCAGGCCGTGCGCTACCGCACCCTGTCCGAGGAGGTGCGCAAGTCCGAGGCCGCCCTTCTCTGGTCGCGCTGGCGCGAGACCGCCGGGCAGCTTGCGGACGCCGAGCGTGCCGTGGAGGCGGCCACCCGCGAAGTGGCCGAGCGCACCCGCGCCCAGGCCGAGGCCGCGCGCCTCCAGGCCATTGCCGCCCACCATCTGCCGGGCCTGCGCCAGGCGGAGGCGGCGGCGGCGGCGACCCTCCAGCGCCTCACCATTGCGCGCAGCGAACTGGACAAGGAGGAGGCGCGCCTCGCCGCCCGCCGGCAGGAGCTGGAGCGCCGCATGCAGCAGCTCGGCCAGGACATGGCTCGCGAGAACGCGCTGTCCGCCGACGCCTCGGGCGTTCTGACGCGGCTGGAGGAGGAGGCGGAAGGGCTCAGGGAAGAGCACGAGCTCTCCGTGGATGCCGCCCGCGACGCCATGCTGAACGTGGCCGATGCGGAGCGCCGCCTGCTCTCCGCCGAGCAGGCCCTGGAGGAGCGCACCCGCGCCTATGCGGACGTGGGCGCCCGCCGGTCCGCCTTGGAATCCCAATTGCGCGACGCCCGCGCCCGCCTTGCCCGCAACGCCGCCGAGCGCGCCTCGGTGGATGCGGAGGAGGCGCGCCTGAGGCAAGAGGCCGGCACTGCCGACCTTGAGCGGCGGCGCGAGGAGGCCGAGATCGCCCGCGAGCGCCTTGCGGTGGCCGAAGAGGCCGCCAGCGAGGCCGAGGCCGCCCACGCCGCCGCCCGGCAGGCGACCGAGGCGCTGCGGCCGAGGCTGGGCGAGGCCGAGCGCACCTTTGGCCGGCTCGATGCCGAGGCCCGCACGCTGGAAAAGCTGCTGGCCTCCGCCGACCGCCGCTTCCCGCCGGTGGCGGATCTGCTCAGTGTGGCCAAAGGCTTCGAGGTGGCGCTGGGCGCTGCCTTGGGCGACGACCTAGATCTGCCCGTGGACGAGCGCGCCACCGCCCGCTGGGCCGGCGCCGCGCCGGAACCCTCCGATCCCGCTCTGCCCGAAGGGGCCGAGCCCCTTGCCGCCCGCGTCACCGGCGCGCCGGCCCTTGCGCGCCGCCTTGCCCAGGTGGGCATCGTGGCGAAGGAGGAAGGCGCGCGGCTCCAGGCTTTGCTCAAGCCGGGCCAAAGGCTTGTCTCCCGCGAAGGCGACCTCTGGCGCTGGGACGGGCTCATGGCCGCCGCCGATGCGCCCACCGCCGCCGCCCGCCGCCTTGCGGAGCGCAACCGGCTGGCGGACCTCAATATCGAGGTGGAGGAGGCGCGCCGGGCGCTCGCCACGCTGCGCGCCGATGCCACTGAGCTGGAGAATCGCCTGAAGGCCGCTGCCGGCCAGGAGCTTCAGGTGCGCGAGGCCCGCCGCACCGCCCAGCGCGCCGCCGAGCAGGCCCGCGAGGTGGAGGCCGCTGCCGAGCGTAAGGCCGGCCAGCACGCGGCCCGTCTTTCCGCCCTGGAGGAGGCGCGCGTGCGCATCGCCGCCGGCCGGGAAGAGGCCGAGGCGGTGGTGCGGGAGGCGGAAGCCGGCCTTGCCGCCCTTGAGGCGCCGGCCTTGATCGATGCCGATCTCGCCACCGCGCGCGGCGAGGCGGCCCAGGCCCGCGCCGTGCTTGCCGAAACGCGCGCCGCCGCCGCCGGCATCGAGCGCGACCGGGCGGCCCGCGCCAAGAGGCTGGAAGCCATTGCGGGCGAGGAGCGCTCCTGGCGCCAGCGCGCAGGCGGAGCCGGGGAGCGCGTCGCCGCCTTGGAGGCGCGCCGCGCCGAGGCGGCTAAGGAATTGGCCGAGACGGAAGATGCGCCGGGTGAAATGATCCTCCAGCGCCGCACTTTGCTCAGCGAGCTGGAGGCAGCGGAGGCCGCCCGCCGCAAGGCTGCCGATACGCTGGCGGAAGGGGAAGCGGCCCTCGCCGCCGCCGACCGGGCCGCCCGCGACACGCTGGAGGCCATGTCTGGCGCCCGCGAAGAGACCGCCCGCGCCGAGGCGCGCCTGGAAGGTGCCAAACAGCGCCGCGACGACGCCACCCGCGAGATCGCCGAGGCCTTCGAAGGCCCGCCCGAAAAGGCGCAGGAGGCCGCGGGCCTCGCTCCCGGCGTGGACCCGCCGCCGCTTTACGAGATCGAGGCCGCTCTCGACCGCGCCCGGCGCGAGCGCGAGCGGCTCGGCGCCGTGAACCTGCGCGCCGACCTGGAATTGCAGGAGGCCGAGGGCCAGTTCGGCACGCTGACCACCGAGCGGGACGACCTCACCGAGGCCATCAAGCGCCTGCGCGCCGGCATCCAGAGCCTCAACCGCGAGGCGCGCGAGCGCCTCCAGGCCTCGTTCACCGTGGTGGACGGGCATTTCCGCAAGCTGTTCGATACCCTGTTCGGCGGCGGCGAGGCGCAATTGGTGCTGACCGAGGCGGACGACCCGCTGGAGGCCGGCCTCGACATCATCGCCAAGCCGCCGGGCAAGAAGCCGCAGACCCTCTCCCTGCTCTCCGGCGGCGAGCAGGCGCTCACCGCAATGGCGCTGATCTTCGCCGTCTTCCTCACCAATCCCGCGCCCATCTGCGTGCTGGACGAGGTGGATGCGCCGCTGGACGATGCCAACGTGGAGCGCTTCTGCACCTTGCTGGACGAAATGACGCGCCTCACGGACACGCGCTTTCTCACCATCACCCACAACCCCATCACCATGGCGCGGATGAACCGTTTGTTCGGTGTCACCATGGCCGAACGGGGCGTCTCGCGGCTCGTCTCGGTCGATCTACAGAGCGCGGAGCGCTTACGCGAGGTGAGCTGAACTGCCGCGTGGTGTCGCAGGCGGTAAAATTTCTCAGCAATGTCATATGGTTACGCTGTATTTCAGTGTCCTTGACACTCATTTTTGCCGCAACTATGGTGCCGCGCGGTTTCGGGGGCCGCGATCGTTGTGGTCCTTTCTTCCGAAGCCGGAGTTTCCGCCATGCCCAAACGTTCGGATTCCGACCCTCGGGATACGGGCGAAAGGCCGGCGGACCAAGGCCCGGAGGCCGGTGATCCCGCTCTCTCCGAACGGCTTCAGCGGCTCAATGCCGCGCTTGACAAGGCGCGGCCGAGAGACCAATCGCAGCCGTCAGGGAAGGGCAACGACACGTCCACCTCTTCGGGCTTGGCCATGGCCTTCCGGTTGGGGTCGGAGTTTGTTGCGGGAGTTCTCGTAGGGGCGGCCATTGGCTGGGGCATCGACCAGATGTTCGACCTGGCGCCCTGGGGGATCTTGGTCTTCACCCTGATCGGTTTCGGTGCCGGCGTGGTCAATATGATGCGCGCCGCTGGCGAGATCGGACGCAAGAAGTCCTGAGGGGCGAGCCCCGAGGGTCTTCTAGAATTTTCATGATTAGGCGCGGCACTTGCCGCACGACACAGGGGCGCGCGTCGGATGACCATAGATCCGATCCACCAGTTTGAAGTGCAGCGCTACGTCGAGCTGCTGCACATCGGCGGGGTGTCGTTCAACTTCACCAATGCGTCCGTGTTCATGGTCGGCATTGTCGGCGCCATCTTCCTGTTCCTCACCTATGCCACCCGTGGCCGCACCCTGGTGCCGGGTCGCATGCAGTCGGTGGCGGAGGTGAGCTACGAATTCATCGCCAAGATGGTGCGCGATTCCGCGGGCACCCAGGGCATGGTGTTCTTCCCGCTGGTCTTCTCCCTCTTCATGTTCGTGTTCGTGGCGAACGTGATCGGCCTCGTGCCCTACACCTTCACCATCACCGCCCACATCATCGTCACCGCCGCTCTGGCGCTGCTAGTGATCGGCACCGTGATCATCTACGGCTTCTACAAGCACGGCATGCACTTCCTGCACCTGTTCGTGCCGTCGGGCGTGCCGAGCTTTCTCCTGCCTTTCGTGGTGCTGATCGAGGTGGTCTCCTTCCTCTCGCGCCCCATCTCCCTCTCGCTGCGTCTGTTCGCCAACATGCTGGCCGGCCACATCGCCTTGAAGGTGTTCGCCTTCTTCGTGGTGGGCATGGCCTCGGCCGGCGTCGCCGGCATGTTCGGCGCGGTGCTGCCCTTCTTCATGATCGTGGCGCTCACCGCGCTGGAGCTGCTGGTGGCGGTGCTGCAGGCCTACGTGTTCGCGGTGCTCACCTCGATCTACCTCAACGATGCGGTGCATCCGGGACACTGATCCCGGCCCGCGTCCGAACCTTCAAACGAGTTCAAGTTTCTCAAGGAGCAGAACAATGGAAGCGGATGCTGCAAAGTACATTGGCGCCGGTCTCGCCTGCCTTGGCATGGGCCTCGCCGGCATCGGTGTCGGTAACATCTTCGGCAACTTCCTCTCCGGCGCCCTGCGCAACCCGTCGGCGGCCGACGGCCAGTTCGCCCGCGCCTTCATCGGCGCGGCGCTCGCGGAAGGTCTCGGCATCTTCTCGCTGGTCGTCGCCCTCGTCCTGCTCTTCGTGGCCTGAGCCGGACCGGGCCTCGGCCTTGGCCGGGGCCTTTTCAGGCACATGACCTTCGGGCAAGCGGGAACGCGCACCATGATCAAGACGTCTAAGCTGACTTTGTCCGCCGTGCTTTCCGGCTCGTTTCTCCTTGGGGGAACGGTTCTGGCGGTGGCTGCGGAAGCCGAGGGCGGTCATGGCGGCGGCTTCCCGCCCTTCAACCCGGAGCATTTCGCCTCCCAGCTCCTGTGGCTGGCGATCACCTTCGGGGCGCTCTACCTCCTCATGAGCCGGGTGACGCTTCCGCGCATCGGCCGCATCCTGGAAGAGCGCCACGACCGTATCGCCCGCGATCTGGAAGAAGCGAGCCAGCGCCGCAGCGAGAGCGAAGCCGCCCTCGCCGCGTATGAAAAGGCGCTGACGGAGGCCCGCAACAAGGCCAATTCCATCGCCGGCGAAGCCCGCAACCGGCTGAATGCCGAGAGCGAGGCCAACCGCAAGAGCCTGGAGGCGACCCTCGCCACCAAGCTGGAAGAGGCCGAGCGCCGCATCGACGCCACCAAGGTCGAGGCGCTGTCCCATGTGCGCGGCATCGCCGTCGATACCGCGCAGACCATCGTGACGACCCTTGTGGGCGTCACCCCCGCTGCGCACGACGTGGAGGGCGCCGTCGATACGGCCCTCGCCATCAAAGCCGCAGCCTGAGGACGAACAGTACCCGCGCCCCGCGCGGGCGAAAACGAGATCGGTGATCGAGGATCCGCCATGAATGAAATGGAACTGGCCGAACTCTGGGTCGCCATCGCCTTCTTTTTGTTCGTCGGCATCCTGATGTATTACGGCGTGCACAAGTCCATCGCCTCGGCCCTGGACAGCCGCGGCGCGAAGATCGCCGCCGAGCTGGACGAGGCCCGCCGCCTGAAGGAAGAGGCGCAGAAGCTGGTCGCCGAGTACAAGCGCAAGCAGCGCGAGGCGGAGACGGAAGCCGAATCCATCGTCACCGCCGCCCGGGCCGAGGCCGAGCGCCTCGCCGCCGAGACCCGCACCAAGCTGGAAGATTTCGTCGCGCGCCGTACCAAGATGGCGGAAGACAAGATCGCCCAGGCCGAGACCCAGGCGCTCGCCGACGTGAAGGCGTTCGCGGCCGATGCGGCGGTGAAGGCGGCCGAGGGCATCCTCTCCCGCGTCGCCCACGAGGCCGGCACCGCCGAGCGGCTGATCGGCAACGCCATTGCCGACGTGAAGTCCAAGCTGAACTGAGGCCTTCGCGTCGACAGGGCCACGGGCCGTCTTGAAACGGCCCGAGAGCTCATGTCATGTCTTGCGGCATGAGCCGCTTTCTCCGCCATAGCCACACCGCGACCCTGCGTGCCCTGCTCGGGGCGCTGCTCTGCGTCTTCGCGGCTATGGGCCCCGGCGCCGCCCTCGCCCAGGACATCCTGCGCCCGCCCGGCAACGTGCCGCGCCCGCCGGCGAACGTTCCCCAAGGCGGCCTCAATTTGTTCGGCGGCTGGACCCTGTTCAAGCAGCAGGCGCCCCCGCCGGTCCAGGCGCCCCCCGCCAAGCGCCCGCCGCCGGAGCCGGAGGGCGCGGTCTATTCCGGCGCGGACGAGGCCGCGCAGGGCAAGAAGCAGCCGCCCGCAAAATTTGTGCTGGTGATGGGGGACGGGCTCGCCGCCCAGCTGGCCCAGGGCCTTGCCGACATCTATGTGGGTGACCGCTCGAACCCCGCCATCATCAGCCGCACCGATGACGATGAAGGCTTCCTGCCGCCCGAGCGGCCCGGCGGTCCGGACGTCATGTCCCGCATCCCCGAGGCGGTGAGCGCGGCGCGGCCCAATGCCACCATCCTCGCGCTCGGCTCCAACGATCTGCGCCCCATCAAGGAGGGTGATCTGACGGTGGAGCCTTTGACCGACCGCTGGATCGAGCTCTACGGAAAGCGGGTGGACGAGGTGCTGGCGGCACTGCGGGCCAAGGCCGGCGGCGTGATCGTGGTGGGCACCGCCCCGGTCCAGAATCCCGACACCTCCGCCCAATATGAGCGGCTGAACGACATTCTGCGCACCCATGCGGCGCGCGCGGGCGCGGCCTATGTCCCCGTGTGGGACGGTTTTGTGGACGAGGATGGCAAATATGCCGCTTCCGGTGCAGCCGTGGACGGCCAGCGCCGCCGCCTGCGCAACAGCGACGGTGTGCGCTTCACCAAGGCGGGCGCGCGCAAGCTCGCTTTCTTCACCCAGAAGGACGTGACGCGCCTTATCGCCGAGCCGTCGCGCGAGGAGGTACCGGCGGCGGCCGTGGGCGACGGCACCAAGCCGGCCTTCTCCCTCACCGACGGCCCGCGCGGCGCGAATGCCCTGGCCGGGGCGACGGCGACCCCCGCTGCCATCCCTGCCTCCGTGCCCTTGAGCGAGACTGCGCGCTTCCTCACCGAGGGCGCGCCCATCCCCGCGGTTGCCGGCCGCGCCGACGACCATTCCTGGCCGCCCCGCCCGTTACAGCCGCCCGCCCCGCCCCAGGCGGCAACCGGGCCCGACGCGCCGGCGCCATCGGTTCCTGCAGCGCAGTAGGACGA
Source organism: Aquabacter albus (assembly GCF_040049275.1). NCBI lineage: Bacteria > Pseudomonadati > Pseudomonadota > Alphaproteobacteria > Hyphomicrobiales > Xanthobacteraceae > Aquabacter > Aquabacter albus. The sequence goes on along the minus strand of NZ_JBDZDT010000003.1, from coordinate 329,712 downwards.
AGCGCGAGCAGCAGAAGTCCTCACCCTTGCCGGATCGTTCCGAGCCGCGGGGCGGGCCTCCCTCTCCCGCTTGCGGGGGAGGGCTGGGGAGGGGGGCCTTCAAGCAGAGCAACGGCTTGGATCCTTAGGACCAATCAACATTCACTCTTGGGACTATGGCACCAAGCACCGTCATGCCCTGGCTTGTCCCGGGCATCCACGTCCATCCTCTAAGTCCGCACCACGCGGAGCCCCGTGGATGGCCGGGACGAGCCCGGCCATGACGGCAGGAAACGTGGTGAGCCTGCCTATTTCTGAATGTCGATTGGCTCGAGGCGCGTACCCTTTGCCCCCTCCCTAGCGCTCCTGCGCAAGCGGGAGAGGGAATAAGGCGTGATTCACCGAGGAAAAACAGGCGCATAGCGCGGGGGGCGTGTCCCGAAAGAGGACGCGCCGGCCTGTGATCCCGGCACGCAGGGAGAACGAACAGGGCGCGAATCGCTGCTGTGCCCATGATCGCCATCTGTTCTCCTTGTCGCTGCCCATTCCGCGTCGTCCCAAAGCGGGACAGGCAGGTGAGCGGCCCCGGTACGCAGCCGGAACGAACAGCGCCCGAATCGCTGCCATCGGCCTGATCGCCGTCCGTTCTCCCCGAACGCACCGCGATTGCAGCGTTCCGAAACGGGACATGCAGGAGGGCGCCCGAGGTACGCAGCGGGAACGGATCCCGCCCGAATCACCGCCCCGGCTCCGATCTCCCTTCGTTCCAGCCATCCTTCTGCCCTTGCGACACCCGTGCCGCATTCCCATCCTATTCTGTGTCCGCCGCGCAGCGTGCGTGGGCGGGAGTGCGGCATCTGCCGCGCGGAGGAGAAGATGAATTACGTCCGGACGGCCTTCCTGCTTGCGGGTCTGACCGCCCTGTTCATGGTGGTGGGCTTCGTCATCGGCGGGCAGAGCGGCATGCTGATCGCCTTCCTGGTGGCGGCGGCCATGAACCTTTTCAGCTATTGGAACGCCGACAAGCTGGTGCTGCGCATGTATGGCGCGCAGGAGGTGGACGAGCGCCAGGCGCCCGAGCTGGTGCAGATGGTGCGCGAACTGGCGGTGCGGGCGGACCTGCCCATGCCCAAGGTCTATCTGATCGACAATCCCCAGCCCAACGCCTTCGCCACGGGCCGCAACCCGCAGAATGCAGCGGTGGCGGCCACCACGGGTCTGCTCCAGATGCTCAACCGCGACGAAGTGGCGGGCGTGATGGCGCACGAACTGGCCCATGTGAAGCACCACGACACGCTCACCATGACGATTACCGCCACCATTGCCGGCGCCATCTCTATGCTGGCGAATTTCGGCATGTTCTTCGGCAGCGGAAACCGGGAGAATAACGGCTCGCCGTTCGGCGCCATCGGCACCATCCTCATGGTGTTCCTGGCCCCGCTCGCCGCCATGGTGGTGCAGATGGCCATATCCCGCTCGCGGGAATATGAGGCGGATCGGGGTGGGGCCGAGATCTGCGGCCAGCCCATGGCGCTCGCCTCGGCGCTGGCGAAGATTTCCGGCGCGGCCCATCAGGTGCCGAACTACGAGGCCGAGGCAAACCCGGCCACCGCGCACATGTTCATCATCAACCCTCTCTCGGGGCAGCGGATGGACAATCTCTTCTCCACCCACCCGGCCACCGAGAACCGCATCGCCGCCCTCCAGGAACTGGCGCGGCAGATGGGGCCCTCCGGCCCGGCCCCCGGCAGCTTCGCCCCCCGGCCGGCGGCGCGCGGCCCGTGGGGCGGTGGCCAGCGGTCCGGCGGCGGGCGCGGACCCTGGGGCTGAGGCCGCCAGTTGGTCGTCATCCCCCGGCTCGACCCGGGGATACCTCTCCGGTCCGGGAGATGGCCGGGTCACGCCCGGCCATGACGGCCGTTGGACCGGGAGAAACCCTGAAAAGGTTGCCTTCCCGGCCCTTACCCCTTACGTGCGCGGGATGAGAACACCCACCCGACCGCGCCAAGCGCCTGCACGCCAAGCGCCCGCCCGCCCGGCGCAGCCCGGCCTTTCCGCGCGCCTTCTTGCCGCCGATGCCCTCGACCGCGTGCTGCGCGCAGGCACGCCCCTGGAAGACGCCCTCCAGGACATGCCCGGCCTCGAACCGCGCGACCGGGCACTCGCCTTCCACATCCTCGCCGTCTCGCTGCGGCGGCTCGGCAGCCTGCGCGCGGTGCTCGCCGGCCTGATGGAAAAGGGCATGCCGCGCTCCGCGCCCAAGGTGGAGGCGGTGCTGCTGACCGGGGCGGCGCAGATCCTGTTCATGGACGTGCCGGACCATGCCGCTGTCGGCCTCTCCGTGGAGATCGCCCGGGGCGACAATTCCACCGCCGGCTTCTCCGGCCTCATCAATGCGGTCCTGCGCCGCCTCACCCGCGAGGGGCCGGGCCTTCTGGCGCGCATCGATCCGCTCGATGCCGATACGCCGGAATGGCTGCGCAAGCGCTGGGCCGCCACCTATGGCGCCGACCGTGCGCGCGACATCGCGGCCGCCCACGCCCACGAGCCGGCTCTCGACCTCACGGTGAAATCCGACCCCGAGGGCTGGGCGGAAAAGCTCTCCGGCAAAGTCCTTCCCACGGGCAGCGTGCGCATCCTGGAAGCAGGGCCGGTGCGGGCGCTGCCGGGCTATGAGGAGGGGGAATGGTGGGTGCAGGACGCCGCCGCGGCGCTGCCGGCCCGCCTGCTTGGGGATGTGCGCGGCCTGAAGGTGGTGGATTTGTGCGCCGCGCCCGGCGGCAAGACCGCCCAACTGGTCGCTGCGGGCGCGCAGGTGACCGCCGTCGACCGCTCCGCCGAGCGCCTGCGCCGGCTGTCGGAGAACCTCACCCGGCTCAAGCTGGAAGCCGAAGTGGTGCAGGCGGATGCCGGCGCCTTCAAGGGCGGCCTGTTCGACGCGGTGCTGCTGGACGCGCCGTGCACCGCGACCGGAACCCTACGCCGCCATCCCGACATCGCCTGGAGCAAGCGGCCCGACGACGTGGCGGCGCTGGCCATGCTCCAGTCCCGCCTCCTGAACCATGCGCTGGATCTGGTCCGCCCCGGCGGGCTCCTGGTCTATTCCACCTGCTCGCTGGAGCCGGAGGAGGGGGAAATCCAGGTGGAAGCCCTTCTCGCCGCCCGCCCGGACGTGGCGCGCGAGGCCATAAGCGGAAAAGATGGCGCAGCGGTTGCGGCGTTCACCACTCCTCAAGGTGATTTGCGCACTCTGCCCTGTGATTGGGTGCGGGGAGAGCCGGAACGCTCCGGCCTCGACGGCTTTTTTGCCGCCCGCATGCGCAAACGCGGCTGAGGACCGTCTCGTCGGAATGACCCGGGGAGCCATTGCAGAACGCATGCGCCTCGCGGCCTTCCTCGCGGGGCGCTCCTGGCGTTCGCTTCTGTCCCGCACCCCCGCGGCGCCGCTGACGCTTGGCAATGTGGCCGTGCCGGTGCCCGAGCGCCTGCTCATCGCCCCCCAGGATTTGCGCACCGGCGATGCCACCCGCGCCAGCGAGATCTATGCCGGCCGCTTCGCCTTCGCCGGCAAGATCGCCATGCTGGAGGGCAAGACCCCGTTCGAATTGGAGCCGCCCTCCGACGAATGGGCCGAGACGCTGCACGGCTTCGGCTGGCTGCGCCATCTGCGCGCCGCCGGCACCACCATCGCCCGTGCCAATGCCCGCGCTCTGGTGGGCGACTGGATGCGCGACCCTGGCGCGGCCCGGCAGGTGGCGGGACGGCCCGAGGTGGCGGCGCGGCGCATCATCTCCTGGCTCACCCAGGCGCCCTTCGTGCTCCAGGACGCCGACCACGATTTCTACAAGCGCTTCATGCGCTCGCTGGCCCGGCAGGTGCGCCAGCTCCGCCGCATGGCGGCCGATGCGCCGGACGGTTATCCCCGCCTCATCGCCCTTATCGCCTTGGTGCTGGCGGGCCTGTGCATGTCCGACCAGGCGCGCCTGTCGCGCGCCGCTCAAAAACGCCTCGTGGAGGAGCTGGACCGGCAGATCCTGCCCGATGGCGGCCCGCTCACCCGCAGCCCCGGCATGCTGATCGCGCTGCTGCTGGATCTTCTGCCGCTGCGCCACGCCTTTGCCGCCCGCAACCAGCCGGCGCCGCCCGCGCTCATGAACGCCATCGACCGCATGATGCCCATGCTGCGCTTCTTCCGGCATGGCGATGGCGCGTTCGCGCTGTTCCACGGCATGAGCCACACGGCGGCGGACCAACTCGCCACCATCCTCGCTTATGACGATGCGCGCGGCGCGCCGGTGGCGAACGCGCCCCATTCCGGCTTCCAGCGCCTGGAGGCGAAGGGCACGGTGGTGATCGCCGATACCGGCACGCCGCCCCCGCTCGCCGCCTCGGGCGAGGCCCATGCCAGCTGCCTCGCCTTCGAGATGTCCTCGGGCCGCCACCGCATCATCGTCAATTGCGGCATGACGGAAGTGAACCGCGACCGCTGGCGGCAGGCCGCGCGCGCCACCGCCGCCCATTCCACCGTGGTGGTGGGCGACACCTCCTCCTGCCGCTTCCTGCAGAATGGCCGGCTCGCCCGCGCGGTGGGCGCGCCCATCGTCTCCGGCCCGCGCAACGTGCCGGTGCAGCGCGGCGGGCGCGACGGCGCCATCCTGGTGCGCGCGCGGCATGATGGGTATGCCGAGCCGTTCGGCGTTTTGCACCAGCGCTCCTGGCGGCTCTCGGCGGACGGCAGCCGGCTCGACGGGGAAGACCAGTTCAGCCCGGCCACGGGCACGGCGGCGTTGCCGCCCGTCGCCTTCACCGCCCGCTTCCACCTCCACCCTGCCGTGGAAGTGGAGCGTCTGGACGACCCCTCCACCATGCTTCTCACCGTGCCCGGCGGCGAGGCCTGGGTTTTCGTCGCGCCCAACCAGACGGTCCAGGTGGAGGAGAGCGTCTATCTCGCCGCCCCTGACGGCCCGCGCCGCAGCCTGCAGCTGGCGGTGTCCGGTGCGGTGAACGAGACCTCGCGCCTGCTCTGGACGCTGGTGCGTACCAAGGAAGGTGAGGAGCCGCGCGGCGGCCATGCACGGAGCGCACGGCGCGGCGGGTGACGGGCGGCGCGCTCCATGTTAGGGCGAGCCAACTCCGGAGAACTGCCATGACCGTCGATGTCCGCCCCGTCACCCGCGCCCTCATTTCGGTATCGGACAAGGCCGGCCTGATCCCCTTCGCCTCCGCACTCGTGAAGAACGGCGTGCAGCTCATCTCCACCGGCGGCACGGCCAAGGCCATTGCGGATGCCGGCCTGCCGGTGATCGATGTGGCCGAGCTGACCGGCTTTCCCGAAATGATGGACGGCCGCGTGAAGACGCTCCACCCCAAGGTGCATGGCGGCATCCTCGCCATCCGCGCCGATGCGGGCCACCAGGCCTCCATGGCCGAGCACGGCATCGCCCCCATCGATCTCGTGGTGGTGAACCTCTATCCCTTCGAGGAGACCGTCGCCCGCGGCGCGGACTTCGAGACCGCCATCGAGAACATCGACATTGGCGGACCCTCCATGATCCGGGGCGCCGCGAAGAACCATCACGACGTGGCCGTGGTGGTGGACACGGCGGACTATGAGGCGGTGATCGCAGAGATCGAGCTGCATGGCGGCACGACGCTCCCCTTGCGCCGCCGCCTCGCCCAGACCGCCTATGCCCGCACCGCGGCCTATGATGCGGCCATCTCGAACTGGTTTCCCGGCGAACTGAAACTCACGGCTCCTGCCTATCGCGCCACGGGCGGCAAGCTGCTGGAGGAGCTGCGTTACGGCGAGAACCCGCACCAGTCGGCGGCTTTCTATGCCACCGCCGAGCAGCGCGCGGGCGTCGCGACGGCGAAGCAGGTCCAGGGCAAGCAGCTCTCCTTCAACAATATCAACGACACCGACGCGGCCTTCGAATGCGTCGCCGAATTCTCGCCTGAGCGCACGGCGGCGGTGGTGATCGTCAAGCACGCCAATCCCTGCGGCGTGGCCGAGGGCGGCTCGCTGCTGGAGGCCTATAAGAAGGCGCTCGCCTGCGACCCCGTCTCGGCCTTCGGCGGCATCATCGCGGTGAACCGGCTGCTGGACGCTGAGGCGGCGCGGGCCATGACCGAGATCTTCACCGAGGTGATCATCGCCCCCGACGCCTCCGAGGAGGCCATCGCCATCATCGGCGCGAAGAAGAATCTGCGCCTCCTGCTCACCGGCGGCCTGCCGGACCCGAAGGCGCCTGGCCTCAACATCCGCACCGTGGCCGGCGGGCTCCTCGTGCAGGGCCGCGACAACGCCTCCGTGGACGACATGGAGCTGCGGGTGGTCACCAGGCGCGCGCCCACCAATGCGGAGCTGGCGGACCTGCGCTTCGCCTTCCGGGTGGCCAAGCACGTGAAGTCCAACACCATCGTCTATGCCAAGGACCTCGCCACCGTGGGCGTCGGCGCCGGCCAGATGAGCCGCGTGGATTCAGCCCGCATCGCCGCCCGCAAGGCGCAGGATGCGGCCGAGGCGGCGGGCCTCGCGGAGACCCTGACCAAGGGCTCGGTGGTGGCCTCGGACGCCTTCTTCCCCTTCGCGGACGGGCTCCTGGCGGCGGTTGAGGCGGGCGCCACGGCGGTGATCCAGCCCGGCGGCTCCATGCGCGACCAGGAAGTGATTGAAGCGGCGGACGCGGCGGGCCTCGCCATGGTGTTCACCGGCGTGCGGCACTTCAAGCATTAGACCAAGCCGTCATTCCCGGGCTTGACCCGGGGATCTCCCGGAGGCGGAGGCAAGGCGTAGCCACGGAGAATTCCCTCCCTCGCAAAGGGGGAGGGGGCCAAGCGAGAGTTGTTGCGCCGCATCAATGCGGCATCGAACGGTAGAAGGCACACGAACGGCGGTACATAAATCCCGGTAACAGATCCCGAGCGAGGCAGGCCCCATGACCACCCGCAATCTCGACGCGCTGTTCCATCCTTCCGCCATCGCCCTTGTGGGCGCCAGCAACCGGGCCGGTTCGGTCGGCTCGGTGATTGCCCGGAATTTGTTCGAGGCGGGCTTCCAGGGGCCCATCCTCACCGTGAACCCCAAGGAGCGCGCCATCCGCTCCTCGCTCAATTATGCCAGCATCGCGGACCTGCCCATTCCCGTGGACCTCGCCGTGGTGGCGACCCCGCCGGACGCCATCCCCCAGGTGATTGCCGATCTCGGCGCCAAGGGCTGCCGGGCGGCGGTGGTCATAACCGCCGGCTTCGGCGAGGGCGACAAGGTGGAAGGCAAGGAGCTGCGCCAGAAGATGCTGGATGCGGCGCGGCCCCATCTGCTGCGCATCGTGGGGCCGAACTGCATCGGCTTCATCTCCACCGGGCCGGCCATCAATGCCTCATTCGCGCATCTGATGCCGCGGAAGGGGGATGTGGCGTTCGTCACCCAGTCCGGCGCCATGGCCACCGCGGTGCTGGACTGGGCCGATGCGCGCGGCTTCGGTTTCTCCCACATCGTCTCTTTGGGCGACATGGCGGACGTGGATTTCGGCGATCTGCTGGACCACCTCGCCCTCGATAACCAGACCCGCGCCATCCTGCTCTATGTGGAAAGCATCACGGATGCGCGGAAATTCATGTCCGCAGGCCGCATCGCCGCTCGCGCCAAGCCGGTCATCGTCATCAAGGCGGGCCGCAGCGCGGCGGGGGCGAAGGCGGCGCTCTCCCACACCGGCGCGCTGGCGGGCGCGGACATTGTCTATGACGCCGCCTTCCGCCGCGCCGGCATGCTGCGCGTCCACGAGCTGCGCGAACTGTTCGAGGCGGTGACCACCCTCTCCTCCGGCCTCCGGCTGAAGGGCGAGCGGCTGTCCATCCTCACCAATGGCGGCGGCGCGGGTGTGCTCGCCACCGATGCGCTGGAGGGCACGCCGGGCAGCCTCGCGACGCTGGACCCGAAGACCATCGCGCAACTGGATAAGGTGCTCCCCGCCACGTGGTCGCGCGGCAACCCGGTGGACATTATCGGCGATGCGCCGGGCCGGCGTTATGCGGACGGCCTCTCGGCATTGCTCTCGGACCCCGCTTCCGATGCCGTTCTGGTGCTAAACTGCCCCACCGCTGTGGCGGATTCCACAGAGGCGGCAGAGGCGGTCATCGACACGCTGGCGCGCCATCCCGGCGCCCCGGTTCTCACCTGCTGGCTGGGCGAGACGGCGGTGGCCGAGGCGCGGCGGCGTTTCGCGGCAAAGCGCGTGCCGACTTACGAGACCCCGGACGAGGCCGTGCGCGCCTTCGTCCATCTCGCCGCCTACCGCCGCAACCAGGCGATCTTGATGGAGACGCCGCCCGCCCGCGGCTTCGACGAGCCGGACCGGGGCAAGGCGCGGGAGATCGTCCAGGCGGCGGTGGCGGCAGGGCGCTCCACCCTCACAGAGTTCGAGGCGAAAAGCGTGCTCGCGGCCTATGACATCCCCACCGTCGCGACCCGCCTTGCCCATACGCCGGAAGAGGCGGCGCAGGTGGCGCGGGAGATCGGCCGGCCGGTGGCGCTGAAGATCCTCTCCCACGCCATCACCCACAAGACGGACGTGGGCGGCGTGCGCCTGGACCTGCGTACCGCCGAGGCGGTGGAGGAGGCGGCGCGGACCATGCTGGCGACGGTGGCCGAGCGCCGGCCGGATGCGAAGCTCGACGGCTTCACCGTGCAGGAGATGATCCACCGGCCCGAGGCGCACGAACTGATCGTCGGCATTTCCAACGACGCTACCTTCGGCCCGGTCATCCTGTTCGGCGAGGGCGGCGTCGCCGTGGAGGTGATCGCCGACCGCGCCGTGGCCCTGCCGCCGCTCAACCGGCTGCTGGCGCGGGAGATGATCGAGCGCACCCATATTTCGCGACTGTTAGCCGGCTATCGCGATCGCGCGCCCGCCGACATGGAGGCCATCGAGGCCACCTTGGTGAAGATCTCCGACCTGCTGGGGGACATCCCAGAGATCACCGAGCTGGACATCAACCCGCTGCTGGCGGATTCCGCGGGGGTGATCGCACTGGACGCCCGCATCGTCGCCCATGCGGCGGAAGGCTCTGGCACCCGACACTTTGCCATCCGGCCTTATCCCACGCGGCTTTCCGGCACCATTTCGCTCGCCGACGGGCAGGTGCTGGAGCTTCGCCCCATCCGCCCGGAGGACGAGCCGGCTTTGGTGGAGATGGTGCGCCGCTCGGACCCCGCGGACGTGCGCATGCGGTTCCTCGGGTCCATCAAGGATTTCCCGCACCTCATGGCGGCGCGCCTGTCGCAGATCGACTACCACCGGGAGATGGCGCTGGTGGCGCTGAACGGTGAGGGGGAGATCCTTGGCGCGGTGCGCATTATCGCCGATCCCGACAATGAGGAGGCCGAATACGCCATCATGGTGCGCTCGGACCAGAAGGGGCGGGGCCTCGGCTACGGGCTGATGAACGAGATCCTCAGCTATGCCCGCCGGCAGGGGCTGAAGCGCATCTTCGGCGACGTGCTGCGGGAGAACCAACCCATGCTGCGCGTGGCGGAGGACCTGGGCTTCACCGTGCGCGTGGGGAGCGATGATCCCACCATGGTGCGGGTGGACCTGGATTTGTGAGACGGCCCCTTTCCGCCCTCTCTCCTCAGCTCTCCCGATGGCCCTTCATTCCCATCCCGCCGGCCATCCAGATCGCCAGGGAGGAAAGCATGAACGGCCCGAGAACCGTGAAGCCCGACCATTCCTTGTCGATCATGAGGATGATCAAGGCGCCTCCTATGAGGCCGCCCACCGCGCTGAAGATCAGCCGCGCGCGCATATCGAAGCGAAGCCGGCCATGGATGTAGGCGTAGACCATCATGAGCAGGATGACGATGACGGGAACGAACTGAAGCATTGCCTTGTCTATCCCGCCATCCACCCGGACAATTCCCGCCGCACCACGTGCTCGATCACCTGCATGCCCTCTGCCGTGTCGTTGAGGCAGGGGATGGCGGCGAATTTCTCGCCGCCATTGTGCAGGAAGATCTCCCGGTTCTCGACGCCGATCTCCTCCAGCGTCTCCAGGCAGTCGGCGGTAAAGCCCGGATTGACGATGGCGAGCTTCTTCACGCCGCTCTTTCCCAGCGCCTCCACGGTCTTGTCCGTATAGGGCTGGAGCCATTCCTCGGTGCCGAAGCGGGACTGGAAGGTGAGGCGGAAGCGCTCCTCGCTGAACCCCAGATATTCCCGCATCAGCCGCGCCGTCTTCACGCACTGGCAATGATAGGGGTCGCCCTTGGCGAGGTAGGATTGCGGCACGCCGTGGAACGAGGCGAGGATCACCTCCGGCTCGAAATCGAGCTTCGCGAGGTTTGCCTTCAGGCTCTCGCACGCCGCCGCGATATAGACTTCATCGTCGTGCCAGGGCGGGGCGACGCGCAGGATGGGCTGCCAGCGCATGGTCTTCAGCGCATCGAAGGCCTTGTCGCAGACCGTGGCGGTGGTGGCGGCGGCATATTGGGGATAGAGCGGCACGATGAGAATGCGCTCGCAGCCCTGTTTCTGAAGCGCCTCCAGTCGCTCGGCGATGGGCGGCTTGCCGTAGCGCATGGCCCAGTCCACCACGATGCGCGCATCGTCCGGGGCGAGGCTAGCGGCGAGCTTCTCCGCCTGGGCGCGGGTGATGGTCTTCAGCGGGCCCTCGTTGCGTTCCTTGTTCCAGATGCTGTCATAGTCCTTGCCCTTCGGCCCGGGCCTTTTGGTGAGGACGATGAGGTTCAGCACCAGCCACCAGACCACGCGGTTGACCTCGATGACCCGCCGGTCGGAGAGGAACTCCTTCAGATAGGCCCGCATGGACCAGTAATCGGTGGCCTCGGGCGTGCCGAGATTGACCAGCAGCACGCCGATGCGCCCGGAGGCCACCTTGGGATGGCCGGGCGGGAAATGATCGGCTGCCTTCAGCATGGGCGGAGGCTCACGACGCGCTCTGGGACAGGATGCTCTCGAAGCCCTCGAATTCGGGATGGCCGAGATAATGCACCTTGTTGTTGCCGGCATCGCGATGGGCGGCGCGGAAGGCCTCCGAGCGGGTCCAGGCCTCGAAGTCGGCTTTGGAGCGCCAGAGGCTGTGGGAGGCATAGAGGACATGGTCCTCCTTGGCCGGACCCTTCAGGAGATCGAACTTCACGAAGCCGGGAACGGTGGAGAGGTGGCTGTCCCGCTCGCGCCAGATGCGCTCGAACTCGGCCTCGGAGCCCGCCTTCACCTTGAAGCGGTTCATGGCTACGAACATGGAATCTCTCCATTTTTTCGGTCGGATCGCGGCGTGCCGGCAGGGCAGCGGTGACGCGATCTTGTTCGGCGCCAAGTCTATCCCGCCCTTGCGCCGGGTGCGCAAGGGCGCTCTTTTCCGCAGCGACCTTATAGCCGCAGGAGCCCATCATGGCCTCGACCTCCTTCTCCCATCCCGCCCTTGCCCCCGGCCGGGTCGCGGTCATCACCGGCGGCGCCTCCGGCCTTGGCTTTGCGGCGGCACAGCGCTTCGCCGGGCTCGGCATGAAGGTGTGCATCGCTGATTTGCCCGGCGAGCGGCTGGACAAAGCGAAAGCGGCCCTCGGCGGGGCGGCCATGGCGGCGGGGGTGGATGTGAGCCGCCGGGAGGAACTGGAGCGGCTGGAAGGGGAGGTGAGGGCGGCCTATGGCGCGGTGGACGTGCTGATGAACAATGCGGGCATCCACGGAACCAGCATGTTCTCGGACCCAGAAGCCTGGCGCCGCGTGATCGAGGTGAACCTCTGGGGTATCATCAACGGCTCCCAGGTGTTCGGCCCGCACATGATCGCCCAGAGCACCCCCGGCCTCATCATCAATACCGGCTCCAAGCAGGGCATCACCACCCCGCCGGGCGACCCCGCCTACAATGTGTCCAAGGCTGGCGTGAAGGTGTTCACCGAGGCGCTCCAGCACGAGCTGCGCAACACAGAGGGCTGCAAGGTGAGCGCCCACCTCTTCATCCCCGGCTTCGTTTTTACTGGGCTCACCGCGCGCGGGCGCACCGAGAAGCCGGAGGGGGCCTGGACCCCCGAGCAGACCGTGGATTTCATGCTCAAGAGCGTGGACGCCGGCGACTTCTACATCCTCTGCCCGGACAATGACGTGACCCGCCAGATGGATGAGCGCCGCATCCTCTGGGCGGCCGGCGACATCGCCGAGAACCGGCCTCCGCTCTCGCGCTGGCACAAGGATTATGGCGAGGCGTTCGCGGCCTTCCTGAAGGGCTGAGCACAAGGAGCAATCGACATTCACTTTTGGGGACGATGGCACAAAGCCCGGCCATGACGGCAGGAAAGACGGTGAACCTGCTTATCTCTGAATGTCGATTGGCTCTGGGTTCAGGCTTGCCTTCCCGGCCCCCCTCGGAGCACGTTGCGCCGGGCTTCGAAGGGCTGGGAGGCATATTATGGGCTACGTCGCCAATTCTTCTTACGTCAATTTCTTGAGCTGGCGGTATAATGACGCCACAACGGTGCCCGAAGCTTTCGACTTCACCTCGGGTAACACCTATTCACTGACCGCCGACGTCCATATCAACCTTGCTTTGATGATCGACCGGGTCACCGACCCTTCCGATCTGTTGTCCCTGGACTGGGCGGACCGCCAGGCAGCCCTCGTAGACCTCAATGCGAAAGGGGAGCTCTGGACCACCTATGGCGGCTCCCAGGCGAACTATGACACGATCCGCACCGGCCTCTCCTCGCTCGGCATCGCTGTCGAGGCCGCCGGCACCGGCTATGTGAGCAGCGCCGAGTCCCGCACGCTGTGGGTCAGCCTCACGCCCCAGGAATTCCACGACCTCACCGGCCAGGACCTGCGATGGGTCGGCGGCACGGCGGACAATCCCTGGGCCATGTACTGGGACGGCGAGCTCCACCTTCCCGACGCCTGGAGCGGGCTGGTGAAGGGACTGTGGGTGGACTGGTTCACCACGCCCGCATCGGACCCCGCCACCTCGCACGAGGCCTCCCTCAAGCCGGGGCCCCAGAGCCCCGGCAATTCGTCCCTCGGCTTCCAGAGCTATTATGCGAGCCAGATCGCGGCGCTCTACAATTTCCCGCTCCAGGGGGATGCCCTGCTGCCCACGGGCATCATCGGGCTGGTGGAGCCGGCCATCGGCGCCGCGCTTCCCGCCGACACGCCGTCCGACTTCCAGACCCTCCTGGACAATTTCCGCACCCGCGCAGGCCTCACGTCGAGCGCGCCCTATTATCATGTGGGCACCCAGATCTGGGACGGCGCGGAGGACCGGGCGGGCGAGCGCTCCCTGGATGTGGGCGTGGTCGCCGCCATCAATCCGGACTCCACCATCGGCCTCTATAGCGGCCACGGCTTCGCCAGCCAGAGCAACTTCACCGGCTATCAGGGCGCCATCTGGGACATGGCCCACGATCCGGCGGTGATCTCCTCCTCCTGGACCGACAGCCTCTCGCCCGCGCCGGGTTCGCCCTTCCTGGACGCCTATCGTGAACTCTTCGTCGACGCCGCGCTGCGCAACCTCACCATGTTCAACGACGCCTCGGACGGCGGCTCGGGCGCGCAGATCGGCAACGGCCTCACCAATGTGTGGCAGAACAATCTCAGCCCCTATGCGGTGGTGGTGGGAGGCACCTCCCTCTCGACGCCGTCCCAGGCGGAGCTGGATCCCACCCTCACCTCCTACGTGGCCGAGGCGGATGCGCTGAACCGCTCCATGCTCGCGACCTTCGTGGCCGGGGGGCTGCGCACCCTGCCCACCGATGCCGACGCGCTCTCCGTCTTCCTGGAGACGGTGTGGAACCAGTATGTGCTGGCGGGCCATGCGCTGAACCCGGGTTATGTCACCAACGAGACCGGCACCGGCGGCGTCGACATCACCCAGCCGGTTCCCGACTATCAGCAGGATTTCGGCCTCACCCCCCACAGCGTTGGGCCGGACGGCGGCATCGGCCGCGGCAGCCCGGACGTCTCCGCCAATGCCGGCGGCAACCTGCAATACACCACCCTCAGCCCCGACATGCAGGACACCTGGTACGATTTCGGCACCAGCGCGGCGACCCCGCTCTGGGCCTCGCTGGGTGTCCAGATCAACGCCATCTTCGCCGACCAGGGCCTGCCGCGCCTCGGCTACATGACGGACCTGCTCTACCAGGCCGCCGTCATCGCCCCCGGCGCGTTCAACGACATCACCATCGGCAACAACATCTCCAGCTTCGTCTATGGCGGTACCACCAACAGCGACGGCGGCACCTTCATCACTCCCACCGGCTATGGCTATTCGGCGACGCCGGGCTATGACCTCGTGACCGGCCTCGGCACGCCCAACGGGGTGCTGCTGGCGCGGGCGCTGACCGCCATCGCGCATACGCAGACCTCTTCCCATGCGCCTTCGCTCGCGAGTGAAAGCGGGGGCGGTCTTGTGAGCGCGGTGAGCCAGTCGCTCATCGCCCAGGCGGTGCTCGCCGACCATGCGTCCGTCTCGGTCCATGCCGGCGCCAGCGGCTTCTCCGGCTTGGAAGGCGCCACCGAGGCGCAGGCCTGGACGCGCCAGTTCGCCCAGCAGGTGCTGCAGCAGGATTTCGACCCCAATCTCGTCCTGCAGTTCGACGGGCTGTCCCAGGTCCGGCCCCATGAGATCGACGCCGCGGCCGGCTCGGCCTTCTCGGTCACCATCGACGGCGCCGCGGGCACGACCCCGCAGGCGCGCCTTTCCAGCGAATACGGCTTCGTGGATTTCGTCGATGCGCACGCCGACAGCGCGGTGGAACTGGCCCGGCCCGTGGCCATCGCCGCCAATGCGGGCGGCGCCGACGACCAGATCGCCGTGGTGCGGCTGCGCCAGAGCGGGGCGAGCGATGGCCTGTCCGTCAGCTTCTACCAGGTGGACACGCTGGATGGGACCATCAACGGCGTCCGGCCGGGGGAGGCGGGCTATAAGGAGCTCGCCGCGGGTCGCGCCTACGAGCTAGCCAGTGGCGGCAAGGAGATTGCGGGACCGGGCTTCGGCCAGTTCGCTGAGACCGGCCTGCTCCATGTGGACCAGGGCGACCTCATCGCCATGGTCCTCACCAACGCCCAGTCGGGCGCGACGCCCCACACCTATTATGCCTTTGCCTCGGGCAATGAGCAGGTGGACGGGACGAACGTCGCCCATCTCTGGAGCTACGGCCTCAACACCTGGGGGTGGGAGGATCTCTATGGCGGGGGCGACCTCGACTACAACGACCTGGTGGTGCAACTGGACTTCACCAGCGCCTCGGGCCACGGCGTCCTGATCTGAGGCGCCGCGGCCCACGGTGTGGGCGGACGCGCTGCAGATTTTTGTCGGCAGCCGACCGCCTTATGCGCTCTTCATTCAAAACCGGGCCACCCTGCAAGGATGCCTAGCTCTGCCCCTCAGGACCACTCGAACACGCGGATATGCTGGAGGAAGGCAGCCATGGCTGCGCTTGGATGCCGACGATTGGGATAGTAGAGAAACCAACTCGGCATCTGCGGGCTCCAATCGCGCAACAGCTCGACCAGGCTGCCATCTTCCACGTGCGGCTTTGCATAATCCTCGAACACGTGGGCAATGCCTTGCCCGGCCAGCGCGGCCTGCAGCTCCTGATGGGCTGAACTCAACGTCAGGCGGCCTTCGGGATGGATCTCCAAGCTTTCGCTATCCTTCTCAAACCGCCACGTGGCCATCGTCCCGCCGGGGAAGAGGCGACGGATGCAGTCATGACCCATCAGGTCCGGAGGGGCCGAAGGCACGCCTCTGATCTTCAGATAGCTTGGGGATGCGGCGATCGCATATCGCAATCGCGGCCCCAGAGGCACGGCGATCATGTCCTGCTCCAGCTGCCTGCCGAAGCGGACACCCGCATCGAAGCCCTGCTGGACGATGTCGACGATGGCGGCGTCACTGACCAGTTCGACTTTGACTTCCGGATAGGTCCGCATGAAGTCGAAGATGAGCGGGCATAGAACGTGGTCGACAGCTGGACCCGGAGCGTTGATGCGAAGTGTCCCGGTTGGCTTCTCGCGCAGCTGGTTCAGATCGTCGATCGCCGCCCGGATGTCCCGCAAGGCGGGAGCCAGCCGCTCCAGCAAGCGCGCTCCTGCCTCAGTCGGAGCCACGCTTCGTGTCGTCCGGTTCAGCAGCCTGATGCCGAGGGCGTCCTCAAGCGAACGGATGCTTTGGCTGAGAGCGGCAGATGACACGCGACGCTCGGCTGCCGCCGCGCGGAAGCCGCCGCAGCTGACGATCGAAGCGAAGACATCGAGGCTATCGAGGCGGAGTGGGCGCATTGCAAAGTACAGCCTATCAAGCTGTTCGGATTTATCGATCTTATCCAAGCAATGACGCAGTGTCATGTAGGGCGGGACCGGTCGCAAGCGACCCTGCCAAGCGAGACGAAGATGACAGCTCCCACCTTGAACCGCCGCGCGCTCGTGCTGTCCGCCTTAGCCGGCAGTTCCGGCCTTCTTGTCGGCGCCGCCCAGCCCGCCAGCGCGCAGACGCCGGCGGCCATCCGCGGCAATGCCGGCCATTATCGCTTCCGGGTCGGAGAGATCAGCGCGACCGTCCTCAGTGACGGCGTCATTGGCGGGCCGCCGCGCGTTTATGCCAGCGACGCGCCGGAGGCCGAACTGCAGGAGGCGCTGAGGCGTGCCTTCCTGCCCGCCGACCACATGACGCTGAACCTGAACACGCTGCTCATCGAAACAGGCGGCAGGCGCATTCTGCTGGAAGCCGGTGCCGGGCAGACCATGGGCCCGAACGGAGGGCAGATCTTTGCCAATCTGGCTGCGATCGGCCTGACGGCGAGCGATATCGACGTTGTCGTCGTGTCGCACACGCATCCGGACCATGTGGGCAATCTGCGGACCGCCCAGGGCGGCAGGGCATTCCCGCGCGCGACGGTTTTCGCGCCAAAGGCCGATTGGGACTTCTTCGTCCGCAACGATCCCGATCTCTCGTACATGCCGGTGCCGGAAGATTTCCGGCGACGGTTCGGCGCGGCGATCAAGCAAAGCGTCGAACCTGTCGCCAGGGATATCGAACTTTATGAGGCGGGGGCGGAGATCGTGCCGGGTCTCACCACCATCGCGGCATCCGGCCATACGCCGGGCATGGTCTCATTCCTGGTCCATTCGGGGAGAGACCAATTGCTGCTGACGGCCGACCTCGCCTACCACCCCGTCATCAATGTCGATCGCCCCTGGAAGCCGGGACCCGACCGGGACAAGGACGCCGCCTTGAGCGCGCGCCGCCGGATATTCGACCAGGCGGCAGCCGAGCGGATTCCGGTGCTCGGCTTCCACTACCCGTTCCCCGGCCTCGGCCACCTGCTCAAGACAGAGACGGGCTACCTCTGGGTGCCGGCGGGCTGGCAGTTCTGAAGCTGCCAAGACGGAGGGTGCTGAAGGTGCGGATGGTGGGCGCGACAGGGATCGAACCTGTGACCCCTACGATGTCAACGTAGTGCTCTCCCGCTGAGCTACGCGCCCATCCGCCGGGAGGCGCCTCTATATCGACTCGCTTGCCGGGACGCAAGGCGTCCGCGTTCCGTTTTGCTTTGCTACGCCTTTATCTCCGTTCCCCCCTTCCGGGAGGGGCAGTGGGGACGCCTCCGCGCTCTTAACCCGATCTCAACGACCGCCCGTGCATGGTGCCCCCATGACGCGCGGAGTATTCAGGTATTTCGTAGCCCCGCTCGTCTGCGTGGGGCTCCTGTCGGGCTGTCGTTTCGATATGTTCGACCGACGGGAGCCCTGGCGCGCCGAGGCAGAGGAGAGGTGCATCGCCGAGAAGGGCGTGACGGTCTCCGCCTATGTGGAGCCCGTGAGCGCCATCAATCGCGGCGTCTGCGGCATGGAGCATCCCTTCAAGGTCGCCGCCCTTGAGGACGGCGCCATCGAGGTGAAGCCTGCGGCGACCCTCGCCTGCCCGATGATCCGCAACCTGAATGTGTGGATGGACCAGGTGGTGCAGCCCGCCGCCATGGCCTGGATGGGCCAACCGGTGGTGGGCATCAAGCAGATGTCCTCCTATTCGTGCCGCGGCATGAACGGTGACCCCTCAGCAAAGATTTCCGAGCACGCCTTCGGCAATGCGCTGGATGTGGGCGCCTTCACCTTCGCCGACGGCCGCACGCTGACGGTGAAGGACAATTGGAAGGGCCCCCAGGAGGCGCGCGGCTTCCTGCTCCAGGTGCAGGCGGGCGCATGCGACGTGTTCACCACCATCCTGGCGCCGGGCTCCAACATCTATCATTACGACCACATCCATGTGGACCTGATGCGCCACGCCAAGGGGCGGACCATCTGCAAGCCGGAGCCCAAGCCCATGGCGCCGCCGGTTCTGATGGCGCGCCAGCCCGGGCCGCCCTATGGCGCGCCCATGATCGCCCCGCCCTCCGGCCCGCCGCCGCTGTCGCGCCCCGAGCCCGCGCCCTCCATGCCGGCCAATGCGCCCGCCGGCGCCCCCCTCGACATCCTGCCCCACCCGCCGGAGCAGGAGGACGACCAGCCGGATACGCCGCAGCCCCAGATGCAGCAGCCTCAGGTGCAGCACCCCCGCATGCCGCAGCCGCCTTACGCGCAGAACCCGCAATACGGGCCGGCGCCGTCCTATGGCGCGCCGCAGCGCGCCTATCCGCCGCCAGGCGATGCGCACCAGCCAGTATTGCTACCGCCGGGGGCGGTGCCCCAGCCCAACGTGCTGCGCCCGCCCGGCCCCATGTCCTACGCGCCGGGAGCAGCGTCCCGGAGCGTCGGCCCGTTCGAAACGGGGTCGATCGCCAACCGGAAATATTATTCCGTGCCGATCCCTCAGCCCTCCACCATCCCGCTTCCCAGGGCGGAGCCGGGAGCGGACTGAGGGCGTGCGAAAGTCCCCGCCATCTCGCGATGGCGGGGTAAATGTCTGCTCAGTGGATGACCATGGCGGTGAACGGCCAGACATAGGCCTGGAGCATCACCAGCACGCCGACCAGACAGGCCAGCGCGATGGAGTGCCAGAACACGAAGCGCAGGATCGTGCCTTCATGGCCGAACCAGTTGGTGGCGGTGGAGGCCACCACGATGGACTGCGCGTCGATCATCTTGCCCATGACGCCGCCGGAGGAGTTGGCGGCGCCCATGAGGATGGGGCTGAGGCCCAGTTGCTCGGACGTGATCTTCTGCAATCCGCCAAACAGCACGTTGGAGGCGGTGTCCGACCCCGTCAGCGCGACGCCCAGCCAGCCCAGCAGCGTGCCGAAGAAGGGATAGAGCACCCCGGCATGGGCGAAGGCGAGCCCCAGCGTCGCATCGAGACCCGAGAAGCGGGTCAGGGTGCCGATGGCGAGCATGGCCGCGATGGTGATGAGCGAATAGCGCAGCACCCACAGCGTCTGAAGATACGCCGTGATGAGGCGCAGCGGCGAGAAGCGCATGACGATGGCCGCGAGGACGGCGGCGATCAGGATGCCCGTGCCGGTGAAGGACAGGTAGGTGAAGGCGAAGACGGCGCCCTCCGTGGCGGGCTTCGCCACCACCGGGGGCACCTTCTGGATCATGTTGTGGAGGCCGGCGATGGGCCAGTTGATGGTGAAGATGGGGTTCACCAGCGCCTTGAACCAGCCGGTGCCCCAGATGAACACCACCGCCGAGAGGATGATCCAGGGCGTCCAGGCCCAGAACACCTCCTCATTGCTCGCCTTGGCGCGCGGCGGCGGGGGCGGGGGCATGGTGTCGGCGCTGGTGTCGTGGGTGCGCAGCTTGGGCGAGAGCCACACTTCCTTCGGCTGCCACACCTTCAGGAAGGCGACGAGACAGCCCATGGAGATGAGCGAGGCGCCGATATCCACGATCCAGGGATTGATGAAGTTGGAGATGAGATATTGCGGCACGGCGAAGGAGACGCCGGTGACGAGGATGGCCGGCCAGATCTGGAGCATGCCGCGCCGCCCCGCAAACACCCAGATGAGCCAGAACGGCACGATGAGCGAGAAGAAGGGCAATTGCCGGCCCACCATGGCGCCGAGCAGATAGGGATCGAGCCCCGTCACCGAGGCGAGGCCCTGGATAGGCGTGCCGAGCGCGCCATAGGCCACCGGCGCGGTATTGGCGATGAGCGAGAGGCCGGACGCGGCCAGCGGTGAGAAGCCGAGGCCGATGAGGAGTGCGCCGGTGACAGCGACGGGCGTGCCGAAGCCCGAGGCTCCCTCGAAGAAGGCGCCGAAGGAGAAGGCGATGAGCAGCAATTGCAGCCGGCGGTCCTGGGTGATGCCGCCGATGGATTGCTGGAGGATCTCGAACCAGCCTTTCTCCACCGTCAGCCGGTAGAGGAAGATGACGTTGAGGATGATCCAGCCGATGGGGAAGAAGCCGGTGATCACGCCGAGGAACGTCGCCCGCAAGGCGAGGTCGGTGGGCATGGTGAAGACGAGGACCGAGACGGCGATGGCGGCGATGAGCGCGATGACGGCGGCGATGTGCGCGGGCACCTTACCGCTGGCGATGAGCACGAGAAGCGTGACCACCGGAATGGCCGCGACGAGGGTCGAGAGGATCGAGCTTCCGAATGGGTCGTAGACCTGGCTCCACATGGACGACTCCCTGATGTTCTTTTTGTTTTCGGGAGACGGGTTCTTGAGGCGCTCGGCTCCCGTGAGGGTCATTGCTGATCCCTTTGCGGTGCGAGTCAATAAATCTTCCGGCCAATACGCCACGGATCATGGAAATGCTTTGGGGAAAAGCAGATAAAAACGCCTATACTAACGTAAGGTCACGTAATTTATTTACCTAAGGGAATGCTGAGGCCAGAAATTGCATAGCCGCAGCTTGGAGAGCGGCGAGGTTGCGAGGCCTCCATCTTCCCTGGGCTTGGAACGGAGGCGTGTGGGATTGTCGGGCCGGACCTCAGGACCAGCGCGCCAGCAGTGGCAAGAGATTCCCATCCGGCCAGAGCGGCATAAGAGAAGGCGATGGGTGGCTTCACCGTGAATTGTTTGTGCTTTGGCGCACGCGAGCCTAGATGGCGGCCTTGAGATTTTCTCGCCTGTAGCGTTCGGATTCCCCATGACGCCCCGCCACATCGCCCTCGCCGTGCTCGTCGCGGCCATCTGGGGCTTCAATTTCGTCGTCATGCGGTTCGGGCTCGACCATTATCCGCCGCTGCTGCTCACCGCCTTGCGCTTCGCGCTGGCAGCCATTCCGGCGGCGTTCGTGCCGCGGCCCAAGATGCCGGTGCGCCAGCTGGTGTGGATCGGCGCCACCTGGTTCCTCGGCCAGTTCGCCTTCCTGTTCACCGCCATGGCCAACGGCATGCCGCCGGGCCTCGCCTCGCTGACGCTCCAGTCCCAGGCCTTCTTCACCATCCTCATCGCCGCCGCCGTGCTGGGGGAGCGCCCCTCCGTCCGGCAGATATCGGGCGTCGCGGTGGCGTTCGCCGGGCTTTTCCTCATCGGGGCGAGCGTGGGCGGGGACATGACCGTGCTCGGCCTCGTCTTCACCCTGGCGGGGGCGGTGAGCTGGGCGTGGGGCAATGTGCTGATAAGGCGGGCGCCGCGCTCGGACATGTTCGCTCTGGTGGCGTGGCTGAGCCTCGTGCCGCCGCTGCCGGCCCTCGCTTTGTCGCTGGGTGTGGAAGGCTGGCCGGCCGTCTCGTATGCGCTTCTCCATCCCACCTGGGCGGGGATCGGCGCGATCTTCTTTCTCACCATCGCCGCCACCTTCGTGGGCTACGGCATCTGGGGCCATCTGCTGAAGCTCTATCCGGCGAGCACGGTGGCCCCGTTCTCCCTCATGGTGCCCTTGTCCGGGGCGCTCTCGGCGGCACTGATCCTGGGCGAGCGCTTTCCCCCACTGCGGCTTGCGGGCATGGGGCTGATCGTCCTCGGGCTTCTGGTGGTGGCCCTGCCCCTGCGCCTGGGCCGGGGCAGGGCCAAAAAGTAGCGGCTCTATTCCGCCGCCCGCGGCAGCGCCACCGGCTTCGTCCAGCGCAGCACGGGCATACGCGCCGCCCGCGTTTCGTCCAGCCGCCGGCGGGGCGCGTAATAGGGTGCGCCCAGGAAGCGGTCCTTGTCCCCTGCCTTCGCCGCCATGGCGAGATCGCGCAGGGCGGCAATGAACAGATCGAGGGAGGCTTTGCTTTCGCTCTCCGTGGGCTCGATCAGCATGGCGCCGTGCACCACCAGCGGGAAATAGACCGTCATGGGGTGGTAGCCCTCGTCGATCAGCGCCTTCGCGATGTCGAGGGTGGAGAGGCCGGTACCGTCCAGCCACGCATCGTCGAACAGCGCCTCGTGCATGGCGGGGCGCTCGGCGAAGGGCGCGCTCATGACGTCCATCAGGCACGCGCGCACATAGTTCGCGGAGAGCACCGCGTCCTCGGAGGCCTGGCGCATGCCGTCCGCGCCGTGGGAGAGCATCCAGGAGAGCGCCCGTACGAACATGCCCATCTGGCCGTGGAACGCGCACATGCGGCCGAGCGCCTGCTCTGCACCTTCCGCCCCCGCCTCTTCGATAAAGCGCAGGCCGGACCCGTCTGCGACCACCGCCGGCACCGGCGCGAAGGGGGCGAGGGCCTCCGAGAGCACCACCGGCCCCGCGCCCGGCCCGCCGCCGCCATGGGGCGTCGAGAAGGTCTTGTGCAGGTTGATGTGCATGGCATCCACGCCGAGATCGCCGATGCGCACCTTCCCAAGGATGGCGTTGAAGTTGGCACCGTCCGCATAGAAATAGGCGCCCACCGCATGCACCGCCTCGGCGATGGCCACCACATCCCGCTCGAACAGGCCGCAGGTGTTGGGATTGGTGAGCATGAGGGCGGCGACGTCGGTTGAGAGCGCGGCCTTCACGCTCTCCGGGTCCACCGTGCCGTCCGGGCGGGCGGGGATGGATTTCACCTCATAGCCCAGCAAGGCGGCGGTGGCGGGGTTGGTGCCGTGGGCGCTCTCGGGCACCAGCACGATGTGCCGCTTTTCGCCCCGCGCGGCGAGCGCGGCCTTGATGGCCATCATCCCGCACAATTCGCCATGGGCACCGGCCTTGGGGGTGAAGGCCACAGCCTGCATGCCGGTGAGGACCATGAGATAGCGGCACAGCTCGGAGATGACGCTAAGCGCGCCCTGGGCCGTGGAAACAGGCTGGAGCGGATGGAGGTCGGCAAAGCCGGAGAGCCGCGCCATGCGCTCATTGAGGCGCGGATTGTGCTTCATGGTGCAGGAGCCGAGCGGGAATAGGCCGCTGTCGATCCCGTAATTCATGCGCGAGAGCCGCACATAATGGCGCATGGCCTCCGGCTCGGAGAGGCCGGGCAGGCCGAGGGGCGCCGTGCGCTGGAGCCCGCCGAGGCGGGGAGAGAAGGCTTCGGGCTCGTCGAGATCGACGCCGGTCACGTCCGTGCGGCCGATCTCGAACAGCAGGCCCTCCTCCAGGTCCAGCGCCTTGTTGCCGGTGAAGGTGATGGGGGCGGTGGAGGCGGCCTCCATGGGCGCTGTCGCGCCACGTCCTTCGCGGTTCATGCCAGCACCTCCTTCAGCGCAGCCGCATAGGCGGCGCGATCGTCCGCGGTCGTGGTCTCGGTGGCCGCTACCAGGATCAGGTCGTCGAGCCCGGCCTTGGGCGCGAGGCGGGAATAGGGGACGCCGCCGAGGATGCCTTTCTCCGCCAGCCTCTCGATCACTTCAGCCGCATCGCCCTTCACGCGGATGGTGAATTCGTTGAAGAAGCTCTCATTCAGCATGCTCACCCCGTCCAGCGCCGCCAGCCTGTCGGCGAGGTCGCAGGCGGCGGCGTGGTTGATGCGGGCAAGCCGCGTCAGGCCCGCTTCGCCGAGCAGCGAGAGGTGGATGGTGAAGGCCAGCGCGCACAGGCCCGAATTGGTGCAGATGTTGGAGGTCGCCTTCTCGCGGCGGATGTGCTGCTCGCGGGTGGAAAGGGTGAGCACGAAGCCGCGCCGGCCCTCCGCATCCAGCGTCTCGCCGGCCAGCCGCCCCGGCATCTGCCGCACGAACTTCTGGCGCGTCGCGAACAGGCCCACATAGGGCCCGCCGAAATTCAGCGCATTGCCGATGGACTGGCCCTCGCCCACCACGATGTCCGCGCCCTGCGCGCCCGGCGGCTCTATGAGCCCGAGCGAGACCGCCTCCGTGAACACCGCCACAAGCAGCGCGCCGGCGGCATGGGCCTTCTCGGCGATGGGCTTGAGATCCACCAGATGGCCGAACACATCAGGCGTCTGCACCACAACGCACGAGACCGTCTCGTCGATGGACGAGAGCACGTCGTCGTCCCCGCCGGGCGCGGGGGGCAGGACCACCAGCGGCTGGTTCGCATGGGCGCAGACGGTGGCAATGGTCTCGCGATAATGGGGGTGGAGGTTGCCCGCCAGCACCGCCTTGTCGCGCTTGGTGAGGCGGTGCGCCATGAGCACGCCTTCGGCGGCGGCGGTGGAGCCGTCATACATGGAGGCGTTCGCCACCTCCATGCCGGTCAATTCCGCCACCTGGGTCTGGAACTCGAACAGATATTGCAGCGTGCCCTGGGCGATCTCGGGCTGGTAGGGCGTGTAGGAGGTGAGGAATTCCGAGCGCTGGATCAGATGGTCCACGCTCGCCGGCACATGGTGGCGATAGGCCCCCGCGCCCACGAAGAACGGCACCGAGCCCGCCGGCACGTTGCGCGCGGCAAGGCGCGCGAGGGTGCGCTCCACGTCCAGCTCGCCTTTGCGGAGCGGCAAATCGGGCAGGGCTGTGAGGCGCTTGTCCTTAGGGATGTCGGCGAACAGATCGTCCACCGAGGCCGTGCCGATGCGGGCAAGCATCTCCACGCGGTCGTCGGGGGTGAGGGGCAGGTAGCGCATGATGCGTTCCCGATCGCTAGATGACGGAAAAGGTCGGCTGCACCACCACTTCGCCACGCAGGGAATTGGCGATGTAGCATTCCTCGTGGGCGCGGTGGTGCAGCTGCGCGAATTCTTCAGGGGTGGGCGCCTTGGCGCCGGAGAAGGTGACGTCCGGGTTGAGCGTCACCCGCGTCACATAGAGCTTTCCGGCCTCGTTCGGCCCCATCTCGGCCACCGCCGCATCCTCGTAGCGGTCAACCGTGAGGCCGGCGCGGCGGGCGAAATCCAGGAAGAACAGCATGTGGCAGCTGGAGGCCGAGGCGGTCAGCGCCTCCTCGGGGTCCACCGCATCCTCGCGGGAGAGCGGCACGCGCACGCTGCCCGGCGCGGAGGAGCCGGGGATCTCGATGCCGTCGAACGCCCAGACATGGGCGCGGCTGTAGCGTCCGTCGGTGAAGACGGCGTCGCCCCGCTCCCAGCGCACGGTCACGCGATAATCGTGGCCCATGGCATCACCCCAGGGTTTCGAGGAAGGCGTCGTAGGCGTCGGCGGACATGAGACCGTCCAACTCCTTGGGATCGGAGATCTTCAGCTTGATGAACCAGCCCTTACCTTCCGGGTCGTCGTTGACCGTGGCCGGGGTGGCTTCCAGGGCGCCATTCACCTCCACCACCTCGCCGGAGATGGGGGCGAAGACCTCGCTTGCGGCCTTCACGCTCTCCACCACCGCGGCTTCCTTGCCCTGGGCCACCTTGGTGCCGATCTCGGGCAGCTCCACATAGACCACGTCGCCGAGCTGGCTCTGGGCATAATCGGAGATGCCGATGACGGCCACGTCGCCCTCGACGCGGACATATTCATGATCCTTGGAATAGCGGGTCTCGCTCATGGTCCTCGTCCCCTCTTGTCAGGTCTTGCGAGCGTAGCGCTGGGCCACGAACGGCATTTGAACGACGGTTGCGGGCAGTGGCTTGCCGCGCACGATGATGTGGAGGGCCGTGCCGGGCGCGGAAAGCGCGGGCGGCACATAGCCCATGGCGATGGGCTCGCCCCGGGTCGGCGCGAAGCCGCCAGAGGTGACGATGCCCACGATCTGCCCGTCCTTGGAAATCTCCGCGCCTTCCCGCGCCGGGGCGCGGCCTTCCAGGCGCAGGCCGATGCGGGTGCGCGCCGTGCCGTCCGCCAGCTCGCGCGTGATGCGCGCCGCGCCGGGAAAGCCGCCCTCCGCGCGCCGGCGCTTCTGGATCGACCAGGCGAGCGCGGCCTCGATGGGCGAGGTGGTGGGGTCGATGTCGTGGCCGTAGAGGCAGAGCCCCGCCTCCAGGCGCAGGCTGTCGCGGGCGCCGAGGCCGATGGGCTTCACCTCGCGCTCGGCGAGGAGATGGCTCCACACCTTCTCCACATCCTCGTTCTCGACCGAGATTTCATAGCCGTCCTCCCCGGTATAGCCGGAGCGGGAGATGTGGCAGGGCACGCCGTCGAAGGTGGTGGGGGTCGCGTGCATGAAGGCCAGCGCCGCCGCCTCCGGCGAGTGGCGCGCCATCACCTCCGCCGCTTCCGGCCCCTGGAGGGCGATGAGGGCGAGGTCATCCCGCCGCTCCAGGCGCACGCCGGAGGGCAGGCGGGCGGCGATGTGGGCATAGTCCTCGTTCTTGCCGGCGGCGTTCACCACCAGGACGAGGGTGCCGTCCAGCTCCGGGTCGAGCGGGCGGGTGACCATCAGATCGTCGAGGATGCCGCCGTCATCGGCGAGCAGCTGCGAATAGCGCTGCTGGCCGTGCTTCAGGTTGAGGATGTCGGCGGGGATGAGGGCTTCCAGCGCCCGCGCGGTGGCCTCGTGGTTCGGGCCGATCAGCAGCGCCTGTCCCATGTGCGAGACATCGAACAGGCCCGCATGGGTGCGGGTCCAAATGTGCTCGGCGAGGATGCCGTCGGCATATTGCACCGGCATCTCGTAGCCCGCGAAGGGCACGAGGCGCGCGCCGAGAACGGCATGGGCCGCATGAAGCGGGGTGCGCAACAAAGGGGTGGATGATTCGGTCATTCGGTGTCCGCCGGGGTCGCGCCAATGCTGCCGGGCCTTTCAGCCCGGGTGGCGCCCCCTCTGTCACCGGAACCTGAGAGATTTCACCGCCCCGGTGGAACGGGTGCGGATTACTCCTTCGGTGAGCCGCATCCATATTTGCGGCTTCTTTCCAGAGGCTCGTCCCCCTGCGGCCCTTTTGCCTGAGCGGTTCCGGGGCGGTTGCGCCTTCGGCGCCGGCCTCATCCCGCAGCCGTGGGGCTTCGGGACAGCCGGTCTCTCCCGCAGGGATCGTCCGATCGATGGCGGCGAACCACCATCGCGCCGGAGCATAGAAGATCAGGCCGTGGCGTCAACGCGGGGGGATGTGGGATTTGGGGAGAGATCCGCGAGGCACGTGCTGTCGGCCCCCTCTCCCGCTTGCGGGGGAGGGCTGGGGAGGGGGCGAAGCCTCACGACAAAGATCGCTCTCGCCATTCCTTCACCATTTCCCCCTCCCTAACCCTCCCCCGCAAGCGGGAGAGGG
Organism: Aquabacter albus; assembly: GCF_040049275.1. NCBI lineage: Bacteria > Pseudomonadati > Pseudomonadota > Alphaproteobacteria > Hyphomicrobiales > Xanthobacteraceae > Aquabacter > Aquabacter albus. Next base: position 302,361 of record NZ_JBDZDT010000003.1, on the reverse strand, counting down.
GACGAGCGGGGAGAGGTGAGACGCCTCACTGCGCCGGCGGCGGGCCGAAGGTGGAGGGCGGCGGGCCGAACGTGCCGGCGGCCGGCGGTGCGCCGAACGAGCCGCTGCTGGGCGGCGGCGGGCCGAAGCTTCCGGAAGACGAGGCGCTGGGCGCAGCGGCCGGCGCAGGGGCTGCGGCCGGTGCGCTGGCCGCGGGCGCAGCCGGCACGGGCGCAGCAGCGGCGGGAGCTGCAGTGCTCGCAGCCGGGCGCGGGCGTGCGGGCGCGGTGCGCGGCCGGGTCTCGGGCGTGCCCTTCGGGTCGAAGCCCACATAGACGATGTATTTTTCGATCTCGGCGGGCGTCGTCAGCGGGAAGGAGATGGTGTCCTCCACCACCGAGAAGTTGATCTGGCTCTGGTCCGCCGGGATGTTCACCGGGACGGTGAAGAACTTGGTGAGGATGGTCTTAGGGTTCGGGCCTTCCTGGATAATCGCCACGCGGATTGGCACGTTCACGGCGCCCGGCGCGCCCTTGTCACCCAGAAGCACACGGCCCTCGATGCCGATCTTCATGGTCATGGTGCGGTCGACGATGGCGCATTCACGGGCAAGATTGCCGATGGACGCCTGATGGCGCAGGCCGCCGCCCGGCGCCGGCACCTGCCAGGCGGACGCGCCGGAGCGTACGTCCACCATGGGGCAGGAGAATTCGATGGCATCCGGCCCCGAGCCCACTGTCAGGGGCGCCGGGCCGGCAATCGAGGGCCCGCCTACGCCGGCCACGGCCTGGTCGGAAATGCGCTGGCCGCCGAGGGCCGGGTCCACATCCGTGCCGGGGGCGCCGAACAGGCCCTGGGAATTGCCGCCGCAGCCGGCAAGCATCATCGCCAGCGCGGCTGGCGCCAGCACGCGATAGAGCGAGGATGCAGCAAACGGCACAGGCATGGCATAGCTCCAAATCCGGGGTCACCGGGTGGGTTGTATAACAGAGTGTTAACGGCAGATGCAGGCGCGGAGCCGCCTTGCCGCCGACTATCCGCGCGCATGGTTAAGGGGGATCAGCCCCCGGAGAGGCCGTGGGGACGGCCGACCACCACGATCAAGGCGTTCGTCGCGTCCGTGAGACGTTTCGCCACGCGCTTGAGATCGTCGAGGGTCACGGCCTCGATCAGCGCGTTGCGGCGGTCGATATAATCGATGCCAAGATCGTCGATCTGGATCTGCAGCAGCTGGCCTGCAACCTTCGAGGAGGTGTCGAAGCGCAGCGCATAGCTGCCAGTCAGATAGCTCTTCGCCTCGTCCAGTTCCGCCTGGGCGGGGCCGTCATTGAGGATCTTGCGGAATTCCTCGCCGATGATGCGGATGGATTCCCCCGCCCGCTCGTTCTTGGTGGCCGTGCCGGCGAACCACAGGCCCACATGGTCCAGGGCCACCTGGTAGGAATAGACCGAATAGGCGAGCCCGCGCGCCTCGCGCACTTCCTTGAAGAGGCGCGAGGAAAAGGCGCTGCCGCCGAGAATGTGGTTCAGCACGTAAGCGGGGATGAAGTCGTTATCCTTGCGCTGAACGCCGCCAGTGCCCATGAGCACCACGGACTGGGGCACTTCCAGCGGGATCACGTCCACCGTGCCGATGCCCTTGGGAGCAACATCGGCCACGGGGGCGAGGTCGGCCTTGGCGGGCAGGGTGCCGAACACCCGGTCGAGCGCGCGGCCAAGATCCTCGGGGCTGATATCGCCCACCACCGCCACCTTCAGGTTGCTGCGGGCGAGATTGTGCTTGGTGAAGGCGGCAAGATCGGCGCGCGCGATGGTGGGAACGCTGGCGAGCGTGCCGTCCACCGGGCGGCCATAGGGATGGTCCGGGAAGGCGAGGGCGAACCAGCGCTCGTTGGCAAGGCTGTTCGGGTCCGTGGAGCGGCGGCGCAGCGAGGCGAGCTGGGCGGCGCGGATGCGCTCCACCGCCTCTTCATCAAAGCGCGGTTGGGTCACCGCGAGGCGCAGCAGGTCGAAGGCCGCATCCTTGTTCTCGGAGAGGGTGCGCAGCGAGCCGCGCAGGTCGTCGCGATTGGCGTCGAACGAGATTTCCATGGCCTTGTCGGCCACCGCGCGCTGGAAGGCGGCGGCGTCGAGATCGCCTGCGCCCTCATCCAGCAGCGAGGCGGTGAGGCTGGCGACGCCGGGCTTGTCCTTGGGGTCCTGCGCCGCGCCGCCGACAAAGGCGAATTCCATGGCGATGAGCGGCAGCGTGGTGTCGTGCACCAGCCACGCCTCGATGCCGCCGGGGCTCATGACGCGCGTGATGCGGGTCGTCTGCGACTGGGCCGCGACGGGGGAAACGAGGGAAAGGGCCATGATCACCAACAGAAGGATGTGCCCGAAGAGGCGGGCGGGGACGGCGCGCGCCGTCACGAACGGTTCTCCCGGGTTTCCGCCTTTGCGGGCGTCACCGGGATGGACGGCGGCGAGAGATAGCCGGTCACCGCCCGGTTGAGGGTGAGGTAGCGCTTGGCCGCCTCCTTCACATCTTCGGCGGTCACGGCCTTCACCCGGTCCGGCCACTCATTGACGTCCTTCACCGAGACGCCGGTGGCCCAGGCGGCGCCATAGATGCGGGCAAGGGTCGCCTGGTTGTCGCGGGCATAGATGGCGTCGGCGGTGAGGCGGGTCTTGGCGCGGGCCAGTTCCAGCTCGTCGGGGCCGTCAGTGGCGAGCTTCGCCACCACCTCGTCCATGGCTGCTTCCAGCTGCTCCAGCGTGATGCCGGGGCGGGGGGAGGCGGAGACGCCGAAGCGGGTCGCGTCATACGACGTGCCCTGATACCAGGCGCCGGCGCCGGCCGCGAGGCCCTTGTCCACCACGAGCGAACGATAGAGCCGGCCGGTCTGGCCGCCGCCGAGGATCTGCGCAGCAAGGTCCAGCGCTTCCGCCTCATCGCCCTTGCCGGTCCGGTAGGACGGCACGAGATAGGAACGCTGCACGCTCGGCTGGGCGACACGCGGATCCACCAGAGACACCCGGCGATGCGCCTGGGGCTCGGGCTCCTGCGGGCGGTTGCGCGGCGGGGTGTCGGCGCGGGCGACCTTGCCGTAGGTCTTCTCGGCGAGCGCCTTGACCTGGTCCGGCTCCACGTCGCCGGCCACCACGAGCACGGCATTGTTGGGAGCATAGAAACGCCGGTAGAAGGCGAGCGCATCCTCCCGGTTGAGCTGCTTGATCTCGTGCTCCCAGCCGATGATGGGGTGCTGGTAGGGGTGGTTGACGTAGGTGGCCGCCTGGAGCGCCTCGGAGAGGCGCGCGCCGGGGTCGTTGTCGGTGCGCATGCGGCGCTCTTCCAGCACCACGTCGCGCTCCGGCAGCACCACCTCGTCGGTGAGCTTGAGGCCGGTCATGCGGTCGGACTCGAAGGCCATCACCTTCTCCAGGTGCTCCTTGGCGACACGCTGGTAATAGGAGGTGTAATCGTACGAAGTGAAGGCGTTTTCCTGGCCGCCCAGGCGCGCCACGTCGGCCGAGAACTTGCCCGGCGGGGTGTTCTCCGTGCCCTTGAACATCAAATGCTCAAGGAAGTGGGCGATGCCGGACTTGCCCGGCTGCTCGTCCGCCGAGCCCACCTGATACCAGACCATGTGGGTGACGACGGGGGTGCGGTGATCGGGGATCACCATCACCTTCAGGCCGTTAGAAAGCTCGAACTGGCTCACCTGCGGGCCGGCGGCGCGCGCATCGGAGAGGGCGGCCGAAGCGGCGGTACCGGCGATGATGGCGGCCATGGCGAGGCGTCTCATTTTCACGATCAGGTTTCCAGGGGCGATGCATGGACTGCAGGCCCAGAGGGAACACGAAAAAGCGGGCGGGCGCCCGTCAGTTCTTCGTGTTCTGCATGTCGAAGAAGTTCGGGAACTTGAAGCCTTCTTCCTTCTTTTCGACCACGCCATAGGGGGCGTTGGGCGCCGGGGTCTGGTAGCCCGGAGGCGGCTCGACCAGGCTCTCGCGGGTCGGTTCGCCGTTGAAGGCGATGGGCTTGTCCGGGGTGAACGCGCCATTGAGGCCCTTGAACCAGCCGGTGAAGCCCAGCTCGCTCGGCATCAGTTCGTCGCGGGCGGGCCTGTCGGCGCCCACCGGCGCGCCATTGGCCACGCTGGCCGTGGGCTTATGCTTCACATTGTTGAGCTGCGACGGCAGCAGCGCCCGGCCGCGCTCATCGATGCTGTTGAGGCCCACGGGCGTCTTGTCCTCGGCATTGGCGGCGCGCGCGCGCAGCACATCCGGGTCTTTGGGCCAGTTGGGGTTGGTGACGGCGGCGCTCTCCTTCGGCGGCGGCAGGGCGGTCGCCGCAACGCCGGAGGGCGGCACCACCAAAGGTGCGCGCTCGCGATACTGGATAGGCGGCTTGTCGTCGCCGATGAGGCCCAGTGCCCCCATCACGCCGCGCAGCATGTCGCCGTCTTCGGCGGCGCGGGCCGGCGTGAGGGCGAGGCTTCCCGCCAGGACTACACCAAGACCGGCGGCCGGAAGCACCGCCAGGAGCCGTCGGCCCAGCATATGGGGCCGTTTCATCATCGTCCGCATGGGCTTTTCCCCTCGGAGCCGCGCTCCGCCCGGAACCATCTCAGCCTTTAGGGCTGACGTCCGAGGGCGGCGTTTTTGAGGCGCGCACAAAGAGGGCATCATAAAGGAGCAGGACGACGCCCACAACGACGGCCACATCGGCGATGTTGAACACGTACCAATTGAAGCCGAAGGCGTGCAGCGAGACGAAGTCGAACACCGCCCCGTAGACCAGGCGGTCCACTGCATTGCCCAGCGCGCCGCCGATGAGCAGGCCAAGGGCGATGGCCTCCAGCCGCCTGTTGGAGCGGGCGAGCCAGACGGCGAACAGGATGCTCGCCGCCACCTTGATGGCGAACAGGACCCACCGCCCCGTCTCGCCCTGGGGGAACAGGCCGTAGCTGATGCCGGTGTTCCAGAGATAGACGAAATCGAGGAAAGGCAGGATCTGCTTGGTCGGCTCGGTCCAATTGTCCGACCAATGGAGCACCGCCGTCTTGCTCGCCTGATCCAGCACGAGGACCAGAAACGCCACGATGATACCGAGGCGCAGGGGCCCGAAGACCTGCTTCATGGCCTCACTCCGCTGCGGCGCGGGCGGCGGCGCGCTCGCGCAGGGCCTGCGCGTCGCGGGGGGTCACGTCGGGATACTCGGGGTCGCTGCCGACGTCCAAGCTCACCTTCCAGGAGCGGGCGCATTTGCGCCCTTCCGCCAGCGCCGGCACCACGGCGACGCCGGGCACCTCGTCCAGGCGGAACGCGTCCGCCGGGCCTTCGCCGGGAATGAGGGTCGCGCCGCTGGTGATGCAGGCTTCCGCAAGATCGATGCCCTCAAGGGCGGTCAGCAGGTCCGGATTGGTCACATGGACCACCGGCGCCGCCTCCAGCGAGGAGCCGATGCGCTTGGCTGCGCGCTCCACTTCGAGGGCGCCGGTGATGACGCGGCGCACGTCGCGCACCTTGCGCCACTTCTCCGCCAGCGCGGGGTCGCGCCATGCCGGCAGCACGTGGGGGAAGGTTTCGAGATGTACGGAGGTGGCGTCCGGATAGCGCGCCAGCCACGCTTCCTCGCTGGTGAAGCAGAGGATGGGCGCGAGCCAGGACACCGTGCAGCGGAACAGATAGTCCAGCGCGGTGAGGCACGCCTTGCGCGTCGGCGAGGAGGCCGGATCGCAATAGAGCGCGTCCTTGCGGATGTCGAAATAGAAGGCGGAGAGATCCACCGTCATGAACTGCGCCAGCGCGGCGAAGATGCGCTTGTAGTCGAAATCCGCATAGGCTTGGCGCACCACCCCGTCGAGCTCGGCGAGGCGGTGCAGCATGAGCCGCTCCAGCTCCGGCATCTCGGAGACCGGTACGCGCTGGGCGTCCTCGAAATGGGCGAGGTTGCCGAGCATCCAGCGGATGGTGTTGCGCAGCTTGCGATAGGTATCGGCGGTGGTCTTCAGGATTTCCGGGCCGATGCGCAGATCGTCCGCATAGTCGGAGGCGCAGACCCACAGGCGCAATATGTCGGCGCCGGAGGATTTGATGACCTCCTGCGGCGAGACCACATTGCCCAGGGACTTGGACATCTTCCGCCCGTCCTCATCGAGGACGAAGCCGTGGGTCAGCACCGCGTCATAAGGCGGGCGCCCGCGCGTGCCGCAGCTCTCCAGCAGCGAGGAGTGGAACCAGCCGCGATGCTGGTCGGAGCCTTCCAGATACATCACCCGGTCGGGGCCGGCGGGCGGGCGGTTCGCCTTCAGGTCCGGGCGCACTTCGAGGGTGAAGGCGTGGGTGGAGCCGGAATCGAACCAGACATCGAGGATGTCATCGACTTTCACCCAGCCTTCGGCGGCCCGGTCACCCAGGAAGCGCTCGCGGGCGCCGAGCTTGTACCAGGCGTCTGCACCCTCAAGCTCGAAAGCCTCGGCGATGCGGGCGTTCACCGCCGCATCCTTCAGGATTTCCACCTCGCCGTCGCCCTTCTCCTTCACGAAGACGGCGATGGGCACGCCCCAGGCGCGCTGGCGCGAGACCACCCAGTCCGGGCGGCTCTCAATCATGCCGGTGATGCGGTTCTCGCCCGCCGCCGGCACCCATTCCACGGTCTTGATGCCGGCGAGCGCCCGCGCGCGCAGGGTGTCGCCCTGCCCGTCAATATCCTGGTCCATGGCGATGAACCATTGGGGCGTGTTGCGGAAGATGACCGGCTTCTTGGAGCGCCAGGAATGGGGATACTGGTGCTTCAGCCGGCCGCGCGCGAGGAGGTTTTCCGCTTCCACGAGCGCCTTGATCACGGCCTCGTTGGCATCGCCCTTCTCACCCTTCTCGGTGATGACGCGCTTGCCAGCGAAGCCGGGGGCCTGGGCCGTGTAGACGCTGTCCTCGTCCACCGGATAGGGGATGGCGGGGCTGATGCCGCGCTCCTCCAGCCAGCGGCGATGCGACGTCCAGATCTCGAAATCCTCGCGGCCGTGGCTCGGCGCGGTGTGGACAAAGCCCGTGCCGGCATCGTCGGTGACGTGGTCGCCATCCAGCAGCGGGACCTTGAAGTCGTAGCCGAGCGCGGCGAGGGGATGGGCGCAGACGAGACCCGCCAGCACGGAGGCCGGCACGTCCCCGCGCCGCTCATAGGCTGTGACGCGGGCGGTCTTGAACACCTCTTCCGTCAGCTTGTCGGCCAGGATCAGCGTGTCGCCGGCCTTGGCCCAATTGTCTGCCGGGGCGTCCGTGATCTCGTAGAGGCCGTAGGAGATCTTGCTCGAGAAGGAGATGGCCCGGTTGCCGGGGAGCGTCCAGGGCGTAGTGGTCCAGATGACCACGCTTGCGTCGTCGAGGCCAGCATCGCCGTTCTGGACCGGAAACTTCACCCACACCATGTCGGAGGTATGGTCGTGATACTCCACCTCCGCCTCGGCCAGCGCGGTCTTCTCCACCACCGACCACATGACCGGCTTCGACCCGCGATAGAGCAGGCCGTTTTCGGCGAACTTGATGATCTCGCGGGCGATCTGCGCCTCGCCGAGATAGCTCATGGTGGTATAGGGATGATCCCAGTCGCCCTCGACGCCGAGGCGCTTGAACTCGGTGCGCTGCTCGTTCAGCCAGTGCTCGGCATAAGCGCGACATTCCTGGCGGAAGGCGATCATGGCGGCTGAATCCGCAAGGTCGGGCTTGGACTTGCCCTTCTTGCGGTAATTCTCCTCCTCGATCTTCCACTCGATGGGCAGGCCGTGGCAGTCCCAGCCGGGGACATAGTTTGAATCGAAGCCCAGCATCTGCTGAGAACGCGTCACCACGTCCTTCAGGATCTTGTTCAGCGCATGGCCGATATGGATGTTGCCGTTGGCATAAGGCGGGCCGTCATGCAGCACGAAGCGGGCGCGGCCGCGCCCGTCCTCGCGCAGGCGCTCGCGCAGGCCGATGCGCGCCCAGCGCTCCAGCAACTCCGGCTCCTTCTGCGGCAGGCCGCCCCGCATGGGGAAAGCGGTCTGCGGCAGGAACAGGGTGGCGGAATAATCCACGGCGTCGGGCGACGTCTTTTGCGGCGTCTTCTGGGTCGGCGTCTTGTCGGTCATGGGTCAGGGGCTCGATAAGGGATCTTCGTTGCGGTTGCGCAATACCCGGCGAACCCCGCGCGCTCAGGCGCGCCGGCGGGGCGCCGGGCTCGTAATTCGCAACCTGTCGTGCGTCGTGAAGATCAGGAATGCCATGGCGGGCTTCTAGCAGGCGGCGGAGGCGGGGAAAAGCCGTGGCGCGACGCGCCGGTGCAAACCATATACCCGGAAGCTGCGTCATCGCGTATGAAGACGGCGACCTCCAGGGCCGATCGACATTCGCACATGAGCGCGTTCTTCACCTGTCCCACCGTCATGGCCGGGACAGGCCCGGGCATGACAGAGCCTTGCTGCATGGCCCCGCGCCTTGAATGCCGGTTGGTTCCAGGCCGCGGGCGGTCCCGGCCGCATGGAGGCCGCGGTGCGTCCGCCTCATCGAATTCCAAAGGGGTTCACCATGACTGACATCCTGCAGACCACCGTCGTCGGCAGCTATCCCCAGCCCGACTGGCTCGTCGACCGCGACGTGCTGAAGTCCCATTCCGTGCCGCGGGTGCGGATGCGGGACATGTGGCGCGTGTCCGAGCCGTTCCTGGAGGCGGCGCAGGACGACGCCACCATTCTCGCCATCCGGGACATGGAGCGGGCCGGCATCGACATCATCTCCGACGGCGAGATCCGCCGGGAGAGCTATTCGAACCGCTTCGCGACCGTGCTGGACGGCGTCGATATCGACAATCCGCACGAGCACATCCAGAAGAACGGGCTGGTCAGCTACCTGCCGCGCGTGGTGGGCAAGATCCGCCGCATCGGGCCGGTGGAGGTGCGCGACCTCGAATTCCTGCGCAAGAACACCGACCGCAAGACCAAGATCACCCTGCCCGGCCCCTTCACGATGGCCCAGCAGGCCCATAACGAGCACTATGACGACATCGAAGAATTGCTGATGGACCTCGCGGCGGCGGTGAACGCCGAGGCGAAGGATCTGGCTGCGGCCGGCGCCGACGTGATCCAGCTCGACGAGCCCTGGCTGCGGCACAATGTGGAGCTGGCCGAGCGCTGCGCGGTGAAGGTGTTGAACCGCGCGCTGGAAGGCATCACCGCCACCACCGCGCTTCATCTGTGCTTCGGCTACGCCCATCTCGTGAAGGGCAAGCCGTCGGGCTATTCCTTCCTGCCGCAGCTCGCGGACACCACGGCGCAGCAGATCTCCATCGAGGCCGCCCAGCCGAAGATTGACCTTGGCGTGCTGCGCGAGCTGGCGCCGAAGACCATGATCCTCGGCGTCATCGACCTCGGCGATGCCGGCATCGAGACGCCGGAGACCGTCGCCGGCCGCATCCGCACGGCGCTTGAGTTCATCACCCCGGACCGGCTCATCCCGGCGCCCGATTGCGGCATGAAATACATGCCGCGCGAGACCGCCTTCGGAAAGCTGAAGTCTCTCGCCGAAGGCGCCGCCATCGTCCGCCGCGAGCTGAGCTGATCGTTTCGGTTCGGGCGGCTTGCATCCCAGGACGTTCCGTCATCCTCGGGCTTGACCCGAGGATCTTCCTCAGGAATTGGCGCCTAGGATGACGGGAGATGCCCGGATCAAGTCCGGGCATGACGTGTGGGGGAGCGCAGCTCTGTCCCCAGAACGGACGAAGCCCCGGCGTTGCCGCCGAGGCTCCGTCTTCCCCTCTGTTATTTTTTAAGGCGGGCCTTGGGTCCGCCGGTCCTCAAAGAAGACCGGAGCGGCAGGCCTGGACTGCCGCTCCGGGAACCCGAGATCAGGAGTGGTAGGCGCGCTCGCCGTGCTCCGTGATGTCGAGACCCTCGCGCTCCTTCTCCACCGAGGCGCGCAGTCCGACGACCGCGTTCACGATGAAGTAGAGGATGGCGGAGCCGACGCCCGACCACACGAGGGTGACGCCGACCGCCTTGAGCTGGGCGATGACCTGGGTGGCCATGTTGTACTCGGCCACAGCGCCGGTGGTGTAGTCGTAGATGCCCGTGCCGCCGAGGGCGGGGCTCACGACGATGCCGGTGGCGATGGCGCCGAAGATGCCGCCGACGCCGTGCACGCCGAACACATCGAGCGAGTCGTCATAGCCGAATGCGTTCTTCACCGTGGTGCAGAAGAAGAAGCAGATGACGCCGACGAGCAGGCCCGAGATGAGCGCACCCATGATGCCGGAGAAGCCCGCCATGGGGGTCACGGCCACGAGGCCGGCCACCGCGCCGGAGACGACGCCGAGCATGGAAGGCTTACCCTTGGCGAGCCACTCGATGATCATCCAGGACAGGGCCGCCGCGCAGGTGGCGATGAAGGTGTTCATCATGGCGAGCGCGGTGAGGCCGTTGGCTTCGAGGTTCGAGCCGGCATTGAAGCCGAACCAGCCGACCCACAGGAGCCCGGCGCCGACCAGCGTGAGCGTCAGGGAGTGGGGCGAGAAGGCTTCCTTGCCGTAGCCGGTGCGCTTGCCGATGATGAGGCAGCCCACGAGAGCGGCGATACCGGCATTGATGTGCACGACCGTGCCGCCGGCGAAGTCGATGGCGCCGAGCTTGTAGATGTAGCCGGCATCCGCGAGGACCGCGTCGAGGGCTTCCTGGGCGGCGGTCTTGGCGGCGCCGTCAGCGGCGGCGGCGAGCGCCTTGGCGGCAGCGTCCACCGCGTCCGGGCCGGCCCAGTACCAGACCATGTGGGCCATGGGGAAGTAGATGAACGTCACCCAGAGGGGGACGAACAGCACGATGGCGGAGAACTTCACCCGTTCCGCGAACGCGCCGAAGATGAGCGCGGGCGTGATCATGGCGAAGGTCATCTGGAAGGCCACGAAGACCAGTTCCGGAATGGCGACGCCCACCGAGAAGGTGCCGCCGGCCGATTCAACGGTGATGCCCTTCATGAAGGCCTTGGCGAAGCCGCCGACGAAGTCCGAGCCGCCGGTGAAGGCCAGCGAGTAGCCGTAGAGCACCCAGATGATGCCGACGATGCAGACGGTGTAGAACACCTGCATCAGCACCGAGAGCATGTTCTTGCCGCGCACGAGGCCGCCATAGAACAGGGCCAAGCCCGGCACGGACATGGCGAGCACCAGGATGGCCGAGGTCAGCATCCAGGTGGTGTCGCCCTTGTTGATCACCGGGGCGGCGGCTACGGCAGCCGCGGCGTCGGGAGCGGGCGCCGCGGTCTGCGCCAGCACCGGCAGGGCGATGGCCGCCGCCGTCAGGAGGGTCGGCAGTCCCACGCGGGACCAGGTCTTGAACGTCATGGAAGAAGGCTCCGTCAAATGAGAAAGGCTCAAAGCGCGTCGGCGTCGGTTTCGCCGGTGCGGATGCGCACCGCGTGGTCGATCTGGAAGACGAAGATCTTCCCGTCGCCGATCTGGCCGGTCTTGGCGGCGCCGGTGATCGCTTCCACGACCTTGGCGACCTGGTCGGTGGGCACGGCCACCTCGATCTTGAGCTTCGGCAGGAAGCTCACGGCATATTCGGCGCCGCGATAGATTTCGGTGTGGCCTTTCTGCCGCCCGTAACCCTTCACCTCGGTCACGGTGAGGCCGTGAACCCCGATGCCGGTGAGGGCGTCGCGCACCTCCTCCAGCTTGAACGGCTTGATAATGGCCATGACGATCTTCATGGATCGGTCCCTGTCCCCGTGATTGCCCATTGCGGCCGGAAAGGCTCATGGGCGTTTGCCTCGGCTGCGCCGAGCGGGACGGGGAAATCCACGCCGCGGCAGACAAGCCTGCGACAGAGGGAATCAAGGACCGTGCCAGACGGGGGAATCCCCCCGGATTGCCTGCTTATTTTCTCGCCATGCCCACTGCCGTCACGGCAGCGTCGCAACCTTGCCTAAATTTTTGCCTAAAATTTAGCCGTATGCCTTCGAGGTGGTCAGGCGGGGGTAACGGGGCGCATCAGGCCCTCTTGCGTGGCCGAGGCCACGAGGACGCCGTCGCGGGTGAACATCTCGCCCCGGCAGAAACCGCGCGAGCCGTGGGCGACGGGGCTGTCCTGCACGTAAAGCACCCATTCATCCGCCTTGGGGCGCCGGTGGAACCACATGGCGTGGTCGAGGCTCGCCGTCTGCACGTCCGGGTCGAACACGCTCTTGCCGTGGGGCAGCAGCGCCGACTGGAGCAAGGCGAGGTCGGAGGCGTAGGCGAGGATCGCCTGATGAATGGACAGGCTGTCGGGAAGCGGGGAGCGCGCCCGCACCCACACGCTGGGGCGCGCTTCCGGCCCGCTCTTGCCGAGATAGGGGGAAAAGATGGCCGTGGGCTTCACTTCCAGGAAGCGCAGCGCCATCCAGTCGCGCTTGGCGGCGCGGGGATAGCGCGCCAGCAGCTCGTCGCGCCATGCCTCGCCGGGAGGCAGGTCCTCCGGCATGGGCACGTCGGGCATGGGCACCTGGTGCTCGAAGCCGCCTTCCTCCACCTGGAACGACACGGACATGGAGAAGATCGCCTTGCCGTGCTGGATCGCCACCACCCGCCGCGTGGTGAAGCTGCGGCCATCGCGGATGCGGTCCACGTCATAGACGATGGGGATGGAGGGATCGCCGCCGAGAAGAAAATAGCCGTGCAGGGAATGGGCGATGCGGTCGTCCGGCACGGTGCGCTGCGCCGCCACCAGCGCCTGGGCAATCACCTGCCCGCCGAACACCCGGCCCCCGCCCGGCGTACCGCTGCGACCCCGGAACAAATTGATCTCCAGGGATTCCAGGTCGAGGATGTCCAGGAAGGTCGCGACGTCATTGCTCATGAAGCAGGTCCCAGCAGGTGCGGGACCGGCCCGCTCCAGGCGACTGGAGCCATGTGGGTGATGCACAGTCAAGGTCGTGCGGCGCCGCGTGGCGCCGGGAGGAGTCCATGGACGTGAATTCGCAGACGCAGCCGGGCCAGACGAATCCGGGCCACGCGGACGTGGCCATTGCCGGCGCGGGCCTTGCCGGGCTCAGCCTCGCTCTGGCCCTGAAGGACGGGCTCGGCTCGGACGCCCGCATCGTCGTGCTCGATCCCGGCCTTGCGCGCGACGCCTCCGGCGACGTGCGCGCCTCCGCCATCGCCGCGGGCGCGCGGCGGCTCCTCACCGTGCTCGGCGTGTGGGATCGGCTCGGCGCCCATGCCGAGCCGATCAAGACCATGGAGGTGACCGACAGCCGTACCCGCGACGTGGCGCGGCCGGTCTACCTCACCTTCGACGGCGAGGTGCAGCCGGGCGAGGCGTTCGCCCATATGGTGCCGAACGCGCGGCTCCAGGCGGCCCTCACCGAGACCGCCCGTCAGGCGGGCGTGACGCTGCTGGCGGCGCCGGTGCATGGCTTCTCCACGGGCCGCAGCGGCGTGGACGTTTCCTTCGGCGCGGGCGAGAGCCTGCGGGCGAGCCTGCTGGTTGCCTGCGACGGGGCGCGCTCGCGCCTGAGGGAAATGGCCGGCATCCGCACGGTCTCGTGGGCCTATGGCCAGTCCGCCATCACCTTCACCGTGGAGCACGAGCGCCCCCACGAGGGCCGCGCCGAGGAGCATTTCCTGCCCGCCGGCCCGTTCGCCACCCTGCCTTTGCCTGACAATCGCTGCTCCATCGTCTGGACCGAGAAGGCGGAGGATGCGGCGCGCATCGTCGCCCTGCCGGACATGCTGTTCCAGGAGGAACTGGAGCAGCGCTTCGGCCTGTCGCTGGGCTGGGTGAAGCCGGTCTCCAAGCCGCAGGTGCATCCGCTCGGCTTCGCCATGGCGCGCAGCTTCATCGCCGAGCGTTTCGCCCTCGTGGGGGATGCGGCGCATGTGATCCACCCTATCGCCGGCCAGGGGCTGAATATGGGCCTGCGCGATGTGGCGGCGCTCGCCGAGGCCGTGACCGACGCGGCGCGGGTGGGCCTCGATTTCGCCGGGCCCGAGGTTCTGGAGCGCTATCAGCGCTGGCGCCGTTTCGACACCCTGGCCATGGGGGTTGCGACCGACGGGCTGAACCGCCTTTTCTCCAACCATTCCGACGCCCTGCGCCTGATGCGCGACGTGGGCCTCGGCCTGGTGGACCGCCTGCCGCGCCTGAAGGGCCTCTTCATCAAGGATGCCGCCGGGCTGACGGGCGCGGTGCCGAAGCTGATGCGGGGCGAGGTGCTTTAAGGGTCAGGAGCGGCGTTCGGTCGCTTCGGCCAGAACCTCCTCCGCCCATTGGTTCAGGCTCTTGCCGGCGAGTTCGGCGGCAAGGGCGGCGCGGCGATGAACTTCCGGATCGACCCGGAACATCATCTTCCCGGAAAAGGGCTTCTGCGGCGCCTTTCCGATGGCCGCGCATGTCTCGACATAATCGTCGACCGCCTCGTGGAAGGCTTTCTTCAACTCAGAGACGCTTTCGGCATGAAAGCCGACGATGTCGGCGATGCCGGCAATGTGGCCGACGAAGATTTCGTCCTCATCGTCATATTCGATGCGGGCCTGATAGCCCTCGTAGGCCATGGTGCTCACGGAACCACTCCGATCTGGATCAGGAACTTGCGCGCATCGCGCACCTGATACCGCTTCGCCTCTTTTTCGGGATGCGGCCGGTGAAAGCTGGCGACGGCATCGCCCTTCACGACTTTCACACGCGATCCGCTGCCTTCGATGAGGCGGCCTCCGGCAGCGACCAGAAGGGTCTCGATCGCCGCCCATTCGATGGGGCCCGAAACAGGCTCCTTGAAGACGGCGAGCAAGGTCTTCCGGTGCTTGCTGTTCATGCTGGCAATATGGCGACTGCTTGCATTTTTTGCAAGCAGTCTACCGGTTACGCCTGCGCCTCGATGAACTTCACCAGCGCTGGCAGAACGCCCGGATGCAGGGGCGCGCGGCGGTCGCGGTAGAGGGCGAAGTTGGCGGCCCGCTCGGCGGGGGCGGCCTTGAACATGTGGTTGGCGTCGGTGAGGGTCACCACCTCCGCGTCCGGCCGGCCACGCCTCAATGCGGCGAGGTCCTCGGCGCCCACCTGAAGGTCGCGCGTGCCCTGCAGAAGCAGCGTCGGCGTGGTGAGGCGGGCCAGTTCATGGGCCGGGTCCACCGCGCATTCGGAGGCGAGGAAAGGCTGCACGGAGGGGCGGAACGCCATGCGCAGTGCCTTGGGCACGTCGCTCACCTGCCCGCCGGCGGCAACCGTGGCGAGGATGGAGAGCGCCTTCGCCAGCATGGCGTCGGGCAGGTTCATGGCGCGGAACTGGTCGCCGAGGATCTGGTCCAGCCGCCGGCCGGCGCCGGCCAGGAGGGCAAGCCCGTTCACCTGGGTGCGGGCGGCGGCGCGGATAGCGACGCTCGCTCCCTCACTATGGCCGGCGAGGATCACCTCGTCCACGTCGTCGCGCGCCTTGAGGCTGGCGAGTGCGGTGAGCGCGTCGTCCACATACTGGTCGAAGCGCAGGTCCTCCTCCCGCCGCACCAAGGCGCTGCTGCCTCCGACGCCGCGCTTGTCGTAGCGCAGCACCCGGTAGCCGGCGCCCGCGAGCCCGAAGGCGAGCTGGCGGTAGAGGTCTGTGGCGATAGCGGGGCCGTTTCCGTCGCGGTCCGTGGGGCCGGAGCCGGCGATCAGCAGCACGGCAGGCCCGTCCGGGGGGCCGTTGCGCGCGGTGGAGAACGTGCCCGAGAGCCCGCCGGCGCGCCAGGGCTGCTCCACCACCTCGAAGGCGGGAGCGGCGCCGAGGCGCTTGGAGGCGGTGAGCAGCAGCGCGCAGGCGCCCGCCGCGAGGAACGCGCGACGCGTCGTCATCCGCGCTTAGCTGTTGAGCTCTGCGTCTTCGAGGCGGCGGGCCTCGTCTGCGAGCATGATGGGGATGCCGTCGCGGATAGGGAAGGCAAGCCGGGCGCCGCGCGAGACCAGCTCCTGGCGGGCCTTGTCATAGACCAGCGGCCCCTTGGTGAGGGGGCAGACCAGGAGTTCGAGAAGCTTTGGGTCGACCTCGTGGCCGGGCCGCTGCGGCTGCGTCATCGTTCAATCCCCTCCGGCCAGCGCGCGATCCGTCCCGCCTCTCGGCGGCCCCCCGGAGGGCGCGGTGCCTTTGCTGAAGCCTCTAGTTTATCTTGTGCAGCGCAAACGTCCACGGCAATTTTGCCGCGACACGTTCGACATCGTTATCGCAGAGGTCAAGGTCTGAAACGCAAAGTGATGACGCGCATCAGTTTCTTTTATTTCCCGTGTCCGTGCAGGAGGCCTAAGCAGGCCGCTTCACAGCAAAGTTTGTTTCATGAATCGTAATGTGTCTCTCGGTTTGCTGCTCGGCATTGTGGCTGTCACCTTGTTCGGCGCCACGGTTCCCGCCACCCGATATGCCGTCCACTGGCTCGATCCCGCCTTCTTCACCTTCGCCCGCGCGACGCTCGCGGGGTCGCTGGCGGCGCTGATCCTCCTGGTGCGCCGCTCGCCGGCGCCCTGGCGCCGGGGGGTACCGACCGGGGATTTCCTCATAGTCGCCGCCTGTCTCATGTTCGGCTTTCCGCTGCTGATGGCCTATGGCAGCGTCACCGTCCCGTCCTCCCATGCGGGCGTGGTGCTGGGCATCATGCCGCTCGCCACCACCCTGGCCGCGACGCTTTTGGCCGGAGAGCGGCCGAGCCTTGCCTTCTTCTCCCTCTCCTGCCTCGGCTGCGGCCTGGTGGTGGCCTTCGCGCTGAGGAATGGCGGGGCGGGGGATTTCGGCTGGGGCGATGCCATGCTGGGCCTTGCGGCCGTGGTCTGCTCCGTGGGCTATGCGGTGAGCGGGCGCCTCGCGCGGCAGGTGGCGGGGTGGGAGGTGATCTGCTGGGCGCTCACCCTCGGCCTTCCCCTCGCCATCCCCGCCACGATCCTCCTTGCCCCCTCAGGCCTCGGCGCGGTGCCGGTGGCGCCGTGGGTGGCGCTGGTCTATGTGGCGGCCATCAGCCAGCTCGTCGCTTTCTTCTTCTGGAATGCAGGCCTCGCTTTGGGCGGCATCTCCCGGATCGGGCAGCTGCAGCTGCTCCAGACCTTCCTGATCGTGGTGCTCTCCTGGCCCATCAATGGCGAACCGCCGGACGCGGAGACCTATGCCTTCATGGCCGCGGTGATGGTGGTGGTGGCGCTGGGCCAGAGGACCAAGGTGAAAGTGGCGGGGGTCGCGGCGGAGTGACACCTCTTCCTCGCCGCGCGCCCGCAACAGCCCTTTCCGTCATGGCCGGACCTGATCCGGCCATCTCTCGCAGGACCGGGTACGCCAGGACTCCAGGGGGATCCCCGGGTCAAGCCCGGGGATGACGTGGGCCGTGCGAGGCGCTGTCAGTCCGCCAGTCCCAGGGTCGGTTCGGCGCGGCGCTCCAGAACGCCGCGTATGGCGTCCACAAGCTCCGCCTCCTTCACCGCGAACTGGGCGGGGCGGGCGGCGCGGTATTCGGCATTGTCGGTGATGCCGGCGGCGATGCGCGCGCCCTCCACCAGATCCTTCACCTGCACCTCGCCCGCGGCCTTCTCGTTGGAGCCTTGGATGATCACGGCCGGGGCGCCGCGCTTGTCGGCGTACTTCATCTGCGCCTTCATGCCCGAGCCGCCGAGATACATCTCCGCGCGGATGCCGTTGGCGCGCAGGTCGGAGACCATCTTCATATAGTCGGCGATACGCTCCGGCTCCTTGTCCATGGCGAGCACCACCACGGGGCCGAGCTCGGCCTGCGTCTCCATCTTGCCGAGATGGGCGAGGGCATGGAGCAGGCGCGAGACGCCGATGGAGAAGCCGGTGGCCGGCACCGGCTCGCCGCGGAAGCGCGCCACGAGCCCGTCATAGCGCCCGCCGCCCGCCACCGAGCCGAAGCGCACCGGGCGCCCGTCCTCGTCGGTCACCTCGAAGGTCAGCTCGGCCTCGTAGACCGGGCCGGTATAATATTCGAGGCCGCGCACGACCGAGGGGTCGATGAGGATGCGCCCGTCATCATAGCCGGCGGCGGCCACCAGCTGGCCGATGAGGCGCAGTTCGTCGAGCCCGGCGCGGCCGGTCTCGCTCTCGCCCACCACCAATTGCAGCTTGTCGAGGCCGGCAAGGCCCGCGCCCGCGCCGACGAAGGCGATCACCTTGTCGATGTCCGCGCCGTCCAGCCCCGCCCCTTTGGTGAAGTCGCCGGAAGGGTCCATGCGCCCCTTGCCAAGAAGGGCGCGCACGCCTTCAAGGCCCACCTTGTCCAGCTTGTCGATGGCGCGCAGCACGGTGAGGCGGCGGCCCGCATTGGCCTCGCCGCCGAGGCCGATGGCCTCCAGCACGCCGTCCAGAACCTTGCGGTTGTTCACCTTGATCACATAATCGCCGCGCTGGATGCCCACGGCTTCCAGCGTATCGGCGGCCATCATGCAGATCTCGGCATCCGCCGCGACCGAGGGCGCGCCCACCGTGTCGGCGTCGAACTGCATGAACTGGCGGAAGCGGCCGGGGCCGGGCTTCTCGTTCCGGAACACATAACCCGAGCGGTAGGAGCGATAGGGCTTGGGCAGCTGGTCGAAATGCTCGGCCACGTGGCGGGCGAGCGGCGCGGTGAGGTCGTAGCGCAGGGACAGCCACTGCTCGTCATCGTCCTGGAACGAGAACACGCCCTCGTTCGGCCGGTCCTGGTCGGGGAGGAACTTGCCGAGCGCATCGGTATATTCGATGGCGGGGGTCTCCAGCGCCTCGAACCCGTAGAGCTCATAGACGGCGCGGATCTTCTCCAACATGGCGCGGGTGGCGGTCAGCTCGCCGCCGTGGCGGTCCACGAGACCGCGCGGGAGCCGTGCCTTGGGTTTGTTGTCGGTGGCCATGGGATGTGATGCTTTCCTGCGTTGGCCGCCTCTTAGAGGAGCGGGCGCGGGGCGGCAAGTTTTGGGCCGGGGCGTCGCACCTTCTACGGCGGCGACGCTACCAAGGACCCTCATGGCAGGACTTGATCCGGGGATCCACGGGGCTCCGCCGGGTGGGCGCTCAAAGGAGAGGCGTGGATGCCCGGGACAAGCCCGGGCATGACGGTTGCTCTTGGGGCTTTTACGCCGCCAGACGCACCTCGTCCCCCGGCGCAATGCGGCCGCCCGAGACCACCTTCGCATAGATCCCGCAATCCACGTGGCCGTAGCTCTGCTGGAGCCCCTTCACCACATTAAGGTCGCGCTCCGCCGTCACGGGGTTCACGCTGGTGGCGGCGCAGCGCTCGGTGCGCTTCAGCACTTCCAGGCGGACGTCGCCGATCTCCAGCGTGCGGCCGGCCAGATCCAGCTCGGAGCCGGGCTCCCACCCGTCCAGATGCAGGTTCATGCGGAAGCGGAGCGGGTCCACCGCAAAGCCCATCTTCCCTTCCAGGTCCCGCACGCTGGCGAGGTTGAGCAGGGAGACGAAGCCGGACTTGAGGGAATCCGTGAAGTGGTGCCCCGCGGGCGCTTCCAGCACGCGCAGCGTACCCTGCGCCTCCGTGCCCATGTAAGAGGTGAGAAAGTCCTCCACGCGCGTGCGTCCCTCCGTGGTGGAGAGGTCGCCCTGCACGGCGGGCTTCCCGTCGAGCGTCAGGGAAAAGACACGGCTTTCATGGTCGAATCGCGTCTTCAGCGCGGCGATGCGGGCATTGCGCATGAGGACCAGGAAGGCGGTCTTCTTCAGATAGGCGGGCGCTGCCGGGTCGAAGCCGCTCGGGCCGTTCTCCACCGCATAGAGCCGGTCTGCGGGAAAGAAGCGGTCCGCTTCCAGCTCCACGGCCTCCATGGGCTCAGGGGAGAAGCCCTTTACGGGGAAGCGCTGGATGGTGACGAGGCGCGCGGAAGGCATGGCGGCTCCTTAGATGATGTCTATCGGTGGCATTGCCGCGCCGCTGGGGTCAAGCCGGGCATGAGGCGGAAAGGAGAGAGCGGCGTTGCTCAAAGTCGTTGTCTTCTCCATCGGCCGTCATCCCCGGGCTTGCCCCGGCCATCCACGCTGCTCCGCTGGGTGGGTGCTTAAGGGCGAGGCGTGGATGCCCGGATCAAGTCCGGGCATGACGGCTGGCAAGGGGGACAAAGGCGGCGTCGGGGCCGGAAAACTGATCCCCATCAAGGTGCTCCAGGCGTTTGCGGTAAAAATCATCACCCGGATGTGACGTCCCCCTTCCGCTTCAGCCTGGCCACACCCACATGAGCCCCCAGCGGGTCGCGCCAGTCGTGCGCCCGTGGCGGCGGCCGGGATACGGCGCCGCATCCGACCGTTCCCCATGTGCTCGTCTGAGGCGTGGGGACGC
This sequence comes from Aquabacter albus, assembly GCF_040049275.1. Classification (NCBI taxonomy): domain Bacteria; kingdom Pseudomonadati; phylum Pseudomonadota; class Alphaproteobacteria; order Hyphomicrobiales; family Xanthobacteraceae; genus Aquabacter; species Aquabacter albus. The sequence goes on along the minus strand of NZ_JBDZDT010000003.1, from coordinate 282,101 downwards.
CGAGGAGGAAAGACATGAATTTCGAAATCTATACGGAACGCGCCCGCGGCTTCGTCCAGTCCGCCCAGTCGCTCGCTTTGCGCGAGGGGCACCAGCAGTTCGTGCCCGAGCACATGCTGAAGGTGCTGATGGACGACCCCGAGGGCCTGTGCTCCGGCCTCATCCAGCGCGCCGGCGGCAACCCCACCCAGGTCCGCGCGGATGTGGAGGCCGCCATCGCCAAGCTGCCGAAGGTGCAGGGCGGCTCCGGCCAAGTCTATCTCAGCCCCGCGCTTGCCCGTGTGTTCGAGGCTGCTGAGCAGGCTGCCAAGAAGGCGGGCGATGGCTATGTGACCGTGGAGCGCCTGCTCCTTGCCCTCTCCATCGAGAAGGACAATGAGGCGGGCAAGATCCTGGCGCGCGCCGGCGTCACGCCGCAGAACCTCAATTCCGCCATCGAGGCGCTCCGCAAGGGCCGCACCGCCGACAGCGCGACGGCCGAGAACGCCTATGACGCGCTGAAGAAATATGCTCGCGACCTCACCCAGGCCGCCCGGGACGGCAAGCTCGACCCGGTCATCGGCCGCGACGAGGAGATCCGCCGCACCATCCAGGTGCTGGCGCGCCGCACCAAGAACAACCCCGTGCTCATCGGCGAGCCCGGCGTCGGCAAGACCGCCATCGTGGAGGGCCTCGCCCGCCGCATCGTCGATGGCGACGTGCCGGAGAGCCTGAAGAACAAGAGCCTTCTGGCCCTCGACATGGGCTCGCTCATCGCCGGCGCGAAATATCGCGGCGAGTTCGAGGAGCGGCTGAAGTCCGTCTTGTCCGAGGTCACCTCGGCCGAGGGTGGCATCATCCTGTTCATCGACGAGATGCATACGCTCGTCGGCGCCGGCAAGACCGACGGCGCCATGGATGCGTCCAACCTGCTGAAGCCGGCTTTGGCGCGCGGGGAGCTGCACTGCGTCGGCGCGACCACGCTCGATGAATACCGCAAGCATGTGGAGAAGGATGCGGCCCTCGCCCGCCGGTTCCAGCCCGTCTTCGTCAACGAGCCGTCGGTGGAAGACACCGTCTCCATCCTGCGCGGCCTGAAGGAGAAGTACGAGCTGCACCACGGCGTGCGCATCACCGACAGCGCGCTGGTGGCCGCCGCGACCCTCTCGAACCGCTACATCACCGACCGGTTCCTGCCGGACAAGGCCATCGACCTGATGGACGAGGCGTCTTCGCGCCTGCGCATGCAGGTGGATAGCAAGCCCGAGGAGCTGGACAGCCTCGACCGGGACATCATGCGCCTGAGGATCGAGCAGGAGGCCCTGAAGAAGGAGACCGACACGGCCTCCAAGGACCGCCTCGCGCGCCTCGACAAGGAACTGGCGGACCTGGAGGAGCGCGCGGCTGTGCTCACCTCCAAGTGGAAGTCCGAGAAGGAGAAGTTGGGCGAGGCGACCACGCTGAAGGCCAAGCTCGACCAGGCGCGGGCGGACCTTGCCTCCGCGCAGCGGCAGGGCGAATACCAGAAGGCCGGCGAGCTCACCTATTCGGTGATCCCGGACCTGGAGAAGCGCCTCGCCGAGGTGGAGGCCGCGGGCGGCAATTCCGGCATGGTGGAAGAGGCGGTGACGCCCGACCATATCGCAGGCGTCGTCTCCCGCTGGACCGGCGTGCCCGTGGACAAGATGCTCCAGGGCGAGCGCGAGAAGCTGCTCAAGATGGAGCTGGAGCTGGCGAAGCGCGTTGTGGGCCAGAGTGAGGCGGTGGCTGCCGTCTCGACCGCGGTCCGGCGTGCGCGGGCGGGCCTCCAGGACCCGAACCGGCCCATCGGCTCGTTCCTGTTCCTCGGCCCCACCGGCGTCGGCAAGACCGAATTGACCAAGGCGCTCGCGAGCTTCCTGTTCGACGACGACACCGCCATGGTGCGCATCGACATGTCGGAATTCATGGAGAAGCATTCCGTGAGCCGGCTCATCGGCGCCCCTCCCGGCTATGTCGGTTATGACGAGGGTGGCTCGCTGACCGAAGCCGTGCGGCGCCGGCCCTATCAGGTGGTGCTGTTCGACGAGGTGGAGAAAGCCCACCCGGACGTCTTCAACGTCCTCCTCCAGGTGCTCGATGACGGGCGGCTGACGGACGGGCAGGGGCGGACGGTGGACTTCCGCAACACGCTCATCGTCATGACCTCCAATCTCGGGGCCGAGTTCCTGGCCGATCCCCGCCAGCCCGTGGGCTTCGGCCTGCCCGGCCACGAGCAGGACAGGGTGGTCTCGGACGAGGAGGCCTATGATCTGGTGATGGGAGCCGTGCGGCGTCACTTCCGCCCGGAGTTCATCAACCGCATCGACGAGATCGTCATGTTCCACCGCCTGAAGCGGGATCAGATGGGCGCCATCGTGGACATCCAGCTCGGGCGTCTCGCCAAGCTGCTGGAGGACCGCAAGATCGTGCTCGATCTGACCCCGGAGGCGCGGACCTTCCTTGCAGACAAGGGCTACGACCCGGCCTATGGCGCGCGGCCGCTGAAGCGGACGATCCAGAAGCTGGTGCAGGACCCCCTGGCGGAGAAGATCCTCGCCGGGGACATCCTGGACGGTTCGCTCGTGCGGATCGGCCTTGAGGGCGGCCACCTCACCTTCGCGCCCGAGGGCGCGGTGGAGCAGGCGGCCTGAGCGGACTCGTCCGCTGCGCCCGGGCGTGGCCCGGGTCATAAGCTCAATGTCCAAGACACTCGAAATCCCCGGGCCAAGCCCGGGGATGACGCTTGAGGGCTCCGGCGCCTTCAGGGAGGGCGCCGCTTGGGCTCAATGCGTCAGGGCGGCCTCGGTGCGGGCGGCGGAGCGGGCATAGCGCCAAGTGGCGTAGAGCGCGGGCACGGCGAAGATCACCATCAGCACGTATTCGCCGGCCTCGCCCAGATTGAACAGGCCGGCCACGGCCCAGCCCGCGGCAATGGCGGTCACCAGCGTCTGCACGCCGACGAACACCGTGGCGCTGATGACGGTCAGAAGATTGCCGCCCCGGGCGCTGGTCGCTGCCATTCTCGTCCTCTCTTCTCCGCGCTCAGTGGCGGAGGCGGCCCGAAGGCCATCCTGTCTTGCGCTTTCGCTCGCCTTCGGGAACAACCCGCTGGCGCGAAAACCCGTTGAAAATCGGCCGGGACACTGCGACGCGCCCGCGTCCCGGTCAAGTGCCCGCCCTCAGGAGGCCCTTCATGCACGAAAGCGTCAGATGCGGACACGCGATGGTCGCGGCGCCGCACAGTCTTGCTGTCGAGGCCGGGCGGCAGGTCCTGAGCGAGGGCGGTAATGCGGTGGAAGCGGCGCTCGCGGCGGCCGCCGCCATCGCCGTAGTCTATCCCCACATGAACCATCTGGGCGGCGATGGCTTCTGGCTGATCCGCGAACCCTCGGGCCGCGTGCGCTATATCGAGGCCTGCGGCTTCGCCGGCGAGAAGGCGACGGCCGCCTTCTATCGCGACCAGGGTCATGAAACGATCCCGTTCCGCGGGCCATTGGCGGCGCTCACTGTGCCCGGCGCCGTGAGCGGATGGGAGTTCGCCCACGGCATCGCACAGGCAGCCGGCGGGCGCATGCCGCTGGCCGAGTTGCTCGGCCCCGCCATCGCCCATGCCCGCGCCGGCGTGCCGGTGACGCGCTCGCAGGTTGCCCTGACGAGCGAAAAGCGCGCCGAGCTTGAGCCCTCGCCCGGCTTTGCCGCCACCTTCCTGCCGGGCGGCAAGGTGCCGGAAGTGGGGCAGGTGCTGGCGAACCCGCGCCTTGCCGACACGCTGGAGCATCTTTCCCGCGCCGGCCTCGACGATTTCTACCGCGGCGACGTGGGCCGCGAGATGGCGGGGGACCTCGAGAAGATCGGCAGCCCGGTGACGCGCGCTGACCTCGCGCGTTATTCCGCCATCACCCGCGCGCCGCTCTCCGTGCGGCTCGCTCAAGGAGAAGTGTTCAATGCGCCCCCGCCCACGCAGGGGCTCGCCTCCCTCCTCACCCTCGCTTTGTTCGAGCGGCTCGGGGTGAAGCGCGCGGAAGGCTTCGAACACGTGCACGGGCTGGTGGAGGCCACCAAGCGGGCCTTCCTGGTGCGCGACGAGGTGGTATGCGATTTCGAGCATCTGCGCCACGACCTCGCATCCTTCCTGAGCCCCGCCGCCCTCGATGCGGATGCGGCGAGGATCGACATGCGCCGGGCGCTGCCCTGGCCGCAGGTCGCAAAGAAGGGCGACACTATTTGGCTCGGCGCCGCGGACGCGTCGGGGCTGGTGGTGTCATACATCCAGTCCATCTTCTTCGAATTCGGCTCCGGCTGCGTGCTGCCGGGAACGGGCGTGCTGATGCAGAATCGCGGCGCCAGCTTCTCGCTGGACCCGAAGGCGGCGAACCCGCTGCGTCCCGGCCGACGGCCGTTCCACACGCTCAATCCGGCCCTGGCGCAGCTCAATGACGGCCGGGTCATGGCCTACGGCACCATGGGCGGGGAGGGGCAGCCGCAGACGCAGGCGGCGGTGTTCACCCGCCATGTGGTGTTCGGCGAGCCGCTGGGCAGCGCGATCTCCGCGCCTCGCTGGCTTTTGGGGCGCACCTGGGGCTCGGTGCAGACCAATCTGCGGCTGGAATCGCGCTTCGATGACTCCCTCGTGTCCGCGCTCCGGAGCGCCGGCCATGATGTGGAGGTGCTGCCGGAGCCCTTCTCCGACACCATGGGCCATGCCGGCGCGGTGGTGCTGCATCCCAAGGGCGAGGTGGAAGGCGCGCACGATCCGCGGGCGGATGGGGGCGCGGACGGGTTCTGAACATAAAAAACCCCCGGCGTTGCCGTCGGGGGTTCCTGATGCGCCGCCATGGCCGCGCTTGGGCGGGCCATCTCCGGGCTGCGCGCCCACGGACGGTGCCGGGGCGGCAAAGAGATGCCCGGGTCAGGCCCGGGCATGACGGAGAGGCAGCTTCAGCGCTCGCCGCGCTGCGTATCTTTCTGCTGCTGATCGCGCTGCGGATCGGTGCCGCGGTGCTGGTCCTGCTTGCCGCCCTGCTGCTGGCCACCCTGCTGTCCGGGGCGCTGCTGTCCGGGCATCTGCTGCTCATGCTGCTGGCCGGGCTTGCCCTGGCCGCCTTGCTGAGGATTCTTCTGGGGATCTTTGCTCACGATGTCCTCCTAGTCGTCTTCTTCGTCGTGTTCCCCCAAGCGTTCGACAACGCGAATTTTTGCGCTCCGGTTCCGTCTTTTCGTTACGTCAAAGAAAAAGGCCCGGCGAATGCCGGGCCTTTTCTTGAACGCGATCAGAAGAAGCAATCAGGCTGCAGCCTCTTCCGGCTCCAGGTCCGCATCGACGTCGGCGTCGGCTTCCTCAGCCTTCGCCGCGCCGCGGCGCGGGCCCTTCTGGAGGTTCTGCTCGATCAGCTTCACCGATTCGGTCTCGGTGATATTCTCCACGGCCGAGAGCTCGCGCGCCATGCGGTCGAGGGCGGCCTCATAGAGCTGGCGCTCGGAATAGGACTGCTCGGGCTGCGCGTCGGAGCGGTAGAGGTCGCGCACCACTTCGGAGATGGCGATGAGGTCGCCCGAATTGATCTTCGCTTCGTATTCCTGCGCGCGGCGGCTCCACATGGTGCGCTTGACGCGCGCGCGGCCCTTGAGCGTGTCCAGAGCCTTGGCCACCACGGGGGCGTCCGAAAGCTTGCGCATGCCGACGGCGGCGACCTTGGGAACAGGAACGCGCAACGTCATCTTGTCCTTTTCGAAGGAGATGACGAAGAGTTCAAGCTTGAAGCCCGCGACTTCTTGCTCCTCAATGGCCACGATACGGCCGACACCGTGCGAAGGGTACACGATATGCTCGCCCGTCTTGAAACCAAGGCGGGCCTGCGCGCTCTTCTTTGTCGACATGCTATAGACCACTCCTGACCCGGCCCTGGGGCCGGATCGTTAGCGCGCGAACGCCCTTTTCGGGACAGGCCCGGAGCGATGACGCACCTGCGCTGGTGACTGGACCGTCTGGCCGGAACGCCCACCGGTCCGCTCATGTCAGTCGAAGGCCAAAGCCTGACCCGCCGCACCCACGCCGACGTGTCAGCTGGATGCCTTAAATTCTCGCCCCTATGTTCCCGAGAATGCGCCAATGTCCAGGCACGATGCGGATGATACAGGAAGCAATCGACTGTAAAGGCTTGTATAACACAAAAAGTGCCTGAATCAAAGCATTGTCCGTTTCATCCTTACGTCCTTCGCGCAGAGCGCTCATGCATTGGGTGCAAGGCACGCCTTTCGGGTGCTGGATCAAGGATATAAGCATTTCTTTATATCGTGTTTGATGGGCGCCGCGTCTCGTGCTACAGGCACGCCCAGCCGGCAGCGCGCCGGGCGGCAGACGGAGTGAAGAGCCCATGAGCGACTATGTGGTGAAGGATATCAATCTCGCCGATTGGGGCCGCAAGGAACTCAACATCGCCGAGACCGAGATGCCCGGCCTGATGGCCACCCGCGCCGAATTCGGGCCGTCCCAGCCGCTGAAGGGCGCCCGCATCGCCGGCTCCCTGCACATGACCATCCAGACCGGCGTGCTCATCGAGACCCTGAAGGCGCTCGGCGCCGATGTCCGCTGGGCCTCCTGCAACATCTACTCCACCCAGGACCATGCCGCCGCCGCCATCGCCGCCGCCGGCACCCCGGTCTTCGCCGTGAAGGGCGAGACCTTGGAGGAATACTGGGACTACACCCACCGCATCTTCGAGTGGGCCGACGGCGGCGCGCCGAACATGATCCTGGACGATGGCGGCGACGCCACCCTCCTCGTCCATCTCGGCCTGCGCGCCGAGAATGGCGACACCGCGTTCCTCGACGGCGCCACCAACGGGGAGGAGGAAGTCCTCTTCGCCGCCATCAAGAAGCGCCTCAAGGAAAAGCACGGCTGGTACACCACGCTGGCCAAGTCGATCCGCGGCGTGACCGAGGAGACCACCACGGGCGTGCACCGTCTCTATGAGATGCAGAAGAAGGGCACCCTTCTCTGGCCCGCCATCAACGTGAACGACAGCGTCACCAAGTCCAAGTTCGACAACCTCTATGGCTGCCGCGAGAGCCTTGTGGACGGCATCCGCCGCGGCACCGACGTCATGATGGCCGGCAAGGTCGCCATGATCGCCGGCTTCGGCGACGTGGGCAAAGGCTCGGCCGCCTCGCTGCGCAATGCCGGCTGCCGCGTGATGGTGTCGGAGATCGACCCCATCTGCGCGCTCCAGGCCGCCATGGAAGGCTATGAAGTGACCACCATGGAAGATGCCGCGCCGCGCGCCGACATCTTCGTGACCGCGACCGGCAATCTGGACGTGATCACGGTGGACCACATGAGGGCCATGAAGGACCGCGCCATCGTCTGCAACATCGGCCACTTCGACAGCGAGATCCAGGTCGCCGGCCTGAAGAACTTCGCCTGGCACAATGTGAAGCCGCAGGTGGACGAGGTCGAGTTCCCCGACAAGAAGCGCATCATCCTTCTCTCGGAAGGGCGCCTCGTGAATCTCGGCAATGCCACCGGCCATCCGAGCTTCGTCATGTCCGCATCCTTCACCAACCAGACGCTGGCGCAGATCGAGCTGTGGACCAAGCCCGGCCAGTACGAGAAGAAGGTCTACACGCTGCCCAAGCACCTCGACGAGAAGGTGGCCTCGCTGCATCTCGACAAGATCGGCGTGAAGCTCACCAAGCTCTCCAAGCAGCAGTCGGACTATATCGGTGTGCCGGAGACCGGCCCCTTCAAGCCCGAGCTCTATCGCTACTGAGCCGGCGAATAATGGGTCCGGCGCGGGACATCCCCGCGCCGGACCCGGCCTTCCTCCCTATTGCACCGCGTAAAATCCCGCCGAGGCGTCAGAGACGCGCATTGTCATCCGACGCGATCGGAGCTAGGTGTGGGTGTCGCAAGACGCTAGGACATGCGCGTTGCCGGGGGGCTGCCTTGGACGGTATCGACGATGCGCGGGGATGGACCCGCGCGGTGTGCGATCGTGAACAGAGCCCCGAAATCAAGCACCCATCCCAATTTGCGGGGGCGGCGAACCCCGTGTTGAGCGCGCAGGTCTCATGTCGCTGAGCCTCCTTCGCGACCGGCAGCGCGTGCTGCCTTTCGCCGCCGAGATCGGCGCGCTCGGTGTCGTGTTCGGCGACATCGGCACGAGCCCGCTCTATGCGCTGAAGCAGGGCGTGCTCGCCGTTGGCGGCACCAATTTCCTGCCCGGCGACGTGCTGGGCCTGCTCTCGCTCATCACCTGGAGCATCATTCTCTCCGTCACGGTCAAATACGTGATGCTGGTGCTGCGGGCGGACAATGACGGCGAGGGCGGCATCCTCGCGCTCGTGACCCTCCTCGATCTTCACCGCAGCGCCATCGGCCTGCGCTGGTATCTTTTGGCGGCGGGCCTCCTCGGCGCGGCCATGCTGATCGGCGACGGGGTGCTCACCCCCGCCATGTCCGTGCTCTCCGCCATCGAGGGCCTGGAAGTCATAACGCCCCAGCTCGACGCATGGGTGGTGCCCATCACGGTGGTGGTGCTGCTCGGGGTGTTCCTGTCCCAGCGGCTCGGCACTGAACGCATCGCGAGCTTCTATGGCCCCATCATGGTGCTGTGGTTCGGCTCGCTGGCCGTGCTCGGGCTCTGGGGCATCATGCAGGCGCCCGAGGTGCTGATGGGCTTCGACCCGCGCCACGGCTTCGCCGTTCTCATCGACCATCCCGGCCTTGCGGGCGTGATCATCGGCGCCTGCTTCCTCGCCATCACCGGCGGCGAGGCGCTTTATGCGGACCTCGGCCATTTCGGCCGCAAGGTCATCGCCCGCGCCTGGCTCTTCGTCGCCATGCCGGCGCTGCTGCTCAATTATTACGGCCAGGGCGCGATCCTGCTGCGCGACCCCAATGCGGTGCGCAACCCCTTCTACGACCTCTGCCCCGATGTGATGGACGTGCCGCTGCTGCTGCTCGCCACCGCCGCCACCGTCATCGCCTCCCAGTCCATCATCACCGGCGTGTTCTCGCTGGCGAAGCAGGCCATCGAGCTCGGCTACCTGCCGCCCATGCGCATCCGCTACACCAGCGAGCACAACGAGCAGCATATCTATGTGGGGCGCCTCAACTGGCTGCTCATGATCGCCTGCATCGCCGTGGTGATCGGCTTCGAGGGATCGGACCGCCTCGCCTCAGCTTATGGCATTGCGGTGGCCTTCGCCATGGTCACCACTTCCATCCTGTTCGTGGCGCAGGTGAACCGCGCCTGGCACTGGCCGAAGCCGGCCGTGATCACGCTCGGCGTCTGCCTGCTCTCGCTGGACGCTGCCTTCGCCACCTCCAACCTCACCAAGCTGCATGATGGCGGCTGGTTGCCCCTCACCATTGCCGGCCTCGTCATCCTGGTGATGGTGAGCTGGCGCCGCGGCCTCGAGGCGGTGGTGGCCCAGCAGGTGCGCTTCACCGAGCCTTTGGACAATTTCGTCTCCCGCAAGGATCGGGCAAGCGACGGGGAGAGCCCGCGCACGGCCATTTTCCTCTCCCGCGCCGGCGCCATGACCCCGGTGGCGCTCTCGCGCATGGCCGATGTGATGAAGGTGCGCTTCCACCGCTCGGTCATCGTCTCCGTGTGGATTGCCGCGCGCCCGCGCGTCTCCGTGGACGACCGGGTGCGGGTGACGGTCATGGACGGCTCCTTCGTGCGGGTGGACCTGCGCTTCGGCTACATGCAGCAGATCGATGTGCCCTCGGTGCTCGGCCCGGCGCTCAGCGCCCGCGGCATCGATCCCGACGAGGCCATCTACGTGATCGGCCACGAGCGGATCATCCCGCCGGACGAGATCTTGCGCCCCAGAGACTTTGTGGGGCATGTCTTCGCCTTCCTCGCCCGCAATGCGGAGCGCTCGGTGGACCGGTTCGGTCTCCCGCGCGGCCGCACCATGGAAATCGGCTACCCCGTGAAACTGTAGGCCGAACCCAAGGCCTCGCCTTGGGATGGCCGTGTTGCGGCGGTAATAGCCGGTCGATCGGAAAAAGCGACGTAACGTAAGCGGGGGATACTCAGTTTCCCTCAAACGTGCTTGTCTGATGTGTCGGTACCGCCGGCTGGGGGAAATGGTGGTTTATGGCTCAATCAAGAATCTGGACCTTCCTGCGCGACCGGGTGGGACTTCACGGACTTGGCCTGGTTCTCAGCCTGCTGATCATCGGCTTTGCCGTGGTCGTGCTCTGGAACATGCTGCATGATCTAAAGTTCGCGCAGGTCATGGAGGCCCTGAAGGCAAAGAATCCGCTTTATGTCCTCGCGGCTTTTCTTCTGGTCTGCTGCGCCTACCTGACCCTCACCTTCTATGATTTCTTCGCCCTGCGCACCATCGGGCGGAGCCATGTGCCTTACCGCGTGGCGGCGCTGGCGGGTTTCTGCTCCTATTCGGTGGGGCACAATGTGGGCTTCACCGTCTTCACCGGCGGCTCGGTGCGCTATCGCATCTATTCCGCCTGGGGCCTCACCGCCATCGACGTGGCGAAGATCTGCTTCGTGGCGGGCCTGACCTTCTGGCTCGGCAACATCGCCGTGCTGGGCATCGGCATTATCATCCACCCTGAAGCCGCCACTGCGGTCGACCAGCTCCCTCCTTTGGTCAATCGCCTTATTGGCTGCGCCGCATTGGCGGTGCTGGCGGGCTACATCGTCTGGGTGAGCATGGCGCCGCGCAAGATCGGCCGGTCCACCTGGTTCGTGACCCTGCCCGCCGGCAAGCTCACCTTGGTCCAGGTGGGCATCGGCATCCTCGATCTCAGCCTGTGCGCCGCCGCCATGTACATGCTGATGCCCGAGAGCCCCTATATCGATCCCATCTCACTCTCGGTGATCTTCGTGACGGCGACGCTGCTCGGCTTCGCCAGCCACGCGCCCGGCGGGCTCGGCGTGTTCGATGCCGCGCTCCTCGTCGCCCTGCCGCAGTTCGACAAGGAAGAGATGGTCGGGGCGCTGCTGCTGTTCCGCCTGTTCTATTACATCGTGCCCTTCGCCTTCGCGCTGCTGCTGCTGGGCACGCGGGAATTGTCCATCAGCCTGAAGGGTCGCCGGGCTGCGGCTGCGGAAGCTGCCGCAGCCGCCGTCCCCATCGAGGCGGCGAACTCCAAATCGGCGGCGGAATAAAGCCGGTCAGTTCTTCAGAAGCCCGCCGAGGCCCGGCAGCAGGCCGGCCGCGCCCGGCGGGATTTTCAGGGTCTGCGTGCCCGGCGGCAGGCGGAACAGGGCCGGGTCCTGCGGGGCACGGGTGACGCTCATCGCCTCGTAAGCGATCTGGCGCTTGCCCTTGACCTCCACTTCGGTGCGCAGCGGGATGCCGTCCGCCGTGATGCAGGCGAAGGCCGGGCCGCCCACCGCCTCCGACTTGTCCACGCGCCAGATCTCGCACGGCTGGCCGGCGACCTCGCCAGGGCCCATGCGCGTGCCTTCGCCCTTCAGCATGGCGGCGCGATAGGCCGGCGGCACATCCGCCTCCACCGCCGCCTTGGGCACATCAGGCAGCATCATCAGCATCTTGCCGCGTTTCATGTCGATGATGCCGAGGGTGCTCGCCGGCAGGTTCGGCCCGGAAATCAGCACGCGGATCTTTGCGCCGCTATGGGCCATTTCCATGGTGGCCCCTTGCTGCAGCTTGGCCTTGAGGGCGAAATCGGTCTCGGGGACCGGCAGCGGGTCGGCGGCGGCCGTGACCGCCCAGATGACCAGCGCTGCCGCGCAGAGGGGAGGAGCAATGCGCATCGAATGCATGAACCTTCCTAACCCCTGCGCCATGGATGTCGAGCCCCCGTTGCGGTGCCGACGCGCGTTGTCGCCGGCCTCCCGTTACGTCCTAAGGGCGCAGAGCGGTGGAAGGTTCCGCCGGTCCCCGCGCGGGCTATGTCTTATTGTGTTCGTGAAACCGTTGCAGCATATGCAGAATTACCCGCGCGTACCGGTTCGGCATGCGACGGCGGCGCAGAGCGCCATTGCGCGATCGGGAGGTTGGCGTGTTTAGGGACAGCAGGCAGATTCTCCGTGCGTGGGAAAACCACGCCGGCTTGCCGTGGCCCGGCCGCCCTGGAGGCGAATCGTGAGCCGGGACGCATCATCTGGTGAGGCGGAGGAGCCGCGCCCCCTCCGGCACTGGCGTCGCTATGCCGCCGCGTTCGGCCTCGTGCTGCTGGTCGGCATTGTCGGCGTGCTGCTGGAGCTCGCCCACCCGGCCTTTGCCCTCGCGGCGGTCGCGTCGGCGGCCATCGGCTTCCTGCTGTGCGGTCTCGGCCGGGCGGCGCCCGCGCCGCCGCCCGTGCCCGCCCCCCTGCCGCCCCGCGCGCGGGTGGAGGGCGCGGTGGGTGCGCTGGTCTCCGCCTTGCCGGAGCCGGCCCTGCTTCTGACGCCGGCCGGCGACATTCTCATCGCCAATGAGCGGGTCGCCATCTCCGTGGGGCCCGCGAAGGTGGGCGATCCCCTGTCCTTCCTGGTGCGCGTGCCGGAGGTGCTGGAGGCGGTGCGTGCGGGTGCGCGCGATGGCCTGCCCCGGCGCGTGGAGTTTGGCGAGCGCATCCCCCTCGACCGGTGGCTGGAAGCCCATATCGTGCCGCTCCGCCTCCTGGAGAAGGAGCACGGACTGAGCCTCGAAGTGTCCCCGCCGGACACCGTCCTGCTCACCTTCCGCGACCTCACCCAGCAGCGCCGCGTCGAACAGATGCGCGCCGACTTCGTCGCCAATGCCAGCCACGAGCTGCGCACGCCCCTGGCCTCGCTTTCCGGCTTCATCGAGACGCTGCAGGGGCCGGCGCGCAACGATCCGGCCGCGCGAGACCGCTTCCTCGGCATCATGGTCGCGCAGGCCCGGCGCATGTCGCGGCTCATCGACGATCTGCTGTCGCTCTCGCGCATCGAACTCAACGCCCATGTCCGGCCTGAAACCCAGGTGGAGCTGGGCATGATCGTCGCCCATGTGTGCGAGACGCTTTCGCCCCTGGCGCGCGAGCGCGGCGTGGAGCTGAGCGTGCAGCGCCCGGAGCCGGCCGTCCTGGTGCTGGGCGAGCGCGACGAACTCATCCGCTTGGTGGAGAACCTTGTGGAGAACGCCCTGAAATACGGTGCCTCCGGCAAACGGGTGGAGGTGACGGTGGGCCTTGAGGGGGGCGAGGACGTCCAGGCGGCCTTCGTCTCGGTGCGGGATTTCGGGCCCGGCATCGCCTTGGAGCACCTGCCGCGCCTGACCGAGCGGTTCTACCGGGTGGATATTGCGGCGAGCCGCGACCAGGGCGGGACCGGGCTCGGGCTTGCAATCGTCAAGCATATTGTGGCCCGGCATCGTGGGCGATTGTCCATTGACAGCCAGCCCGATGCGGGCGCGACCTTCACCGTGCGCCTGGACTGTGTGGTCCGTCCTGTGAAAGCCATTGCTTAACAATGGGTTGAATTGTCATTCGACTGTCACGACAGGGTCATAGAACGGTGGCGCCTGGCCGCTAGAAGTTCCGGGCCCATGTTGCGTCGCGGCCCGCAGGCCGACGGGCGACACCTGATTGGCAAGGAGAGACCCCCGTGAAGCACATCACAGTTCTTGGCGCAGCGCTTGCGCTCGCCGGATCCCTGGTCGCTGGCAGCGCGTTCGCCGTGGACATCAATGGCGCCGGCGCCTCCTTCCCCGCGCCCGTTTACCAGTCCTGGGGTGCGAAATATAAGGAAAAGTCCGGGAACGCCCTGAACTACCAGTCCATCGGTTCCGGCGGCGGTCAGAACCAGATCATCAACCGCACGGTTGATTTCGGCGCTTCCGACGCGCCCATGGACAGCGCCAAGCTGACCTCCAACAACCTGCTCCAGTTCCCGACCGTGATCGGCTCGGTGGTCGCCACCGTCAACCTGGACGGCGTCGAGACCAACCAGCTCAAGCTGACCGGCCCGGTGCTCGCCGACATCTATCTCGGCAAGATCACCAAGTGGAACGATAAGGCGATCGCCGACCTCAACCCGGGCGTGAAGCTGCCGGCCACTGCCGTGGTCCCGGTCTACCGTTCGGATGCCTCCGGCACGACCTACATCTTCACCTCCTACCTCTCGGAAGTGAGCCCCGAGTGGAAGTCCAAGGTCGGCGCCGCCACCTCGGTGCAGTGGCCGACCGGCGCTGGCGCCAAGGGCAATGAAGGCGTCACCGGCAACGTGAAGAACACCAAGGGCGGCGTTGGCTACGTGGAGTTCATCTACGCGGCCTCCAACAAGCTGGTCGTCACCCAGCTCCAGAACAAGGCCGGCAAGTTCGTCTCCCCCGAAGTGAAGAACTTTGTGGAAGCCGCCGCCGCCGCCGACTGGGCCGGCTCCAAGGACTTCGCTGCGTCCATGATCAACACCGCCGGCGAAGGCGCGTGGCCGATCGTGAGCCCCACCTACATCCTGCTGCCGAAGAACCCCACCAACGTGGAATCTTCGCGCGAAGTGATGAAGTTCTTCGACTGGGCCTACGGCAAGGAAGGCTCCGAGATCGCTGAGAAGATGCACTACATCCCGCTCCCCGACTCCGTCATCGAAAAGGTGAAGGCGGCGTGGAAGGCGGAAGTGAAGTCTCCGGACGGCAAGCCGGTGTTCTGAGCCTAGAGGTTTCGGTGTCCTCCTCCTGCGGGGGAGTGGAGGGCACCGGAAAAGCAGCGCCCGGGGCGGAGGGGTAACCTATCCGGCCCGGGTGCAGTTTGAAGGGAAGAGCAGCAGGTTGCGTGTCGCTGGGGGTGGTGCGGCGGCCTGTCTTGCGGGGCATGTTTCGGAATTTCAGCCGGCCTCAGCGTTCCGTACCGGCATTTCAAGGGCTGGCTCCGCATAGCGCGGACGGGGACGCGGAAGACCGTATTCGTTTGGCAAGGTGGTCCGAGGACCAGGCCGGAAGCATCATGGGCAGGCGGTTCGGGGCGAGGCCCCGTGAGCTTGCCTTCGGCTACGCGGATGGCGTGGCGCGCGATTGGGGAAGAGCGGGACGATGGACGCGACGATCACTACCGCAAAGGCAGGGGCGCTTCAGCCCATTGACCAGGCGAAGCCCACCGGGGCGGTTGCCGATCCCATCTTCGTCGGTGCCCTCTGGGCGAGCGGCATCTTCGTCCTGATCCTGCTCGGCCTGATCATCGCGCAATTGTTCGAGGGCGGCCTGCCTGCGCTGCGCCACTTCGGCATCGACTTCCTGTGGACCGCGACCTGGAACCCGGTCACCGAGAATTACGGCGCGCTGGTGATGATCTACGGCACGGTGCTCAGCGCCGTGATCGCGGTCATCTTCGCGCTGCCTTTGTCCTTCGGCATCGCCTTCTTCCTCACGGAGATCGCGCCAGAGGCGCTGCGGCGCCCCATCGGCGTGGCGGTGCAGCTTCTGGCGGCGGTGCCCTCCATCATCTACGGCATGTGGGGCTTCTTCGTCGTCGTCCCGCTCATCGCCGCCTATGTGCAGCCCCCGCTGATCGACTGGCTGGGGCCGATCCCGGTTCTCGGCGTGTTGTTCTCGGGACCGCCGCTCGGCTCGGGCATGCTCACCGCCGGCCTGATCCTCGCTGTGATGATCATCCCCTTCATCACCGCCATGTTCGTTGAGACGCTTGAATCCGTGCCGCCCATGCTGAAGGAAAGCGCCTACGGCGTCGGCGCCACCACCTACGAGGTCTACAAGAACGTCTCCATCCCCTACGGCAAGACGGCCATGGTGGGCGCGGTGATGCTCGGCCTCGGCCGCGCGCTGGGCGAGACCATGGCGGTCACCTTCGTGATCGGCAATGCCACGCGCCTGTCCGCCTCGCTGTTCGCGCCGGGCGCTACCATCGCCTCCACCATCGCGAACGAATTCCCCGAGGCGGCCATCGGCTCCCTGAAGCTCACCTCGCTGCTTCAGCTCGGCTTCATCCTGTTCGTGATCTCGTTCATCGTCCTCGCACTTTCCCGGGCGCTGGTGCGCTCGCGGCTCGATTGATCGGGAAGGATAAAAGAACATGGCTTCCCTCGCCGCACGCCGCGCCAAGGACACCACCATCAAGGTGATCTCCACGGGCTTCGCCGTCTTCGCCATCTTCCTTTTGGCGTGGATCCTCTGGACGCTGGTGGCCCGGGGCCTTCCCGCCCTGTCGCTCACCGTCTTCACCAACGTGACCATGCCGCCGGGCATGAATGGCGGCCTTCTCAACGCCATCGTCGGCTCGCTGATCCAGATCGCGCTCGCGCTGATCATTGGTGGCCCGATCGGCATGTTCTGCGGCACCTTCCTGGCCGAGAACGGCAAGGGCACGAAAATCGGCTCCGCCGCGCGCTTCGTGAACGATATCCTGCTCTCCGCGCCCTCCATCCTGGTGGGCTTGTTCATCTACCAGTTCCTGGTGATCCCGTTCGGCGGGTTCTCCGGCTGGGCGGGCTCCCTGGCCCTCGCCATCCTGGTGATCCCGGTGATCGTGCGCACCACCGAGGACATGCTGAACCTCGTTCCGGTGGGCCTGCGCGAAGCCGCCTTCGCGCTCGGCGCGCCGAAATGGAAGGTGGTGATGATGATCACCTGGCGCGCGGCGCGCGCCGGCATCGTCACCGGCATTCTCCTGGCGGTGGCCCGCGCGGCGGGCGAGACCGCGCCGCTGCTGTTCACCTCGCTCGGCAACAATTCCTGGTCCGTGGACTTGTCCAAGCCCATGGCGAGCCTGCCCATTGCCATCTATCAGTATGCCGGAAGCCCGTTCGACGACTGGGTTGCTCTTGCCTGGGCCGGCGCGCTGCTGATCACGGTCGGCGTGTTGCTCCTGAATATCGTGTCCCGGCTGGTTCTGGCTCGGACGAAGTGAGCGGGGCGGCCCGACGGGCCGCACCGGACCCAACAAGATCACGACGGGGCCGCCCGACGGCCCCGCAGACCAGAGATCGAAGAGGCCGAACATGACTTCTGCAGTGGATCCGACCTTCAACATCGCGTCGTCTGTCGCCGCCAAGCCCGACGCCGTGCAGGCACCCACCAAGATCAAGGTGGACAACCTCAATTTCTATTACGGGCAGAACCATGCCCTGAAGAACATCAATTTCGAGATCCCCGAGAAGCGCGTCACCGCGATGATCGGCCCCTCGGGTTGCGGCAAGTCCACGCTGCTGCGCATCTTCAACCGCATGTACGACCTCTATCCCGGCCAGCGGGCCGAGGGGCAGGTGCTGTTCGACGGCGTCAACATCGTCGGCAAGGAGCTGGACCCCACCATCGTGCGCACCCGCATCGGCATGGTGTTCCAGAAGCCCACCCCGTTCCCCATGTCCATCTATGACAACATCGCCTTCGGCGTGCGCCTGCACGAGAACCTGAACAAGGCGAAAATGGACGAGCGTGTGGAAAGCTGCCTGCGCAAGGCGGCGATCTGGGAAGAGACCAAGGATCGCCTCCACACCTCCGCACTCGGCATGTCGGGCGGCCAGCAGCAGCGCCTGTGCATCGCCCGCACCATTGCGGTGCAGCCGGAAGTGATCCTTTTGGACGAGCCCACCTCCGCGCTCGACCCCATCTCCACCTCGAAGATCGAGGACCTGATCGACGAGCTGAAGCAGGACTTCACCATCGTCATCGTGACCCACAATATGCAGCAGGCGGCGCGTTGCGCCGACATCACCGCCTTCTTCTATCTGGGCGAACTGGTCGAGGTGGCGCCTTCGGACGTAATCTTTACCAATCCCAAGCAGATCAAGACCCGCGACTACATCACCGGCCGCTTCGGCTGATCGCAAAGGATCCGCGGACATGTCCGAGCATACCGTTACGGCGTTCGACGCCGAGCTGAAGGAAATCGGCCGCAAGGTGGTCGAGATGGGCGGCCAGGCCGAGCGCCTCGTCATTGATGCGGTGAACGCCCTCATGCGCCGCGACGCGGCCCTCGCCCAGCGGGTGATCCTGCTGGACACCAGCGTGGACAACATCCAGCGCGAGATCGAGGAAAAGGCGATTGTCGTCATCGCCAAGCGCCAGCCGGTGGCCTCCGACCTGCGCGAGCTGGTGGCGGCCATCCGCATCGCCAGCGATCTGGAGCGCATCGGCGATCTTGCCAAGAATGTGGGCAAGCGCGTGCTCGCCATCGAAGGCGAATACCACCCGCAGAAGCTGGTGCGCGGCGTGGAGCACATGTCCGACCTGGTGCTCGAGCAGCTGAAGGAAGTTCTCGACGCCTATGCCGGCAAGGACCAGGTCCGGGCCATCGAGGTGTGGCGCCGCGACAGCGGCATCGACACCATGTACACGTCGCTGTTCCGCGAGCTCCTCACCTATATGATGGAAGATCCACGGAACATCTCGGTGTGCACGCACCTCCTGTTCTGCGCCAAGAACATCGAGCGCATCGGCGATCACGCCACCAATATCGCCGAGACCGTCCACTACATGGTCTCCGGCCAGGTGCTGTCCGACGAGCGGCCGAAGGCGGACATCTCCAGCGAGACGTCCGTGCCGTTCACGGGACACGTGCAAGGGTAGTGGCTAAGACATTGGGCAGGGGTGATGGGCAGTGCCGGCACGTATCCTGATCATCGAGGATGAGGAGGCCTTGAGCCTCCTTCTCCGTTACAATCTGGAATCCGAGGGCTATGCGGTCGATGCGGTGATCCGCGGCGACGAGGCCGAGACACGGCTGCGCGAAAGCGTGCCCGACCTCGTCATCCTCGACTGGATGCTGCCGGGCCTGTCGGGCATCGAGCTGTGCCGCCGGTTGCGCACGCGCCCCGAGACCGAGCGCCTCCCCGTCATCATGCTCACCGCCCGCGGCGATGAGACCGAGCGGGTGCGCGGCCTTGCCACCGGCGCCGACGATTATGTGGTGAAGCCCTTCTCGGTGCCCGAGCTGCTGGCCCGGGTGCGCGCGCTGCTCCGGCGCGCCAAGCCCGAGCATGTGGCCACCCTGCTGCGGGCGGGCGACATCGAGCTCGACCGGGAGACCCACCGGGTGCACCGGGCCGGCCGCGAGGTGCATCTCGGCCCGACCGAGTTCCGGCTTCTCGAATTCCTCATGCAGAGCCCGGGCCGTGTCTTCTCTCGCGAGCAATTGCTGGACGGGGTCTGGGGGCAGGACGTCTATATCGACGAGCGCACCGTGGACGTGCATGTGGGCCGCCTGCGCAAGGCCATCAATCGCGGCCGGCAGATGGATCCCATCCGCACCGTGCGTGGGGCGGGCTATTCCTTCAACGAAATGTTCGCCCGCGCGCATTGAGCGCGGGCTCCGGCCGTTCCCGGCGCCGGCGCCGGCGTGAGCGCGCCCACCGGCCCGAGAGAGACGTGCCCGAGATCTCTGCGGTGACACCACACCAAGATCCGGGCGGCCGTGGCGCGAACCTGCCGGCTGTCCCTTCGGCTGAAGACTTGGAGCGCGGTCACGTCTGACGGCCGCGGAATGCTGTCATCAGAAGCGTGATTGTTCTTGGCTGGAGGCAAGGTCACTACCTGTGGGATCGCAATGCTATTCCGACAAGTGGATTTGACCCCATGCCGGCGGGCCTTTGAGGGCGTTCGCCTGCTACTGCGATGAGGCTGGATAAAGCCCAGCCCGGTCCGCAGTGCGGACCGGGCCGAGGATACTCATACTCACCCATGGCACCGGCCGGCACCTTGATGCTGCCCGTTCCGGAACCGCCAGGGCCACCCGGAGGTGGCCTGAGGCCGTGCGATCAGGCGGCGCGGATGCGCAGGACGAAGCTGTCCGTGGCCTGGCGCAGATCGGCGGAGGTGCGGGACAGTTCGGAGGACGCCTCCAGCACCTGGGTTGCCGCAGACCCCGTCTCCACCGCCGTCAGCGCCACCTGCTCGATATTGCTGTTGGCGTTGCGCGCCCCGTCGGAGGCGCGCGAGATGGAATGGGCGATCTCCTGTGTCGCCGCTGCCTGCTGGGTCACTGCGGACGCGATGGTGGTGGAGATGTGGCTGATCGCGCCGATGGTCTTGGCAATGTCGGCAATGGACTTGGCCGCATTGTCGGTGGCGTGCTGGACGGTGGAGATCTGCGCCTCGATCTCGGCCGTCGCCTTCGTCGTCTGGTCGGCGAGGCTCTTCACCTCGCTCGCCACCACGGCGAAGCCCCGGCCCGCCTCGCCCGCCCGCGCCGCCTCGATGGTGGCGTTGAGGGCGAGCAGGTTCGTCTGTCCGGCAATGTTGGTGATGAGGCTCAGAATGTCCCCGATGCGCCGCGCGGCATCGAGCAGCGCCGAGATCTTGCTCGCCGCGTCATTGGCTTCCTGAACCGCCGTGCCGGTGATGCGCGTGGATTCCGTCACCCGGGCGCCGATCTCCTCCACGGAGGCGGACAGCTCCTCCGCGGCGGCCGCCACCGTCTCCACCATGGTGGAGGCGATCTGAGCGGCCTGGGAGGCCTGGTCGGAGCGGCTCGAGGTGGATTCGGCCATGCCCGCCATGGCGCGGGCGGAGGCCTGGAGCTCCTCCGAGGTGGTGGAGACGGCGCCGGCGATGCGGCCGACCGCGCGGTCGAGCTCCTCGGCCACCTCCTGGAAGGCCTTGCGCCGGTCGGCTTCCGCCTGCTCGCGCAACTCCACCTGGTCGTGCTGAAGGCGGACCATCTCCATGGAATTGTTCCGCAGGATCTCGACGGCCCTGCCGATCTCACCGATCTCGTCGCGCCGCTCCGTGCCCGGGATGGTGACGTCGAAGACGCCGGCGGCAATTTTCTCGATCCCCTCCGACATCTGGCGGATGGGCTCGATGACGCGGCGGGTGATGAGGGTGCCGAAGCCGACCACCAGGACAAGGATGAGAAGGCAGGCGGCCGACGCGCCGATGAAGGCGATCCTGGCGTTGGAGATTTTCGTGTCCGCAAGCTGTTCGGCGCCGGCCAGCGCGGCGTCGCGCGGGGCCAGGGCTGCCACCAGCGCCGGGCGGACCGTGTTGCGCCATGCCTCGATGGAGACCTGGGTGTCCCTGCCGGCGACGGCTTCCTGGAAGGTATCCAGGATGAGCTTGCCGAGGACCTGCATGAACTCTTTGTCCGCCTTCTCCACGGCTGCCGTGATGCCGGGCACGTCGTCGAGGTCGTGGGCGGCATGCTGCACCAGGGACCAGAGCGTCGTTATCTGCCCGGTATAGGAATAGAATTGCTGGATCTGGGCCGGCGTCAGGGTGGTCCTGTTTCCGAGATAGCTGGTGAGCATGGTGGAGCGGCGGCCACCAATGTCGCGCAGCATGAGGGAGTAGCGGGCCATGCCCGCGAGGCTGCCGATTTCCCCGTCCTTGTCGTTGATGCGCAGTTCGAGGTCGTCGGACAGCCGGCTGATATTGCCGAGATTGGCCGTCACGTCGGACACGTAGCGGGCTTGAGCCTGCGGGTCGCGCCCGTTCGCCGGCTTGGCGACTTCGCTTTCAACCAGCGCGCGGGCGGTGCGCGCGGAAGCGAGGATCTTGGTGAGCGGGGTTTCGATCGCCGCCTTGTCGGCGGGCGCCAGGGCGGCCAGCGCGGCCTGGGTGCTCGCCACGGATTCGTCCGTCCGCCCCATATTGGCCTTGGCTTCAGAGGAAATCTGCGTCGTGCTCGAAAGCAGCGCTTGATTGAGGTCGCCTCGTTCGACGGAGATTCGCTCGCTCAGGCGGGCGAGACTGGCGAACACCTGCATCAGCGTCTTGGCTTTCGATGCATCGGCCCAGATCTGCCATTGATTGACAGCAAAAATAACGCTGCCTGCGACGGCCACGGCCCCGATAATCGACAGGCAAAGTAAAAACAGCCCCCGGACTCGCATTTTGATCCCCATTATCCCCCTGGATCGAACGAAGCTGAGCGAGTGGGCTTGCGCGAAGCTGTCCTATTTTGTGTACAAAAGAGCTGAATCCCGCGCAGATCCATAAAGTGGATGCAACTATAGTTTGCATTGCGTGATTTTTTGCGTGTAGGGGCGGATGTAGGTCGTCATCCCAGGCGGAATACAGGCCTGTACAGAGGCCGGCCCAGGCATGCGACGGGGAGGGCCGGAGCCTTTCTAAGCCCGCAGCCGTCGCGCCCGCCTGCAAGGAGCCTTGAGCTGCCGGGTGCGGGAGGCTTGCTTCAGGTCCATCCCGGCGGGTCCGGGGTCGCGTCCCCCAACGAAAGCCGCGGTTTCCCGGTTCTGCCGCTCCGTTCTATACATTGCAGCTGGAGGAGACGAACCATGAAACGCATTGCCTCAATTGCTCTCGCGCTGGCGCTCATGACGGGCTTTGCCCAGGCGCAGGAAGATTATCCCAACCGACCCATCAGGCTGGTGGTCCCGTTCGCGGCCGGCGGCTCCACGGACATCGTCGCCCGGATCATCGCCGCGAAGATGGGCGAGATCCTGAAGCAGCAGGTCATCGTGGAGAACCGCGCGGGCGCCGGCGGAAACACGGGCGCGGCGGTGGTCGCCCGGGCGGCGCCCGATGGCTATACGGTGCTGATGGGCACGGTCGCGACCCACGCCATCAACCCGGTCCTCTACACCAAGATGCCGTACGACCCCGTGAAGGATTTCGCGCCGGTCTCGCTGCTGGTGAACGTGCCCAACGTGGTGGTGGTGCACCCCTCGCTGAACGTGAAGAGCGTGGCGGAGCTCATCGCCCTGCTCAAGGCCAATCCCGGAAAGTACGAATATGCCTCCTCGGGCATCGGCACGCCGCTGCACCTGTCCGGCGCGCTGTTCGAGAGTATGGCCGACGTGAAGATGGTCCACGTGCCCTATAAGGGCGCAGGCCCGGCCATGGTGGATCTGGTGGGCGGCCAGGTGAAGATCATGTTCGATAATCTCCCGTCCGCCATCGGCCATATCCGGAAGGGCACCATCATCGGCCTCGCCATCACGACGAAGGATCGCTCGCCCGCGGCGCCGGACATGCCGACCGTCTCGGAATCCGGCCTGCCGGGTTATGAGACCTATTCGTGGAATGCCATCTTCGCGCCGGCTGGAACGCCGACCGCCATCATCGACAAGCTGGCCAAGGCCGGCATCGAGGCGGTTTCGTCGCCGGATGTGAAGGCGCGCCTCGCGGACCTGAGCGCGGTCAGCGTCGGCTCCAGCCCCGCTCAGCTCGCCGACCATGTGAAGGCCGAATTGGCGAAGTGGGGCCCGGTGGTCAAGGCCTCCGGCGCATCCCTGGACGAGTGAGGGCACGCCGCCCCTGGATGACGTCATCCCCGGACTTGATCCGGGGATCTCTCAGGCGGAGATCGATGGCCGGGTGAAGCCCGGCCATGACGTGAATGCGAGCATGAAAAGAAATGGCCGCCCGGAGGCGGCCTTTTTGCTTTCGTCAGCGGATGCCGACGAGGCGCCGGTCGCGCCGGCGGTCCTGGCTCGGCTGGTAGGCCATGCGCGCATGGTGGCTGCAATAGGGCACGCCGGGCGTGCTGCGCCCACCGCAGAAATAGAAGCTCTCCGTGCCGGGCTCGCCCACGGGCCAGCGGCAGGTTGCCTCGGTGAGGTTCATGATGGTGCAGCGCTGGGACATCGGCACCACATTGTCCACCATGGGCGCCGGGGCCGGGGCGGTCTCCACCATGGCGTCCAGAACGGGCGCGAGGGCGGTGTTGCCGATGGTGGCCGGGCGCTGGGGGGTGCCGCGCGGGGGCGGGGCCTCGACGCGGGCCTTGCGGGGCCGGGCCGGACCGGCGCTCTTGATCCGCCCGGAAAGACCGAGGCGGTGCACCTTGCCAATCACGGCGTTGCGCGTGATCCCGCCCAGCTCGCCCGCGATCTGGCTTGCAGACAGGCCCTCGCCCCACAGCCGCTTCAAGAGTTCGACGCGCTCATCGTTCCAGCTCATCGCTCTCCTCCTTGACGCACGGCCCGCATGCCGCTGCGGGCGCCGCGTCCTTTAATGAGAAACCGGATTCCCGGGGTCGGCCGGCTCAGCCTTTCCCGATCCGGTTCCAAGCCGCATCTGACGGACTCCCGCCTTGCTCCCGGAAACGCGCCTAGACGCGCGGGACGATGGGTGCCCGATACCTAATTGGAAACACGCCGCACGACATATCGTGGTCGACGAGGGTGAAGCTACAATATGCGCTGACTCCCGCACAGAGTCAGAATGGCGCAGGCGGTCGTTTTCCCCAGGTCCTTATGGTTTCGTTAACCATAGGTGCCGTATTGACCTCGCGCGCGCGATCATTAGAATCACCGGCGTCGGGCCGCCCCGCATGGGGGCGGCCTTTGGCGTTTCTACAACCGCACGGTGCCGAGCCGGCAAACCGCGCAAGCCCCATTGGGAGGGCTCCTGTGATCACCCCCGTCCTGCCGACCTACGCGCGTATCGACCTCGAATTCGAACGGGGAGAGGGCTGCTGGCTCGTCACGAAGGACGGGCGACGTTATCTCGATTTCACGGCCGGCATCGCGGTGAACATCCTCGGCCATGCCCACCCGTATCTGGTGGCGGCGCTCACCGAGCAGGCCGGCAAGCTCTGGCACATCTCGAATCTCTTCCGCATCCCCGGCGGCGAGCGCCTTGCCACGCGCCTGACGGAAGCGACGTTCGCCGACACCGTCTTCTTCACCAATTCGGGTGCGGAGGCGCTGGAGTGCGCCATCAAGATGGCGCGGCGCTACCACCATGCGAACGGCGCCGAGCGCCCGCGCATGATCACGTTCGAGGGCGCCTTCCACGGGCGGACGCTCGCGACCATCGCCGCCGGCGGGAACGCGAAATATCTCGAAGGCTTCGGCCCGGACCTGCCGGGCTTCGACCAGGTGCCGTTCGGCGATGTCAAAGCGGTGGAGGCCGCGCTGACACCGCAGACCGGCTCGATCCTGGTGGAGCCCATCCAGGGCGAGGGCGGCGTGCGCGTGCCGCCGGCCGAGTTCCTGCGCAGCCTGCGCGCCTTGTGCGATGCGCACGGCATGCTGCTGGTGCTGGACGAAGTGCAGAGCGGCGTCGGCCGCACCGGCCGCCTGTTCGCCCACGAAGCCACCGGCATCACGCCGGACATCATGTCGGTCGCCAAGGGCATTGGCGGCGGCTTTCCCATGGGCGCGTGCCTTGCCACCGAAGAGGCGGCCAAGGGCATGGTGCTCGGCACCCACGGCTCCACCTATGGCGGCAACCCGCTCGCCATGGCCGTGGGCAATGCGGTGCTCGACAAGGTGCTGGAAGAGGGCTTCCTGGAGCGCGTGCGCGAGGCGAGCCTCCGCTTCAAGCAGAGCCTCGCGGCGGTGATGGACAAGCATCCGGCGGTGCTGGCGGAGGTGCGCGGCGAAGGCCTGCTGCTGGGCCTGCGGGCGCAGGTGCCGGCGGCCGAGCTGGTCAACGCCTTGCGCGCCGAGGGCATGCTGGTGCCCGGCGCCGGCGACAATGTGGTGCGCCTCCTGCCGCCGCTGACCGTCAGCGACGAGGAGATCGGCATTGCCTGCGACAAGATCGACGCGGCTTGCCGTCGCCTTGAGGAGGCGTTCCACCTTTCGCCCGTGAAGGGAGCCGCGGAATGAGCGGCAACGGCGTGCGTCATTTCCTCGATCTGTCCGAGATTCCCGCCGCGGAACTCAGGCGCGTCATCGATCTCTCCAAGGACCTCAAGGCCCGCCGTCAGGCGGGGGAGGCCGGCCGCCCGCTCGCGGGCAAGTCGCTGGCCATGGTGTTCGACAAGCCGTCCACCCGCACCCGCGTCTCGTTCGACCTCGCCATGCGCCAGCTCGGCGGGGACACGATCATGCTCACGGGCGCGGAGATGCAGCTCGGGCGCGGCGAGACCATCGCCGACACGGCGCGGGTCCTCTCGCGCTTCGTGGATGCCATCATGATCCGCATCCTCGACCATGATCAGCTCATGGAACTGGCGCAGAACGCCACCGTGCCTGTCATCAACGGCCTCACGCGGGATTCCCATCCCTGCCAGGTGATGGCGGACGTGCTCACCTTCGAGGAGCACAAGGGCGCCATCAAGGGCCGCACGGTGGCCTGGACCGGGGATGCGAACAACGTGCTCGCCTCCTGGGTGCACGCCGCCCAGCGCTTCGAGTTCGCCCTGAAGGTGGCGAGCCCGAAGGAGCTGTCGCCGCGCGAGGCGCTGAAGGATTTCGTCAAGCGCACCAAGGCGAACGTGGAGTTCATGCGCGATCCGGAAGCGGCGGTGAAGGGTGCGGACTGCATCGTCACCGACACCTGGGTGTCCATGGGCGACAAGGAGACGGAGAAGCGCCACAACCTCCTGAAGCCCTATCAGGTGAACCGCGCCCTCATGTCCCGCGCCGCGCCCGGCGCCATCTTCATGCACTGCCTGCCGGCTCATCGCGGCGAGGAAGTGACGGACGAGGTGATGGACGGGCCGCAATCGGTGGTGTTCGACGAGGCCGAGAACCGCCTCCACGCCCAGAAGGGCATCCTCGCCTGGTGCTTCAACCAGGCGGGCGCGTAAGGCTCAGTCCGCGGCAAAATCCCCCTCCCCCTTGCGGGGGAAGGGGAGCCAAAGCGGGAAGGGTCTCCCGGCGAGGGCCGGGAATGCCTATATTCGGGACCAGAAACGCACTCTAATTTCCCCGCAGAGGCGAATTGCTGGTCGGACGAGCCTTCGGGCTCCCCCGCGACGCGTCCCTGTGAGCGGTCCCGAGGTCCATGATGGCAACCGACAAATCCAGCGAACAGCGGCTCGAAGGCGCGGACGATGCGGTGCTCCCCTTCCAGGTGGACGCCCTCGACATCCGTGGGCGCACCGTGCGCCTGGGCGCCTCCCTCGATGCGGTGTTGGCGCATCATGATTATCCCGGCGCCGTGAAGCGCCTGCTGGGCGAGGCGGTGGCGCTCACGGCCCTGCTCGGCACCTCGCTCAAGTTCGACGGCCGCTTCATCCTCCAGACCCAGACCGACGGGCCGGTAGACATGGTGGTGGTGGATTTCGTGAGCCCGGACAAGGTCCGCGCCTATGCCCGCTTCGATAAGGACGCGCTCGCCGAGGCGGAGCGCACCAACCATGCGACCCCCGCGGCCCTTCTCGGGCGCGGCCATCTCGCCATGACCATCGACCAGGGCCATTCCGCCCACCGCTATCAGGGCGTCGTGTCCCTGGACGGGGAGGGCCTGGAGGCAGCGGCGCACCAGTATTTCCAGCAGTCCGAGCAGATCCCCACCCGGGTGCGCCTCGCCGTGGGCGAGGAGATGCGGCCGGGCGGCGGCCCGTCCTCCTGGCGCGCCGGTGGGCTTCTGGCCCAGTTCCTCCCGGCGGAATCCACCCGCGCCGCGCAGGCGGACCTCCATCCCGGCGATGCGCCGGAGGGGACCGAGATCCATGTGGCCGGGGAGGACGATGCCTGGGTGGAGGCGCAGTCCTTGGTGGGCACGCTGGAGGACGTGGAGCTGATCGACCGCGACCTTGCCAGCGAGCGGCTGCTTTACCGCCTGTTCCACGAGCGGGGCGTGCGGGTGTTCGAGGCGCAGCCCGTGACCGCGCACTGCACCTGCTCGCGCGAGCGGGTGGCGGGGGTTCTGGCGAGCTTCGACAAGGGCGAGCGCCAGGAGATGATCCAGGATGACGGCCGCGTCAGCGTGACGTGCGAATTCTGCGGCCGCTCCTACGGCTTCGCCGCCGAGGAAGTGCTCGGCGACACCGACGCCTAACGCGGCTGGTGCGGGGACATTAGCCCCCCTCTCCCCGTAGGGAGGTGTTGCAATGTTAGGCGATGCCAGCGCCGTGCCCCCTCTCCCCGCGGGCGAGAGGGTTGGGGTGAGGGGGAACCCTCTCAAGTCCTGAAGCGCCGGAACCCCCTCACCCGCCGCTTCCGGCGTCCACCTCTCCCCCTCGGGGAGAGGTGGAACACCCGCATTTTCGCCCCGCTATCGCAGCCAGAAGCGTGGAAGCAGAAGCACCAGGACGGTGAGAATTTCCAGCCGGCCCAGGAGCATGGCGAGCGTGCACATCCACACCGCCCCTTCCGGCAGCGCGGAATAATTGGTGGCCGGCCCCACCACAGGGCCGAGCCCGGGGCCCACATTGGAGAGGCTGGCGATGGAGGCGGAGAAGGCGGTCCGCAGGTCGAGCCCCATGCAGCTCAGGCTGACGCCGATCACCACGAAGGTCGCGAAGAACAGGAAGGTGAAGCCCAGCACCGAGGCCACCACATCGTCTGCGACAGGCGCGCCGCCATAGCGGATGGGGAACACGCCGTTGCGGTAGAAGATGCGCTTCAGATGCTGGCGCACCGCCTCGCCGGCAATGGCGAGCCGCAGTGCCTTCATGCCGCCGGCGGTGGAGCCGGTGCAGCCGCCGAGGAACATCAGCACGAAGAACAGCGCGTCCGAGAGCGGTCCCCAGTTCGTATAGTCCACTGCCATGAAGCCGGTGGTGGAGATGAGCGAGGCCACCGTGAACAGCGCGCCGCGGAACGCCTGCTCGCCGTGGGCAACCCCCTGGAACGTCTGCTGCGCGAACGAGGCGAGGGTGAAGGCGGCAACGATCAGAAGGAACAGCCGCACCTCGGAATTGGTGACGAGCCGGGTGACATCGCCGGTGAGGGCGCGGGCGAACAGCGGGAAGGGCATGCTCGCCAGCAGCATGAAGACGATGGCCACATAATCCACCGCAGGGTTCGCGAACACCCCGATGGAGCTGTCGGAATTGGCGAACCCGCCGCTGGACAAGGTGGACATGGCGATGGTGACGGCATCGAAGAAGGTCATGCCCGCAAAAAGATAGCCGGCTGTGCACAGCGCGGTGAGCAGCGCGTAGGAGAGCAGCAGCCCCTTGGCGATGGTGCCCACCCGCGGCAGGAATTTTTCCGATTTGTCCGAGGATTCCGAGCGGAAGAGCTGCATGCCGCCAATGGACAGCACCGGCAGCACGGCGATGGCGATCACCACGATGCCCATGCCGCCGAACCAGTGCAGCAGCGCGCGCCACAAAAGGATGCCGGGCGACATGTCGTCCAGGCCCGACATCACGCTGGATCCGGTTGTGGTGAGGCCGGACACGCTCTCGAACATGGCGTGGGACAAGGACAAATGCGGCGGCCCCCACATGAAGGGCAGCGCGGCGAACGCGGACAGCACCGTCCACAGGCAGAAGGTGAGCAGGAAGGTCTGGCGCAGGTCCAGCCGCTTCGTCTGCGCGCTGCGGCCGGACATCCACAGCAGCACGCCCACGAAGATGGTGACCGCGGCGGTGCCGAGGAACACGTCTGCCCCGCTCACGCGGTGATGACTGGACACGTCCGCCAGCGCCGGCAGCAGCATGGCTGCGCCGAGGATGGACAGGACGATGCCCAGGGTCGCCGCGATCGGCCTCAGATCGAGGTCCGTCGCAGGGCGGCTGCGGGCGGTGGGGGCATTCGCGCTGTGCATCGTGTGCGTTCAGTTGAGGATGCGGCGCATGTCGGGCGTATCGAGAGAGAAGGCCGGAATCTCCACCGCGAAGGTCTCGCCCGCCTCGGAGAGCATGTCATAGCTCCCGTTCATGATGCCGGTGGCGGTGCCGAGCGGCACGCCGCTGGTATATTCGAAGCGGCCGCCGGGCGGCAGCACGGGCTCCTCGCCCACGACCCCCGCGCCATGCACCTCTTCCACATGCCCGCGCGCGTCGGTGATCATCCAGTGGCGGGTCTTGAGCTGGACGGTCGCCTGGCCGAGATTCACCACCTCGATGGTATAGGCCCAGAAATAGCGATTGTGCTCCGGGTCGGAGCGCTCCGCCACGTATCGCGGCGTCGCCGTGACCTGGATCTGGCGGGTTGTCGCCCGGTACATGCCCGTCCATCCTCCCGCTCGCAGCGCCTTCGGGCGCCGCGCGACAGTGAAGCCGCGTTGCGCGTCATGCGCAACGGGGCATGACGGGTTTCTTCAGACCTTCGCCAGCGCCTGCTCGATGTCCGCCAGCAGGTCGGAGGGGTGCTCCAGGCCCACGGATAGGCGCACGAGCCCGTCGGAGATGCCCATCTCGGCCCGCGCCTCGGGCGTGAAGCGCTGGTGGGTGGTGGTGGCGGGATGGGTGAGCAGGCTCTTGGAATCCCCGAGATTGTTGGAGATGCGGATGAGCCGCAGCGCATTGGCGAAGCGGAACGCGCCGGCCTTTCCGTCCTCCACCACGAAGGTGACGAGGGTGCCGCCGCCCTTCATCTGGCGCCGGGCCAGTTCCACCTGCGGGTGATCGTCGCGGAAGGGATAGATCACTTTCTCGATCCTGCCGAAGCCGGCGACCGCATCGGCGATGGCGACCGCGCTCGCCTGCTGCCGCTCCACGCGCAACCCCAGCGTTTCCAGTCCCTTCAGCATCACCCAGGCGTTGAACGGAGAGATGGAGGGGCCGGTCTGGCGCAGGAAGGTCTGGAGATGGTCGGTGATGAATTTCTCCGACGCCAGCACCACGCCGCCGAGGCAGCGGCCCTGGCCGTCTATGTGCTTGGTGGCCGAATAGATCACGATGTCCGCGCCGAGCTCGAGCGGCTTCTGCAGGAGCGGGGTCGCGAACACATTGTCCACCACCAGCTTCGCGCCCGCCTGATGGGCGATCTCCGCCACGGCAGCGATGTCCACGAGATCGAGGGTGGGGTTGGTGGGGCTTTCCAGGAAGAACAGCTTGGTGTTGGGCTTCACCGCCGCGCGCCACGCCTCGATGTCCGTTCCGTCCACAAGGGTGGTCTCCACCTGGAAGCGGGGCAGGAAATCTTCCAGGATCCAGCGGCAGGAGCCGAACAGAGCGCGCCCGGCCACCACGTGATCGCCGGTCTTAAGCTGGCAAAGCAGCGCCGCATGCACTGCGGCCATGCCGGAGGCGGTGGCACGGGCGGCTTCCGCACCTTCGAGCAGCGCCATGCGGCTCTCGAACATGGCGGTGGTGGGGTTGCCGTAGCGCGAATAGACGAAGCCGGGATCCTCGCCCTTGAAGCGCGCCTCGCAGGCCTCGGCGCTGTCATAGACGAAGCCCTGGGTGAGGTAGAGCGCCTCGGAGGTCTCGCCATAGGGCGAGCGCGTGGTGCCACCCTGAACCAGCAGGGTCTCGGGATGAAGGAGGGCGGGGTCGGCGGGGATGAACGAGTTGGCCAAGGTCTTCGCGCCTCCATATGAGGCCGAGGATACGGTGGCCGGGCGCTGCGCGCTCCGTTCGTCGTTCCCCGGCCTTTTAGCGAGTTGTTTAACGTGGCTGCAAGCCGGCCGGCTCAAATGACCACGATGGTTATCTTATAAAGCGTGGCCGGGCCTTGGCGTCAAGGGATGCGTCCGTTAAACCGAACGCACTGGTGCCGACATCTGGCCGAGTGGGGAGCTCGTCGCGCGTGGTGGATCAATCGAGACCCGGCATCCTGCCCGCCCAGGCCATCGCCGCTTTGCACGAGGCGGGCGGCATCGTCACGCGCCAGCCCTTCGATGACGATCAGGTCCAGCCGGCGAGCCTTGATCTGCGCCTGGGCCGCACCGCCTGGCGCATCCGCGCCAGCTTCCTGCCGGGCGGCAATCTGGCCGTGAAGGAGCGGCTCGACCAGCTCGCCCTCCACAAGCTTGATCTGCGCGAAGGCGCGGTGCTGGAGACCGGCTGCGTCTATCTGGTGGAGCTGTTCGAGCGCCTGAACCTCCCGGCGGACATCGCCGCCTCCGCCAATCCGAAAAGCTCCACCGGCCGGCTCGACGTGTTCACCCGCGTCATCGCCGACCGCGCGCGGGCGTTCGACGCCATTCCGGCTGGCTATGAGGGGCCGCTTTATCTGGAAATCTCCCCGCGCACCTTCCCGATCCTGGTGCGCGCCGGCTCGCGCCTCTCGCAGGTGCGTTTCCGGCGCGGCGTCTCGCGCCTGTCGGACCTGGAGCTGCTGAACCTCCAGAAGGACGAGTGCCTGGTGGATTCGGACGCGCCCGACGTGTCCGGCGGGGGCATTGCGGTGGGCGTGGACCTTGCCGCCTCCACCTGGAACGGCCTTCTCGGCTTCCGCGCCAAGCGCCATACCGGCGTCATCGACGTGGACCGCCGCGCGGCCTTGGATGTGGAGGATTTCTGGGAGCCGATCCGCGCCCGGGGGCAGGGGAGCCTCGTGCTCGACCCCGACGCCTTCTACATCCTCGCTTCCCGCGAGGCGGTGCACGTGCCGCCGGACTTCGCGGCGGAGATGGTGCCGTTCGACCCGCTGGTGGGCGAGTTCCGTGTGCATTATGCGGGCTTCTTCGATCCCGGCTTCGGCGATGCGGCGGTGGGCGGCCTGGGCGCGCGGGCGGTGCTGGAGGTGCGCTCCCGCGAGGTGCCCTTCATCCTGGAGCACGGGCAGATCGTCGGCCGCCTCATTTATGAGCGCATGTCCATGCGGCCCAACGTGCTCTATGGCGAACTGGGCTCCAATTACCAGGGGCAGGGGCTGAAGCTGTCCAAGCATTTCCGGCCGCTGGTGTAACCGTCACGCCGCCTCGGCCTGTGTCCCGATGGGCGCGCTCGGCTGGGGCCGCGCCGGCCGGGCGGCGCTGGGGGCGAGGATGGCGCCGAGGTCCGAGAGCGGCCGCAGCACCGCTTCCGAGAAGCTCAGATAATCCGCCACGAACGGCAGCAGCCGGCGGGTTTCCGGGTCCGAGCCGAAATCCAGCGCGATGGCGAGCGCCGCCTCCAGTTCCGGCGCCTGCGCGGGATTGGACTCTGGCGGCGCTTCCCCCAGGGCGGAATCGAAGGCGCGCAATGTCCGTGCGCGTGCTGCTTCCAAGGCGGTGGTGATTTCCGCACGCGGCGACATGGTGCCGAGGCGGTGGGCCACATCCTGAAGCAAAGCCAGATAGGTGGTGAGCACTTCGAGCGTCGAGACCAACGAGATCACATCGCCCGCCGTGCGGTGGCCGAGCACGGTCTCGGCGTCGATCTGCGGCAGCCGGTCGCCGATGGCGCGCAGTTCCATGGCCATGTCCGATGTCACCCGCCGGGACTGGGGCGCATCCCCCCGCGGCCAGGATTCCGCGAAAGCCTCCCGGCAGCGCCGGATCAAATTGACCACCTGGGTGCGGATCTGGTCGGCCACATAGACCGGCAGCACCAGCCAGGAGACGGCGAGCGCCACCAGAGCGCCGATGATGGTCTCGTAGATGCGCGCGATCATGCCATCCGTTCCGAGACCGGAGACGAGGTGCAGCGCCACCAGCACCGAAAGCCCCACGGCGGCGGAAGCCACATCGTAGCGGTCGCGATTGGTGAGGAGCCCAATCATCTGGCAGACAAGGCAGATGCCGGCGAGCACCCAGACATGGTCTTCCAGAAGCAGGATGCAGCCAAAGCCGATGATGACGCCGACAATGGTGCCGGTGCTGCGGTAGCGGGCCCGCAAATAGGTCTCGCCCACGCTGTTTCCCAGCACGAACATCACCGTCATCGTGGCCCAGTATGCGTGGTCGAGGCCGAGGAAGAAGTCGAGGAAGGTGGTGATGCCGGTGGCGATCAGCCCCTGGATGGCGACCTTCGTGAAGGGCGAAAGCCCCGGCTCGGCGGGCAGCGTCAGCGTTGCAGTGGTGGGGCCGGTCTGGCGGCGTGCGGACGGGCCTTCGGTCTGAAGGGTGGAGAGTTCGGAGACCACCAGCGAAAGGCGCTCGAAGGCGGTGACCGCCCGCAGCAATGCCAATTGCTCCGTCGGCTCCAGGTCTGGCGCCATGGCCACTTTCCGCAGGCGGGCGATGGCGTTCCCCATGCGTGCCCGCTCGGGAAAGGGCTCGCTCAGCCCCCCCTGGAGCTGGCGGGCCACGAGGTCGGCGGCGGCGGCCAGCGGCATGCGCCAGGAGGCGTCGGGCGCATGGGTATGGGGAATGCAGTCGCCGAGGAGCTGGGTTGCGATGCGCAGGCGATAGGCGAGCGAGCGCACGGCCTCGATATAGGGCCGGGCGTCGGGTGTCTCCGCCGACGCATTCACCAAGGCGGCCCGCACCCGCACGCGCACGGTGTCGTGAAGGGCGTTGGTGGTGGGCGGGATCTCTCCATTCTCACGCACGGCGAAGGCGAGCGTCGCGAGATAGGCGCCGATGGCAGCGCCCGCGTCTTCCACGGTCTTGTGATAGGCGGCCATGGCGGAGGGGCGCGGAAAGCTCAGGCGCACCAGGGACGCGACCAGCGCGCCCTGGCACGACGCGGCCAGCAAATAGGCGAGCTCGATGCGCATGGGATGGAGCGTTGCCGCCACGGTCATGATGATGACCATGGCGAAGCCGAGCCGCTGCCCCTCCATGCCGAAGCGGCGAATATAGAGCGCCGCGCAGGTGAGCGGCACCAGCAGCAGCTTCAGGAGGATGGCGTTGGTGGGGGATTCGCCGGGGCCGATGATGAAGACCAGCAGCAGAAGCCCGAACGTGACAGCGAAGATCTTGGCGAAGCTGCGCGCCTCCGTCCGCCGGTTGGCGGCGGGCGTGAAGGTGATCAGCACCAGCGCGGTCATGGCGCCGGCCATGGGAAACAGAACGTCGAGGTTCAGGGCGAACCACCGGGAGGTGGCATAGCCCAGGCAGATCACCAGGGTATACGAGATGGCCAGATGCAGTGCCCGGGTGCCGTCCACGTAGCCCGGATCGTGATCCTGAAGCCAAGCGCGTACGGCGCCCACGAGGGGGCGCGTGCGTCTGGGCTGTCCCCCGTCCATAAGTACCGACACCCCGGCCTCCCCCACCGAAGCCCGGCGGGTGCCGGACGGATAGATGGACATAGCGAAGCAATGCCATCTAACCCTTAACTCCATCTCTTTTCAAAGAGATGGAGGCCGAAGCGGGTGCGCGGGGGGCTGGGTTGGCTAAATATCAGCCCTTGATCTCAACGATGCGCCGGACGCCCGAGGTCTCTGCGGGCGAGACGGGCTCATCGGGATAGACGGGCACGTATTTGCTCGCCGTGGTGCCGACGGTGTCAAAGTCCTCTCCGCCGCTCTCCCTCGCGGAGGTTTCGCGCATGACAAGGTAAGGCCTCGGCGTACCGTGCCCGATGCTCGCCGTGGACGCGGCCGGGTTTGCCGGAGCGTTCTGCGCGACCGCGGCGGCGGGGAGGCCCGCGCCGGCGAGGAAGGCAAGGGCGATGAGCCCGGAGCGTTTCGTGATCATGTCCATGTCTCCTTGCCGGCAGCGGCCGCACGGGACGGTGGCGCCGTTCTGGGCGCGATCACCGGCAGCCTGCTGCGATCAGGAGAGCCCTCGGGCTCTCCGCTCCATTCAGCGCGTCATGTACTGAGGGCCGGGGGTCACCACATAAGTGGAGGGCTCGGGATAGACCGGCACGTAAACCCGCGGCGCGGGCTGGATGATGGTCGAGTTGCGCCCGCCAACGCCGGCCGAATACTGATCCTGATAGATCACATAGCCGCCATGGCGGCTGAGATAATCCATCTGCTGGGTCTGGATGGCGCTGTCATTGACCTTGGTGGTGGAATCGTCCGCCATCGCGGCGCCGGGCATGCCGGCGCTGGCGACGAGGGCGAGGGCGACGAGGCCGGAACCGGTGGCAATCAGTGTTTTCATGTCTAAATCTCCTCAGCCAGGGTAGCCGCGGCCGGCGCCTTTCAAGCGCTCGCCCGGCCCTTTGCCGGTATCCCGATGGATCTTCCCAGGGGACGTTCCGCGCTGTGTGTTCGGTTTAGCAACGCTGTGGAGGCGGGTTGGTTTCAGCCAGTCGGCGACTTCGTGGCGCCACATAACCGGCAACTTGACAGTCCGTGTCATTTCCCCGGGAGGCAAAGCGCGGTAAACGCGGCCATCCAAGTGGCAAGGCGGCGGGTCGGCGGGAGGTAGCATGGGGAGCGAGACGTCGGTGCGGGTGCGTGACCAGTACGCCGCGAAGATCTCCAACGGCGAAATCTCCCCGGACCCCGCCCAGGCCGCCATTGTTGGCGCCTTCGCGCGCCTGGAAGGCGAGTTGCGCGACCGCGCGCTGGCCAGCAAGTCCTCGGCGCTGGGGTGGCTGTTCCAGCGCCGCGCGCCGGTGCCGCCACGCGGGCTCTACATTTACGGGCAGGTGGGGCGCGGCAAGACCATGCTCATGGACCTGTTCTTCGCCTGCGCTCCGGTGCGCGACAAAAGACGGGCGCATTTCCACGAATTCATGGCCGACGTGCACGAGCGCATCTTTCAGGAGCGCGAGGCGCAGAAGCGCGGCGCGCGCAAGGGCGTGGACCCGCTCCAGCCGGTTGCCGACGAACTGGCGAAAGAGGCGAAGCTGCTCTGCTTCGACGAATTCCACGTCACCGACATCGCCGACGCCATGATCCTGGGGCGCCTGTTCCAGAAGTTGTTCGCCGAAGGCGTGGTGGTGGTCGCCACCTCCAACGTCGCCCCCAAGGACCTTTATGCCGGCGGCCTGAACCGGGCGCTGTTCCTGCCCTTCATCGGCATGATCGAGGAGCGGATGGAGGTCCTGAACCTCGATGCGCGCACCGACTACCGCATGGAAAAGCTCTCGGGCTTTCCGGTCTGGTACGAGCCGCTGGGGCCGCAATCCACCGCCGCCCTCGACCGGGCCTTCGAGACGCTGGTGGGGCCGGGCGGCGCACGGCCCGGCGAGATCGCCATGAAGGGGCGGGTCATTCCGGTGCCCGCCTGCGGCAACGGCACCGGGCGTTTCGCCTTCGCCGATCTGTGCGAGAAGCCCCTCGGCGCCACCGATTATCTGAAGATCTCCCGCACTTTCCACACGCTGGTGCTGGACGACATCCCCATCCTCGACGGCGACCGGCGCAACGAGGCCAAGCGCTTCATCTCGCTCATCGATACGCTCTATGACGGTGCGGTGAAGCTGGTCGCCTCGGCGGCGGCGGAGCCGGAGCAGCTTTATCTCGGCACCGAGGGCGCGGAAGCGTTCGAATGGGCGCGCACAGTGTCGCGCCTGCATGAGATGCGCTCATCGGACTACCTCGCGCGCGCCCATGGCCGGCCGGATTCTGCCGCCACAGGCTCGGCCTCGGGGCTGGTGGAGACCTAGATCCAGCGCGGATTCCGTATGCCAAGCCTGCGCTTGCTGCGACTGCTCACGATTCCGTGCGTTTGTGCGGCGCGTGCGTCTTGAACCCCTTGCCGGATGGGAGTAGTCAAGCCCCGCTCGGCCTTGGCCGCACCCTCCTTGCCTGTATCGAGGACTTCTCCACATGGCGCGCAACAAGATTGCACTGATCGGGGCCGGCCAGATCGGCGGCACGCTCGCACTCCTCGCTGGCCTGAAGGAACTGGGCGACGTCGTTCTCTTCGACGTGGCGGAGGGCACGCCCCAGGGCAAGGCGCTGGATCTCGCCGAGCTGTCCCCGGTGGCAGGCTTCGATGCGAAGCTGTCGGGCACCAACACCTACGAGGGCATCGAGGGCGCGGACGTGGTGATCGTCACTGCCGGCGTGCCGCGCAAGCCCGGCATGAGCCGCGACGACCTCCTCTCCATCAACCTGAAGGTCATGGAGCAGGTGGGCGCCGGCATCGCCAAGTATGCCCCGAACGCCTTCGTCATCTGCATCACCAACCCGCTCGACGCCATGGTGTGGGCGCTGCAGAAGTCCTGCGGCCTGCCCAAGGAGAAGGTGGTGGGCATGGCGGGCGTGCTCGACTCGGCCCGTTTCCGCTACTTCCTGGCCGACGAGTTCAACGTCTCGGTGGAAGACGTGACCGCCTTCGTCATG
Organism: Aquabacter albus; assembly: GCF_040049275.1. Classification (NCBI taxonomy): domain Bacteria; kingdom Pseudomonadati; phylum Pseudomonadota; class Alphaproteobacteria; order Hyphomicrobiales; family Xanthobacteraceae; genus Aquabacter; species Aquabacter albus. The sequence continues at coordinate 244,590 of NZ_JBDZDT010000003.1, read as the reverse complement.
GGCGGTCATGGCGACACCATGGTGCCGCTCATCCGCTATTCCACGGTGGCGGGCATCTCGGTTCCGGACCTCATCAAGATGGGCTGGACCACCAAGGAGCGCATCGAGAGCATCGTCCAGCGCACCCGTGACGGCGGCGCGGAGATCGTGAACCTCCTCAAGACCGGCTCGGCCTTCTATGCGCCTGCGGCCTCCGCCATCGCCATGGCGGACAGCTACCTGAAGGACAAGAAGCGCGTGCTGCCCTGCGCGGCCTATCTCTCGGGCGAATACGGCCTGAAGGACATGTATGTGGGCGTGCCGGTGGTGATCGGCGCCAAGGGCGTCGAGCGGATCGTCGAGATCGAGCTCGACCGCGACGAGAAGGCCGGCTTCGACAAGTCGGTCGGCTCCGTCCAGGGCCTGATGGAAGCCTGCATCAAGCTCGCTCCCGACCTCGGCAAGTGATTGACGCGGCGGCCCTCCGGGCCGCCGTTTTCGTGTCGGCGGGGTTAAGCTTCGCCGGTTTGGCCAGCGGCGTGCCCGCGTCCTGCGGTGCGGGTGGTGCGCAACCCTTGGGGACCAAGCCCGATGAACATCCATGAATACCAGGCGAAAGCGCTTTTGAAGAAGTACGGTGCGCCGGTCTCGCGCGGCGTGGCGGTGTTTTCGCCTGCCGAGGCCGAGAAGGCCGCGTCCGAGCTGGGCGGCCCCCTCTGGGTCGTCAAGTCTCAGATCCATGCCGGCGGTCGCGGCAAGGGCAAGTTCAAGGAAGCTGCGGCCGGTGAGAAGGGCGGCGTGCGCCTCGCCAAGTCGGTGGAGGAGGTGAAGACCTTTGCCGGCCAGATGCTCGGCAACACCCTCGTCACCATCCAGACCGGCCCGGTCGGCAAGCAGGTGAACCGCCTCTATATCGAGGAAGGCTCCGACATCGCGAAGGAGTTCTACCTCTCCCTCCTGGTGGACCGCGAGAGTTCGGAAGTGGCCTTCGTGGTCTCCACCGAAGGCGGCATGGACATCGAAGAGGTGGCCCACCACACCCCTGAGAAGATCCTCAGCTTCTCCGTGGACCCGGTGAGTGGCGTCCAGGGCTTCCACGGCCGCAAGGTTGCCGCCGCGCTCGGCCTCACCGGCGACCTCGCCAAGCAGGCGGGCAAGCTGACCGAGGTTCTCTACAACGCCTTCACCTCGACCGACATGGCGATGCTGGAGATCAACCCGCTCATCGTCACCAAGGACAACCGCCTGGTGGTGCTGGACGCGAAGGTGTCGTTCGATTCGAACGCCATGTTCCGCCACGCCGACCTCGCCGAGCTGCGCGACGAGAGCGAGGAGGACGCCAAGGAGATCGAGGCGTCCAAGTATGACCTCGCTTATATCGCCCTCGACGGCACCATCGGCTGCATGGTGAACGGTGCGGGCCTCGCCATGGCGAGCCTCGATATCATTCAGCTGTACGGCGAGAGCCCCGCCAACTTCCTCGACGTCGGCGGCGGCGCCACCGAGGAGAAGGTGACGGCGGCGTTCAAGATCATCACCTCGGATCCCAACGTGAAGGGCATCCTGGTGAACATCTTCGGCGGCATCATGAAGTGCGACGTGATCGCGCGCGGCGTGATCGCGGCGGTGAAGACGGTGGGCCTCGAGGTGCCGCTGGTGGTGCGCCTCGAAGGCACCAATGTGGAAGAAGGCAAGGCGATCATCCGCGAGAGCGGCCTGAACGTCATCCCCGCCGACGACCTGGACGATGCGGCGCAGAAGATCGTCGCGGCCGTGAAGAAGGGAGCCTGAGTGATGTCCGTCCTCATTGATCGCAATACCAAGGTCATCACCCAGGGCTTCACCGGCAAGAACGGCACGTTCCATTCGGAGCAGGCCATTGCCTATGGCACCAAGATGGTCGGCGGCACCTCGCCCGGCAAAGGCGGCACCACCCATCTCGGCCTGCCGGTGTTCGACACCGTGATCGAGGCCCGCGAGGCCACCGGCGCCGACGCCAGCGTGATCTACGTGCCCCCTCCGGGCGCGGCGGACGCCATCCTGGAAGCCATCGACGCGGAGATCCCGCTCATCGTCTGCATCACCGAGGGCATCCCGGTGCTGGACATGGTGAAGGTGAAGCGCGCCCTCTCCGGCTCCAAGTCGCGCCTCATCGGGCCGAACTGCCCCGGCGTCGTGACGGCGGGCCAGAGCAAGATCGGCATCATGCCGGCGAACATCTTCAAGACGGGTTCGGTGGGCGTGGTCTCGCGCTCCGGCACCCTCACCTATGAAGCCGTGTTCCAGACCACCCAGACCGGCCTCGGCCAGACCTCGGCGGTGGGCATCGGCGGCGACCCGGTGAAGGGCACCGAGTTCATCGACGTGCTGGAGATGTTCCTGGCGGACGACGCCACCACCTCCATCATCATGATCGGCGAGATCGGCGGCTCGGCGGAAGAAGACGCCGCGCAGTTCATCAAGGATGAGGCGAAGCGCGGCCGCAAGAAGCCCATGGTCGGCTTCATCGCCGGCCGCACGGCCCCTCCCGGCCGTCGCATGGGCCATGCGGGCGCCATCATCTCCGGCGGCAAGGGCGGCGCCGAAGACAAGATCGCGGCCATGGAAGCGGCCGGCATCAGGGTGTCGCCGTCTCCGGCGCGCCTCGGCAAGACCCTGGTCGAAGTGCTGAAGGGCTGATCGCCACTCAGCCGTCATGCCGCGGCATGACGCCCAAAAGCTTGAAATGGGCCGCTTCCCGAAGCGGCCCATTTTCTTTTTATCCAATGTGTTAAGGCAAAACGCGCTTTTCCCGGCCCGCGACAACACCAAGTCAAAATTCTCCCTTAACAAGGGCGGTACGGGACGCAGAGCAGGCATGCTGGAACGTCGCGCAACAGGGGTTCGTCTGAAGCTCCAGCGGGTCTATGTATCTTCCGGGCACCGGCTGTCGCCCAGCCGGCCGGTCCACAGATGCTGTGGCGCGTGCCGAACTTGTGACGCGACCTCAGATTCATGACTGAAGCTGGCTTTTGGGCTTGGTTTTAGGCGCAACTTGCGCTTCTAAATGCATCGGCTCCGAAAGCCATCGGGATGGAACCCATGTCGCGCGCGGAACAGAACGACCTCTTCCTTTCTACCTCCTTTCTGTATGGAGGTAATGCTCAGTGGATAGAAGATCTCTATGCCCGCTATGAAGCCGATCCCGGCTCCGTGGATGTCCAGTGGCAGAGCTTCTTCGCCGCGCTGAAGGAAGACCCCTCCCAGGTTGTGCAGAACGCCAAGGGCGCCTCCTGGAAGAAGCCGAACTGGCCGGTCCACGCCAATGGCGAGCTGGTCTCCGCCCTCGATGGAAACTGGATCGAGGTGGAGAAGGTCGTCACCGATAAGGCGAAGGCCGAGGCCAAGGGCGTCGAGATTTCCGCCACCGACGTGCAGCAGGCGACGCGCGATTCCGTCAAGGCGCTGATGATGATCCGCGCCTATCGCATGCGCGGCCACCTTCATGCCGACCTCGACCCCCTGAAGCTCACCCCGCCCCGCGAGGCGCCCGAACTCGACCCCGTGTCATACGGCTTCTACGAAGCCGACATGGATCGCAAGATCTTCATCGACCACGTGCTCGGCCTTGAGTTCGCGACCGTGCGCGAGATGCTCGCCATCCTGCGCCGCACCTATTGCCAGACCATCGGTGTCGAGTTCATGCACATCTCCTCACCGGAGGAGAAGGCCTGGATCCAGGAGCGCATCGAGGGGCCGGACAAGGAAGTCTCCTTCACCCGCGAGGGCAAGCGCGCCATCCTCAACAAGCTGGTGGAGGCCGAGGGCTTCGAGAAGTTCCTCGACGTCAAGTACACCGGCACCAAGCGCTTCGGCCTCGACGGCGGCGAAAGCCTGATCCCGGCGCTTGAGCAGATCATCAAGCGCGGCGGCAATCTCGGCGTCGAGGACATCGTGTTCGGCATGGCCCATCGCGGCCGCCTGAACGTGCTGACCCAGGTGATGGGCAAGCCGCACCGCGCGCTGTTCCACGAGTTCAAGGGCGGCTCCTGGGCCCCCGATGAGGTCGAAGGTTCGGGCGACGTGAAGTACCATCTCGGTGCTTCGTCCGACCGCGAGTTCGACAACAACAAGGTCCACGTCTCGCTGACCGCGAACCCCTCGCACCTGGAAATCGTCAATCCCGTGGTGCTCGGCAAAGCCCGCGCCAAGCAGGACCAGCTCCGCGACAGCGAGCGCGTGAAGGTGCTCCCCCTGCTGATCCACGGCGATGCGGCCTTCGCCGGCCAGGGCGTGGTGGCCGAGTGCTTCGGCCTCTCCGGCCTGAAGGGCCACCGCACCGGCGGCTCGCTGCATTTCATCATCAACAACCAGATCGGCTTCACCACCAATCCGCGCTATTCGCGCTCCTCGCCCTATCCGTCCGACGTGGCGAAGATGATCGAGGCGCCGATCTTCCACGTGAACGGCGATGATCCGGAGGCCGTGACCTTCTGCGCGAAGATCGCCACCGAGTTCCGGCAGCGCTTCCACAAGCCCGTCGTCATCGACATGTTCTGCTATCGCCGCTTCGGCCATAACGAGGGCGACGAGCCGGCCTTCACCCAGCCGAAGATGTACCAGGTGATCCGCAACATGCCGACCACCTTGGAGATCTACTCCAAGAAGCTGGAAGCCGAGGGCGTGATCGACATCGGCGAGATCGACACCATGCGCGCCGCATGGCGCGACCGGCTGGAGGGCGAGTACGAGGCCGGCCAGGCCTACAAGCCCAACAAGGCCGATTGGCTCGATGGCCGCTGGTCCGGCTTCCGCGCCACCCATGACGACGACGATGCGCGCCGCGGCGACACCGGCGTCGGCATCGACGAGCTCAAGGCCATCGGTGAGAAGATCACCCGCGTGCCGGAGGGCTTCCACCCCCACCGCACCATCCAGCGCTTCCTCGACAACCGCCGCAAGGCGATCGAAGAGGGCGTGGGCATCGACTGGGCGACCGGCGAGGCGCTCGCCTTCTGCTCGCTTCTGACCGAGGGCCGCCCGGTGCGCCTCTCCGGCCAGGATGTGGAGCGCGGCACCTTCTCCCAGCGCCATTCCGTGCTCACCGACCAGGAGACGGAAGCACGCTGGGAGCCGTTCAACCATCTCTCGGACAGCCAGGCCAAGTACGAGGTCATCAACTCGATGCTCTCGGAAGAGGCCGTGCTCGGCTTCGAATACGGCTACACCCTGTCGGAGCCCAACACGCTGGTTCTCTGGGAGGCGCAGTTCGGCGACTTTGCCAACGGCGCGCAGGTGCTGTTCGACCAGTTCATCTCCTCCGGCGAGCGCAAGTGGCTGCGCATGTCCGGCCTCGTCTGCCTCCTGCCGCACGGCTATGAGGGGCAGGGGCCGGAGCATTCCTCCGCCCGTCTCGAGCGCTATCTGCAGATGTGCGCCGAGGACAACATGCAGGTGGCCAACTGCTCGACGCCGGCGAACTATTTCCACATCCTGCGCCGGCAGATGAAGCGCGAGTTCCGCAAGCCGCTCATCCTCATGACGCCGAAGTCCCTGCTGCGCCACAAGCGGGCGGTTTCCCGGCTCGACGAGATGGGGGACGGCACCTCGTTCCACCGCCTGCTGTGGGACGATGCGGAGCATGCGAGCGACGGCGTCAAGCTGGTGGCGGACGAGAAGATCCGCCGCGTCGTGATGTGCACCGGCAAGGTCTATTACGACCTTTACGAGGAGCGCGAGAAGCGCGGCATCAACGATGTCTACCTGCTGCGCGTGGAGCAGCTGTTCCCGTTCCCCATCAAGAGCTTGGTGCAGCAGCTCTCGCGCTTCAAGGGCGCGGAGATGGTGTGGTGCCAGGAGGAGCCGAAGAACCAGGGCGCCTGGGCCTTCGTGCAGCCTTACGTGGAATGGGTGCTGGAGAATATCGGCGCCGCCAGCAAGCGTCCGCGCTATGCCGGCCGTGCCGCCTCCGCGGCCACCGCCACCGGCCTCATGTCCAAGCACCTCGCCCAGCTCAAGGCTTTCCTGGAGGAGGCGCTCGGCTGAGCGTCTTCTACCCCCGTCCTGCCAACCTGAACGAACGAAAGAAGAGTTCTCATGGCCACCGAGATCCGCGTTCCCACGCTCGGCGAATCCGTGACGGAGGCGACCATCGGCAAGTGGTTCAAGAAGCCCGGCGATGCGGTGAAGGCCGACGAGCCGCTGGTGGAGCTTGAGACCGATAAGGTCACCGTCGAGGTGCCCGCGCCGTCCGCCGGCGTACTGGCCGAGATCATCGTGAAGGATGGCGAGACGGTGGGCGTCGGCGCGCTCCTCGGTTCCATCGGCGATGGCGCCGGTGCGGCCGCGGCCCCCGCCAAGGCGGAAGCGCCGAAGGCCGAGGCGCCCAAGGCTGCTCCCGCTCCCGCAGCAGCGGCCCCCGCCGCGGCGAAGGCCGCGCCGGCCGGCGACAACGGCCCGGCGGTTGCCCGCCTCGCCGCCGAGAGCGGCGTTTCGCCCGCCTCCGTGGACGGCTCCGGCAAGGACGGCCGTGTGACCAAGGGCGACATGCTCGCCGCCATCGCGGCTGCCGGCACGGCGCCTGCGGCGGCGCCGGCCCCGGTGGTCGCCCGCGCGCCGTCTTCCACTGAGGACGCGGTCCGCGAGGAGCGGGTCAAGATGACCAAGCTGCGCCAGACCATTGCGCGGCGCCTGAAGGATGCGCAGAACACCGCGGCCATGCTCACCACGTTCAACGACGTGGACATGTCCGGCGTCATGGGCCTGCGCGCCCAGTTCAAGGATGCCTTCGAGAAGAAGCACGGCACGAAGCTCGGCTTCATGGGCTTCTTCACCAAGGCGGTGATCCAGGCGCTCAAGGACATCCCGGCGGTGAACGCCGAGATCGACGGCCAGGACCTCGTCTACAAGAACTACTACAATATCGGCATTGCGGTCGGCACCGAGAAGGGCCTCGTGGTGCCCGTGGTGCGCGATGCGGACCAGATGTCGGTCGCCGAGATCGAGAAGGCCATCGCCAATTACGGCCGCAAGGCGCGTGACGGCAAGCTCGGCATCGAGGACATGCAGGGCGGCACCTTCACCATCACCAATGGCGGCATCTACGGCTCGCTGATGTCCACCCCCATCCTCAACGCGCCGCAGTCGGGCATTCTCGGCATGCATCGCATCGAGGAGCGGCCCGTGGCCATCAAGGGCCAGGTGGTGATCCGCCCCATGATGTATCTGGCGCTCTCCTACGATCACCGCATCGTCGACGGCCGCGAGGCCGTGACCTTCCTGGTGCGCGTGAAGGAGACCCTGGAGGATCCGGCGCGTCTCGTGCTGGATCTGTGAGTTCGTCTTTCCCGCCGTCATGCCCGGGCTCGGCCCGGGCATCCATGCGATCTCTCGCCGATATGGGTGGCCGGAACGGGGTCCGGCCGTGACGATCTGACCGGAGTTTTCCATGTCCTACGATCTCATCGTCATCGGCACCGGCCCGGGCGGCTATGTGTGCGCCATCCGCGCGTCCCAGCTCGGCCTCAAGGTGGCCGTGGTGGAGAAGCGCGGCACCCATGGCGGCACCTGCCTCAATGTGGGCTGCATCCCTTCCAAGTCGCTGCTCCATGCTTCCGAATTGTTCGAGGAGGCGGGCCACTCCTTCGCGGCCATGGGCATCGGCGTGTCCGAGCCGAAGCTCGACCTGAAGGCCATGCTCGCCTTCAAGCAGAGCGGCGTGGACGGCAATGTGAAGGGCGTCGAGTTCCTGCTGAAGAAGAACAAGGTCGACGTCCACTGGGGCACCGGCAAGATCCTGGGCGCCGGCAAGGTGGAAGTCACCGCCAATGACGGCGCCAAGCAGGTTCTGGAGACGAAGAACATCGTCATCGCCACCGGCTCGGACGTTGCGCAGCTTCCCGGCATCACCATCGACGAGGAGAAGATCGTCTCCTCCACCGGCGCGCTCACCCTCTCCAAGGTGCCCGGCAAACTGGTGGTGGTCGGCGCGGGCGTGATCGGCCTGGAGCTCGGCTCCGTGTGGCGCCGGCTCGGCGCCGAGGTGACCGTGGTGGAGTTCCTGGACCGCATCCTGCCCGGCATGGACGGCGAGGTGGCCAAGAGCTTCCAGCGCCTGCTGGAGAAGCAGGGCGTCGCCTTCAAGCTCGGCACCAAGGTCACGGGCGTCGAGACCAAGGGCAAGGGGCTGAAGGTGGCGGTGGAGCCCGCCGCCGGCGGTGCTGCCGAGACCCTGGATGCGGACGTGGTGCTGGTGGCCATCGGCCGCGTCGCCTACACCCAGGGCCTTGGCCTTGCGGAGGCGGGCGTCGAGACCGACAAGCGCGGCCGGGTGGTGATCGACCCCCATTTCAAGTCCAATGTGGACGGCATCTATGCCATCGGCGACGTGGTGGCCGGCCCCATGCTGGCCCACAAGGCCGAGGACGAGGGCGTGGCGGTGGCCGAGATCCTCGCGGGCAAGGCGGGCCATGTGAATTACGGCGTGATCCCGGCCGTGGTCTACACCACGCCGGAAGTGGCCTCCGTGGGCAAGACCGAGGAGGAGCTGAAGGCCGAGGGCATCGCCTATAAGGTCGGCAAGTTCCCCTTCCTCGCCAATGGCCGCGCCAAGGCCAATGCGCAGACCGACGGCTTCGTGAAGGTCCTGGCGGACGCCACCACCGACAAGGTGCTCGGCGCCCACATCATCGGCATCGAGGCCGGCGAGATGATCCACGAATGCGCGGTGCTGATGGAGTTCGGCGGCTCGTCCGAGGATCTCGCCCGCACCTGCCACGCCCACCCGACCCGCTCCGAGGCGGTGAAAGAGGCGGCCATGGCGGTGGAGAAGCGCGCCATCCACATGTGATCAGGAGGGCGGTCGCCCTCTTGGCGGTGCCCTGAAAAACCGAACGGCGCGGCCCGCTCTCGCAGGCCGCGCCGTTCGCGTTTCCAGCGTCGGAACGCTCAGCCGCCCTTCTGGTCGGTGGTCGTGGACGCGGTGGTTGTCGTGCTGGTGGTGGAGGTCGAGGCCAAACCGGGGCAGTCGCCCGCAAAAGCGGGAGCCGTGGCGGCGAAGACCGAGAGCATGCAGAAGGCGAAGGTCAGGCGCTTCATATGTGCCACTCCATTTGCTTGACCCTGAAAGCCTACGCCTGTTTCCCGCAGCGCCAAGCCCGTTCCGGCAGCATGCTGCCGTAAGGTGAGGCAGCGCCCCCGCTTCTCACGACCTGTTGAACGCCGCCGAGACCGTGTGTCTGCCGCTGGGACAGGCGGGGGGCGGATTGCTCCGCATTCGCGCCACGGTCGCGGTGTGTCGTTGCCGGCTGGAGAAAAGCCCGTAGATTGAAGGCGATGCCCATCCGCTCCTCCCGTCGCCCCATGCCCGCCTGGGCACGGCCGCTCCTTTTCGTCCTCGCCGTGCTGTTCCTGGTGGAGGCGTGGCTGTGGCGCCATCTCGGGCCGGTGGTGCAGCGCTGCCTGGAGATCATCCCCTTCGCCCGGCTGAAGCATGCCGTCGCTGCCTGGGCGGAGCGTCTGCCGGCCTATGCGGCGCTGATCCTGTTCCTCATCCCTCTGCTGCTGGTGGAGCCGCTGAACGGCGTGGCGCTCTGGGCCTTCGCCCACCACCATTGGAGCGTCGGCGTCGCGTGCCTCGTGGTGGAGAAGCTGCTGGGCGTGGGGCTGATGGCCTTTCTCTACGGCGCCTGCGAGCCGCAGCTGCGTTCCATCCCATGGTTCGCGCGGATAGTGGATTTCCTCCTGCGCCTGAAGGCGTGGGCGGATGCGGAAGTGGCCCCGTTCAAGGCGCGGGTGGTGGAGCTGATGCACCGCATCTCCGGCGGCGGAGGGCTCATGAACCGCATCACGGCGCTGAGGCGGAAGATCTTCTCGCGGCCTTAAGCGCGGGGATGCGCTGCCCGGTAGGCCCGCATCAGGGCTGAATCATCAAGCGCAGTATAGATCTGCGTCGTGGAGAGCGAGGCGTGGCCGAGCAGTTCCTGGATCGCCCGCAACTCCCCGCCCTGCGCCAGCAGGTGGGTGGCGAAGGAATGGCGCAGCGCGTGGGGCGTGGCGCTGTCGGGCAGGCCGAGGGCGCCGCGCATGCGCTCCACCGCAAGCTGGACGATGCGGGGCGAAAGCGGCCCGCCCCTGGCGCCCCGGAACAGCGGCGTGTCCGGCGCAAGCGCAAAGGGACACAGGGACACATAGTCCGCGACGGCCCGTGAGACCGGCGCGATGAGCGGCACCATGCGCGTCTTGTTGCCCTTGCCGAGCACGGTGACCTGGCCTTCCGCGCCCCCTTTGGGCGCCTGGTTCGCCTTCAGTCCCAACGCTTCCGAGATGCGGAGCCCGGCGCCGTAGAGCAAAGCGAGCACCGCCGCGTCGCGGGCGAGGACCCAGGGTTCCCGCGCCTCTCCGGCCCGCGTCTCGGGGTCCGAGAGAGCGAGGGCCGCCTGGACGGTGACGGGCTTGGGAAGCCCTTTCGCCACCTTGGGAGCACGCACCGCCGACAGCGGCCCGACGCGGCCAAGGCCTTCCCGCTCCAAATGGCGCGCGAAGGAGCGGGCGGCGGCCAGCAGCCGCACGAGGCTGCGCGCGGCCGCGCCATCGGCGCGCCGGGCGGCGAGCACGGCGCGCACATCCGAGGGGGCAAGCGCTGCCAGCTGCGTGAGGCCCGGCCGCCCGCCGAGATGATCGGCAAGGATGCGCAGCACCTGCGTGAGGTCGCGGGCATAGGCCTCGCGGGTCTTGGGCGAGAGCCGGCGCTCATGGGACAGGCGCGCCAGCCAGCCTTCCACCGCTTCCGCCACATCGCCCGCGCAGACGGACAGCAGCGCGCCGAGGGCGCGGCGGGCCTTGTCCTCGTCCGTCATGGCCATAGGCGGCTCCCGGAATGAATGGGCACTCTCCCCATTCATTCCGCCGGAAACATGAAGGGGGAGATAATGCCGTGTTTCCTCACCGCGGGAAGGGACGGGGCGCCTGCCGTAACACCCTCTTGCATTCTGCGTGTATCTAGCGATATAACTTCCGTGCGAGTATCTTTCGATATATCGCTTAGGAGAAAATCACATGTTTGGATGCAGGCATCATCACAGGGGCCGGGAGCGCTTCGACCAAGAGCGATTCGGCGAGGAACGCTTTGGCGCCGGGCGCCATGGCGAAGGCGGTCATTGGGGCGGGGGCGGCGGTCGTGGCGGCCGGGGACGCGGCGGCGGCGACATGTTCCGCCTCGGTCGCATGCTGGCCCAGGGCGACCTCAAGCTGCTCGCGCTCTCGCTCATCGCCGAGCAGCCGCGCCACGGCTACGAGATCATCAAGCTCATCGAGGAGAAGACCGGCGGCTGGTATTCGCCGAGCCCCGGCGTGGTCTATCCCACGCTCACCTATCTGGAAGAGGCGGGCTATGTGACCGCCGAGGCAGACGGCGCCAAGAAGCGCTATGCCATCACCCCCGAGGGCAAGGCCCATCTCGACGCCAACCGCGATCTTGCGGATGCGCTGGTGGGGCGGCTGTCGGAGATCGGCCTCAAGATGAGCAAGTTCCGCCGCTGGATGGGCGGATCGGAAGAGGGCGGCCATGGCCCCTCCGACCTCCCGCGCCTCATCACTGCGGCGATGGAAGACCTGCGCGACGCCGCCAAGGATCGCTTCGAAGGCGATCGCAGCGCCGAGCTTCGGATCGTGGAGATACTCTCCCGCGCGGCGAACGAGATCCGGGGGCAATGAAAGCCCCCGGCACGGCCCCGAGAGTGGACCCAAAAAGCAAATGCCCGGGCCAAGCCCGGGCATTCGTGTTTCTGGCGAGACGGATAGTCCTCAGCCGCCGTTCTGCTGCTCGGCCTTCTTGACCGGCGGCTCCGTTTCCGCCGCATCGAGGCCGTCCTGAAGCTTCTTGGCGATCTTCGCCATGTCCTCGGGCTCGGGCTTCAGATCCCGGGCGTGGTTCCACTGGAACGTGGCTTCCAGCTTGCGCCCCACCTTCCAGTACGCATCGCCCAGATGGTCGTTGATCACCGGGTCCTGCGGCTTCAGCTCCACCGCCCGCTCCAGCTCGTTCACCGCATCCTCGTAGCGGCCGAGCCGGAAATAGGCCCAGCCGAGGCTGTCGACGATGTAGCCGTCGTCCGGGCGCAGGGCGACCGCCTTGCGGATCATGTCCAGGCCCTGGTCGAGGTTCACGCCCTGGTCCACCCAGCTATAGCCGAGATAGTTGAGGACATGGGGCTGGTCGGGGAACAGCTCCAGCGCCTTCTTCAGGTCCGCCTCGGCAGCAGCCCAGTTCTTGCTGCGCTCGTTGCAGATGCCGCGGAAGTAGAACAGGGTCCAGCTGTTGCGCTGGGGGTTCGGCACCAGCGCGATGGCCTTGTCATAGGTGGAGACGCAGTCGGCGAACATCTTCCGCCCGCGCTCGATGCCGGCCAGCGCCACGATGGCGTCGAGGTCCTTCGGGTCCGTCTTGATCAGCGCCTGCAGGTGCTTGCGCGCGTCATCGAACTTCTCGTTGGCATCGAGATTGATGGCGAGTTGCACCTCCGCATTGCGCTTCAGCGGCGAGGCCTCGGGCACCTTCTGATAGACTTGGATCGCCTTGTCCGGCTGCTTCAGCTGTTCGTAGAGATCGGCCAGGGTCAGCCCCGCCAGCGGGTGGTCGGGATAGAGCCACAGAGCGAGCTGGAGATAGACGAGCGCGAGATCCTCGCCGCCCTGGCGCGCGAGCGCGGCGCCGAGCCCGTAGAGCACCTCGGCGGCGCCTTCCTGCGGGGTCTTCACCAGCGGGGGCAGCTGCTTGCCCTCCTTGATGTCAGCCACAGCCGCCTGGATCAGGGGATGGCGCGGCAGCAGCTTCTCGAAGCCCTGATAGGCTTCGATCGCGGTGGCCGCCCCGGCATTGCGCGAGGCCCAGCGGCCATAGGCATCCACCGAGCGCACGGCGGACGGGTCGAACTTCATGGCCGCTTCGAGCCGCTTGCCGGCCTCCTTCTTCATGCCGGCGGCATCGAGGATGAGCCCCGCATTCAGGTCCTTGAAGGCGGCGTACCAGTCCGGCCCCTGGAGGCGGTCGATCATGTCGACGCCGGCCTTGGCATTGCCGGAGCCCAGCATGGTCCAGGCGGCCAGCAGGGTGGCGGTGAGGTCGCCGATGGGGCCGCGGACGGACAGCGAGAGATTGGTGCGGGCGCGCTGATAGTCGCCCTTCTTGATGGCGCGGGTGGCGAGCACGAGGCGCGCGATGCGATGCGAGCGGTCGAGCTTCACCATGCGCTCGGCGAGTGGGACGGAATCGTCCACGTCCCCGTCCACCAGCATGGCGAAGAAGGCGCGCTCCATCACCTCTTCGTTGCGCGGGTCCATCTTCAGCAGCGCGCGCAGATAGGCGACCGCCGCGTCCGTGTCCCGCTCGGAGCCGGCGAGGCGCGCGGCAAGGTAGCTGCCGGCGACCGTGGGGTCGGTGATGGGCGGATAGTCCGCGCGGGCGGCCTGGGGCACCGCCACGGTGAGGGCCGCGCTGAAAGCAGCCGCGAGGGCCAATGGTGAGCGAGAGAGGAACATCTTCACCGTGCGGGAATCCTGAAGGGCGATGCTAGGGCGCGGTCTGTCCGGTGGCAGCGCCCCTGCTCCCACCGGAGAGGCGGATCGCCCCTAGCTTTGGGCTTAGAGAGATCTCATCCCTGACGGAAATGCAGAACGGTCCCGTCACGGCTGATCAGCCTCTCACGGCAGTAAAAACGCGGCACTTACAAACGCGATACATGGCGGGAGGATGGCCGCTTTCCCCCTGCGCCGCAAGCTTACCCGGCGCAAAGGCCCTGCTGCCGCTTGCCGCGCGCCGCCGATCGGGCCATAAGCCGCGCTCATGCAAAAGCTTGTGGCCCGTGCGCCGGCAAAGGTCAATCTGACGTTGCGCGTGCTGCGGCGGCGCGCGGACGGGTTTCACGATCTCGCGAGCTTCGTGGCCTTTGCCGGGGCCGCGGACCTGCTGACGCTGCTTCCCGACTTACCGCTCGGCGTGGAGGTTTCCGGGGAGCGGGCGCAGGCCGCCGGCCCGTCGCAGGACAATCTGGTGCTCAAGGCCGCGCGGGCGCTGATGGAGCGCGTGCCTGGCCTCAGGGCCGGGGCGTTCCATCTCGTGAAGCGCCTGCCGGTGGCGGCGGGCCTCGGCGGCGGCTCCTCGGATGCGGCGGCGGCGCTGCGCCTCTTGGCGGAGCTGAACGGGATCGCGCCGGATCATCCCGCGCTCATGGAGGCGGCCCGCTCCACCGGCTCCGACGTGCCCGTGTGCCTTGATCCGCGCGCCCGCTTCATGGGTGGGGTGGGCGACCGCCTCTCGCCGCCGCTGGCGCTGCCATCCCTCTTCGCGGTGCTGGTGAATTGCGGGGCGGCGGTGCCCACGGCGCCAGTGTTCAAGGGCCTCGGCCTACAGCCGGGCGCGGCGCTGGAGGGGCCGGAGCATCCCCGTGCACTGCCGGCGGAGCGCGGCCTGCTCCTGTCCATGCTCGCGGCGCTTTCCAATGACCTGGAGCTACCGGCTGAAGCGCTGGCGCCGGCCATTTCGGAGGCGAAGGCGCTGCTCGGAGCCGAGCCCGAGGCGCGCCTCGTGCGCATGTCCGGCTCCGGCGCCACGGTGTTCGCCCTCACCGACGATTGCCGCGCGGCGGCGCGCCTGTCCCGGCACATCGCCGCGCAACGTCCCTCCTGGTGGGTCCGCTCCACGGTGCTTCGATGACCATTGCTGCCTATATCATCGCCGCTTTGACCGAGATCGCCGGCTGCTTCGCCTTCTGGCACGTGGTGCGCTCCGGAGGCTCGCCGCTCTGGCTGCTGCCGGGTGTCTCCAGCCTTATCGTGTTCGCCGGCGCGCTGACTTTCGTGGACGCGGCGGCGGCCGGGCGGGCTTTTGCGGCTTATGGCGGCATTTATATCCTCGCCTCGCTCGCCTGGATGTGGGGCGTGGAAGGCGTGCGCCCCGACCGCTGGGACGCCGGCGGCACCGCTTTATGCCTCGTGGGCGCGGCCATCATCGTGTTCGGGCCGCGGGGGTAGATTTCCTCTCGCTCATGTCGTCTTCCCCGGACTTGATCCGTAGATCTCTTGGGAGGTCTGCTGCGTCGGTCCTGGAGGAGATGCCCGGGTCAAGCCCGGGCATGACGGCTCACATAGGGCCGTGCCCGCCTCAGTGCGCGCGGGCGATGCAGAAGTCGACGGCTTCCATGAGCGCATCCTTCGCGCCGCCCGGCTGGAACAGGGCGAGGGCGTCCTTGGCGATGGCGCCGTAATGACGGGCACGCTCGATGGTGTCCACCAGCGCGCGATGCTTGGTGAGAAGGCCGATGGCGTGGGCGAGGTCCGCATCGCTGCCTTCACCGCCTTCCAGGCAGCGCTTCCAGAAGGCGCGCTCCTCCGCATCGCCCCGGCGGAAGGCCAGCACCACGGGAAGGGTAATCTTCCCCTCGCGGAAATCGTCGCCCACATTCTTGCCGAGCTTGGCCTGGCTGCCGCCATAGTCCAGCGCGTCATCCACCAACTGGAAGGCGATGCCGAGATTCATGCCGTAGCTGCGGCACGCGCCCTGTTCGCCCTTGGGCTTCTGGCCGAGCACGGCGCCCACTTCGCAGGCGGCGGCGAACAGCTCGGCCGTCTTGCCGCGGATCACCGCCAGATAGTCGTCCTCGGAGGTCTCGGTGTTCTTGGCGGCGGCGAGCTGCATCACCTCGCCCTCGGCGATGACGCAGGCAGCGTTGGAGAGGATGTCGAGGCACTGGAGGGAGCCCACCTCCACCATCATCTTGAAGGCTTGGCCCAGCAGGAAATCGCCCACCAGCACGCTCGCCTCGTTGCCCCAGAGCTTGCGCGCTGCGGGCTTGCCGCGCCGCATGTCGCTCTCGTCCACCACATCGTCATGGAGCAGGGTCGCGGTGTGCATGAATTCAACGGAGGCCGCGAGCTTCACATGGCCGTCGCCGCGATAGCCGCTGAGGGACGCGCAAGCGAGGGTCAGCATGGGCCGCAGGCGCTTGCCGCCGCCGGAAATAAGGTGGTTCGCCACCTCCGGGATCATGGCCACGTCGGAGCCCGTGCGCGCGAGGATGGTCGCGTTCACGCGCTCCATGTCCCCCTTCACGAGGCTGATGAGGGCGTCGAGGGAGGGCTCGTTGGGCTCGAACGGAAGGACGACGGCCAAGGAAGGCTCCCGCTTGTCAATCACGCGGGCGCACCATAGGGATGCGGATGGGTCCCGTGCAAGCCGGCTGGCGCGATTTGAGCCGAGGCGTGGCAATCAGACCTAACGGGAGCCGCCAAGCAGCCCTACCCAAAGGGAGCGCCCATGCGCGAAGTGGTGCGGACCAACGACATGGTGCTGATCTCGGCGGTGGAGGCCTTGTTCGGCGCGGCGGAGATCGGCCATCTGGTGGCGGACGCCCATGTGAGCGCGCTGGAAGGCTCCATCGGGATCCTGCCACGCCGCATCCTGGTGCTCGACGAGGACCTGCCGCGCGCCCGGCTGCTCCTGAAGGACGCCGGCCTCGGCGACGTTCTTTATGACGGCGCCTGACTTTCCAACCACCCGCGATGCCATATTGGACGGTCGTCTCACGCTGATTCAGCCGGCGAAGGGGCACCGGATCGGCCATGATGCCGTGCTTCTGGCCGCCACTGCTCCGCGAGACACTTATCTCATAGCGGATTTCGGCGCGGGCGTCGGCGGCGCTGGGCTTGCGGCGCTGGTGCGCCTGCCGGGGGCCAAGGGCATTCTGGTGGAGATCGACCCGGCGCTGGCTCGACTTGCGGAGGAGAACGTCGCAAGCAATGGGCTCGCCGGGCGCTGCCGGGTGGTGTGCGCCGATGTGCGCAGCCTGGGCAAGCCGGGCGGCCCACCGGTGCCGGAGGCAGATGGGGCGGACCTCGTCCTCGCCAATCCGCCGTTCAACATGGAGAGCGCCCACCGCACCTCGCCCGATGCGGGCCGCGCGCTGGCGCATATGGCGGACGCCGGCACGCTGGAGGATTGGGCCACCGCCGCCTATCGCTGCCTCACTCCGGGCGGCCGGCTCGCCATGATCCTGCGGCCCACGGAACTTGCGCCTCTGCTGGCGACATTGGAGGGGCGGTTCGGCGCGGCGGAGCTGATGCCCGTCCACCCCCGCCCCGGCGCCCCGGCGGTGCGCCTCATGGTGCGCGCCGTGAAGGGCCGGCGCACGCCGCCGGCCATCTTGCCATCCTTCATCCTCGCCAATGCAGACGGCATGCCGACCGATGTCGCAGCCGCCGTGCTGCGCGGCCTCGAGCCGTTGCCACTCCCGTCTTAGGCTGGTCCGCTCAGGCGCGCCTGACGCCGCCCTTCTTCAACCCCACCAATCCGCCCCGTGCACGTCGTTGGCGGAGAAGGCGAGGGTGACGATGAGGTCGTTATAGTCGCGGTCGGATTGGCCGCCCATGATCGAGAGGTCCTCGATGCCGAACGTGGTGCCGTGCTCCGCATCACCCAGCGCCACCACCTGCACCGCGCCGCCGGCATTGGCCGCCGCATAGGAGGAGAAGACGGTGGCGGGATCATTGTCCACCAGCAGGAGCAGCCCGTAATTGCGGGCGGCGTTGAGCGGCAGATGGTCGAGCACCATTTGCTCGCCGAAGGCCGGCAATTGCGCGGCATCCACGACGAGGTTCGCCGCGCGTGCAAGAGCGAGCGCGCCGTCGAGATAGCCGGGATCCCCCGGCATGAGCGCGTGCCCGTCGACGATGATGCGCCCGGTGCTCTGGTCGGCTTCGTAGAAGGCGAGGCCGTTATTCTGGGCGGCGAGGCGCTCCACCACCACGACGGGCTGGTCTGCCACCGCGCCGTTGGGGATCGAGCGGCTGCCGCCCAGGGTGAAGTTGCTCTGGTAGCCGCCCTCGAACGTGGCCAGCGCGCTGTTGCCCTTGGCCTGAAGGGACGTGAGGGCGAGCATCTGCCCGTCCACGAGGGCGACGGGCAGCCAGACGCCGGCGTCCACATGGTCCGGCACGGAGATGGCGCTGCCGAAGCTCTGGCCTTCTGACAGAAGCCAGGAGGCGTGCGTGACGCCGTCATAGGTCAGCGCGCCCGCGCTGCGGGACAGGCCGTTCTCCATGAGCTGGACCACATGCCCGTCATCCAGCGACTGAAGGCCAAAGGTCACAAGCCCGCCCTTGTCGTCGGCGCGCACCACGGACATGGCGGTGTCGCGCACGAAGGCCAGCACGTCGTTCACCGACACTTCCGGCATGGGCGCGCCCCACCAGCCGCTCACCTGGATGTTGAAGAGGAATTCCAGATTGGTGGGGAAGGGGGCGCCGGGGAGGGGGTAGAGGTCCTGGAAGGGGTCGAACGTGGTGCCGTGCTGGCCGGGATTGTAGTAAAGCGGGTTGAACGGGAAGTAGGACGGGTTCTCGCTGAAGACGTTGGCGAGCCACCAATTCTCCCAACGGTTCTCGGCATAGAGGATGTCGCCGAATGTCACGCAGCCACCGATGTCGCTGCCGTATTTCAGGATATTCAGTTCGGGGAAAATCTTGAAGGGATTGTTGAGGTTCAGCTTGTCGTTGGGGTCGAACAGTGGGCCGAAGTTCACATTGCCCACGGCATTTCCGAAGGAGATGTTGTGGGCGAGTTCCAGGAACCGGCTGCCGCCATCCGTATAGAAGACGTTGCCGCCCATGTTCGGCGTCTTGCCATAGGCATAGTTGTAGGCGATCAGCGTTCCGTTCAGGCCAAGATCGAACGGGTTTCCGTCCTGGAAGCCGGTGGTGTAGACGGCGCCGCCGTCCCACGCCTTCTGCAGGAAGCGTGTGATCGTGTTCCCGACGACCTGGTTGCCGCCCATGATGGTCGGGGTGGTGTTGAAGCCCCACATGCCGGGAAGCGCGCCGTCGAGGCCGGGGAAGCTGCCCATCTCCACGAAGGTGCCGGTGACGGGATCGTACACGGTCCACTGGTCCCGCAGCCCCCAGCCCCAGCCCACGGAGATGCCCGCCCAAGACGTGTCGGAGATGAAATTGTTCTCGATAACGCCGTTCTGGGAATAGCCGAGGAAGATGGCCGGTGCGTCGATGAATTCGACGCCCGTATGCTCGATGACGTTGCCGTTGATGCGGTTGTTGCGGGTGATGCCCGCATCCGACCCGGGCCGCGCATCCTCCGCATTGACGCCGCCCACCTGCACGGCCGCCGAGGAGATGTCCTGGAAGGTGTTATAGGAGACGCTATTGTTCTGGGCGCCGCCGGAAAAGTCGAGAGCAGCGCCGCCGAGATGGCTGAAGCTATTGCCGATGAAGCTGATGCCCTTGCCGTCCTTGAAGGAGATGTTGCCCGGGGTGCGGGTGACCTCCTGGAAGTGCCCGATCTGGTTCACCTCATGGCCGTCGCCGGTCAGGTGGAAGCCCGCCTGGTCTGACACATAGCCGTCGGCGGTCAGCCCGGTGACGGGGTCGACGTCCACCCGGTTGGGATCGAGCCAGGTGGCGTATTTGAAGGACAGGCCCTCGAAAGAGAGGTTGGAGGCACCGTCGCCGTCGATCAGCTTCTCCAGCACGGGCAACTGAATGTCGTGGGCGTTCGGGTTGTCGCCCGCCTGGGTCACCAGATAGAGCTTTCCCGTCGCGCGGTCGAAGTACCATTCGTCGGGCTGGTCCATGAACTGGTAGGCGTTGACGAACTTGGTGACGCGCCAGAAGCTCCATTCGTTGGGCTGGCCCAGCACCTGCTCGTGCGTCACGGGGTCGATGATGCTCAGCGTGACCTTGGTGTCGGCCGCCAGCAGGGGGAGGTCGATCCGGATCTGGTTCGTGGCGAGATCGACGCTGGTGACCGTCCCCAGCACCACGTCGGGGCCGCTGCCGATGGCGGTCACCACCATGCCCGGCTGGATGTTCGGCGCGGCCAGGGTGCCGTCGAGCTGGATGAGGCTCGTGTCCGACGTCACCGATCCCGTGGGCAGGCCGCGGACGAGGTTGGCATTGGTCCAGGCCGGATCGAGCAGGTCGATCAGCCCCACGGTCGGCGCATTCACCGGGTCGACGGACGGAATGGCGGCGGACGGCGCGAGCACGCCCTTGAGGGGCACCGAGATCATCTTCCACTGGTCGTAGACCACGGCCTCGATATCCGTGACGTTCGTCCAGGTGGTCGGGTTCTGCCAGTTCGCGCCATTGGTGGGATCGATGACATATTCGATGCCCGAGACGCCGGGTATTTCGTGATAGGTCGGGCGGAAGCCGAGGGGATAGGTCGACTCGGTGTTGGTCTCCGCGCGGGTGGCGCGCTCGCCGTCGATATAAAGCTGGCGGCTGTCCAGCGATGGATCGACGCTGGTTTCCCAGAGCTGGGCACCGGGGGCGAGCGAGAGGCCGGGATTGGCGACGGCCGACCAGCCGGTGAGGGCCTGGCCGCCGGAGATCACCGGGGTTTCGCCGGGAACCGCCCTGTAATGCACGACATGCCCGTCCCGCCCGGAATCCTCGGCGCCGAAGGTCAGCGCCTGGGAGAGCTGATAGGTGCCGCCGCCGATGTTGACGACGATGTCCGTGGTGAGCGGGGCAGGGGATTGCAGGACTGCCCGGACAGCCGCCTGGGCCTGTTCGATGGAGCTGAACGGGTTCTGCTGCGTCCCGTCACCGGAGGCGCTTCCATTGACCGAGACCCAAAAGGCAATATTGCCGGCTTGATCGATTGCCATGCCGCCCCCGCGTGGGAGCGACAATCAGGACGCTCCGTGAATCTCTCCTAGACCAGCGTACCGTCCCACTCAAGCCGGGCGGCCTAACATCTTGGATCAAGGCAAATTTCCCGCCTGATCGGGATCGCGAAGCGAGACCGATCAGGCGGGTTTGGCTCTAGACCGGCACCACCGCCGGCGCGTCGCCGGGGAACCGGCCGATCACCGCCGGATCGATATTGAGGTGCTGCGCCACCATGGCCCGCGGGGTATGGGCGAGCCATTGCGAGAGCGACACGTTCTGGAATTGCGGCGCCCGGAACACCTCCAGGAAGACGAGGTCGGTATTGCCGGTGTTGCGGATGAAATGGCCGAGGGACTTCTGGACATAGCCGATGTCGCCGGGCCGGAAATCCTGCGTCACCGCCTTCGGCCCGGTGTTGAACACCGTCATGGAAGCCTGCCCGGCGATGTAATACTGCCACTCGTCCGCATTGGGATGCCAGTGCATCTCCCGCATCCCGCCGGGATGCACGGTGACGAGAGCGGCGGCGATGGTGGTGGCGGCCTTGAAGTTGCTGCTGTCGGCAATGCGGACCTCGCCGCCCTTGGTCTTCTTCACCGGCGCCATGCTGGAGAGGGCGAAGACGGAGGACGTCTCCATCTTGCCCAGCGATCCTGCGGCCTGTGCCTGGTCTTCCGCCAAAGGCCCGGGCATGGCGCCCTGGAAGATGTAGAGGTCGTGCAGCGGGATCTTGGCGAACGTCTCGGGCGGCACGCCGAAATTCAGCCCCAGAACTTCCGGCGGCGTGTGGGTGAACCACTCATTGATGAGCAGCGTGTTGTATTCGGAGGCCATCCCGTTGTCGAAGCACAGGATGAATTCGGCGCCGTCCTCGCCGATGCCCTGGAGCGAATGGGGCAGGCCGGCGGGGAAATACCAGAGGCCGCCTTCGCCGATATCCTCCACATTGGCCCGGCCGGCCAGATCGATGGTGGTGACGCGCACGGCGCCGCGCGTGACATAGGCCCACTCCGCCGCCTGGTGCCAGTGCAGCTCGCGGATGCCGCCGCGGGTGAGGCGCATGTTGACGCCGGAAATCTCGGTGGCGATGGCGAAGTCGGCCTGCGTCACCTGCCGTGCCCAGCCGCCGTCCTGGATGCGGCGCGGGGCGTTGTTGAAGGAGGCCCAAAACATGGGCATGGAGCCCACATCGGTGGCCGGCGGGGAGAAGGCGCCGGGGAACTGGGAGGCGAGAGCCGGATTCTGCGGGCCGGGATCGGTGGCGCTGGACGGATTGCCCGTGGTGTTGACGGCGCCCTGGGGCGGCTCGTTGGGATTGCCGTAGCTCGCCGCCTGCGCCACCGCGCTTGCCGCGACCAGGGTTCCCGCGGCACCCGCCGCCAGCACGCTGCGCCTGGAAATCGGATCCATGGTCTTCTCCCTTGTCCTCGCGCCGAGGTTTTATTCAAAGAATATGAAAGATTAAGTATCACTCGTCATGACAAAAGGCGTGTGTTTTTAGCAGGATGCGGCAAGCCAGCGCTTGCCATTGCTTGCCTGGGTCGGCATCAGTCGTGTCAGGGGCGCTTGAGGCGTCGTGCTGATGGTCTGATGCGGGGGAAGACGCATGGCACTTATCTCGAACCGGATGTTCAAGGCGGTTTCGCGCCGGGTGGGGCTCACGCTGGCATTCGTCGCCGCCGGGCTTGCTGCGGCACATGCGGCCCCGCCGGCAAAGTCGACCGCGCCGGCGCTGACCGTGGACGGGGTCCTCCTGGAAGCGGACGGCTGGAAGATCGGCATCAGCGCCTCGCTGGGCGGATGCTTCGCCGGCGCCACCTTCGACAATGACACGACCCTCTGGCTCGGGCTCGGCGGCAAGCAGGAGCGGGGCTTCCTGGTGGTCACCAACCCGGTGTGGAACCAGCTCCAGACGGGCCAGCTCTACGACATGAAGGTGAGCACCCCGGGACAGGCCGGATGGCGCGGCAAGGCCATGGTGGTCGAGCGGGGAAATGACGAAAAGGGCTTCCTCATCTCCGATCTCAAGGACGAGATGATGGGCAGCTTCGCCCGCGCCGAGTCGATCGAGTTCCAGCTCGACAACCGCGCCATCGCGCAATTGCCCCTGACCGCGTCGCCATCGGCCATCGCCCATGTGATCAAGTGCCAGTCCCGCTTTGCCCAGCTGCTCGCCGAAGTCCAGGCGGAGGGCAAGCCGAAGGGGGCGAGCAACGGCACCGGCTTCTTCGTCTCCTGGGGCGGCCACATCCTCACCAACCATCATGTGGTGGACGGCTGCAAGGTGCTCGAGGTGCGGCGGCCGGGATCGGCCCCGGTTCCGGCCCGCCTCGTGGCGGACGATGCGACCAACGACCTTGCGCTGCTCCAGACCTCGCTGCGCACCCGGGAGCTTCCCGCGCTGGTGACGCGGGCGCGGATCGGCCAGGGCGTGTTCGTCTACGGCTTTCCGCTGACCCCGATCCTGTCGTCCGCCGGCAATTTCACCAGCGGCGGCGTCAGCGCCATGACCGGTATCGGCGACGACACGAGCCGGCTTCAGATCTCCGCGCCCATCCAGCCCGGCAATAGCGGCGGGCCGGTGATCGACCAGAACGGAAATGTCCTCGGCGTGGTGGCCAGCACGCTGGGGCCGCTGGGCGGCGAAACGCCGTCCGAAAAGCCCTCGGAAAAGCCCGCGCCCCAGAACGCCAATTTCGCCATCAAGGCCTCCGCCGCAGCGACGTTTCTCGAGGCGAACGGCGTCGAGCCGGTGGCCAAGGTGCTCACCGCCGCCCTCGACCCGGCGGCGGTCGCGGAGCGGGCGAAGGAGTTCACGGTGCGGGTGGAGTGCGATTTCCCCCGGTGATCCCTGCTTCTCCAGCTCGTTTCCCACACGCCTAGCTCCGGGCGGTAGGCACTGCGTTTGAAAATTTGTCCGGCTGTAGCCTTGCTTTTCACAACCTCTGTTCGCATCCTGTTAACCAAGGGGTAGCTGGCGAGGGGCCCGCCGAGGGGCGGGTTCCGCCATATGGC
This sequence comes from Aquabacter albus, assembly GCF_040049275.1. Lineage (NCBI taxonomy): Bacteria > Pseudomonadati > Pseudomonadota > Alphaproteobacteria > Hyphomicrobiales > Xanthobacteraceae > Aquabacter > Aquabacter albus. The sequence continues at coordinate 220,938 of NZ_JBDZDT010000003.1, read as the reverse complement.
GCGAACCGGGAGCTGGATATGCGAACGGGTTGGGGAATGCGCGGCACCGCCATGTCGGTTGCCGCAGCTCTCGTGGCGACCACGGTTTCCGCAGGCATGGCAAATGCCGGGCCGCCCCGGCGCGCCCTCGGCGTCATCGCCGGCGCCGCCTTGGGAGCCGTTATCCTGGGGGGCATCGCCGCAGCGTCCGCCGCCCAGCAGCCCGCCCCGCCGCCCAAGAGGCAGGCGTCCTCCAAGCCGAAGGCGGCGAGCGGCGTGACGGCGATGGCCCAGGCGCTCCCCGCCGCCACGGAGATCGCGGCGCTGGACATGTCGGCTGATCCCTTCGGTGGCGCGCCCTCGGGAGGCGCGAGCGAGGCCGTCACCGTCAACGCCCGCTGACGCCATGGGCCGCATCCGCCTTTTCCTGCGCCGCGCCTGGATGGTGGTCGCCGTCTTCATCCTTGCTGTCGCAGGAATTCCGCGCGCGGAAGCCGCGCCTCCGGCCCTGGTCGTCGACAAGCTGATCGACAAGGTGGAGGGCTGGTCCATCGGCTTCAGCGAGGGGATGGGCGGGTGCCTCGCCGCCGCCACCTATCGAGACCAGACCACCATCTGGGTAGGCTTCGGCGGCAAAGGCGACGACGCTTATTTCGCCGTGACCAATCCGAAATGGGGCGCCCTGGAGCCGGGGAAACGCTACGAGCTGAGTATTTCGGCGCAGGGCGAAGGTCTCTGGCGCGGCCAGTTCACCGCCATTGTGCGCAAAGGGGAAAAGGGGCTTTTCGCCGGCAATCTCAAGGATGAGTTCGTGGTGGACCTCGCCAATAGCGGGGCCCTGGATGTGCGCATGAGCACGAAATCCATTGCCCGGCTTTCCCTTGAGGGCTCCAAAGCCGCCATCAGGTCCACCGTCGGATGCCAAGTGGCGTATCGGGAGGCCAGGACCGCACCCAGCAGCAAGTCGGCCCGCACCAGCCCGCCGAAGAAGGACGAGGGTGGTGGTTCGGGCACCGGCTTCTTCGTCTCCACCCAGGGGCACGTGCTCACCAATCATCATGTGGTTGAAGGCTGCCGGCGTTTGCAGATTGTGCGTCCTCTTTCGGCGCCCATCCCAGCCACGCTGGTCGCCGACGATGCGACCAATGACCTTGCCTTGCTCCAAACCGCCGCAAGGCCCGCTGACGTGCCGCCGCTCATGCTGCGCCCGCGCGTGGGGCACAAGGTCTATGTTTTCGGCTATCCGCTCGCGGGCGTCCTCGCCACGAGCGGGAACTTCACCGACGGACTCGTAACCGCCTCGGCGGGTCTCGGGGACGATACCCGTATGCTGCAGATCTCTGCTCCGGTGCAGCCGGGCAACAGCGGCGGGCCGCTGCTTGACCAGAATGGGAATGTGATCGGCGTGATCGTCTCGAAGCTGAACGTCCTGAAGCTTGCGAGCGTGACCAACGACCTCGCGCAGAACGTCAACTTCGCCATCAAGTCGTCCATCGCCGCTAATTTCCTCGACGCCAACGGGGTCCAGGGGCCGCCGACGCCGTACGACGGCGCGCTGGAGCCGTCGGTGCTGGCCGAGAAAGCCAAGGGCTTCACCGTTCGGGTGAATTGCGACTAAATGCCGGGCCTGCCGGCCTGCCAATGTGCTGCCACCTTGAATTCTCCCGAATTGCCCCGCATCTGCCAGCCATGCCTGATGATCTCCTGCCGTCCCTGAAGCGCGGTTTCGACCGTATCCTGCCGGCCGCATGGCGCGGCGACGTGCCCGTGGTGCCGGTGGTGCGCCTGTCCGGCGCCATCGGCATGAACACGCCGTTCCGCCAGAGCCTCACCCTCGCCTCCATCGCCAAGCCGCTGGAGAAGGCGTTCGGCGTGAAGAAGGCGCCGGCGGTGGCGCTCATCATCAATTCGCCCGGCGGCTCGCCGGTGCAGTCCCACCTCATCTACAAGCGCATCCGCGCGCTGGCGGCGGAGACCGACAAGCACGTCTTCGCCTTCGTGGAGGATGTGGCGGCCTCCGGCGGCTACATGCTCGCCTGCGCGGCCGATGAGATCGTGTGCGATCCCTCCTCGGTGGTGGGCTCCATCGGCGTCATCTCGGCGGGCTTCGGCTTCGAGAAGCTGATCGAGAAGATCGGCGTCGAGCGCCGCGTCCACACGGCGGGCACGCGCAAGATGATGCTGGACCCGTTCCGCCCCGAGCGGCCTGAGGACGTGGAGCGCCTGGAGGCGATCCAGAAGGAGGTGCACGCCACCTTCGCTGCCTTGGTGAAGGGGCGCCGCGGGGATACCCTGTCCGGCGAAGAGGACTTGTTGTTCTCCGGAGAATTTTGGGTGGGCACCCAGGCGCTCGGCTTCGGCCTTGTGGATGATCTCGGGGACCTGCGCACCGTGCTGCGGGCCCGCTACGGCGATAAAGTGCGCACGCCCCTGGTCTCGACGGGAAGCTGGTGGTCGCGGCGCCAGGGCGGTGCCACCATTTCCGCCCTCCAGGGGGCGGGGCTGGCGGAAGGGCTGTTGGCGTCCACGGAAGAGCGCGCCTTGTGGGCGCGCTATGGCCTATAGGAGGAGATGATGCCACCTCTTGTCCTGGCTGGTCTCGGTACACTCGGCGTGGCGGCGCTGGCGCGGTTCCTGGTGCGGGAAAGCCGGCGCGTGAACGGGATGATCGATCCCCATCGCGGGCCGCCGTCACCGGAGCCCCCCGGCGAGCGGCTGGAGAAGGATCCCGTGACCGGCACCTATCGCCCTCGCGCGCGCTCCTGACCCCTGACGTAGCGAAAATTACAGGGAATTCACTAAGCGGTAGGACCCTCACACGCTATCGTGACCTTACGGCCGGTGACAGGCCACGGATGGTCGCTGAGATGTTACAGAAGCTGGACAATGGAGGGGTCGTGATGCCGCCCAAGGCGCGCCGTCCGCGCAGGCGGGCGTGGTGGGCGGCGGGCGTGCTGCTGGTCGCCGCCGCGGGCGGCACGGGCTATTATTTTTATGGCCGCGACACCGGCGCCACCACGAGCCAGTTCGCCACCGCCCCTGTCGTGAAGGGCGACCTGGAGCAGAGCGTCACGGCGCTCGGCACCATCAAGCCGAAGACCTATGTGGACGTGGGCACCCAGGTGTCCGGCCAGCTCCGCAAGATTTCGGTGGAGATCGGCGACACGGTGAAGAAGGGCGACCTCCTCGCCCAGATCGATCCCACCGTCTACCAGACCCGCGTTCTGGGCGACCAGGCGCAGCTCGACAATCTCAGGGCCCAGCTCGCCCAGCAGAGGGCGCAGCTCGACCTCGACAAGCTGCGCGACAATCGCGCGAGCAGACTCCTCTCCAGTCAGGCCGGCAGCCAGGACACGGCGGATGCCGCCGCCGCCACCGTGCGCATCGGTGAGGCGAAGATCCAGGCGCTGGAAGCGCAGATCAAGCAGACCCAGGCCACGCTCGACGGCGACGTGGCCAATCTCGGCTACACCAAGATCTTCGCGCCCATCGACGGCGTGGTGGTCTCCACCTCGGCCACCGAGGGCCAGACGCTGAACGCCAACCAGACCGCGCCCATCGTGCTGCGGCTCGCCGATCTCGACACCATGCAGGTGTGGGCGCAGGTGGCGGAAGCCGACATCCCCAAGGTGAAGGTGGGCATGCAGGTCTATTTCACCACGCTCGGCATGCCGGACCGGCGCTTCCACGCCAAGGTGGTGCAGATCTTGCCGACGCCCGACACGGTGAATGACGTGGTGCTCTACAACGTGCTCATCGATGTGCCCAACGCCGAGCGGCTGCTCATGACCTCCATGAGCGCGCAGGTCTTCTTCATGCTGGGCAATGCCAAGGATGCGCTGCTGGTGCCGGCGGCCGCCGTGCGCCCCGCCGCCCGCGGCGCCCGGCGCGAGGCGCGCAACGAGGCGACCGTCCGGGTGCTGGTGGACGGCAAGCCCGAGGTGCGACAGGTGAAGCTCGGGCTCGCCAGCCGCAGCCAGATCCAGATCACGGAGGGGCTCAAGGAAGGCGAGCAGGTCATCACCTCCGCCGATCCTGCCGCCCAGCAGGCGAACCGGCCGCCCATGCCGCCGAGGCTCTTTTGACCATCGCCGATCCACAGGTCGCAGTCCGCCCCGCCGCGCCGGAGACGCGCACCGGCGCGCTGCTCGACATCACCCATGTGAGCAAGGTCTACCCTTCCGGCGACAGCGTCGTGCGGGCGCTGGACGATGTCTCCATCACCATCATGCCCGGCGAGTATGTGGCCATCATGGGCCAGTCGGGCTCGGGCAAGTCCACGCTCATGAACATCATCGGCTGCCTCGACCGGCCGAGCATGGGCAGCTACCGGGTGCTGGGGCGCGACGTCGCCGATCTTGACGCCGACGAGCTGGCAAGCCTGCGCTGCCGCACCTTCGGCTTCGTGTTCCAGCGCTACAATCTTCTCCCCTCCATCACGGCGGAGGAGAATGTGGAGATCCCGGCCATCTATGCCGGGCGCCCCAAGGCGGAGCGGCTGGACCGCGCCCGTGCGCTCCTCGCCCGGCTGGGCCTCGGCGATCGCTGGGAGCACAAGCCCTCCCAGCTGTCAGGCGGCCAGCAGCAGCGCGTCTCCATCGCCCGCGCGCTCATGAACGAGGCGCCGGTCATCCTCGCCGACGAGCCCACCGGCGCGCTCGACAGCCATTCCGGCGCCGAGGTTCTCGCGCTGCTGGCGGAGCTGAACCGGGAAGGGCGCACCATCATCCTCATCACCCATGATCCGGAAGTGGCCGCCCACGCCCGCCGCGTGGTGCGCCTGCAGGACGGGCGGGTGATCTCGGACGAGGTCTCCGACCCCGCCGGCGAGGTGCTGCCGGCGCATCCGGTGAACTCGACATTGAAGGTGCGCAACAACTTCCTCCCCGACCTCGGCGAGGCGGTGAAGATGGCGTTCCGCTCCATGCGGGGGAACCTGTTCCGGACCGTTCTCACGTTGCTGGGCGTCATCATCGGCGTCGCGGCGGTGATCGCCATGCTGGCCATCGGCCAGGGCAGCAAGCAGTCCGTGCTGGACCGCATCGCTTCCATGGGCACGAACCTCCTCGTGGTGCGCCCCGGCGCGCCAGGCATCCGCTCCACCGGCTCGAACGCCTCGCTTTCCTTCGAGGATGCGCAGGCCATCGCGGAGGAGGTGCCGAACGTGCTGGCCGTCTCGCCGGAGCGTTCCACCAACGCCACGGTGCGCGTGGGCAATATCGACTACGCCACCTCCATCCAGGGCACCGGCCCCGGCTACACCACCGCGCGGGACTGGGCGCTGGCGGACGGCACCATGTTCACCGCGCAGGATGTGGAGGGCTATGCCCCCGTGGTGGTGCTGGGCCGCACGGTCGCCCGCGTCATGTTCCCGGACGGGCGGAGCCCCGTGGGGCGCTACATCCTCATCAAGAACGTGCCCTATGAGGTGGCGGGGGTTCTGGCCCCGCGCGGCGCCAACGCCTTCGGCATGGACCAGGACGATATCGTCCTCATGCCCATCACCACCGGCTTCATGCGGGTGTTCGGCCGTCGCTTCCTCACCGCCGCGACCGTCGCGGTGGAGGACGTGGACAAGATCGACGAGACCCAGGCCGCCATCGAGGTGCTGCTGCGCCAGCGCCACCGGGCCGAGGACTTCCAGATCCGCAACACCTCCTCGATCCTGGAGACCGCCACCGCCACGGCGGACACGCTGACGCGCCTTCTCGGCTCGGTGGCCGCCATCTCGCTGCTGGTGGGCGGCATCGGGGTGATGAACATCATGCTGGTGAGCGTCACCGAGCGCACGCGGGAGATCGGCATCCGCATGGCCACCGGCGCGCGGCGCTCCAACATCATGCTCCAGTTCAACACCGAGGCGCTGGTGATCTGCGGCGCGGGCGGGCTGGTCGGCGTGGCGCTGGGCCTCGGCACCGCGCTGCTGCTGAAAAGCCTCGGCAGCCTGGTGATCTTCACCGCCGGCCCGCCGCTGCTCGCTTTCGGCTGCGCCTTCCTCACCGGGCTCGTGTTCGGATATCTGCCGGCCCGCAAGGCGGCGGGGCTCGATCCGGTGGCGGCACTGGCCTACGAATAGGGCTTCTCAGTCATCACGACCGTCATGGCCGGGCTTGTCCCGGCCATCCACGCGGGGCTCCGCCAGGTGCGGACGAACGGAGGGACGTGGATGCCCGGGACAAGCCCGGGCATGACCGATCCGGGAGGGCGGCATCATCCCCACCGATTGTGCCTGCTGCCCCGTTATGAGTGCGGCGGGGACCGGGTGACGGCGGCGGCCAGCGTCGCGCCGGAGGGGGCGATGGCGGCTTCTGCCTTGCGGCGCTTGGCATCCTCGTGCCCGCGCCGCGCCTCCTGCTGGATGGAATAGAGGCCAGCGCCCACCACCAGCACCGTGCCGACCGCGCCCCAGATGTCCGGCACATGGGAGAAGATGAAGTAGCTGTAGAACAGCGAGCAGGGCACCAGCACGTAGCGCAGCGGGGAGATGGCCGCCACCGGCGCGTTGCGGAAGGCATAGACCATGAGCACGTTGCCGATGCCGAAGGCGGCGCCCGAGCCGGCGATGTAGAGCGCGGGGGCGAGGGACGGCAGGGTCCAGCTCTCCCAGACCGCGAAGGTGGAGCTGGTCAGCGTGAGGAGGAAGGCGGTGGAGAGCGCCACCACCGCGCCCGGCACCTGCATGGAGATGCCGCGCGTGGAGATATCCCTGAGCGAGCCGGTGAAGGCAGCCAGCAGCGGCAGCAGCGCCACGATGGCGAAGGTGTCGGGATCGGGATGGGTTACGACCACGGCGCCCAGGAAGCCGACGAAAATGGCGCACCAGCGCTTGAAGCTGACGGATTCGCCCAGAAGCGGCACGGCCAGCGCCGTCGTGATCAGCGGCGCCGCCATATAGATGGTGGTGGTGGTGGCGATGGGCAGGAAGCCGAGGGCCAGCACATAAGTGAAGGTGGTGAAGGCATCGAACCCGGAGCGCAGCATCACCCGCGGCCGCAGGGCCAGGAGGGTGGCGCGGCCTTCGCCCGACGCGACGATCACCACCAGCAGCACGATCACGGCGAAGCTGGAGCGCAGGGTCAGCACTTCGCCCATGGGCAGGCTCGTCAGCGACAGCTTGATCAGCATGTCGTTGGTGATGAACATCATCATGGCGCCGATCATCGCGGCGATGCCCCTTAAGGAGCCCGCCTGCGTCACGACACGCCTCCCGAGAGAGGGGCGCAAAGGCCGATGATTGGGAAAGAAATCAAGACTCGTACCGCCGCTGCTGCACCCGCGAAGGACTTCTAACCGATTTGTATGACCGCCCGGTTTGCGGAATCGGCTGGGCCGCAGCGGAAGCCCAGCGCCTTCCGCATGGATATGCCACGCCGCTGCCGCAAAGAAGAAGGGCGGGTTAACGGACCTCAGGCGGCGGGCGTTCGTCTGCGGGCATTTCTTCCCGCAATTCCTCGGCGGTGCGCATGCGGCGGGGACGGCGGCCGAAGGACGCGATGGAGGCAAGATCGTCCAGCATACCGAGGAGCTTTGCCCCTTCCCGCAAGTCCTTGTCGAGCCGGGCCATGGTGCGCGAGAGGCCGGGATCCTCGTCCTTCAGCCAGACATCCAGCAGCCGGCCGAACATGACCGCGAGGCCGCGCGCGCGGATGTCTCCCGCAAGCCCTGTGGTGTCGATGCCCGCCGCCGCCAGCATCCAGCGCTGGGAGCGGATGGAGAGCCGCAGCAGGTGCAAGGCCAGAAAGGCATCGCGCCGGGCGGAGCGCAGGAGGGACGCGATGGCGTCCCGGTGCGGCTCCAGCGCATCGATGCGGCGCATCAGCACTTCGAACAGCCGCTCATGGGACGGCTCTTCCAGGTCAACGCCGTCGTCCGGCCCGCCTTCCGCCAGCACCTGCCGGTCGGTGGATTTGAAGAAGGCGTCCAGGAGATCGGTGGTGGAGCCGAAGGCGCCGCGCATCTCCGAGAGGGACACGCCCGCATGGGCGGCGATCTCGTTGAGCGAGATGCGCTCGAAGGCGCCCTTGCCCAGAAGGTCGAGGAACGCCCTGAGGCAGGCGTCGCGGGTCGTCTCAGAGACCATGCGAACTCTCCGGCTTTCTCCTGTTGCCTGATGGTGGGCGCGCCGGGGCGCGCCCACAAGGGAAAATGCCGGTCAGCGCCCCAATTCCCTGGAGCGGACGGTGGCGGCTTCCACGGCCTCCACCATCAGCGGCTCGAAGCCGCGGGCCGGGTCCATGAGCACCGCCAGCGCCGCCGCCGTGGTGCCGCCGGGCGAGGTGACGTTCTCGCGCAGCGTTCCCGCATCCGTGCCGGACTGCACCATAAGCGCGCCGGCGCCCGCGACCGTGGCGCGGGCAAGCCGCTCCGCGAGAGCGGCCGGCAGGCCGGCGGCGGTGCCCGCGGCGGTGAGCGCTTCGGCGAGAAGGAACACATAAGCGGGGCCGGAGCCGGACACGGCGGTGGCCACGTCGATCAGCGCCTCGTCCTCCACCCATTCCACCGGGCCGAGGGTGGAGAGGAGAGCATCCGTGAGCGCCCGCTCGGCCGTATCCACATGGTGGTTCGGCACGGCCACCGTGATGCCCTGGCCGATGGCCGCGGGCGTGTTGGGGATGGTGCGCACGATGGCGGTGCCGTTGGGCAGGCCCTCATGCAGGAAATCCAGGGTGCGCCCGGCCATGATGGAGATGACCAGGGTTCCCTGCGCCACGAGGCTGCGCACGGTGGCGAGCACAACGGGCGCCACCTGGGGCTTCACCGCCAGAACGATGACGGCGGGGGCGGGGATGTCGGCAAAATCGGGATTGGCCCGCGCGCCCTTCGCCTTCAAATCGGCGTCGATCTCGGGCCGGAGATTCGGGTCGAGCACCACCGCGTGCTCGGGCGGAAGGCCAAGCTTGAGCCAGCCTTCCAGCATGGCACCACCCATCTTGCCGGCCCCGACGAGCACGACGGGGCCGCTCAAGGTCTTCAAAGAATCAACGGGCATGGGACAGCCTGCATGAGCGGGCGCCGGCGAGGCCGGTGTCCCGCGTTGGGAGGACGCCCCTTCTTAAGCTTCTCCGACGGTATCGAAAAGCGCCGTGTCCATGGCTTCGCGGGCGGTCTTGCCGGCCCACACCACGAACTGGAAGGCGGGATAGTAGCGTTCCACCGAATCGATGGCGGCGTCGAGGATCGCCTCGCACTGCCGGTCCGAGGCGGTGGCGCCGCCGGCGAGCACCAAGGCATGGCGGAACATGATGACGCCTTCCTGGGCCCACAGGTCGAAATGGCCGAGCCACATCTGCTCGTTGATGAGCGAGAGCAGCTTCAGCACTTCGGGCCGCCGGTTGTCCGGCACCTTGAAGTCGAAGGCACAGGCGAGATGCAGCGCCTCGATCTCGTCCATCCATTGGAACGAGACATGGCAGTCCGTCCAGCGGCTGGTGAGCGAAAGGGTGATCTCGTCTTCGTCGGAGCGCTCGAAGGACCAGTCATGGACGGCAGCGAGCCGCTCCACGAGATCCACGGGGTTCGCCGGAGCTTCGGCTTCGATGTCGATGAAGGACATGCCTCGACCTCGCGGTTTGAGGGACGCGGAGACGGTCGAACGCGGCACTCTACGGCACTCAAACCAGGGCACTCAAAGCCAGCCAGGATTTGCGCGACGCAGCGTACCGGCGGCCCCACCGCCCCAAAAGAGCGGTGTGCCATGGCGAGCTGCGCCCCGTCGCGCTCTGGCGCGACGATCCGGCTCCGAATCGCCACTCAATCACTATATCGCGGCGCAACGCGACGCGGCTACGACATATTGAGGCAGGGAGAAATCATCCCCAGTTGTGTTGTCGGCTAGGTACTCGGCGGCGGGCACTCAGGGCTGCGTCATCCCGCCATTGCTACCGTTGAAAGGCGCCGCGAAGGCGACCGGAAGGCCGGCTGCCTCGTGCTCTCAGGTGGAGAGAAGCCGCGCCTCGACGAGGTCCACCTCCTGCACCAGCCGGCGGGTCTCGTTGTCGCTGATGCGGTGCGCACGGGCGGCCTGGTAGAGGGAGTCGCGCTCGGCACGCACCGCGGCAAGGTGCAGCTCGCGTTCGATCTCGGCGGCGCGACGGATGCGCTCCGCCTCTTTCCCGCTCCCGGCATGGCCGTCGATTCTGCGCTGGTACTGGCGGATCAGGTCGGCGCCGACTTCGGCATAAAGCGGATCCTGGGCCTCGGGGCCCTTGAGCTCGCGCTGCGCTTGCTCGATGGCGAGGATTGCCGCCTCGGCCGCCGCGATCCGCGCCCGGATCTCCTCTTTGCGTCGGGGGTGCGCCCGCGGCAGCTCGACGCCACGCATCAGATAGGGAAGCGCGCAACTCGCCGCGACGAGCGAGACGATGATGACCCCAGCCGCGAGGAAGATGGCGAGATCGCGCGCAGGGAAGGGCGAGCCGTCCGGCAGGACGAGAGGCAAGGTGAGAATGCCCGCGAGCGTCACCGCTCCCCGCACCCCGGCGAGCGACATGGCCGCGATCAGCCGCCAGCTCGGCCCACCTTCGGGGCGCCGCCGCGATTTGCGCCACGACAGGGTGAAACGCAGTGTCACCCACACCCACAGGAAGCGCAGGACGGCGAGCGCCAGGGTGATGGCGACGACATAGAGCAAGAGCCATCCAACGTCCCGCTGATGCGCCTCCAGCACCACCCTCGCCGCGCGCATCGCGATCTGGGGCAATTGCTCGCCCAGCAGCACGAAGATGATGCCCGTTGCGGTGAACTGGATGGCGTCCCACACCACTTTGCGGGAGATGCGGCTCACCGGCGCGATCTGGCCGCCATGCTCCACGGTGGTCATGGCGAGCCCCGCCGCCACCGCGCCAAGCACGCCGGAGCAGCCGAGGTGCTCGGCCAGCATATAGGCCGCGAACGGCATGAGGATGCTGACCAGGATCTGCGTGCCCGGCTCGTCGCCGAACCGGCGGGCGACGAAATTCTTCGCCACGGCCGCCGCCCAGGTGACGAAGATGCCGGTCATCACGCCACCGATCGAGACCCACAGGAAATCGCCGAAGGCGTCCGCGAGGGAGAACGCGCCGGTGGTCACCGCAAGCACGGCAAAGCTCATGCAGACGAGGCCCGAGGCGTCGTTCAAGAGCGACTCCCCCTCCAGAATGCGCATGATCCGTTCGGGGATGGGGCCGCGCGCGACGATGGCCGAGACCGCGAACGCGTCGGTGGGCGACACGATGGCCGCCAGCGCGAACGCCACGGCGAGTGGCATGGCCGGGATCATCCAGTGGACGAAGAAGCCAAGCCCGAGCACCGTGAAGACCACCAGCCCGATGGCGAGGGCGGAGATGGTCCCGATGTCGCGCACCAGGGCGTCGCGCGGGATGCGCCAGCCGTCGAGGAAGAGGAGCGGGGGCAGGAACAGCAGGAAGAAGACGTCGGGATTAAGCGTGATCCCAAGGTCCGCGACGGCGGTGATCATCACGCCGAGGCCGATCTGGATGAGGGGGAGCGGCACGGGGATCGGCAGCGCCCGGGCGAGCGCGCTGCTCACCACCACCGCCAGCAGGATCACCAGGACGATCGAAACGGTTTCCAAGGCCACTTCCGTCGCGCGGGAAAAGAAATCGCCGGCTTGCTCGGCTGCGGGGCTATCGGGCCAGACGCAGGCTTGGCGTCCAGGCCTGCCTTTGGCCGGAGCATATTACCGTAACCGGATAACAATGAAGGGTTCTGGACGGCAATTCAATGCGGCGGGGGGAACAATGCCTCCGAGACGCCGGCTGTGCTCCAGCCGGCTGCCTCGGCTCAGACGGGCCCCGGCGTGGAGCTGCCCGGGGCAGCGGTCGGGCCAAGGCGGGCCTCCAGCTCGGCGAGGCGGGCTGCGAGGCGCTCATTCTCCAGGCGCGCGGCGGCGACCATGTCCTTGACCACCTCGAATTCCTCGCGCTTCACGAGGTCCATGTCCCGCAGGAAACGCTCCATCTGCGCCTTCGCCACGGTCTCCGCCTCGCGGCGCACGCCCTGGGCGACGCCGGCGGCGTCGTTCACCAGCCGCGCCATTTCATCGAAAAGCCGGCCTGTGGTCTGGGTCATGACGGGTCTCCGCTCGGGCGGTGAAGGGGATTCGCCAGACAATGGGCATGACGAGGAAGGATCGCAAGGGGAAGCGATGCGGCCGAACGGCCGCCGCCCCTAAAGCGCGATATCGAACGAGAATGAAAACCCGCCCATGACCGACTGGCCGAGGCGCACCGACACCTCGAAGTGACGCCGCCCCTCCTCGTCCGTGTCAGAGGGCGAGACGTGCGCCGCGGCGCCTTGGCCCGTGGTCAGCAACACATCGTCCAGCAGCCGCGCCATGGCCGCCGCGGCCTCGCCGTCCGAGCGCGCACCTGCAAAGAGCGCGCGGTTCCTGTGCAGCACGTCTTCCACGCATCGCGAGACGAAGCGGAAGGGCAGGCTGCTGAAATCCTCCATGATCTTGCGGTCGGCCTCGGCCATGGCGCCATGCCCGTGAACCGCCGGCGCGCGCGTGAGCCACGCTTGGTCCCGGTCCGCGCGGCAGACGAGGCAGATGATGCCTTCATGGCCGAGTTCCCGCGCGACGCCCAGCTCGACGGGTGCGCGCAGGGGGATGGCCGCCCTGCGGCCGCCGCGCAGGTCCACCTCGACCATTTCCAGGCCATCCAAGGCGGTTTCCGCGCCGGTGATCTCCGTGGGCCAGCCCTGCCGTTCCAGGCTGCGCAGGATCTGCGCGGCGAGGATGACGCCGGCCTCGCCCCACAGGGTGGGCACCCCATCGCCGGCGGGGCGCAGGACGATGTCATTCCAGGCGGCAAAGAGGGAGCTGCTCTCATCGCGCCCGCGCAGCCCGCGCCACGCGGCATAGCCCGGGCCTTCCAGCAAGGCGCGCGGATTGTCCATGGTCGCGATGTCCGCCGGCGCCGCGCCGAGGAAGTCCGGCGCGAGCGAGACGATGGTGGGCACCGAGAGCCGGTCCGCGGCAAGGGCGATCCGGTCCAGGGCATCGAGGGCCTGGGGCGATCGGCCGAAGGCGCCGAGCACCAGGATGGCCGTCATCTCCGGCTGGTCCGCCAGAGCGTCGGCGAATTGTTCGCTTTGCAGGAGGTCCGCGACGGCCTCTCCCGGCACATCGCAAAGTGTGAGACGGGTGGCGGCGTGCCGGCCGCGCGCGGCGAAGATCAGCCGCAGGCTTCGCCACGCGGCCTCAAGGCGGAGCCAGGACGCGTGGCCCGCGACCTCGCGCGCCTGGGACTGCAGCAGCGCAGAGACCCCCGCCGTGGGCCCGGCTTGTGTCTGCCGAGGCTTGGCGGTGGACGACAGGAAGGCCGAAATGGCGGCCTGGGCGGGATCGGCCTGCGGCGCCGTGTTCGACACGTCCACCATGCCCAGCAGCCGGTCGAGGGAGCCGTCATCCTCCGATGCGGGCTGGGCCTTCGGCGCGGGCGCGGCGAGGGGGGCCGTGGCGTGGCGCAGCTCGGCGGCGACGCGGTCCAGGGCCGGATCGCGCGCGAGGGCCTCGAAATTCTCCTCCGACCGCCGGTCGGTATACGCGGCGGCCAGCCGTTCGGCCCGGGCGATTTCGGGGATGCGAGCCGCCAGGGTCTTGGGATCAAGGTCCCGCAGCGCGGCGAGGGGCAGCCGGATGGCCAGCGCGGGCGGCGCCGAGCCGAGATGATTGGGCACCTCCATCGCGGCCACTGCACCGAACGCGGCCATGAGGCTGGAGATGTCGTCGCCGGATATGTCCCTCAGCCGCCCGTCGCCCGCGCCGCCGAAATCGCCGACCACCACCAGCCTGAAGGGGATGTCCGCGCCGCTGCGCGCCGGGGCGGCCTGACGCTCGCCACCGAATGCGCTGCCAAATCCCATGTCGAGGCGCACGCCGCCTTGGGGCTTGTCTTCGTTTGCCATGGACCTCGGCCCCGCTGCGGATAGAATGACGAAAGGCTCGAATGGCCTCGGGCGAGACCTCAGGGCCAAAGAAGCTTCGCCATACCGTTGCTATATGTCGCGCGTGCAACGGCGCGCATTCGGGGCGCGGAAATGAAGGCTGCAAGAGGCCGGCGCCTTAGAAGGGCAGGGCCTCACCCAGCACCAGCACGTTGGCGAGTACCAGCAGCATGAGGTTCATGCGCTTGGATTTAATGAACAGGAGAGCGATCAGGACCGGTATGACCAGTATACCCAGCGTGCCGGAAACCGGCGTGCTCCGGCTGATCTCATTCTCGACGCTCTGCCCCGCTCCTATGATCATCAGGACTGCGGCATAGGCCAGAGATGCAAAGCCGACCGCCAGAATCCCGCCGATCACGGTTCGCTTCACCTTCAGATAATAATCGTCGAAGTCTGGCCATTGCTTCGGGTTTGAAGGAAAGATCAGCGTGGACAGCGTGTAGTAGCTGCCGATGACGATCATCATTCCGATCAGGCTGCCGAAGTTCGGGGGCACGATGGCGCCGACCTCATGGAAATAGAACCAGAAGCTCGTCTGGTCCATGATCATGAGGGATGCGAGAAGCGGGGTGAGCCAGCCGATGCGGATGGTGTCCCGCTCGGCGTCGTCCACATCCGTCTTGATCCGCAGCACGCGGGCGAAGCCGCGCAGGACTTCGGCGATGGCGAGGCCCAGCAGCAGCGCAAACAGCCGCGAGACGATGTCGAATCCAGCCATACTCTGCCCCGCCCCGCGTGACGTCCCGTGATTGCCATATCAAGCGAATGCCAAGCGGGGATGAATATCACCCCGGCCCGTCTGCCATGGCTTCCGGCCTTTGTCGCGCGAGACCGAAATGGCCTGATCGCGGCGCTTAGCGCCGCCTTCAGACCAGCCAGCCGTGGCCGGAGGCGGAGGTGAAGTCGAGCTGCACCACGAGGTCGTTGAAGTCGTGGTCGCCGCCGCCATAGAGGTCTTCCCACCCCCAGGTGTTGAGGCCGTAATTCCAGAGATGGCCGACATGCTCGCCATCCACCACCTCGTTGGCCGTGGCGAAGGCGAAGAAGGTTTCGGTGCCACTGGTGAGCTTCATGGCGATGAGGTCGCCGGCATCCACGCCGGTGATCTCCGTCTGGTGGTACGCCCCATAGCCGGGGCCATGAACCGAGGTATTGCCCTCCGTGGTGTGGTAGGCGCGGGCATCCACCGCCTCCCGATAGCCCGCAGCGCCGGGCGTGATGCCGTTGATGGTGCCCGAGAGATCGTCCACCTTGTAGAACAGCACCGAGACGTCGTTGATGCCGTTCTGGCGCATGCGCACCACCGCGTTCTGGTCGTCCGCCCCGCCGGCGGTCTCGGCGACGGCGACCGGGCGGGCCACCTGCATGGCGCTGTCGGCATCGTGGGAGACGAAGTCCACGAAGCCGTAGGGCGTGGTGAGGCTGGCCTGCGGCTGGCTGGTGGAGCCCCCGCCAATGGTGATGCCGATGCCCTCGCCCGCGGCAACGGTGATCTGGTGGACCGGCCCGTGGCTGTATTTGTCGAACATGGTCACGAGTTCGGCGGAGAAGTCGGCCTGGAGGCTCTGCTGGGCGAACCGGCTGGTCCAGGCATAGTCGCCGGAAGCCTTGCCGGAGACGGTGGTGGACTGGTCGCCGAGGTCGAGGGACCAGTCCTGGTCGGCGGCGAGGATCGGCTGGAACAGCAGGCTCTGGCCTGCGCCGCTGACGGTGGCGGATGCGTCCCCGCCCGAGGAAACGGTGCGGATGACGTCCGGCTCGTCGGCGAAATGCATCTGCGCATGGGCGATGGCGGTCAGCGCGCGGGTGAGCAGGACGCCGTTGGGCGTGCCGAGCCCGGTGGCAAGATCATAGCCCGGCGTGGCCTTGTAGCCGTAGCCGGTGAGCGTGGTATGCCGCCCATCGTTGATGATGGCGCCGTCCTCGTCCCAATGGAAGGACGTGATGTTGTTGCCGTAGGTGATGTCGTTGAACGCGGCCGGCGCGATGGCCGCCGCGTTGTAGAGCAGGTCGTTCATGAAGCCGAGGCGCGGCAGGCCCTGATCCTTGAAGACCGTGTCGATCTGCGCCACCAGGGACGCCCAGAGCGGCGCGGCGGCGCTGGTGCCGTACCCGCCGCCGAGGGGACCGTTCATGTCCGAATTGAGCGACAGATAGTAAAGGTTGCCGCCAGAATCGGCCGAGACATCGGGCACGCCGCGGCCGGTTCCGCCCCCGGGGTTCGCGGATGTCGGGCTGAGCCCGAACGCCGTCTGGTACCAGGGCGTCTCTTTCGACAGGTCCACGCCGCCGTCTCCGGCGGCTGCGCCGATCAAGGACGGCGAGAGGGTGCCGTCCTCATACATCCTGTACTGGTTCCAGACCGCTTCCAGCAGGGTCACCCTGTCCGCGTCGCTGGTCACGCTGCTGGGGAGCACCATGAGGCCGCCCGCGGCCAGCTGCCAGAGCGTCTCCCGGTCCCCGGTCAAGGCCAGCCCGTAAAGCGAGTGGGCGGGCGAGTTCGGGTCGAGGACGGTGCTGTCGTAAGGGGCTGCCGCAAGGGTGGTGATCGACGTGCCCCCGACGGTTATGGCGAAAGGCGAGGTCACATTGACGGCCTCGTTCGCGAGGCCGTTGCCGAGGCTCCAGCTCGATCCGTAGTCGTTGTTTGCGAACACCATGGTGATGTTGCGCAGCGCGGCATCGATGAAGAGCTCATTCACAGCGGCGGCGAAGGGGGAGTTGGGAGCCGACTGCTGGAAGATGGAGAAGGAAGAGGAAATGACCGGGGGATTGTGGGCCCGGTCCCAGAAGGCCGATTGGAAGGCCGCGTAGGCATTGGCATTGGCGTTGTTGTCGAAGCCCGAGCCCGCATAAAGGCCAATGGGACTGTTCGGGTTGGCCGAGGTCGCGATGCTTACGTCGAACGTGCGCTCGCCGGGGTTGGCGTAATAATAGGGATATCCGCCATTGCCGTAGCTCTCGCCGTTATGGGCGACGAGATAATAGTCTCCGGGCGTGGAGAGGCCGATGGTCTGGCGGTAGGCGTCGAGGCGCTGCTGGAATGTTTCCGCCGCTCCGGGAGGAAGGGCATCGCCGACGCCCGGCTCGAGGAGGCCGATGATTTCGGTCGGAACGTCGAGGCGCGTCAGCGGAAAATTGTAGAACCAGTCGGCGATGTCGCCCGCCAATGCGTTGGACTGCTGCGACCTGCCGTCTACGAAGGTCGCCCCCAGCTCGTTGCCGATGCTCAGCATGCCCGTCGGGGGAACGACTGACGATTGGTCGGACAAGGTGCCGACGGCCGGAGGCGTACCCCAGATCGGCGCCGTGTCGAACCAGATGCCCTCCACGTTCAGGGTGTCCGGCAGCGAAAGCTTCCCGTTCCAGAAATAGAGTTGGCCGGCCCCAAAGCTGGCGGCCTCGTTGCTGTAGCCCTTGTAGGGCTGCGTATTGAAGAGGGTCTGGAACTGGGTGGGGTCGAGCTGGACCCAGATGGTCCGGGATTCCGCGGAGCTGATATACCCGTCGGTGCCGTCGCGCCCCAGGACGTGGATTCCCATCCCCTCCAGGGTGTTGATGGTGTCGTGATAAACCGTCTGCGAGGCGCCGAAGGTCGACCAGAGGGTGCCGTCGCGCTCCATCTGCGCGAGGGTCGTCTGCCGCGTCGCCCAGTCGCTCATGAGGAGCGCCGTGGGATCGGCGAGGCGCGGCAGCGTCAGCGCCACGTTTATGGTGTCCGTGGCGGCCGAGTACACACCACCGAGACGGTAGGCGCTGTCGACCGTTCCCGCGTGCGTTGTGCCGTAGCTGCTGTAATCGAGGAAGGTTGAATTCGGCAATTCGACGTAGGCCATGGAAGAACTCATAGAAAAGGAATGGCTCGCGCTGTAACGGTATTTTAGTGCAGCGCGTCTCCGCAACTTTGTACCCGACGCCAGACTTTTCGTCACCTTGACGGACCCCGCGCCGGCGGGCACATGCCGGAATACTGCCGCCCCGGCTCACCGTCCTTTTGGGGTCTTCATGATCACCTTCGCGCTGCCCTTCCCGGCGCTCGACCCGGTCCTGGTCCAGCTCGGCCCGTTCGCCATCCGCTGGTATGCGCTCGCTTACATTGCCGGGCTGCTCATCGGCTGGCGGCTCGGGCGGTGGCTGGTGGCGCGACCGAGCCTGTGGGGCGGCACCTCGCCCATGAAGCCGGCGGACCTGGACGATGCGCTGTTCTGGGCGACGTTCGGCGTCATCCTCGGCGGGCGGCTCGGCTACGTGCTGTTCTACAATTTCGGCTATTTCCTCCAGCACCCCGCCGAGATCGTGATGGTGTGGAAGGGCGGCATGTCTTTCCATGGCGGGCTGGCCGGTACCATCCTCGCCCTTGTCTTGTTCGCCCGCTCCAAGGGCATCCGCATCCTCTCGCTGCTGGACGTGGCCGGGGTGGTGGCGCCGGTCGGCCTGCTGTTCGGGCGCATCGCCAATTTCATCAATGGCGAATTGTGGGGCCGTCCCTCCGATGCACCCTGGGCCATCATCTTCCCCTCAGGTGGCAACGTCCCGCGTCATCCGAGCCAGCTTTACGAGGCGGCGCTGGAAGGCCTGCTGCTGTTCGTCATCATGCTGGTGTGCGTGCGCCTCGGCGTGCTGAAGCGGCCGGGACTGGCGGCGGGCATTTTCGGCATCGGCTACGGGCTTGGGCGCATCACCGGGGAATTCTTCCGCGAGCCGGACGCGCAGGTGGGCTATCTCGCCTTCGGCACCACCATGGGCATGCTGCTGTCCCTGCCGGTGGTGCTGGGAGGGCTCGCTCTGGTGCTCTACAGCCTCAAGAAAAGCGGTCCCGTGCAGCCATGACGCCGCTGGAGGAGGAGATCCGCGCCCTCATCGCGGCGGAGGGGCCCATGCCGGTCTCCCGCTACATGGCCCTGTGCCTAGGCCATCCGCGATACGGTTATTACATCACCCGCGATCCCCTGGGCGCGAAGGGCGACTTCACCACCGCGCCCGAGATCAGCCAGATGTTCGGCGAGCTTCTGGGCCTGTGGGCCGTGGCGGCCTGGCAGCAGATGGGCTCGCCCGATGCCTTCCACCTCGTGGAGCTCGGCCCCGGCCGCGGCACGCTGATGGCCGACGCGCTGCGCGCCGCCCGGCTGGTGCCGGCTTTCGGCGCGGCGGCGCAGGTACATCTGGTGGAGACGAGCCCGGCGCTGCGCGAGCGGCAGGCGCAAGCGCTGGCGGGAATCGAGCCCTCCTGGCACGACCGGCTGGAGGAGGTGCCGCCCGGCCCGGCCATCGTCATCGCCAATGAATTCTTCGATGCCCTGCCCATCTCGCAATTTGTGCGGGGGGAGGGGGGCTGGCACGAGCGGCGGGTGGGCCTCGGCGAGGGCGGCGAGCTTGTGCTCGGCCTCGATCCCCGGCCATCGCCCATGGGCGAGGCCCTGGCGCGGCACGTGCCGCCGCCCCATTCGCACGGGGCGGTCCTGGAGCATCTGGAGAGCGGCGTCGCAGGGGCGCTGGGCGCGCGGCTGGCCGCGCAGGGCGGCGCGGCGCTGGTGATCGATTACGGATATGCGGCGTCGGGGCTGGGCGACACGCTCCAGGCCTTGCGCGCCCACCGTTTCGCCGATCCGCTGGAGGCGCCGGGGGAGGCGGACCTCACCGCCCATGTGGATTTCGCAGCGCTTGCCCGCACGGTGATGGCTGCCGGCGCGGCGGCCTACGGCCCGCTGACGCAAGGGGATTTCCTCGTCCGCCTCGGCATCGTCCAGCGGGCGGAGCGGTTGCAGCAGAACACCAACGCTTCCCAGCGCAAGGCCATCACGGCGGCGCTCAACCGGCTTGCCGGCACGGGGAAGGACGAGATGGGCGCCCTGTTCAAGGTGCTCTGCCTGTGCGATCCCCTCTTCGGCACGCCGCCGGGATTCGGGGCGGACGAAGCCTTCGCGGAGCCGGATGCATGAAGATCGAAGCCGCCTCGCTCTCGGCCCTTCCCGGCATCCGCCATGCATTCTTCACGCGGCAGGGGGGCGTCTCGAACGGCCTCTATGCCAGCCTCAATGGCGGCATGGGCTCCAACGACAGCCTCGACCACGTGGCAGAGAACCGCGCCCGCATGGCCGGCGCCCTCGGCCTCGAACCCGGCACGCTTATGGCCTGCTGGCAGGTGCATTCCCCGGACGCGGTGGTGCTGACCACGCCCTGGACCCGCGAGGAGGCGCCCAAGGCGGATGCGGTGGTCACCGCTATTCCCGGCCTCGGCGCCACCATCACGGTGGCCGATTGCGGGCCGATCCTGTTCGCCGATCCCGTGGCGCGGGTGGTGGGCGCGGCCCATGCGGGCTGGAAAGGGGCGTTCGGCGGCGTCGTCGAGGGCACGCTGAAGGCCATGGAAGGGCTCGGGGCGCGGCGCGCGGACATCCACGCCGCCATTGGCCCGCTGATCCGGCAGGACAGCTACGAGGTGGGCGACGACTTCATGGCCCGCTTCCTCGATGCGGACCGCGGCTTCGCGCGCTTCTTCAAGGCGGCGGAGCGGCCGGGCCATGCCTTCTTCAACCTGCCGGGCTTCATCGCCCACCGGCTGGAAGAGGCGGGGGTGGGGCATGTGGAGGATCTCGGCCTCGACACCTATTCCGACGAGGCGCGCTTCTTCAGCTATCGCCGCGCCACCCACCGCAAGGAAGAAGACTATGGCCGGCTGGTGGCCGCGATCGCTCTTGAGCCGCGCACACAATCCTGACTGAATAGTTAAGACGCCGCCGAAAACGCGTCGTAAGTCAGCGCTGCTGCCGTTTTCCGCAGCCCTGCGTCGGGCGTGAGCCGGCGAAAAAACTGTGCCTGCCTTAACGGCGCCTTAACCGTCGCTCTGGACCTATCGGTTAATAAACGGTAACCCTCCTCCGGACCGGGGGCAAAAAAGGGGTGCCGGATGAGCGTTGAGACGGTGAGCCGCCATGGCGTGCGCCCGCTCCTTCTCGCAGGCCGCATCGCCCTTCTGGGGTTGGGCCTGGCGCTTGCCGGGTGCCAGACCGACGGCACGGGAATGGCCGGCGGTGGCTCCAGGACCCTCGCCTTCGAATCCATCGACGGGCCGCCCAAGGCCACCTTCGAGAAGCTGGTGGGCCACCTCACCACCGAGGCGGAAGCCCAGAAGGTGGCGGTGGTCTCCCGCAGCGAGCCCGCCGCCTACAGGGTGCGCGGCTATCTCGCGGTCAACAGCTCCAAGGACAAGACCTCCGTCGCCTATGTGTGGGATGTGTTCGACGCCAGCAAGCAGCGCGTCGCCCGGCTCTCCGGCGAGGAAGTGGTGAAGCGCGTCAAAGGCGATGCCTGGCAGGTCTGCGACGAGAATTTGCTGAACAAGATCGCCGGCACGTCCATGGCCTCCCTCGCCGAGACCATCGGTATCTCGCCCTCCGTCGCCCAGGCCGCGCCGCAGCAGGCCGCGCCCGCCGTCGCCGAGAGCGCGCCCGCAGCTCCCGCCCAGGCCGAGCCGCCCGCAGCCGCGCCCGCCAGCGAGGGAACGCCGGTGGCGGAGGTGGCTTCGTCCGCACCGCTCGCATTCGCCGCGCAGTGACAGGCTTTACAAAGTTGCGCCCCCTCGCCAATCAATGCGGCAGCAGGGGGACGTTTCCCCGAGTCACGGGGCGGGCGTAAATGTCTAACGAGAACGGACCCATGAAGCTTGTGGCCGGCAATTCCAACCGGGCGCTCTCAGAGGCCATTGCCGCCTATCTTGCGACGCCACTGACCAAGGCGGTGGTGCGCCGGTTCGCGGACATGGAGATCTTCGTCGAGATCCAGGAGAATGTGCGCGGACAGGATGTCTTCGTCATCCAGTCCACCTCCTTCCCGACGAACGACCACCTCATGGAGCTGCTCATCATCATCGATGCGCTGCGCCGGGCCTCCTCCAAGCGCATCACGGCGGTGCTCCCCTATTTCGGCTATGCCCGGCAGGATCGTAAACCCGGTCCCCGCACGCCCATCTCCGCCAAGCTGGTGGCTAACCTCATCACCCATGCGGGCGCCGACCGCGTGATGACGCTGGACCTGCATGCCGGCCAGATCCAGGGCTTCTTCGACATCCCCACGGACAACCTCTATGCCGCGCCCGTCATGGTGCGTGACATCAAGGAGCGGTTCGACCTCGGCAACCTCGTGGTGGTCTCGCCCGACGTCGGCGGCGTGGTGCGCGCCCGCGCGCTGGCGAAGCGCATCGACGCCCAGCTCGCCATCGTCGACAAGCGCCGCGAGCGCCCCGGCGAGAGCGAGGTGATGAACGTCATCGGCAATGTCGAGGGGCGGTCCTGTATCCTGGTCGACGACATCATCGATTCCGGCGGCACGCTGGTGAACGCCGCGGAAGCGCTGCTGGAGCGCGGCGCCAGCGAGGTCCATGCCTACATCACCCACGGCGTGCTCTCGGGCGGCGCGGTGGCGCGCATCACCGCGTCCAAGCTGAAGGAATTGGTGATCACCGATTCCATCCAGCCCACGGAAGCCGTGCGCGTGGCGCGGAACATCCGGGTGCTCTCCATCGGCACGCTGATCGGCGAGGCCATCGCCCGCACCGCCCATGAAGAGTCGGTCTCCTCGCTATTTGACTGAGGCGCTCTCCTGCGCGGCGGGCCCCTGGCCTTCCGGCTCCACCTCGCCGCGCATCTGAAGCCAGAGCAAAGCCAGCCAGCACAGGCACGCCCAGGCGGCGCCCAGCGCCCAGCCGCCGAGCACATCGGTGGGCCAGTGCACGCCGAGATAGACGCGGCTGATGCCGACGATCACCGTCACCGCCGCCGCCAGAACCAAGAGGAACACCTTCACCCGCTGCTGCGGCTGGGCGCGCGCCAAGAGCGCGCCGAGGGTCAGGTAGACCACCGCCGACATGGTGGAATGGCCGCTGGGAAAGCTTGAGGTATAGACCTCCATGCCGTGGGGCACGAGGTCCGGCCGCGGCCGCGCAATGCCCCATTTCAGCGCGCTGGAGAGCACCGTGCCGCCGGCCACGGAGACGAACACCATGAAGGCGGTGAGCCGTTTGCCGATCAGCAGCAGGTAGATGAGCACGGCCGCGGTGACGAGGGTGAGGATCGTCGTGCCGCCGAGCGCCGTGAGATCCCGCACCGACTCCTCCAGCCAGGGCGGCCCGAGGGGGTCCGACGTGTTGCCGGGCTCCCGGAGGGAGAGAAGGATGCGCTCGTCGAGCTGGTGCGTCTCGCCTTCCATCACCTCATCCGCGAGGCCGAGGAAGGCGTAGAAGGCCAGCGCCCCGGCGGCGATCACCGCAAGCGTCACCCGCTCCATCTGGCTCACCCGCGAGAAGACCGGGCCGAGGACGGGGATCTGCCGGAGCCGGGAGCCGATGGTGCTGATTGTCTGCTTCATGGGCCGCATGAAGCGTTGCCGCCAGCATTCCGTCAACCTGTCCGAGGTCCCCGAAATTCCATCCGTCGCGAGTGGGCAAGGGGGCGTGCGGCGGCTTTCGCAATGCCTTATGAACCGGGGATGCTTTCGAAACCCGCCGCCGCCCGCCCTGAACCCATCGCCATCTATGTGGATGCCGACGCCTGCCCGGTGAAGGATGAGGTCTACCGTGTGGCGGAGCGCCATGGCCTTCACGTCCATGTGGTCTCCAATGCGCCCATCGCCGTGCCGCGCGCGCCCTCCATCCACCGCGTGGTGGTGCCGAGCGGACCGGACGTGGCGGACGATTACATCGCCGAGCGGGTCTCGAAGGGGGATGTGGTGATCACTGCCGACATCCCCTTGGCGAGCCGCTGCGTGAAGGCCGGGGCGGACGTGATCGCGCCCACCGGGCGGGCTTTCACCGAGGCGACCATCGGCGATGCGCTGGCCACGCGTAACCTCATGGATTCGCTGCGCTCCGCCGGCCAGGTGACGAGCGGCCCGCGCCCCTTCTCGCCGCGCGACCGCTCCGCTTTCCTCTCCGCCCTCGACCTTGCCATCGTGCGCCTGAAGCGTGCGGGGTTCGTGACGACATCTCAGGAACCGACGCCCCAGGAACCGACCTCATGACCATCGAGCTCGGCTATCTCGCCGCCAGCATCGTCCTGGTGTTCGTGCAACTGATGCTTCCCGCCATGATTTCCACCCATGAGCGCGGAACCGCCTGGAATACCGGCCCGCGCGACGCGCCGGTGCCCCCGCTTCAGGGCGTGGGCGGCCGGCTGGAGCGGGCCTTCCGGAATGTGATGGAGACCTTCCCACTGTTCGTCGCGGCGGTGCTGGTGGCCCATGCTGCGGGCGTTCATTCCTGGCTCACGGTGGCGGGGGCGAGCCTCTATTTCTGGGGCCGCGTCATCTATGTGCCGCTCTATGCGCTCGGCATCCCCTATGCCCGCTCGCTGGTCTGGGTGGCGGCGACGTCGGGCATCTTCCTCGTGCTTCTGGCCCTGGTGGTGAAATAGAAAAGGCGCGCCGGAGGGCGCGCCTCATCCTCGTCTGCATCGCCAACCTCAGGCGGTGGCGGCCTTCAGCCGGGGCAGGAGCGGGGCGGAGCGCAGGGCGAAGGCGCCCTCGCCGGCAAGCCCCACCACCACCGACACCAGGATCAGGAAGGCGGGATATTCCCAGCCGCCGCCCGGCGCGGAGAACAGCCAGCCATTGGCGAGATGCACCGACATGGCGCCGGCCATGACTGGGATCATGAGAACCGAGACCTGGCGGGCATAGACGCCGGCGAGGATCAGCAGGCCGCCCACCAGCTCGATCAGGATGATGGGGCCGGCGAGGGCGCCGGGCATGCCCTGGGAGGTGAGATAGCCGGCGAAGCCGGGGATGCCGAAGAGGAAGGACTTCATCAAAGCGTGCGAGACCCACATCAGGCCGAGGGCGGCGCGAAGCAGGAAGAGTCCGTAGGGAGCAGTGCGAAGGTCGATCATGTGTGCCTCCATGAGGTCGGGGTTTGATGTGACACAACAGCTAGCCTTCCCTCCCTCGCAATGCCATATTCAAGAATGCCGAGGTTTGTTTGCGTGAGTGCAAAGAGATGATTGCCTGGGATGATTTCCGGCTGGTGCAGGCCGTGGCGCAGACGCGTTCGCTCGTGGGTGCGGCGGACCTGCTGGGGGTCAACCATTCCACCGTGTTCCGTCGCCTCGGCGCGCTGGAGAGCCAGCTCGGCACGCGCCTGTTCGAGCGCGCCCGCACCGGCTATGCGCCCACCCCCACGGGGGAGGAGATGGTGCGCCTCGCCGAGCGCATGGCGGAGGAGATCGTCTCCGTGGAGCGCCGCATCACCGGGCAGGATTTGCGGCCCTCCGGGGAATTGCGCGTCACCACCAACGATACGCTGATGGTGCATCTGCTCACCCCCATCTTCGCCTCGTTCCGGCGCGCCTATCCCGAGATCCAATTGGACGTGGTGGTCTCGAACCAGTCGCTGAGCCTCACCAAGCGGGACGCGGACGTGGCGGTGCGCGCCAGCGACCGGCCGGGCGATACGCTCGTGGGCCGGCGCATGGCCGCCATCGCCTGGGGGGTCTATGGCCGCGCGGACGCGCTCGGCGGCGTGCCGTTCGACCCGACGCAGATGCGCCTGCACGATTGGGTGGGCTTTGCCGAGAATCTCTCCGTCATCCGCCCGGCCAAATGGCTGCGCGAGCGGGCGGGGGAGGGGCGCATCGTCTATCGGGTGAATACGGTGCTGGGCCTTGCGGAAGCGGCGGCGGCGGGCATCGGCCTTGCCGTCCTGCCCTGCTTCATCGGCAGCGTGACGCCGGGTCTGGTGCGCCTTGCAGGCCCCGAGCCGGACATGGAATCCGGCCTGTGGCTGGTCACCCACCCGGACCTGCGCACCACGGCGCGGGTGCGGGCCTTCATGGACCATGCGGGGCGCGAGATCAGCCGCCGCCGGGCCCTGATCGAGGGCAAGGAGGAGGCGCCCTCGGAGCTTCTGGCCTGATTATTCTGCCGAGGTCTCGGCCGCGACGGCGCTCGGCTGCGGGCGTGGCTTGCGGCGGCTCGCCACCCGGTCGCCGTCCCCACCGAGGCGCGTGAAGTCGCACCACATGGTCTCGACCCCCGCGAGCTGGCCGCGGAACGTGGAGGCGCCGGTCTTCACCACTTCGAAGCAGGGCTCGAATGTCATGCCCTCGACAAAGCCGCAGACATTCTCGTTGCGCACCCGCACCGTGTTGGGCGGCAGGCGCACGAAACGGGCCGTGCCCTGGGAGCGCATGGTGATGGTGCCGGCCACCGACCCGTCGGGGAAGATGCGGCCGGCGCCCGTGGAGCCTTCGAAACAGGTGAAGGCGAAGGTGCGCCCCACGACGAAAGCGCGCGCCTGGTCGGGATTGAGGCTTTGAGCACTGGCCGCCCCTGTCCCGAGAAAGGCGATGCCGGCTGCCGCGAGAAGAATGCTTCGCATGGCCCCTTTGATACGATGACGATGGTTAACAAATACGATGCACCGGGCAGCGCTGCCGGTGCAAGCGCGGCAAGCTGAAGCGTGTCGGGGCAGAAGGCCGATTGGCAAAGGGGTGTGGCGGAAAGGCCGCGCATCAGCGGGCGCCCGCTACCACCGGCCGTTCCACGGGCCGCTCGCGGATGGGCAGGTTGATGGCTGCCGAGGCGAAGGACAGGGCCACGGAGAGCCACCAGACGATGTCGTAGGAGCCCGAGGCCTCATACAGCACGCCGCCGAGAAGAACGCCGAGGAAGCCGCCCACCTGGTGGCTGAAGAAGGCGAAGCCATAGAGCATCGCCATGTAGCGCGTGCCGAACATGAGCATCACCAGCCCGGACGTGGGCGGCACGGTGGAGAGCCAGAGCAGGCCGATCGCCGCACCGAAGACGAGACAGGACGCGGGCGACGTGGGCACCAGGATGAAGGCGGCGATGGCGATGCCCCGTCCGGCATAGATGGCCGCCAGCATCCATTTGCGGGAAAAGCGCGTCGCCAGTGCCCCTGCGCTCAGCGAGCCGACGATGTTGAACAGGCCGATCAAAGCGAGGGTCGAGGCGCCCACCGCCGCGCTGATGCCTTGATCCGCCAGATAGGCCGGCATGTGGACGGTGACGAAGGCGAGCTGGAAGCCGCAGGTGAAGAAGCCGAGCACAAGCAGTACATAGCTCGGATGGCCGAATGCCT
Source organism: Aquabacter albus (assembly GCF_040049275.1). Classification (NCBI taxonomy): domain Bacteria; kingdom Pseudomonadati; phylum Pseudomonadota; class Alphaproteobacteria; order Hyphomicrobiales; family Xanthobacteraceae; genus Aquabacter; species Aquabacter albus. The sequence continues at coordinate 193,916 of NZ_JBDZDT010000003.1, read as the reverse complement.
CGCGCAGCGCGCCTACGAGCGATTGTGAGGGGGCGGAGGCTGTCGCCTTCGTGGAGGCGGTGCCGCGCGTCGCCAATGCGAAGGAGAGCGGGATCACCAGAAGCAGCACGGCGGCGAAGATCAGCAGGGTCTCCTGCCAGCCCACCTGCGAGATGAGGCCGGTGGCGAGCGGCGGGAACAGGAACTGGCCGAACGAGCCGGCGGCGGTGCCGGCGCCGAAGCCCAGCGAGCGCCAGCGCTCGGGAAGGAGCTTGCCGAAGGCGGCGAGCACGAGATTGAAGGAGCAGGCGGAGAGGCCGAAGCCCACCAGCACGCCGGCGGAGAGTTGCAGGAGGCCGGGCGTCGAGGCGAACGACATCATGGCGATGCCGGCGGCATAGACGATGGCGCCGGCGCACAGCACGCGCACCGTGCCGAAGCGGTCCGCAATGGCGCCCGCGAAGGGCGAGCCGAGGCCCCACAACAGGTTCTGAAGCGCCAGCGCCAGGCCGAAGACGTCGCGCCCCCAGCCATAGGTGTTGGACATGGGCAACAGGAAGAAGCCCGAGGTGGCCCGCGGCCCGAACGTGATGGCGGCGATGAGACATCCCGCCACGAGGATGAGGATGGTCGAGGCGGATGTGGCGGCGCGGCTCATGGGGCGTTTCCGTGCGCGGGAGGAATCGACCCTCCCGGCTTCCCCTACAGCATAGAGGCGGGACCGCCCCGTAATAAATCAATCTTCGTCACGCGATACATGACCGTTGCTCATGTGTCGCTGGGTAGATCGGTCGTCATGTCCCCACAGGCTCCCTCTCCCGCAAGCGGGAGAGGGAATGGCGTAGCGCAGGGACCGGCGCAGGGGAGAGAGATCCCGCCTTGATCAGCCGCGGCGCGGGCCGTGCTGTCCCTCGCCGGGACCGCGCATCGGCCGGAACTCCTGCCGCAGTAGGATCTGGAGGCGATGCTTCTGGCCGTCGTCCAGGGTCTGGTAGAGCGGCTGAGCGGCGTCGGCGATCTTGGTGAGGTCGGCGGCGCGCTTGTTCATCATGTCCGCCTGGAACCGGAGGCGGGCGATGGGGTCGGGCTGCTGCTGGGCATCGCGGGGCCGGGCGGCGAACGCGGCCATGCGGGCGGCCCGGTCCTTGGCGACGTCGCGCAGCGCGGTCTCCACTGCGGGCCAGAGCTTCTCCTGGTCGGGGGTCAGGGTGAGGCCGGTCTTGAGCGCGGCGATGCGGGCGTCGGTGAGGGCTGCGCGATCCTGCGCGCTCGGCTTCCAACGCTCCTGCTTCTGCTGGTCCGCCGGGGCTGCGCCGCTGGCGGGTCCGGGGGCGGCGGCATAGGCAATAGCGGAACCGGAAAGCAAAGCGGCGATGGTGGCGGCGATAACGGCTTGTTTCATGTCTCATCCTCCGATGATGGAATGAGCGTGCCTTCAGTCGTTCTGCCGTTCAACTTAAACTTCTGTAATTGAGATACTGTTCATCTTCAGTATTATGAATGGACATTCAGCTACATTACATATTGGAAAGGTGCGAAGCCAAGATCAAGGCAGTCCTATGATTTGGCGTGTATCGCGGAGCTGGACGGTTGCGTCGCCCGGCGCATAGCCGCGGCTTTCCATGATGCAGGCCCAGGCGCCGGGCTCCCCCGAGATGCGGTAGAGGTTGTAGCGCCCCGCGCCGCGCCCATCCTCCGGGCCGGCGGAGGCGGAGGGCACCCCCACCACGGGGATGAGTTCGCCATTGGACGAGATGCGGCCGAGGGAGGCGCGGTGGTCGTGGCCGTGCAGCACCAGTTCGGCACCGGCCTCGGAAATGACCCGGCGAAAGGCCTCGGCATCCCTGAGGTCGCGATGATAGTGGCGCTCACCCACGGGCGGATGGTGGATCATCACCACGCGGAACAGCCCTTCTTTCTTCAATTCGTGAAGAATGCCGCGCAGCCGTTCAAGCTGCGCGCCGCCCACCTCGCCGCTCGCCAGGAAATAGGCGGTGGGGACGGCGGTGGAAACGCCGACGATGGCCACCGGCCCGCGCCGCCGCACGAAGGGGAAGGATTCCCGGTCGAGCGGGGTGCCGGGATGGGTCTCGTCGCCGGAGAGGAAGGGCGCCCAATGCTCCAGATGGTAGGAGAGGGCGGAATGCACATAGGTGTCGTGGTTTCCGGGGATGACCGTGACCTTGTCCGGCGTGCCCAGCGAGGCGAGGAAGGTGGCGCCGGTGTCGAACTCCGCCGGCAGGCTCACATTTACGAGGTCACCGGTCACCGCGATATGGTCCGTGGGCTGCGCCAGAAGGTCAGTGAGCAGCGCCGCGAGCGTAGCCTGGCCGAAATTGCGCCGCCGCGCGCCGATCCAGTTCATCATGCCAAAGAAGCGCTTGCCCAACAGTTCCGAGATGCGCGCTTCCGGGATGGGGCCGAGATGCGGGTCCGAGAGATGGGCAAGCACGAACATGAGGGGAACCTGCGAGCGGGAAGGGGACCCTTGCGGGCGCGAGGATGTAAAGCGCGGAACGGCGTCCGCCGCCAGCCCCTGCAACGCTTTAAGATGGAGAAGGGTTCACTGTGGCCCGCCCGCTGCCCGCCGTCATGCCCGGGCTTGTCCCCGAAGTCGGATGTTTCCGACTTCGGCATTCTTAAGTGTGAAAGTCGGCAACAGCCGACTTTCATGGCATCCACGTCTACCCGTTGCGTGCGCACCCAGCGGAGCCCCGTGGATGGCCGGGACAAGCCCGGCCATGACGGTAACTCTTGAACCCGTCCTCCGCTTAAAATCCCGATAGCTCAAGCCGATTTGCGCCGCTCCGGCGCGAACATGGCTTCCATCTCCCGGCGCACCCGCACGGTGGGGCTGTCGGCGATCTCCACGTCCGCCCAGCGCACCGCCGCGCCGCGCGCGACCGCCCGCTTCAAGGTGACACCATGGGCAAGGCCGATGGGAAGGACGCCCGCCGCGAGCGAATCCTCGGCCCGCATGAGGCGCCCATAGACCGTGTAGCCGCCTTCCCCATCCAACACCTCGCCGGCCGCAAGGTCGCGCTTGGCGGTGGCGGCCACATCGCTGAAGAAGCCGATGGCGGTGCCGGTCGCCTCGTTCCGGAGCGCGGCGGCGGCCACCGAGATGCCCAGCTCCATGCCGATGAGGTGGTAGGGCCGGTAGAGTGCCGTGTAGCGGCCGGAGGGGTCGGTCACCATGCCGTATTCCTTGAAGCACCGGCGGGAATAGTCGCCGCTGGCGGACGGGTCGGCCGCCAGCACCACATAGACGCCCCAGCGCAGGTCGCGGAACACGGGCCGGCCATCGGTCTCAAGGGAGGAGACCACCTCCACCATGCCCTCCTCCTCCAGGATGCCGCCCTCAGAAGTGGGCCGCAGCACGCGGGCGAGGTCATCCACGCCGCAGGGCGGGAAGAGGAGGCCGTCGCGCGGCGCCTTCAGGCCGGTCATGTTGGAGATGGCGGCCATTTCGATGGCGGATTTGGTGCCGTCCACGAAGGAATTGAACATTTGCGGGTTCATGCCCCCCGCCTGCGCCATCTCGCGCGGGATGGCGAGATTGTCCCACACTGTGTCGGGGGTGGATTGATGGAAGGCGGGCAGGTGCCGGGTGCCCTTGCCGGCAGCCACCACGCGGAAGCCGCACGTCTCCGCCCAGTCCACCATGTCGCAGACGAGAGCCGGCTGGTCGCCATAGGCCGCCGCATAGACCACGCCCGCCTCCTGCGCCCGCCGGGCGAGGAGGGGACCGGCCAATACGTCCGCCTCTACCGTCACCATGACGATGTGGCGGCCATGGGCCATGGCCTCCAGCGCATGGGCGATGCCGGCGGCGGGGCTGCCGGTGGCGTCCACCACCACGTCCAGCCCTCCGGCGGCGATGAGCGCTGAGGCATCGTCAGTGAGGACCGTGCCGCCGGTGCGGCGTGCGGTCGCAAAGTCCGGGGCGATGGCGGCGTCCGCATCCCAGCCGGTCTGGACGAGGGCGGCGCGCGCCCGCTCGGGTGAAAGATCGGCTATGCCCATGAGGTGCATGCCCGGCGTGGTGCGCACCTGGGACAGGAACATGGAGCCGAACTTGCCAGCGCCGATGAGGCCGACACGCACGGGGCGCCCCTCGGCGGCGCGCGCCTTGAGCTTGCGGGCGAGATTCATTTGGGCATCCTCCGGGCGCGCTCCTTCAGGAGCCTGTTGTCTATGTTCATGACCGCCGGGCACAATATGTTCATGTTCCTGGGTTTGTCTCCCTTCCATCCTCAGGAGATGCCGTTGCGTCATATGTCTAGCCGTCAGAGCCCGCTCGCCGCCGCCCTTTTCCTCCTCGCTTTGGCCTGGACGGGACCGCTCATGGCCTCAGTCGTCACCGTCCGCGGAGCGGACATCCTCGTGGACGGCGTCCCGTTCGTCGCCGACGGGGCGGCGGGCATCGACCGGCTTGTGGAGCTGAGAGGCACCGGCGCCAACGTGCTGCGGACCTATGGGGAGGAGCCCGGCGAGATCCTCGACGCGGCCCAGCGCGCGGGCCTGAAGGTGATCGTCGGCTTCTGGATGGAGCATCCGCGGCGCGGCTTCGATTATGGCAACCGCAACGCGGTGGACGGGCAGCTTGCCCAGCTTCGGCAGATGGTGGAACGCTACCGCACCCACCCGGCGCTGCTTGCCTGGGGCATCGGCAACGAGGTGGAGACCGAGCTGACCCCGGCGCAGGCCGCCCCCGTCTGGCCCGCCATCGAAGAAGCGGCGAAGCTGGTGAAGTCGCTCGATCCCGCCCACCCGGTGATGGCGGTGCTGGCGGACACCGGGACCGACAAGGTGGCGACGCTGAAGCGCATGGCGCCCTCGGTGGACGTGCTGGGCCTCAACGCCTATGGCGACAGCCTCCTTACCGTGGCCGCGCGGGCGCGGGCGCAGGGCTGGACCGGCCCCATCATCGTTACCGAGCTCGGGGCACTTGGCCAGTGGCAGGCCGGCAAGACCCCCTGGGGCGCGGCCATCGAGCTGACCTCCACGGAAAAGGCGGACAAGCTGCGCCGCTATCTCACCACCTTCGCGCAGGCCAAGGTCGGGGCGCTGCCGTTCTACTGGGGGCAGAAGCAGGAGGTGACGCCCACTTGGCACAGCCTGTTCCTGCCCACCGGGGAATGGACCGAGCCGGTGGAGGCCATGGCGGAGATATGGGGCGGCAAGCCGCCGGGCGGCGGCAACCATGCCCCGCGCATCCTCGCCTTCCGCCTGAACGGCCCCGCCAGCTTCGACCGGGGAACCCCGGCGGAAGCGACGCTCGCCGCCACGGACCCGGATGGTGACCCCTTGAAGGTGGAATGGCAGATCATGGCGGAGACCAGCGTGCGCAGCGTCGGTGGTGATGCCGAGCCCGTGCCGCCCTCCTTCTCGCAGGGGCTGCGCCACCCCTCCGATACGGGTGTGGGCATTTTCGAGCTGGAGCCGGGGCGCTATCGCCTGTTCGTCACCGTGCGGGACGGGCGCGGGGCTGCGGCTACGGGGAATATCCCGTTTGAGGTGCGATAAAGGAATGGTGCCCGTTCTGGGTGCATGTGCCGGGCAAGCGCGGTGAAATGCGAGGGGCCCGGCGATACGGGCCGCTAGGGCGCTTCACCCATCTCCGACGCCGCGCGGCGGAGACGCTCTCTGTGCTGGCCACGGGGCGGTCGCCCACGCGGTGCTTTTGCGCATCCGGGTTTCCCCGGACGTCATTCCTCAGGTGAACGGCCGGGCTTCAGCCCGGCCATGTCACAAAGAAAAACCCGCTCAGGCAGCAGCCAGGCGGGTGGCGGTGTCGCGCAGCTCGACGATTGCGGCGTCGATCTCGGAACGCTGGCGCTCCAGCTGGGAGAGCTGGCTGAGGCAGCGCTCACGGGTGAGGGCGAGGCCCCGGCCGCCGGCATTGCCTTCATGGGCGGCAACGAGGCCGCGGATTTCCGCAAGGGTGAAGCCCAGACGCTTGCCCTTCAGGATCAGGGTCAGGCGCTCGCGGTCATTTGCCGAATAGAGGCGGGCAAGTCCCTCGCGGCGGGGGGACAGAAGACCCTTATCCTCATAGAAACGCAGAGCTCGCAGGGTGACGCCGAAGTCCCGCGCGAGATCGCCGATGGTGTAGACGTCCTCGCTCGCATAGGTCCTACCGGGGTGAGACAGGGTCTCCCGTACGCCGAAAGCGTTCGCGTCCATCCGCACTCTCCTCTACCGGGCCACGCGCATTGCGGGCGGCCTGCAATGTGACGATTCTCCAACCGCACGGGCGGACCGACTCTGTGCGCCGGCGGTGAACCGACCAACCAAATAGGGGCAAAGGGTTTGCGGGGGGAGAAGGTTGCAGGCTCCCTAAGGGAAAGTAACAGTTACATGGTGCCCTGGCCGGCTGTTCCGGGGGCTTCCGCTGGTGGGCATTAACGACCGGTTTACCAAGCTCAGCGAATCTTTTGAGATCGATTCGCAGCGGCGTTTGCGCGCCGCCCATCCCCGGCGAGGGAGGCGGGCATGGAGCCCATGTACAGCCCGGTTTACAGCCCGGTTCGCGACGACATGGCCCCCGCCTGGGAGCCGGCGGCCGCTGTTTCGTCCAATGCGAGGCCGAGGGCCTACACGTTGGACACCGAGCCCGTGCCCCCCGCTTTCGCCCCCGGCGCCCTGGATCTGCTGCGCGAACGGGTGGCCCGGATGCGCGAGACCATGACGCCGCCGCCCGTGTTCCAGGACGAGTGGCAGGATGATTCGCGGTTCACTGAGCCCCATGAGGCCGAGCCTGACGAGGAAGAGGAGAGCACGCTCCCCGAGGTAGCGCCCGCCGGCCTCACTGCCGAGCTTGCGGCCATCCGCGAGGCCCTGGACCGGCTGGGCGGCGAGGGGCATGCCATGCTGCTTGCCACCGCCGTGGCGGCGCTCGGGCGCAAGCTCGACCTCCTGAACGCCAAGGCCCTTGATCCCGTGGCGCTGCGGCGGCTGGAGCTTCAGACCGCCGAGCTGCGCGCCGCCGTCGACCGGGCGCTGCGCCTGCGTGACGCTACGGACACCCGCGCCATGGCGCAGGTCCAGGAGCGGATGGAACGCGACATGGACGAGCTGCGCGCCCGTCTGCATCGCCTCTCCGAGGAAATCGGCACGCTGCCGGAGGAGTTCGCCTCCGCGCTTGCGGACCAGGTGGATTTCCTCCTCGGCCGCATCGAGGGCGGCACCGGCGTGGAAGCCTCGGCCCTTTCCCCGCTGGTGGACGTGATCGAGCGCCATCTCGTGGCCTTGACCGAGCGTGTGGTCGCCTCCCAGCAGCGCCTCGACCGCTTGGATGGCATCGAGGAGGCGCTGCACCGCATATCGGACCAGATGGAGGACCTCCAGCACGCGTCCGCCGATGTCTCCGCGGAAGCCGTCCAGGCGGTCGCACTGCGCCTCTCGGCGCGGGACGATGCGCCCGCCGTGGTGGGGCTGAAGCGCGGCCTCGCGGCCCTCGAGGCGCGCCAGCGGGAGTTCGAGCTGCGCACCGAGGACTTCCTGGTGCGCGAGGTGGAGCTGGAGCTCCAAGGGCTGGCGGACCTGGAGATGGTCCGTCCGCCGCGCCGCCATGAGGGCGGCCCGCGCCTGTCCCCAGCCGAGATGCTGCCGCCCACCATCGATCTCGACCGGCGCATCTTCGATGCCGCCCTGGGCGACGACCACGTGGTGCGCGCGCGGACCGTGAGCGTCGATTGGCTTGCCGCTGCAGAGCGGGCCGAGTTTCTGGACGAGAAGCCCCGCAAGGAGCGCGGAAAGGGCTCGTTCTTCCTGGCGGGCCGCGTCGCGGTGGTCGCAGCCGCCGTGGGCCTTGCCGGCGTCACCATTCTCCAGGTGGCACGGCCCAGCACGTCTTATGCGCGCCCCAGCCCCGGCGGGCCGGCGATGGCGGCAAAGCCCATGATCGCTGCGCCCGTCCAGGCGCCGGATGTGGCGAGCCTGCCGTTGCCCAACGTCCCGGCCGCGCTGCGCACCGCCGCCCTCGCCGGCGATCCTGCCGCCGCTTATGAGGTCGGCGTGCGTTTCGCCGACGGGCGCGGGATGGAGGCGAACCAGACCGCCGCCATGAAATGGCTGACCTTCGCGGTTGCGCGCGGCTCGGTGCCCGCGGCCTACCGGTTGGGCAGCATCTATGAATATGCGGACCGCAACTCCAGCGACGCCCGCCGGCTTTATGCCTGGGCGGCGGAGCGCGGTAATCTCAGGGCCATGCACAATCTCGGCGTGATGGCGACCGAGGGCGTAGACGGGCGGCCCGACTGGGTGACCGCCATCAAGTGGTTCCGCCAGGCGGCCGAGCTTGGCCTGCGGGACAGCCAGCACAATCTCGGCGTCATCTATGCGCGCGGCCTTTCCGGCCCGACCGATCCCGTGGAAGCCTTCAAGTGGTTCGCGGTCGCCGCGGCCCAGGGCGACACGGATTCCGGCCGCAAGCGGGACGAAGTGGCCCGCCGCAGCGATGAGACCACCATGAACCGCGCCCGCGCCATGGCCGCCGCCTTCGTGCCGGGGCAGGCGGACAAGACGGCCAATTCCGTGCAGCCGAAGCCGGAATGGGATACCGCGGCCCCCGTGGAGGCGGCTGCAGCTCCGCGCGCGACTTCGGGGACGTGAGCGATCGGGCTGCGTGATCTGTTGTCCTGGGCAAGCGAAAGCGAAGCTTGAGCGCCGACCCGGGACCCAGCGCAAAGAACCGCCGAAGGCGCTTCACTCCGCCGGCGCCGCCACGCGGCGATGGCGCTCTCACGCTGGTCGCTTATTACCGGCTTCGCCGGATTCTTGCGCTGGGTCCCGGATCTGCGTTCGAGCTTCGCTCTCACTTGTCCAGGACAAGCCTCCCTCAACCCTCTCCCATCGCCTCCAGGTGCCGTAGCTTGTCGGGGTTGCGCATCGTGAAGATGGCCTTGATGCGCCCGTCCATCACCTCAAGCGCCGTGGTGTGGAACACGCCGTGCCGGTCCACCGCCAGATAGCCGGGCAGGCCATCGATCATCGCGAAGCGGATAAACCGGGGCGGCTCGGGGCCACCCTTCTCGGCGAGCATGGCGAACATGCGCACCACCTTCTCCTGTCCGAGGATGGGTTCGGGGAAGGCCGGCCGCTTGCCACCGCCGTCGGCATAGGACACCACCTCCTGCGCCAGCAGCTTTTGCAGGCCCTCCACATCGCCGCTATAGGCCGCCGTGAAGAAGGCGCGGGCGATGTCCTCGCCTTGCTGCGCGTCCAGCCGGAAGCGCGGCCGGTCCGTACGCACATGGGCCCGCGCGCGGCTCGCCAACTGGCGGCAGGTGGCGGGATCGCGGCCGATGGCGGCGGAGACCTCTTCGAAGGGAAGGTCGAACACGTCGTGGAGGAGGAAGGCCGCCCGCTCCAGCGGCGAGAGCCGCTCCAGCGCCATCATGAGGACGAGGCTTAGTTCGTCCGGGTCGCCTTCGTCGGGCGCGGGGGCGTCATCCACCAGCGGCTCGGGCAGCCACATACCCACATAGCTTTCCCGCCGCGCGCGGGCCGATTTCAGATGGTCGAGGCAAAGCCGCGTGACGGTGCGCGCCAGGAAGGCGGCCGGCTCGCGCACGGCGGCGCGGTCTGCCCCGTGCCAGCGCAGATAGGCCTCCTGCACCATGTCCTCGGCTTCGGATACCGAGCCCAGCATGCGGTAGGCGATGCGGGTAAGGCGCGGGCGGAGGCGGTCGAACGCCTCCGCCGCCCCTTCGACCTCAGGCTGCGGCTTTTGCAAGCGCCACATCCGGAATCATGCGGAAACCCACGGCGAAGCGGTTCCAGGCATTGATGGTGTTGATGGCCAGGGTCAGCTTCACCTGATCCTCCTTGGAGAATTCCGCGTCAAGGATCGCATAATCGGCATCCGGTGCGCGGGTCTGGGCGATCAGGGTCAGCGTCTCGGTCCAGGCGAGCGCCGCCCGCTCGCGCTCTGTGTAGCACGGTGCCTCGCGCCAGGCGTCGAGCAGATAGATGCGCTCCTCGCTCTCTCCATGCTTGCGCGCGTCGCGCGCATGCATGTGCAGGCAATTGGCGCAGCCGTTGATCTGGGACGCGCGGATTTTCACCAGTTCCAGCAGGCTCGGCTCCAGGCCGCTCTTAGCCACCGCATCGCTGAGGGCCATCATGGCTTTCATGGTTTCGGGCTCGGCGGAAAAGAGGTTCAGTCTCGGGTGCATCGCTTCGGTCTCCGTGTGAGCGTGTCGAACCAAAGACGAGGTGGCGTCGCCGGATGTGACATCCCCCGAAGAAAAACTTGGTCACGGGATGCGGGCGGCGCACCTTTGGCCCATGCGTCACGTGATTCGTATTCTCGGCCTTGATCCCGGCCTGCGTCGGACCGGCTGGGGCATCATCGAGGCGGAGGGCTCCCGGCTCAGCTTCATCGCCTGCGGCACCATCCTGCCGCCGGAGAAGGCCCCCATGGCGGAGCGCCTGGCGAAGCTCCATGACGGCCTGTCCGACGTCATCCGCCGCTTCTCGCCCCACGAGGCGGCGGTGGAGGAGACGTTCGTCAACATGAATCCGGCCTCCACGCTGAAGCTCGGCCAGGCGCGCGGGGTGGTGATGCTGGCCCCCGCGCAGGCGGGGCTCGGGGTTGCGGAATATGCCGCGCTGCTGGTGAAGAAGACGGTGGTGGGCGCAGGGCGGGCGGAAAAGCACCAGATCCGCATGATGATCGGCATCCTCCTGCCCGCCGCGACGCCGGAGACCGAGGACGCCGCCGATGCACTGGCGGTGGCGGTCACCCATGCCCATCATCGCGGCGCGGCTGCGCGGGCACAGCTTGCGCTGTAGGATGGGGGCCGCAACGGGGAGCGGGGAACGACATGATCTGGGGACTTCTCGCGCTGACGGTGGCCGCTGTGTTCACCGGCGCCGCCCTCTATATCAATGTGGTGGAGCAGCCGGCGCGGCTGCAACTCGACCCGGCGGCGCAATTGCGCCAATGGAAGCCGGCCTACAGGCGGGGGGCCGCCATGCAGGGGCCGCTGGCGGCGCTGGGCCTCATCCTGGGGGTGGTCGCCTTCTTCGTCACGGGCCAGTGGCGGTTCCTGGCCGGCGGGGTGCTCCTCGGCGCCAACTGGCCCTATACGTTCATCGGCATCATGCCCACCAATTATAAGCTCCTCGCCACGGCCGAAAGTTCTGCCGGCGCGGAGAGCACGCGGCTGATGGAAATCTGGGGGCAGCTCCACATGGTCCGCTCGGGGCTCGGCTTCCTCTCCACCGTCGTCTTCATCTGGGCGCTGCTGCCATGATCGGTAAATTGAAGGGCACGGTGGACAGCACCGCCGACGACCATCTGGTGCTGGACGTGCACGGGGTGGGCTATCTCGTCCATTGCTCGGGCCGCACGCTCCAGGCTTTGCCGGCGGCGGGCGAGGCGGCAGTGCTGTTCATCGAGACCTTCGTGCGCGAGGACCAGATCCGCCTGTTCGGCTTCCAGTCGGAGGCGGAGCGGGAATGGTTCCGCCTGCTCCAGGCGGTGCAGGGCATCGGCGCCAAGACCGCGCTCGCCATCCTGTCCACCCTGAAGCCTTCGGAGCTGGCGCACGCCATCGCCCTGGGCGACAAGGCGATGATCGCCCGCGCGCCCGGTGTCGGCCCACGCGTCGCCACCCGCATCGTCACCGAACTGAAGGACAAGACGCCGGCCTTGTCCGGCGCCGACCCGCTGGCGGCGCAGCTCTCCGGCGAGGCGTCGGCGCGGGCGAACGGCCCCTTGGCTGACGCCGTCTCCGCCCTCACCAATCTCGGCTATGGCGTCCCCCAAGCCTCCGCCGCCATCGCCGCTGCCGCGCGCGGAGCCGGGGAGGGGGCGACGACGGAGACGCTCATCCGGCTGGGGCTGCGGGAATTGGCGAAATAGGGATCAGGGCAGGTTGAGCTGCCAGGACACGCCGTAGCGGTCGCTGATCCAGGCAAACTGCGTGCTGAAGCCATAAGCGCCCAGGGGCATCAGGGCCGAGCCGCCCTCCAGCAATGCGGCCACGAGGCGCTCGATCTGCTCTGCGCTCTCGCATGTGACGAAAAAGGAAAAGGACGGGGTGAAGGTGAAGGCGTGCTTCACAAAGCTGTCGCTGCACATCACCTTCTGATCGCCGAGCCGGAAGGTGGCGACCATGATCGATCCCTCCGGCCCCGGCCCTTCTGCGCCGTAGCGCTTGATGTCGGTCGCCGCGCTGCCGGGGAAAAGCGAGGAATAGAAGGTCATGGCCTCCTCGGCCTTGCCTTCGAACATGAGGAAGGGGTGGATGATCGCGGGCATGGCGGCTCCTCTTCGCAGTGTGGGTGTCCAGGAGGGTCAAACCAAGAACGGTTCCGCCGCCTTCCCGCACACGTTAGACTCGATCGCGACTCATGACACGCAAGGCCCCATGAACACCCGCCTCATCACACCCGACAAACGCTCAGAGGACGAGGACGTCACGCTGCGCCCGCAGCGGCTGGCGGATTTCGTCGGGCAGGCGCAGGCGCGGGCGAACCTGGAGGTGTTCATCAAGGCAGCCCGGGTCCGGCAGGAGGCGCTGGACCACGTGCTGTTCGTGGGCCCTCCCGGCCTCGGCAAGACCACGCTCGCCCAGATCATGGCACGGGAGATGGGGGTGGGGTTCCGCTCCACCTCGGGGCCTGTGATCGCGAAGGCGGGCGACCTTGCCGCCATCCTCACCAATCTTGAGGAGCGGGACGTCCTGTTCATCGACGAGATCCACCGCCTCTCCCCGGCGGTGGAGGAAATCCTCTATCCCGCCATGGAGGATTTCGAGCTGGACCTCGTCATCGGCGAGGGGCCGGCGGCGCGCTCGGTGAAGATCTCGCTGCCGAAATTCACACTGGTGGGCGCCACCACCCGCTCCGGGCTTCTCACGACGCCCCTGCGCGACCGCTTCGGCATCCCGGTGCGGCTCGGTTTCTATACGGTGGCGGAGCTGGAGCACATCGTCACGCGCGGCGCGCGGGTGATGGGCATCGGCATCGCCCCTGATGGAGCCACCGAGATCGCCAAGCGCGCCCGGGGCACGCCACGCATCGCCGGGCGCCTGCTGCGGCGGGTGCGGGATTTCGCCTTGGTGGCGGAAAGCGAGCGCATCGACCGGGCCATCGCCGACCGGGCGCTCTCCGCCCTCGAGGTGGACCATGCGGGCCTCGACGCCATGGACCGCCGCTATCTCTCCATGATCGCCATCCACTATGCCGGCGGCCCGGTGGGCATCGACACCATGGCCGCGGCGCTTTCCGAGCCGCGCGACGCCATCGAGGAGATCGTGGAGCCCTTCCTGGTGCAGCAGGGCTTCATCCAGCGTACGCCCCGCGGGCGCATGCTCACGGCGGGGGCGTTCCGCCATCTGGGGCTGGAAGAGCCCCAGCGACCTCCCACCGTCTTGCCTTTGTTCGACGACGGAGAGTAGTCCTTCGCCCATTCACGGCATGGAAACGGCATGAAGAGCGACATTTCCGGCGAGCGGGCGGTCGCGCCCGGCGAACTCCAGCAGCATCCCCATCTGGCCGGCCGACTGATCCCCGGCGGGCACAGCCTAGCGCTGCGCGTCTATTACGAGGACACGGACTTCTCCGGCATCGTCTACCACGCCAACTACCTGAAATTCATGGAGCGCGGCCGCTCGGACTATATCCGCCTCCTCGGCGTGGTTCAGGGTGAGCTGTTCGCGGAAGCCGCGGCGGAGGCGCCGGGCTTCCATTTCGTCGTCCGCTCCATGCAGCTCGATTTCCTGAAACCCGCGCGCATCGACGATGTGCTGGAGGTGGTCACCCTCTCCAAGGAGGTGCAGGGCGCCTCCATCATTCTGGGGCAAAGCGTGCGGCGGGACGGGGAAATCCTGGTCTCGGCCAATGTGCGGATCGCCTTCGTGTCCCAGGGGCGCGCGCGGCGTGTCCCCGACGCCCTGCGCAAGGCAACGCTCGAGGATGCGATCCTCGCCGGAAACGGCACTGTTGCACCGCAACGATAACGGTGCATTAACCCTGCTGGTGTGTTGTGTGGGGGCGGCGGAAGGCGCACGCCGCGGCTTGCCGCCTAAGTTTGGACAGACTCAGCCGGTTCAAGACCGCCTGCGTCCCGGACGATGGAGGATGCGTACCGTGTGCGCCTGCGAAAATCGTGCGCCTGCGATAAGGCGGGCGATGCGCGGCAGAACGGCGATGCGCGGCAAGACTGGGACCGACACATGACCCCCGACAGGACTGGCCTGATGACGCTGACGAAGAAGCTTTTCCTTGGCCTCGCGCTGCTTCTCGCCGTGTCGGTATCGCACGCCCATGCGCAGTCCGCCCCCAATGCCGCGCCCACCGCGCCCGTGACCGCCGCGCCGGGCTCCCCGTCGCCGGCCGCCATGGCGCCGAACGGCCAGGTCGGCTTTGCGGCGGACAATGCGCCGGCCGCCAATGTCACCCTCATCGGCCTCTTCATGCAGGCCTCCTGGGTGGTGAAGCTCATCATGATCGGCCTGCTGCTGGCCTCCATCTGGGTGTGGGCCATCATCATCGACAAGCAGCTCCTGTTTGCCCGGACCAAGAAGGAAATGGACCGGTTCGAGCAGGTCTTCTGGTCCGGCCAGAGCCTGGAGGACCTCTATCGTTCCCTGGCGGGCCGGCCTAACCAGGCCATGGGCGCCATCTTCGTCGCCGCCATGCGCGAGTGGAAGCGCACTTATGAGAGCGGCGCGCGCTCGCTCACCGGCCTCAACCAGCGCATCGAGAAGGTGATGGACGTGACCATCGCCCGCGAGGTGGAGCGGCTGGAATCCAAGCTCCTGGTGCTGGCGACGGTCGGCTCGGCCGGCCCCTTCATCGGTCTGCTCGGCACGGTGGTGGGCATCATGACCTCGTTCCAGTCCATCGCCGCGTCCAAGAACACCAGCCTCGCGGTGGTTGCCCCCGGCATCGCCGAGGCGCTGCTGGCGACCGCGATTGGCCTCATTGCGGCCATTCCCGCGACCATCTTCTACAACAAGTTCAGCACCCAGCTGAGCCGGCAGGCGCAGCGGCTGGAGGGGTTTGCCGACGAATTTTCCGCGATCCTGTCGCGCCAGATCGACGAGAGGAGCTGACGCGCCATGGGCATGTCCAACGGCGGAGGAGGCGGGTGGCAGAGCCGGCGCTCGCGCCGCAGGCACGGCTCGGGGGTGATGGCGGAGATCAACGTGACGCCCATGGTGGATGTCATGCTGGTGCTGCTGATCATCTTCATGGTGTCGGCGCCGTTGCTCACGGTGGGCGTTCCCATCGATTTGCCGCAGACAGCGGCGAAATCGATGGATCAGAACAAGGACCCCATCACGGTCTCGGTGAACGACAAGGGCCAGATCTTCCTGGGTGACAGCGAGGTCGCCTATGCCGATCTGGTCACGAAATTGCAGGCTGTGACGAAGAACAGCATGGACGAGCGCATTTTCGTGCGCGGGGACCGGAAGGTTGACTACGGAACGGTCATGCGGGTCATGGGCCGCCTCTCGGGGGCCGGCTTCAAGCGCGTGGCCTTGGTGACGGAAGTGGAGCAGGGGGGCTGAAAAGGAGAGGGATGCGGGTCGGCTTTGTCGCATCGTCGGTCATTCATGGGGGCATCATCGTCCTCGCCTTGGTGTCCTTCGCGTCACCGAGGCCCTTTGACATGCCTCCTGAAGCCATCCCCGTGGAGGTGGTCTCGGCCACCGACATCTCCAAGGTCACCAAGGGCAACGAGAAGGGCAAGAAGGACGAGCCGCCCAAGGTGGTGGCCGAGAAGGTGGACGTGGACAAGCCCACGCCGGACCCGAACCTGAAGGTGACCGAGAAGCAGGAGGTGGCCCCCACCGCCCCCAGCCCGCCGCCTCCGCCCACGCCGCAGCCCAAGGCCGAGGAGCAGAAGCCCACCCCTGCGCCCGCCAAGGCCGAGCCCCCGCCGCCGAAGGCCGACGAGGCGCTGAAGGCCGAGCCCAAGAAGGAAGATCCCAAGCCCCAGCAGCAGGCGCAGCCGACGCCGCTTCCCCCGAAGAAGCCCGCGCCGCCGGTGCAGACCGCAGAGCCGAAGCCGCCGACGGACCAGAAGTTCGACGCGGACAAGATCGCGGCGCTGCTGGACAAGCGCACCCCGCAGCGCCAGGCCGCGACCGCCCCGCAGGTGTCGCAGGTCTCCTCGCTCGGGGCGCCGAAGGGTGATGCGCCGGCGCTCAGCCTGTCCGAGCAGGACGCCTTCCGCGAGAAGGTGAAGCAATGCTGGAAGATGCCGCACATCGACGATGAGAAGATGAATGCGTACATCCTGCTGCGGCTGAACCGCGACGGCACGCTGGCGCAACCGCCAGTGATCACAGGCGGCTTGATGAATCCGGAGCAGCGCGGGGTGTTCGATGCCTTCGCTTCCAGCGCGATCCGGGCGCTGATCCAATGCCAGCCCTACACGATGTTCAAGCCAGAGAAGTACGACCTCTGGAGGGAACTCGAGCCGAACTTCAAACCCAACATGTTCGGGGGCGCGTGACCCCGCCGCCTCCATGCCCCGCCGGCCCGTCTCCAGGGCCGCACCAGGACCGATTTTCGCGCCAGCGCCCTCAGACCGGCGCCGGCAAGAGAGAGAAGAAGAGGATTACGTGACCAAGACCTCCGATCTTGCCGCCCCCCTCCTGAACCGCCGCCAGATCGTCATCGCGGGGGCTGCGACGGGGCTTCTTGCCGCGGCGCCGGCTCACGCCGCGCTGCGCATCGACATCCAGTCCGGCGCGCCCCAGCCCATCCCTATCGCCATCACCGATTTCGTCGGCGAGGGGGACCAGGGGCGGGGCATTTCGGGCGTCATCACGGCGGACCTCAAGCGCTCCGGCCTGTTCGCGCCGCTCGACCCCAAATCGTTCGTGGAGAACATCCAGAACCCGGACCTCGCCCCCCGCTTCCAGGATTGGCGCACCATCAATGCGCAGGGCCTCGTTACCGGCCGCGTGGCACGCCAGGGCGATGGGCGGCTGAAGGTGGAATTCCGCCTGTGGGACGTGTTCGCCGGCCAGCAGCTTCTCGGCCAGCAATACTTCACCCAGCCGGAGAACTGGCGCCGCGTCGCCCACATCATCGCCGACGCCATCTATGAGCGGCTGACCGGCGAGAAGGGCTATTTCGACACCCGCATTGTGTTCGTGGACGAGAGCGGCGCCGCCGACCGGCGCGTCAAGCGCCTCGCCATTATGGACCAGGACGGCGCGAACGTGAGCTATCTCACCCGCGGCGACGATCTGGTGCTCACCCCGCGCTTCTCGCCCACCAGCCAGGAAATCACCTACATGTCCTATGGACGCGCCGACCCGCGCGTCTATCTGCTCAATATCGAGACGGGACAGCGCGAGATCGTCGGCAACTTCCCCGGCATGAGCTTCTCGCCACGCTTCTCGCCGGACGGGCAGAAGGTGATCATGAGCCTCCAGCAGGGCGGCAATTCCAACATCTTCGTCATGGACCTGCGCTCCAAGGCGACGACGCGCCTCACGGACACCTCCGCCATCGACACGGCCCCCTGCTATTCGCCGGACGGGCGGCAGATCTGCTTTGAGAGCGACCGAGGCGGCACCTCGCAGATCTATATCATGAATGCCGACGGCTCCGGGCCGAAGCGCGTCTCCTTCGGCAATGCGCGCTATTCGACGCCGGTGTGGTCGCCGCGCGGCGACGTCATCGCCTTCACCCGGCAGGCGGAAGGCAAGTTCGCCATCGGCGTGATGAAGCCGGACGGCACGGGCGAGCGCGTGCTCACCGAGGGCTATCACAATGAAGGCCCGACCTTCGCGCCCAACGGCCGGGTGATCATGTTCTTCCGCGATCCTCCGGGAACGGGCGGCCCGAGCCTCTTCACCATCGACATCACCGGCTATAACGAACTGCGCGTCCCCACCCCGAGCTTCGCCTCCGACCCTGCCTGGTCGCCGCTGCGCTCCTGAGATGTGTGTCTCAGAAGTTTCGTGTCCTGGCGGGCATCAGGTGAGCGGACGGCCGCCGCATGGCGTCCGTTTTGTTGCGCTGGCGCCACATCCTTTTGCGCCTCATCCGCCCCACGCCTTCGCCATCATGCTGCCACGGCCTGCCAGCACTAACGGCAGGCACGGCCGCAGGGGCGGCAACCATTTGGAAACCATAACTGGGGCTTGTGAGGGTATGGCGCTTGCGCGGCCTCCTGCGCGGCGCTGCGGAACCTTCGCTTAACCAAGCCCCTGCTAAATGGAAACCTCCGGTCGCGTTGAGAAGGGAATTACCGGATGCGCATTTTTGGTTTCGCCCGCGGCTTCCGGTTTGCCGCCCTGTTCGGCTTCGCGCTCGCGCTTGCAGCTTGCGCCAACACGCCCGACCCCAATGCGGCGTCGGGGGCCGCCGGTCCTCCCGGTTCGCCGCAGGAATTCGTGGTGGCGGTGGGCGACCGCGTGTTCTTTGACACCGACCAGACCGACCTCTCGCCCCAGGCCCAGGCGACCCTCGACCGCCAGGCCCAGTGGCTCCAGCAGTACAACCGCTACACCTTCACCATCGAAGGTCATGCGGACGAGCGCGGCACCCGCGAATACAACATCGCGCTCGGCGCCAAGCGTGCCCAGAATGTGCGTGACTTCCTCGCGTCGAGGGGCATCGACCCGGCGCGCATGCGCACCATCTCCTACGGCAAGGAACGGCCGGTTGCGGTGTGCAACGACATCTCCTGCTGGTCTCAGAACCGGCGCGCGGTGACGGTGCTCAATACCGGCGGCGCCTCTTGAGCCATAGTTGCCTGACCTGCTTGGAACACGCCGGCGCCATCCTTGGCGCCGGCGTTTTCATGCGCGGCGCGACCCGGCCCGGGCCACACTTTGGACGCGATCCCTGCCTTATGGTGCGCGCAAGGCCGGCCTAAAGTGCAGCGACGGCCGGAACCTCTTTGACCGAATGCGGATCATGCCAAGCCTGAGTTTCCGCGCCCTGCTGATCGCCGCCGCGTTCGGCCCGGCTCTCGCCGTGCCCGCGCTCGCACAGTCCAGTGGCAATATCTTCACTGACATCTTCAAGCCGCCGGGTTCGGTGCAGCAGCAGCCGGACCCGGCCGCCAGCGCGCAGTCCGAGATGCTCCTGCGGATGGACCGGCTGGAAAACACCGTGAGGCAGCTCACCGGCCAGGTGGAGCAGCTCCAGTACCGCCTCCAGCAGATGGAAGCGGGCGGCACCCGCCCGCCGGGTCCGGCTGGGGCACCCGCTGTCGCCCTGCCGCCGCCCACCGCGAATCGCGCGCCCGTCTCCGTGCCGTCGAGCGCGCCCCTGCCGCCACCGGGTGCGCCGCCCGCCGCCACCGGCAGGCGGTCCGACGCCTTCGACCCCAATGCAGCCTCCGACGCGCCCGGCGCACCCCAGCCTTTGGGGTCGCCCACCAGCAGTTCGGCGGGGCTTGGCGCGCCGACGGAGATCACGCCGGGAGGCGTCGCCCCCGTCTCCGCCCGGCCCGGTGCACAGGTGGCGGCGCTGCCGCCCTCCAATACACCTAAGGATATGTTCGACCTCGGCTACGGCTATATCCAGCGCCAGGATTACGCCTCCGCCGACCAGACCTTCCGCCAGTTCCTCCAGGCCTATCCCAGCGACCGGCTGGTGCCGGAAGCCACCTATTTCCTGGGCGAGACCCTGTTCCAGCGGCAGAACTACAAGGATGCCGCCGAGAATTTCCTCCAGGTCTCCACCAAATTCCCCAATGCCCCGCGGGCTCCGGAAGCGCTGCTGCGCCTCGGCCAGTCGCTGGCCGCGCTGAACGAGCGGGAAGCCGCGTGTGCGACGCTGGGGGAGATCGACCGCAAATACCCCCGTGCCAGTTCCAATGTCCGACAGGCGGTGGAGCGTGAGCAGAAGCGTGCCGGCTGCTGAGGATATCGCCCCCTTCGCGCAGGCGGAGCTCGACCGGCTTTTCGCG
Source organism: Aquabacter albus (assembly GCF_040049275.1). Taxonomy (NCBI): domain Bacteria; kingdom Pseudomonadati; phylum Pseudomonadota; class Alphaproteobacteria; order Hyphomicrobiales; family Xanthobacteraceae; genus Aquabacter; species Aquabacter albus. Next base: position 174,028 of record NZ_JBDZDT010000003.1, on the reverse strand, counting down.
CCCTTCCTCGATCATTCCCGCATCCTGCTCGCCGTGTCCGGGGGGCCGGATTCCACGGCGCTGATGCTGCTGGCGCAGGCCTGGCGCGTGGCGCGCAGCCATGGCCCGACGTTTCTTGTGGCCACCGTCGATCATGCGCTTCGCGCAGACTCAGCCGGGGAGGCGAAGACAGTTGCGCGCCTCTGTCGGCGCCTGAAATTACCTCATGAGACACTTGTCTGGGCTGGTGAGAAGCCGTCCGCCGGCATTCAGGAGGCGGCCCGCGCGGCTCGCTATGCCCTGCTGACACATCATGCGCGGGCGAACGGCGCCACTGCGCTTGTCCTCGCCCATACCCGTGACGACCAGGCGGAAACGGTGCTGTTCCGCCTCGCGCGCGGCTCGGGCCTTTCCGGCCTGTCAGCTATGAGACATGTATCTCAGATGGGCGATCTGGCCCTGTTGCGCCCGTTGCTCGACATTCCCAAGGCGAGGCTGATCGCCGCAACGGAAAGCGCGGGCGTGACCTATGCGCGTGATCCCAGCAACACCGATCCGCGCTTCACACGGCCACGCCTGAGGCGGCTTGCGCCGGCTCTGGCGGCGGAAGGGTTGGATGCAAAGCGCCTGGCCCTTCTCGCACGACGCGTGGCCCGGGCGGAGGCAGCCCTGGTGGCGGCGGCGGCACAGGCGGCGGCGCGCTGCACTCTTGAGCGGGCAGAGCGGCTTGTGCGACTGGATCCTGTGGCATGGTCGGCCGAGCCGGATGAAATCTCGCTCCGCATCCTCCTCGATGCACTCTCAAGCTGCGCCACCGAGGGCGACGTGGAACTCGCCAAGGCCGAGCGCCTGCACGAAGGCCTCCTTTCGGCGGTTCGGGCTGAGGGCCGCCTGAGCCGGACCCTGGCGGGTGTCCTCGTGACGCTGGAGAAGGGCCGCATCACCTTCCGTCCCGCACCGGAACGGCGCTTAAAAACCGGCTCCTCTCGGCAAATTCACCCGGAACCGGACACTCGTCCTTGGCAAGCAAGGGCACGGCACCTAGATTAGGCGGCGGACGCAACGGGAGCGACATCGCGCGAGAGACCGCCACCAGAGAGGGCGGAGATCGAACGAAGGCGCGGTCGATGCGGTCCCCGTGAGGGATCAATGAACGCCAATTTACGTAATTTCGCCCTTTGGGTGATCATCGTTCTGCTGCTGCTCGCGCTGTTCTCGCTCTTCCAGAGCCCGGGACAGCGTTCAAGCGCGAACGAAATCTCCTTCTCGCAGCTCCTGTCCGACGTGGACCAGGGGCGGGTGCGCGACGTGGTGATCGAGGGGCCGAACATTTCCGGCTCGTTCACCGACGGCCGCCAGTTCCAGACCTATGCGCCCAACGACCCGTCGCTGGTGCAGCGGCTCTACGGCAAGGGCGTGTCCATTACCGCCCGCGCGCCGTCCGACAATGTGCCTTGGTTCGTGAGCCTCCTGGTCTCCTGGCTGCCCTTCATCGCGCTGATCGGCGTGTGGATCTTCCTCTCGCGCCAGATGCAGGGCGCGGGCGGCAAGGCGATGGGCTTCGGCAAGAGCCGCGCCAAGCTCCTCACCGAGGCGCACGGCCGCGTGACCTTCGAGGACGTGGCCGGCATCGACGAGGCGAAGAGCGACCTCACCGAGATCGTGGAATTCCTGCGCGACCCGCAGAAGTTCCAGCGCCTCGGCGGGCGCATCCCGCGCGGCGTGCTGCTGGTGGGCCCTCCCGGCACGGGTAAGACCCTGCTCGCCCGCGCTATTGCGGGTGAGGCCAACGTGCCCTTCTTCACCATCTCCGGCTCGGACTTCGTGGAGATGTTCGTGGGCGTCGGCGCGAGCCGCGTGCGCGACATGTTCGAGCAGGCGAAGAAGAATGCCCCTTGCATCATCTTCATCGACGAGATCGACGCGGTGGGCCGCCATCGCGGCGCCGGCCTCGGCGGCGGCAATGACGAGCGCGAGCAGACCCTCAACCAGCTGCTGGTGGAGATGGACGGCTTCGAGGCGAACGAGGGCATCATCCTCATCGCCGCCACGAACCGTCCCGACGTGCTCGACCCCGCGCTGCTGCGTCCCGGCCGCTTCGACCGCCAGGTCATCGTGCCGAACCCTGACGTGGTCGGCCGCGAGCAGATCCTGAAGGTGCATGCCCGCAAGATCCCCGTGGCGCCGGACGTGAACCTGAAGGTGATCGCCCGAGGCACCCCCGGCTTCTCCGGCGCGGACCTCGCCAACCTCTGCAACGAGGCGGCGCTGATGGCGGCCCGGCGCAACAAGCGCATGGTCACCATGAGCGAGTTCGAGGACGCCAAGGACAAGGTGATGATGGGCGCGGAACGCCGCTCGCTCGTCATGACCGAGGAAGAGAAGATGCTGACCGCCTATCACGAAGGCGGGCATGCCATCGTCGCCCTCAGCGTCCCGGCCACCGACCCGGTGCACAAGGCCACCATCATCCCGCGTGGCCGCGCGCTGGGCATGGTCATGCAGCTCCCCGAGCGGGACAAGCTGTCCATGTCCTACGAGCAGATGACCTCCCGCCTCGCCATCATGATGGGCGGGCGTGTGGCGGAAGAGCTGGTGTTCGGCCACGACAAGGTGACGTCCGGCGCGGCGTCCGACATCGAGCAGGCCACCCGCCTCGCCAAGATGATGGTGACGCGCTGGGGCTTCTCCTCGGAACTCGGCCAGGTCGCGTATGGCGAGAACCAGGACGAAGTGTTCCTCGGCATGTCGGTGCAGCGGCACCAGAATATTTCCGAGGCCACCGCCCAGACCATCGACCGGGAAGTGCGCCGCCTCGTGGACGAGGGGTATGCGGAGGCGACCCGCATCCTCACCGAGAAGCGCGAGGAGCTGGAGGCGCTGGCGCGCGGGCTGCTCGAGTACGAGACGCTCTCCGGCGACGAGATCATCGACCTGCTCGACGGCAAGCCGCCGGTGCGGGACACGGTGATCGAGCCCGCCAATCCGCGCGGTTCGGCGGTGCCCACCGCCGGCAAGAACCGCCCGCGCCCCGGCGGCTCCCCCGGCAGTATCGAGCCTCAGCCGCAGGCGTGAGCCGCTCCCGGCTTTAACCCCCTTGCAAGATCATGAAGAATGCCCGCTTCGGCGGGCATTCTTTTGTGCTATGCGACACATAAGGGCGGCGTTCAGCGAAAATTCCACCAGGGCGTGTAAGCGCACGGAATGGCAAGCGTCGACGCGGGATTGAGCAGCGAAAGTCCGATGGTCCGCAAACAGATGCAGAGCTCGGGGGAAGATGTCGACGTGCAGCGCAGCGAGGACGCCGACCTGCAACGGCGGATTGATGCGCTGGAGCAGGAGCTAGAGGCGTTGAAAGCCGAGGCCGTCGAGCTTCGCCGCAAGGCGATGCCCGATGGGTCGGCGCAGCGAAGCAAGCTGGAACTTGATTCCCTGTTCCGTCGCCTCGATGCCGTATCAGCCGAAGCGGCCATGGAGCGCGCGCGGCGCAGGCAGCTGGGACGCCTGGGCGAGTTGCGCCTGTTGTCGGCGCGGCGCGGCTTGCGCGGGCTTCTGGGAAAAGTCATGCGCAGCGTGAGCAAGGACGAGCTGGCGGCGCGATGCCGCCTGCTTGCGCATGCCGGCCTGTTCGACCGCCGCTTCTACCGGAAGGAGTATGCTGGTTCGGTCGGCGGCAAGGTCGAGCCGGTGGTGGATTATCTGCTGCGTGGCGGATATGAGGGCCGCCGGCCCAATGCCCTGTTCGATTCCGCCTATTATCTCGACCAGAACGACGACGTGCGGCGAAACGGGGACAATCCGCTCCTGCACTACATCATGATGGGAGAGGCGGAGGGGCGTCAGCCGAATCCCTCCTTCGACCCGATCGAATACCGGGACCGTCATCCGGACCTGCCGGCCTGGGTTTCCCCGCTTGGAGATCATCTGCGCCGCCGTTCAGGCCAGTCGCACGGACCGTTGAAGGGCGTCCTGAGCCGTTTGCTCTGGCAATGGCGTGCCGACCGGCTGCGCCGGTGGCGCGCGCGCTATCAGCGCGCCGTCATCCGCAAGGCGCACGGACAAGTGGGTATCGCCTTCCAGCCAGACGTCGGTATAAAAGGCCGCTCGGCGCCCCGTGCCGGAAGGTACGAGCTTCGCAGCCCGGGGGTGGGCTACACCTATGTGCCGCCATGCCCGCCCGCCGACCTGGACGAGCAAGTGGCAGCCATGGGGGCAAAGCCACGCTTCTCCATCATTGTTCCCCTCTACAACACGCCGGCCGACCTCCTCGATCGCCTCACCGCCTCGGTGGAGGGGCAATGGTATCCCCATTGGGAATTGATCCTGGTGGACGATTGCAGCCCGCGCTCTGAGGTCCGGGAGGCGGTGAAGGCGCTCCGGAATCCGAAGATCGTCTCCATCTTTCTTGACGAAAATCGCGGCATATCGGGCGCGACCAATGCGGGCATCGCGCGCGCCACAGGCGATTTTCTCGTCTTCCTCGACCACGATGACGAGCTGACGGAGGACTGCCTCTTCGAGCTGGCGTCGTGCATCGAGCGGGATGATCCGGACTTTATCTACAGCGACGAGGACAAGATCACTGCGGACGGGGGTTTCGCCGATCCGTTCTTCAAGCCGGACTGGTCGCCTGACACGCTGATGAGCATGATGTACACATGCCACGTCTCATGCGTGCGGCGATCCCTCGCCGAGGAGGTCGGTCCGCTCCAGTCGAAGTATGACGGGTCGCAGGACTGGGACTTCATCCTGCGCGTTACCGAGCAAGCGAAGAAGATCGCCCACATCCCAAAGATCCTCTACCACTGGCGGATCATTCCAGGCTCCGCCGCTGCGGAGTTCGATGCCAAGCCGCAGGCGCTCGTCGCGGCGGAAGCATTGCGGCTGGAGGCACTTAAGCGCCGCGGCGTCGACGGCACGGTGGAGAGCGTGGCGGGGGTGGCCGCCTATTCTCGCGTGCGCTATTTCGTTCGGGGGGAGCCCCTCGTCTCGCTGATCATTCCGTCCAAGAACAATGAGACCGTGCTCGGCACATGCATCGCCTCGGTGGAGCAACTGACCGGGTACCGGAATTTCGAGATCGTCGTCGTCGACAATGGGTCCAGTAAGCCTGAGACCCTTGCCTATTTGGAGACGCTTGCGGCCAAGGATCACGCGCGGGTGGTTCGGCACGATATGCCGTTCAATTTCTCCGAACTCTGCAATGTGGGCGCGCGGGCGTCGCGCGGCGACATCCTGCTGTTCCTGAACGACGACACAGAGGTGATCTCGCCGGAGTGGCTGGAGCGCATGGCCGGCTTCGCTCAGCTCGGCCATGTGGGCGCAGTCGGTGCAAAGCTGCTCTATCCGGACAGCCGGCGTGTGCAGCATGCGGGCGTGGTCTGCATCGCTTCCGGCCCCAGCCATGCCTTCCTTGGGGCGGACGGGCAAGAGCCCTGCTATTTCAGCCGCAACCTCATGGACTGCAACTGGATCGCGGTCACCGGCGCATGCCTCATGGTCGAGCGGCGGAAGTTCGAGCAGATCGGCGGCTTCGATGAGACCTTCCCTGTCGCCTACAACGACGTGGACCTTTGCTTCCGGCTGCTGGAAGCCGGGTACTTCAACGTGGTGTGCCCGGCGGCGGAATTGCTGCACTACGAATCCTTCAGCCGCGGCATAGACCATATCGACAAGGCGAAGATGGAGCGTTTGCGAGCGGACAAGCACCGCCTCGATATGGCGCACCCCCAGTTCTTCATGAGGGATCCCTTCTTCAACCCCAACCTGCATCCCAACGATGTCAACTTTACTGTCCCGTCCTGAGATGAACGCCTTGCAGATATCAGAACCTTCCGCGGCGTTCAGAACTGTCGGCCATGACCAATCGGGGCCGGCGGTGGCGGCTTTTCTCAGGTGGGTGGGCACACAGGCGCAGGCGGATAAGATCGACCTCGTCCTGTTCGTATCGGCCGGAGAGAGCCTTCCCACCCGCGCGGCCACTGCGCTCAACCTTTCCGGTTTTCCGCGCGTCGGTACCCTCCAGGTCTCCCGCAGTATCCTCCTGCTGGCGGCGACGAACTATCGGAACTTCGACGAGCAGATGGAGGCATTGACGTCCGGCTTCGTCGGCCTGCGGCTGCATGATTTCCTTCAGCGCCTCGACGTCCCGCCGCCCGCCGGCCATGTGCTTGAGGATCTTGGTTTCGGCGAGAAGATCATCCTGACCGCTGCGCAGGCGCAACCGCTCCGGCGCTTCCTCCTGGCCTATCGCTGGGAAATCCTGAAAAGCGCCGCGCGCGCCCGTCGGGGGCTGTTTCTGCAGTTGCAGCAACTGCGCGTCGCGCCGGGCACGCGGCTGGCGGTGGTCGATATGGGCTTCGACAGCAAGATCCCCAGCGCCCTCTCAACGGCGCTTGAGGGCATGTTCGATGTGGATTTGTGCTTCTATAACCTCTTTTCGCCAGTAGGCGCGTCGCCCAAGCATGAAGTGGTGCCGGTGCGGGCCATGCTGGGGCAGAGTACCGGGCCGGAGATGGCGGCCAACCGCGCGCTGGTGGAAATGCTGATCAACCCCGCGGGCGGAGAGCTGGTCGGCTATGAGGATCGCGGAGCCGGCATGGCTGCCGTGCTCTTCTCTCCCCCTGCGCCGAACCGGCAGCAGGTCGCGCATCTGATCGACGGGGCGGAGGCATTCTGCCGGCAGGCGCAAGGCAGGGCCGGCGGCGCAGACCCGGTGGCGGCGTTCCAGCCCTTCATGGATTTCGTGAAGAACACGAACGATCCGGTGCGGCAGGCCATCGCCGCCGTTTTGGCATCGGACGCCGCGCCTGAGGCGCCGCACGTCCGCAGACGGGTCGTTCCCCTCTCGTAGAACTTAAGCCCGGGCAGGCCGCCGGTCCGCCCGGGCAATGTCACCTCAATGCGCGTCAGCGGGAGCCGGGTGCGTCGTCGGCGCGGTGTGTTCGCCGTGCTGCGTCAGCGGCTTGTTGCCCGAGAGTCGGCGCAGCAGCACGTAGAAGACCGGCGTCAGGAAGATGCCGAAGAAGGTTACGCCGATCATGCCGGCGAACACCGCGACACCCATGGCGTGGCGCATCTCCGCGCCGGCGCCGATGGAGGTCACCAGGGGCACCACGCCCATGATGAAGGCGAGCGAAGTCATCAGGATCGGCCGCAGCCGCAGCCGGCTCGCCTCCAGCGCCGCCTCGTAAGGGGTGCGCCCGGTGAATTCCAATTCGCGGGCGAACTCCACAATGAGGATGGCGTTCTTGGCCGAGAGGCCCACCAGCACCACGAGGCCGATCTGGGTGAAGACGTTGTTGTCTCCATTCGAGAGCCACACGCCGGTCATGGCGGCGAGCAGGCCCATGGGCACGATCATGATGATGGAGAGCGGCAGCACCAGGCTCTCATACTGGGCAGCCAGCACCAGGAAGACCAGGAAGATGGCGAGCGGGAACACCCACACCGCCGAATTGCCGGCCAGGATGTCCTGGTAGGTCAGTTCGGTCCATTCGAAGCCGATGCCCTTGGGCAGGGTCTCGGCCGCGATGCGCTCCACCGCCTTCTGCGCCTCGCCGGAGGAATAGCCGGGCGCCGCCCCGCCATTCACATCCGCCGTGAGGAAGCCGTTATAGCGCATGGCGCGTTCCGGCCCGGCGACGGACTTCACCTTCAGCAGGGCGGACAGCGGCACCATCTCGCCGGTCTTGGAGCGCACCTTCAAGGAGCCCACGTCCTCGGCGCGGGCGCGGAACGGGGCGTCGGCCTGGACGCGCACCGTGTAGGTGCGGCCGAACTTGTTGAAGTCGTTCACATAGACCGAGCCGAGATAGATCTGCATGGTGTCGAACACGTCGGTCACCGCGACGCCTAACTGGCGCGCCTTGGTGCGGTCGATGTCGGCATAGAGCTGGGGTACGTTCACCTGATAGGACGAGAACAGGCCGGCCAGTTCCGGTGCCTGCCCCGCCTTGGCGAGGAAGGCGCGGGTGGCCTCGTTCAGCGCCTCGTAGCCGAAGCCGGCGCGGTCCTCGATCTGCAGCTTGAAGCCGCCGATGGTGCCGAGGCCCTGGACCGGGGGCGGCGGGAACATGGCCACCATGGCCTCCTCGATCACGCCGAACTTCTGGTTGAGCTGCATGGCGATGGCGCCGCCGGCGAGGTCCGGCCGGGTGCGCTCCTCGAACGGCTTCAATGTCACGAAGACGATGCCGGAGTTGGAGGAATTGGTGAAGCCGTTGATGGAGAGGCCGGGGAAGGCGATGGCACTCTCGATGCCCTCCTGCTTCATGGCGATGTCGCTCATGCGGCGGATCACCTCCTCGGTGCGGTCGAGGGTGGCGCCATCGGGCAGCTGGGCAAAGCCCACCAGATACTGCTTGTCTTGCGCTGGCACGAAGCCGGGAGGCACGGTGCGGAACAGCACGCCGGTGACGGCCAGAAGGCCCACATAGAGGATCACCATGATGGCCTTGCGGCCGACGGCGAACTTCACGCCCGCCCCATAGGCCGCCGCGCCCCGCCCGAAGGCGGCGTTGAAGCCGCGGAACAGCCAGCCGAGCGAAAAGTCCATGATGCGGGTGAGCCGGTCCTTCGGCGCGTCGTGGCCCTTCAGGAGGAGGGCGGCGAGCGCTGGCGAGAGGGTCAGCGAGTTGATGGCCGAGATCACCGTCGAGATGGCGATGGTGAGGGCGAACTGCTTATAGAACTGGCCGGTGAGGCCGGAGATGAAGGCCAGCGGCACGAACACCGCCACCAGAACGAGGGCGATGGCGATGATGGGGCCGGACACCTCCTGCATGGCCTTGTAAGTGGCCGCGCGGGCGGAAAGCCCCTCCTCGATATTGCGCTCCACATTCTCCACCACGACGATGGCATCATCCACCACGATGCCGATGGCGAGCACGAGGCCGAACAGGGTCAGCGCGTTGATGGAGAAGCCGAGCACGTACATCACCGCGAAAGTGCCGACGATGGAGACGGGCACGGCGAGCAGCGGGATGATGGAGGCGCGCCAGGTCTGGAGGAACAGGATGACCACTAGCACCACCAGCAGGACGGCTTCCAGCAGGGTATGGATCACCGCATCGATGGAGGCGCGCACGAACTGGGTGGTGTCGTAGACGATCTCGTAGTCCACGCCCTCGGGCATGTTCTCCTTGATCTCGCTCATCACCTTGCGGACCTCGTCGGCGATGCGGATGGCGTTGGAGCCGGGCGCCTGGAACACGGGCACCGCGACCGCCGACTTGTTGTTGAGCAGCGAGCGCAGGGCATAGTCGGCAGCGCCGAGCTCGATGCGCGCCACGTCCTTCAGGCGCACCACTTCGCCATTGGCGCCGGTCTTCACCACGATGTCGGCGAACTCCTCCTCGTTCTGGAGGCGGCCCTGCGCGTTGACGGAGAGCTGGAGGTCGATGCCGGGCATGGAGGGCGAGGCGCCCACCACGCCAGCGGCGGCCTGGACGTTCTGGGCGCGGATCTCGTTCACCACGTCCGCGGCGGAGAGGCCGTGCTCGGCCACCTTTTGCGGGTCGAGCCAGACCCGCATGGAATAGTCGCCCGAGCCGAACAGCTGCACGTCGCCCACGCCGTTGATGCGCGCCAGCCGGTCCTTCACGTTGAGGACCGCATAATTGCGCAGATAGGTCATGTCGTAGCGGTCATTGGGCGAGAGCAGATGCACCACCAGCATCAGGTCCGGCGAGGACTTGATGGTGGTGATGCCGAGCTGGCGGGTGGCCTCAGGCAGGCGGGGCTCGGCCTGGGAGACGCGGTTCTGCACCAGCTGCTGGGCCTTGTCCGGGTCCATGCCGAGGCGGAAGGTGACGGTCAGCGTCATCAGGCCGTCGGTGGTGGCCTGGCTGGACATGTAGAGCATGCCCTCGACGCCGTTGATCTGCTCCTCGATGGGCGTCGCCACGGTCTCGGCGATCACCTTGGGGTTGGCGCCGGGATACTGCGCGCGCACCACCACCTGGGGCGGCACCACTTCGGGATATTCCGAGATGGGCATGACGCGCAGCGCGATGAGGCCGGCAAGGAAGATCAGGGTCGATAGGACGCCCGCGAAGATGGGGCGGTCGATGAAGAACTTGGAGATGTTCATGGCATCCTCCCCTCGCGGGGCGTGGTGAAATCAAACGCCGATCGTCCGCGCGGCACGGGCCGCCGGTTCACGAGGCGCAATGAAGGAAGGCCGCCTCCCGAGGGGAGGCGGCCGGAATGTCAGCGCTGGGCGACGTCGCCCTTGTCGGCGGCGGCGGTGCGGGTGGTCAGGTCCATGGCCACAGTCTGGGGGGCGACGGTTACGCCCGGCTTGATGCGGTGCAGGCCGTTCACGACGATCCGCTCGCCCGCCTTCAGGCCGGAGGTGACGATGCGCAGGCCGTTCACCGAGGCGCCCAAGGTCACCTCGCGATAGGCCGCCTTGTTGTCGTCGCCCACCACCATGACGAACTTCTTGTCCTGGTCGGTGCCCACCGCCCGCTCGGTCACAAGGAGGGCGGTGCCGGCGCCGGGCCGGCCCATGCGCAGGCGCACGAACTGGCCGGGGATGAGGCGCCCGTCCACATTGTCGAACACGGCGCGCACGCGGACCGTGCCGGTGCGCGGGTCCACCTGGTTGTCGATGAGCTGGAGGTGGCCCTGATAGGTCTTGCCCTCCGACATGTCCTCGTCGATGGCGGTGGTCATCTGCACCGGGATCTTCTCCACGGGGAACGTCTTGCCGGGGCTGATGGCAAGGCTGCGCAGCGCCCGCGTGACCACCTGCTCGTCGGCATTGAACGCGGCATACACCGGGTCCACCGAGACCAGGGTGGTGAGCGGCACCGAGCCGGGGCCGGCGGTGATGAGGTTGCCCACCGTGATCTCGCGCTTGCCGACGCGGCCGGAGACCGGGGCGCGAACCTCGGTATAAGAGAGGTTCAGCTGGGCGGTCTGGAGGGACGCCTGCGCGGCCTTCAGGTTCGCGATGGCTTCCTTGCTGGCATTCACCCGCTCGTCGAGATCACGCTGGGAGACGGTGCGGCTGTCGAACAGCCGCTGGCCGCGTTCCAGGTCCGCCTTGGAGAGCGCGACGCGCGCTTCGGCGGCGGCCACCTGGGCCTCGTTGCGGTCCACCTCGGCCTGGAAGGGCGCGGGGTCGACGGTGATGAGGAGTTCGCCTTCCTTGACGAGGTCGCCCTCGCGGAAATGCACCTTCTGGATGGCCCCGGAGACGCGCGCGCGCACCTCCACCCGCTCGACCGCTTCAAGGCGGCCGGAGAATTCATCGAAGATGGGCGCGTCGCGCTGCTCCACCGTGGCGACCGAGACCGGCACGGCGGCAGGAGCGGCAGCCTGGGCCGCGGGATCGGCCGCGCGTGCCTCCATGAGAGGCAGCACGAACGGGGTCGCCAGCCCCGCCCCCACGATGAGGGCGGCGATGGCCGGCACCAGCAGCCGGCGGCGCTTGGAAGGGGTGCGGTCGGAATTGGAAGAAGAAGTCTCGGCGGTCATGGCGGTCGTCCTTGCGATCAGATGTGTGCTTGCGTCGCCGGGCGCTTGGCGGGCCCGGTTCGGGTTTGGTCGAAAAAGGTCTGGATCACGGGGCTGAGGGCGGCGATGCAGTCGCGCTCCTGGCTCTCGCAATAGTCGATGGAACAGGGCCAGCCGGTGGGGGCGGGCACCACGTGCTCGTGTGCGGCGACACCGGCCGCGCGCAGGCGGCGGGCGTAGGACAAAGCCTCGTCACGCAGCGGATCGTCATCGGAGGTGATGATGAGTGCCGGGGCGAGACCCGCGAGGCGGGTCGCCGTCGAGGGCGAAGCATAAGGGTGGCTCGCCTTGTCGGCGGAGCCGAGATAGGCGTGCCAGCCTTCCGCCCATTTGCAGCCGGCAGGGCCCGCATCCGCCATCCGCAGCGAGCGGGTGGCGAGGCAGGGGTCCAGCATGGGGGAGATGAGGATCTGGCCGGCGAGCGGCGGGGCCTGTTGGTCACGCGCCATCATGGCGAGGGCGGCGGCAAGGTTGCCACCCGCTTCCGCGCCGGCCACATAGATCTTGGAAGATTTGGCGGCGAGACGCGCGCGGGCTTCGAAGCTCCACAGCAGCGCCTCGTAGACAGCCTTGAGGGGATAGGGGAAGGGATAGCCCTCGCCGAACGGATAGTCGGCGGAGACCACCACCGCGCCGGCTTCGACCAACATGCCGGCAACCTCGGCCCCGCTTTCCAGCGAGCCGCCGGTGAAGGCGCCGCCATGAAGCTGAAGCACGATGGGCGCCGCGCGGGAGGCGCTCTTCGCGCCATAGACCCGCACCGGCATTCCGCCGGCCTGCGCCCCTTGCACCCGCTCTTCGGTCCAAACCGTGGTCATTTCGCACCTGCTTGCCTTGGCCGTCAGACACGCGGCCTTGTGCAGTGCGGTGAACCTAGTCCTGGCTTGGTCGCGAATAAATAATCGAAACGTGACTTCATTGTTTCTGTATGGAAATAATGGGCGGTCAGAACGGGCGGGAAAGGGGCCGGAAATGGACCAGCTTGCTGCGATGCGGGCGTTCGTTCGGGTGGTGGAGGCCGGCACCTTCACCCGCGCGGCCGACCTGCTGGAAATCCCCAAGCCTACGCTCACCAAGCAGGTGCAGGCGCTGGAGGCGCATCTGCGCACCAAGCTGCTCAACCGCACCACGCGCCGGGTGACGGTGACGCCGGACGGCGCCGCTTACTACGAGCGGGCGTTGGCGCTGCTCAACGACCTCGAAGAGCTGGACGGCTCCATGACGCTCTCGCAGGCGAGCCCGCGCGGGCGCCTGCGTGTCGACATCAGCACCTCGCTCGCCTCGCTGATCCTCATCCCTGCGCTTCCCGACTTCTTCGCCCGCTACCCCGACATCCAGCTCGACCTCGGCGTGACCGACCGCTCGGTGGACCTCGTGGGAGAAAGCGTGGATTGCGTGGTGCGCGGCGGGGATCTGGTCGATCCCTCCCTCGTGGCGCGGCGCATCGGCGATATCCACATGATCACCTGCGCCTCGCCGGCCTATCTCAAGCGCTATGGCGAGCCGGTGCATCCGCGCGACCTGGAGGAGGATTTCCCGACGGTGCGCTATTTCAACGCCCGCACGGGCAGATTTCTGCCTCTGGAATTCATCCGCGACGGCGAAACCCTGGAGTCCGCCGGGCGCTACATGATCGCGGTGAACGAGGGCAATGCCTATGTGCAGGCGGGGCTCTCCGGCCTTGGCGTGCTTCAGGCACCGACCTTCATGGTGCAGGAGCATATCGGCGCGGGCGATCTGGTGCCGGTCCTGACCTCCTGGACCACCGATCCCTTCCCGGTCTTCGTGGTGTTCCCGCCCAACCGGCATCTGTCCAACCGCCTGCGCGTGTTCGTCGATTGGGTGGCGGACCTGTTCGCGGACAATGACCTCATCCAGCGGCGCTCCCGGCTGGCGGCGCGCGGCGGCTGACGTTTCCCAGCAGGCCCCGGAGCCGGGGATATCCTCCCCTAAGCTGAAACTGGACGTTGCAATGATGGTGTCAGGATAGAGAGCTACATCTCCCGCGACGGACGCAGGCGTTGGCGGGAACCATGGCGCGCATTCTATTATTCGTATTTGCAGCAATTGGTTTCGTGACGGTCCTGTTAGGGACGGCCACCTTCGTGATGCTGCCGGAGCCCGCCAAGGCGCCGAGCCACCCGATCGAGCGCCCATTCGGAAGCCACGTGCTGAAGACCGCGGTGGAATGGAGCGAGGATCCTCCGGCGGAGCTTATCGCGGCGAGCAAGCTGGAGGTTCCGGGCGATCGTCCGCTTCGGGTGCTGATGATCTCCATGGGCGGCGAATATGCCGCCTATGGGGCCGGCATGCTGACGGCGTCAGGAGAGCAGCCGGGCTGGCTCGATTTCGACATCGTCACCGGGGTGTCCGCCGGCGGCCTGCTCGCCACTTTCGCCTTCGCGCACGCTTTGGAGCCCGAGGCGATGAAGCGGCGCCTCGGGGCGTTCGCTGCGGCAGTGGAAGAGGCCGATTCCGTCCTGCCCTTCATCGAGGCCTGGCGCGTCGTGCTGGGGCGCGGCACCACGGTGGCCAACAATCTGCAGGCCGTGGCTGGTGCCATGATCGATGACGCTCTGGTGGAGAAGATCGCGCAGCAGCAGCGCGCCGGGCGCCGCCTCTTCGTCTCCTCCACCGACCTGACAACGGGCGAAGCCATCGTCTGGGATATCGGGCTGATCGCCGCCAGCGACCTTGAAGACCGCGTCGCCCGTGTGCGGTCCGCCCTGCTGGCCTCCATGACGGTGCCGGTCCTGTTTGCGCCGCGCTCCATCGGCGCGCGCAGCGTGTCGACCTGGCATGTGGATGGCGGCGTGATGCACCCGTTCTTCGTGTCCGGCATCGTTAGGGCCATGCGCTCCGGCCAGAGGGATATGGAGCTGGACTTCCTCCTGAACGGAAAGCTGCGGGACCCGATCGAGGTGGCCGATATCAGCCCGCGGCCGGACAAGGTCACCGCGCGTGCCCTCAAGCTGCTCCAGCACGTGCACTGGCGAAGCACGCTGCAGGTTCTGCTGCTGGAGACGGCCATGCGCGGCCTGACCGTCCGCGTGGCGGCCATTCCAAGCGAAGTCGCCCTTCCCGAGCATGCGGTCGACTTCGCCGCGCCCGTCATGATCGGCTTGTTCGAGGATGGCCTGCAGCGATCACGGCAGGTTCTTGCGGGGCCGGGAGGTGACGATGCGCTCTGGCAGCGGCTGACGCCGAAATCCATTGGCGCCGAGCGTATGCTCCCCGAAACACTCCAACTGCCCGCGACGAAACCTTAGGAAACGAAGCCGGGGCTCGGCGAGCACCCTCTGACAGGCGGCTCGCTCGGCCTCGGATCTCCCGCTCCTTTTCAAGAGGAGCGGGACGCAGTCAATGCACGCTCACGGTCACGAGCTCGTGCTCGCTGGCATTGGCGAGGGCGGCCTCGCGGCTGTCGGTGAGCATGATGGGCGTCCCGTCCGCCGCATGAAGGGTGAACAGCGTCAGCCCTGGCGCAATCTCAGGCGCCTGCGGGAATAGCCGCCGCACGTCCTCGGAGCGGATGGTGCGCACATAGGCGATCTGTCCGCCGCCGAGCCCGGCAAGGGCCTCAGGCGTGATGGAGGGGGTGTGGGTTTCGGCTTGGATCTTCTCAATCATGGTCAAGTCCTCTCTGTCCTAACTCGGCGCTTCGCCAAAAGGATCCCGTCTAGGGGCGGGATACGATGTCGATGCGTCGGGCCTGCCGCGTGGGCTCGGGCCGCGCGAGATCGATGGACAGAAGCCCATTGCGAAGTTCCGCGCCGAGCACGTTCATGCCTTCGGCAAGGACGAACGTGCGCTGGAACTGTCGGGCGGCGATCCCCCTGTGCAGGAAGGTGCGCTCGCCATTCTCCTCGGCCTGGCGGCCGCGGATGGTCAGCTCCCTCTCTTCCACGGTGATGTCGAGCTGCTGCTCGGTGAAGCCGGCCACCGCCAGGGTGATGCGCAAGCGCAGGGGCTCGTCCCCCTCCGGCTCGATCCGCTCCACATTGTAGGGCGGATAACCTTCGGCAGCCTTGGTCACCCGGTCGAGTGCCCGCTCGACCTCGTCGAAGCCCAGGAGAAAGGGGTTCGACAGCGAAGAGATACGCGACATGAGCCAAAGTCCTCATCAAGCGACTTTGTGGGTCTGGAGGAGCCTTTCCGGCCTCTCCGCCGGGGCCCATTCCGGCGCCCCGTGCACCGTGGGATATGGGTGTGGGTACCCTCCACTGCAAGGTGGCAACGCTCCCGTTTGAGCTGGATGGCCAGGAGGGGCCCCAGCCGGTGCGCCGCCGCGGTGCGCTGGATGCGGCGCGGACGCCGGGCCCCATGATCGAGGAGCATCCTGGCGCGCGCGAGCGCGACGAGGAAGCCCCGCTCATGCCGGCCATGGAGGAGCGGAAGCCGCATTAAGGCTTCGCCCTCTCCACCGTTCCGAAAGGTCTCACGCCGCCCGGCGCGGCCCCACCGCGCTGCGGGGCGCGAAGCTGTCGGGGTCGGCCGCCGCCCATTCGGCGGCATAGGGCGTGCTGTCGGGCGCATCGAGGAACACGCCCGCCGCGAGGAAGGGATAGAGCCGGTCCAGCGGCTTCGCTTCCACCGGGGTCAGCCGGTGCCAGATGTGGTGGGGCTCAAGATCGCTCGGATGGGCAAGGCCCGCGGCCGCCACGAGGTCCGCCAAGGCGGACACCGTATGGCGCTGATAGCTGGCCACGCGCTCCGCCTTCTCCTCCACCACGAGGCCGCGCTGGAGGTGCGGATCATTGGTGGTGACGCCGGTGGGGCACTGGCCGGTGTGGCAGCGCATGGACATGACGCAGCCGAGCGAGAACATGAAGGCGCGGGCCGCGTTGCACCAGTCGGCGCCGATGGCCATGTTCGCCGCCATGCTGAAACCGGACGTCACCTTGCCGCTGGCGGCGAGGTTCATCTTGTCCCGCAGGCCTGCGCCCACCAGCGCGTTGCGCATCAGCACGAGGCCCTCGCGCAGCGGCATGCCCATATGGTCCGCCAGTTCCTCGGGCGCGGCGCCCGTTCCGCCCTCGGCCCCGTCCACCACCACGAAATCGGGACGGATGCCGGTCAGGAGCATCGCCTTCGCGATGGCGAAGGTCTCGCTGGGATGGCCGACGCACAGCTTGATGCCCACCGGCTTGCCGCCGGACAGTTCACGCAGCCGTGCCACGAATTCCATCATCTGCGCCGGCGTCGCGAAAGCAGGATGGCGGGAGGGCGAGATGCAGTCCTCGCCCAGCTCGATGCCACGGATTTCCGCAATTTCCTTGGTCACCTTGGCGGCGGGCAGCACACCGCCATGGCCGGGCTTGGCGCCCTGACTGAGCTTGATCTCCACCATCTTCACCTGGGGATCGGTGGCCTTCTCGGCGAAGCGCTCGGGAGAGAAGGAGCCGTCACGGTTGCGGCAGCCGAAATAGCCCGAGCCCAGCTCCCAGACGATGTCGCCGCCATGGATGCGGTGGTAGGGCGAGAGCCCGCCCTCTCCCGTGTCGTGATAGAAGCCGCCCTGCTTGGCGCCGAGGTTCAGCGCCTCGATGGCGTTGCGGCCCAGCGAGCCGAAGCTCATGGCGGAGATGTTGAGCACGGCCGCGTCGTAGGGCTTCGTGCACTGGTCGCCGCCGACCCGCACGCGGAACGGCTCCTCCGCCACCGGCATGGGGGCCAGCGAATGGGTCATCCATTCATACTCGCCCGCATTAGTGTCGAGCTCGGTGCCGAAGGGCTGGCGGTCCTCCTGGCCCTTGGCGCGCGCATAGACAAGGCTGCGGGCCTGCCGGGTATAGGGGCTGCCTTCCAGGTCGCCTTCGACGATGTACTGGCGCAGATAGGGCCGCAGCGCCTCGAACACCCAGCGCACCGAGGCGATGATGGGATAGTTGCGCAGCAGGGAATGCTGCTTCTGGGCAATGTCGAACACGCCCACCCAGGCGAGCGGGAAAAGGACGCAGAAGACGAATAGCCATGCCCGGCTGCCCATGAAGGAGAGGACCAGCGAGAGAAGGCAGAGAGCCACCACCACCGCGAACACGCTGTAGCGGCGTATGAGCATCTGGGTGCTGGGTTCGACGGCGTACGGCATAGGCTCCCCCCTCGCGCCCCTTTAGAGGGACGATGGGAGCAACCTAGAGCGGCTTCAATCTGGAGGGAAGCGGCGCCGGCTCACGAGGTGCCGGCGACAGGCTTCATCGCCCCCACTCTCACGCCACCCGCGACAATTCCTTCGCCACCACCTGCCCGGAGAGGGCACGCAGCCGGGCCACCTGGTCCGGCAGCTCGGTCCAATAGCGGGGGTGAAGCTCCAGGTTCAGGATGGCGCCGGGCTCCACGTTCAAGGTGCCGGCCAGCTCGTCCCAGGGGATGCTGCCCCAGCCGAGCGGCAGGTGAAGGTCGCCTTCGCCGAGGCCGAGCTGCTCGGCCTGATCCAGGGTCCAGCTCTCCAGCGGGCGGCCGAAGGAGTCATGCACATGGACGTGGCGGGCATAGGGGGCAAGCGCCGCGATCTCCGCCAGGGGATCGATCTTCGCGTCGGCGCAGCGCAGATAAGCGTGGCTGACATCGAGGGTCGCCCGCACGCAGGGATGGGCGATGGCGTCGATCTCGCCGGCAAGCCGCGATGGCGTCGCCGTCTCGCGCATGGCGTTGAAGCGGAAGACATTCTCGACGCACAGGGTGATGCCGGCCCGTCCGGCCGCATCGCCGGCCTGCTGGAGCGCGTCGCGCTGGCGGGAATAGGCGACGGCGAACGTCTCGTCGGAATCCCGCACGCAGCCCGTATGGATGACGAGATGGGCTGCTTCCAGCGCGCCCGCGACCTTGATCGAAGCATCGAGCAAAGCGACATGGGCGGGCAGGCGCGAGGGCATCTCCATGAGGTTGATGGCCAGGGGCCCGTGCACCGTATAGCCGAAGGGCCGGCCGCGGGTGAGGCGCACAAGGCGGTCGAGCCGGTCCTGGAGCACGCGCCCGTTGGCGATCAGTGTCCAGGCGAAGATGGGCAGCTCGACGAAGTCCACGTTGAGCGCTTCGGCCTCGTCCAGCTTCGCGGCGAGGTCGTTGAAATCCGGATCGCTGGTGCGCAAGGAATAGCCAATGCCGCGTACGGATTTGGCAAGTGCGGTCTGGTCCATGGTGACCTCCCCCTTCGATCTCGAAATCAGGATCGTTCCAGGCGAGTGTGGGCGTTCCACCTGAAACTTGTGTGTCGATCCAAGTCTTTGAAAGACAGAGATTTAGGCCCGGAAGCCTAATTTTTGTGCGCAGGATGTCGCGCCGGCTTCGGACGGAACCATAGGGCCTGAAGGGGGCGATGACACGCTTTTTTTGCGGTGCACCTAAGGTAATACCGCGATGCGGCTATCGCTTCGGCGAGGCTTACTATACGGAAGGCGAGGGGGCGGCCCCCTGGCAGAGGGCTTTCACGTCGCTCGCCAATGTCATGGGATCGAAGGGTTTTGCGATCACGCCCACCGCTCCGAGCCCCTTGAACAGGGAGATTTCGTGCGCCTGGGTGCGGGCTGTGACAAAGGCGATGGGCACGGGTGGCTCGAGCCCGAGCGCGCGCAGCGCCGAGAAGGTGGTGCGCCCGTCCATGACAGGCATCATGACGTCGAGAAGGATCAGGTCGAGCCCGCCCTGGCGCGCCCGTTCCACGGCGGCGGTGCCGGAGGCCGCCGTCTCCACCTCGAAATCTGGATCGAGGGAGAGGGAGAGGGAGACGATCTCGCGGATGTCCGCTTCGTCGTCCACATAGAGCACGCGCAGGCTCATCCGGAAGCTCCGGTTACAGGTTCTGGCAGGGCGCCCTGTTCCGGCGCAGCGGCAAGGTCGGCGAGGCCCGAAAGGCCGATCCCGCTATCGCGGATCGCCTGCTCCAGGAACTGGGCCACAGCCGCGTCCCGATCAGCGGGGGAACAGCCAACAAGGGGCGGCAGGGCGCCGGGGGGCTGCTGGAAGATGCGGATCAGTTCTTCCCGGGGCAGGCCCGGGTCCCCCACGTCCACCACGAGGAAGGCGCAGGTGCGCATGGTCAGAACGGCGCGCACATCCTCAAGGCTGGTGGCGGTGATCACCTCGGCGATGCCGCGCACGGCCTGTGCGAAGGCGCGCCGCGTCTCGCCTGCAATGGACAGATGGATCAGCGTCGGCTCGTCGCTGATGACCGGCGCCCGGGTGAGCAATTGCTCCAGGCGTAGCCGGTCCGGCGGCATGTCCAGCCAGTCGGCGATGGGCAGTGCAGCGCTGCGCCCCTCTTCGGTCGCCGTCACCAGTGCGAGCGGGGTCGGGTAGATGCGCTCTGCGCGGCGCAGGGAGCGGATCAGCGAGAGGCCGTCGCGATCCCGCAGAACGGGGGCGATTAGGATCGCGCGGCAGGCGCGGATGGCCGCGCGCCCCTCGCATTCGGCGGCGGTCTCCGCGCGCTCCGCGACGACACCCAGGGCGACCAGATCCTTCAGGGTCGTGAGGGCCCGCTCGGGGTCGCTTTCTACCAGCAGCACCGGTGCGTCCTCCGGCTTGCTCTCCGCCGGCGTCCCGGCGAGGCGGGCGGGCAGGTCCACATGGAAGGTGGTTCCCACCCCCTCCTCGGTCTCGAACGAGATGCGCCCGGCATGGCGGTCGACGATCTCCTTGACGATGGAGAGGCCGAGCCCGGTGCCGCCGCGCTGGCGGGTATCGGTGTTGTCGGCCTGGGCAAAGCGCGTGAAGACGTTGCCGCGGAAAGCGGGCGGGATGCCCGTGCCGTGGTCCTCCACCGAGACGCGCACCATCTCCTGGCGCCGCACCACGGTGAGCGAGACGATGCCGTCGGGGGGCGAGAACTTCACCGCATTGGAGATGAGGTTGGTGAGCACCTGGATCAGCCGGTCGTGGTCCCCCACGACCGTCGTGTCCGCCTTCTGGGCCTGAAGCGTGAGGCGCGCGCCGTGCTGGTCGGCGAAGGCGGCGTTCTGCTCGATGGCCTGGCGCGCCACTTCCTCCATGGACACCGGCTCGCGCGCGAACGTGATGGAGGCGGACTGCATCTTCTCGATGTCGAGGATGTCGTTGATGAGCCGCACCAGCCGGCGGCTGTTCTGGTGGGCGATGGCCACCAGCCTCTTGGCAGGGCCCGGCAGCGGGCCCGCAGCCCCGCCGTCGAGCAGGCCGAGCGAGCCGGCGATGGAGGTGAGCGGCGTGCGCAGCTCGTGGCTGACGGTGGAGACGAACTCGTTCTTGATCACTTCGGCGCGCTTGCGCTCGGTGATGTCGTGGAGGATCGCCACCAGCCGGTTGCCGTCGCTGGCGCGCATCTGGCCCACGGCCACGTCGACAGGCAGGGTCGAGCCGTCCTTGCGCCGCCCGGCGAGTTCCTGGGCGTGGCCGCCCTCGGCCGCATAGGCTTCGAGCTGCCGAAGGAAGCCCTTCTCGCCGCCCTCGCCATCCAGCGAGAACAGAAGCGCGATGGGCGCGCCCACCAGCTCCTCGGGCGACCAGCCGAACAGGCGGGTGGTGGCGGGATTGGCGGTCTCGATCAGGCCCTGCTCGTTGACGGTGACGATGGCGTCCATGGCGCTCGCGAGGATCGCGCGGTGCCGGGCGAGGGTGTCCGCCAGCACGATCTCGGCGCGCTTGCGGCCCATGAGGTGGGCGATCATGACCAGGGTGGAGCCCACGACCACGGCGATGGCGGCGGACAGGAGCAGCAGGAGGGTCTGCTTGGTGCGCTGGCTGGCGAGGCGCACCTGGTAGGTCTGCTGCTCGGTGGCCGCCACCTCCGCGGCCGAGATGCTGTTCACCACCGTGCGGATGCGGTCCATCAGGGCCTTGCCGCGCCGCGCCTCCATCACATTGGCAGCCGCGAGGGCGCCTGCGGCGTTGCGGGTTTCCGCCATGTCGCGCAGCAGGCGCATTTCCTGTTCCGCGAAGCGGGCGAACTCGGCGAGCGCCACCTGGTGCTCCGGCCGGTCCCAAGCGAGCTTCCTCAGCGCCTGGATATCCTGGCCGATGGTGTCGCGCGTGTGTTCCAGGGGTTCCAGGAACTCGTCGCGCCCCGTCACCACATAGCCCAGCGTGCCGCTTTCCGCGCTCAGCAAGTCCTCGAAGATGCGCTGGAGATGGTCGCGGATGAGCGCCGAATAGAGCAACTCCTCCCGCAGCCGGTTCGAGGAGGCGAATTCCCGGAAGCTGGCAAAGCCCACCGCGAGCACGATAGCCGCGGAGATGCCGGCGCCGAGCACGCCGATGGCCATGATCCGGCGGATACCGCGCCTGCGTCCACGACGCTCACGCAGGGCCAGCGCTCCGCTTTCCGACATAAGCCCGCCCTCGCTGCCCGCGTCCGCCGGCATTTTTCGCATTGTGCTATGGTCGCGCCCAGGCGCCAAGCTGCAGCGCAGCGAAAGCGATGCGGACCTGCATGTTCAGCCCGTGCCGTCGGCGTGCGTGAGGCCGACCCAGGCGTCGAGAAACATATCGAGCCACAGGCAGACGGCGGGATCGTAGCGCGACCAGCCCTCCAGATGCGCCTCCGCCGGCTGCGCGCCGGGATGGGCGAGGCGCTCGGCGCCACGCACGGTCCACCGGCACATCATGTCCTGGGTGACTTCCGGATGGAACTGGAGCGCATAGGCGTTGCGGCCATAGCGGAAAGCCTGGTTGGGAAAGACGTCCCCCTCCGCGAGCAGCTCCGCGCCCCGCGGCAGGTCGAAGCCCTCGGCGTGCCAGTGATAGACATGGCTCGGCCAGGGCAGCAGGCGTTCGCCCAGGGGCGTCGGGCGGAGCGGGTAATAGCCCCTCTCGCAGAGGCCGTCGACGTGGCGGTCGACCCGCGCGCCCAGTTGGGCCGCCATGAGCTGCGCGCCGAGGCAGATGCCCAGCAGAGGCGCGTCCTCTTTCATCACCCGGCCGACGAAGTCGATCTCCTGCCGGATGTAAGGGTGCGTGTCGTTCGCGCTCTGGGGGCCGCCGAACACCACGACGCCCCTGTAGGATGAGAGGTCGTCGGGCAGGGGATCGCCGATGGCGGGCCGGCGCGGGTCGAGACGGAAGCCGCGCTCTTCCAGGCGATGGCCGATGCGGCCCGGAACGGAATGGGCCTGGTGCATGATGACAAGGATGCGGCCTGCCTCCGGCGTCTCGCCTTCGGTAGAGAACTCGGCCGGCGGTTCCTCAGCTGTCTCGCGATCCACTGTCCCCTTCCGCCTCCTCACGCACCTCGCGGCGAATGCGCACCCGGTCGCGCGAGCCCACGTTCAGGAGCTCGGCCGCGCGCCACACCAGATTGTCCTCGAATTCCGTCAGTCCGCCGTCGGCATAGGCGACCTCGAACATCATCTCCACCACGCGCCGGCGTCCTTCGTCGTCCACGGCGCGGTTGAGGATGCTGGTGAAGGCGTAGAGGTCCACGGCCTCGGCGTCGCGGGTGATGGCAAGTTCCACCAGCGCATCCGTGTCGGTCGCGCTCAGCTCGAAGCGGTCGGCGAGGATCTGCTTGACCACCGCGCGTTCCGACTCCGTGACGGCGCCATCGATGGACATGACGTGCACCAGCAGCACGGCGGCAGCCAGGCGATAGTCATTCTCCTCGAACGCGCTTGCGTCGCGGTGTCCGCCGGTGATTTCGGCGATGAAGTCAGAGAGCACGCGGAACATTGGACCCCCTATCGCGTGGTCCATGCTGTGGTGCCACATAAACGAAGCGCGCCACAAGGCGCAGTCGGGATCAGCCCCGCCACGCCGTTAACTTCTTCGGCATGTGTGACTTTCGTGCTGCGGTTCACTGCCCCGGGGGCCGTGGCGCGGGCATGCGGCTGTTCCAGTCGTTCTGGATCCGCGTGGTCGAATCGCCCTCGCCCGGACGCGGCGTGCGCATGGGCGGGGAGGCGAGGTTCTGGCGCGGTGCGGGCGGCGACATGTTCTGGCCCGGCACGCCCTGGGAGGGCTGGAACTGGGGAACCGGGACATATCGCGTGGTCTGCGCCTCGGCGGCGCCAGCCGCAAACAGCACGGCCAGCGCCGCCGCGACGCCGGCTTTCACCATGATCATCGTCTCACCTCCATCGCGGGCGGAGCCTGGGCCCCGCGCCAAGTCCATACACCATCACATAAGAGCCGGAACATGGAGCGCCACGGGCGGTTCCTACACGAAGGCGTGCGGCCTGACGCAGCAGGCGCATGGTGCGCCGCAATAACGGTTAAATAATACAAGCGTTCATTTTGCCAGCTTTGCTGTATTTATCAACAACAATAAGCTGTGATTCAGGAAGAGGGGGAACGAAATCTGAATGATCAGCGTTGTCGTCACTGTATTCATGTGCAGAAGGCGCGCGACGCGGCGCGCTGAAAAGCCAAAGGAGTCAACAATGCGAAACAAGATACTGACCATTGCCGCCCTGTCGACTCTGGCCGCGGCGCCGGCCTTTGCGCAGTCCACGGCCCCGAGCCCCTCGACGGACATGACCCCGCCGGCCGCCTCGAGCCCGAGTTCCGACACCAAGCCCGCCGGGGCGATGGGATCTTCCAGCGCGGCTGCGACCGGCGCCTTCATTGACGCCCAGCAGCGGGAGCAGTGGCTTGCCACCGACCTGATCGGCGCCAAGGTACGCGGCGCTGCGGACGAGAATCTCGGCGCCGTGAACGACGTCCTGCTCGATCGCAACGGCAACATCATCGGCGCCGTGATCGGCGTCGGCGGGTTCCTGGGCATCGGCGAGAAGGATGTGGCCGTGCCCTTCGACAATCTCGAACTGGTGCGCAGCTCGGACGGCGACAAGCTGATCCTGCGCAAGTCCAAGGACGAGCTGAAGAACGCGCCCGAGTTCAAGGAATACACCCCGCCGGCCCCCACCGCCGCCCCGGCACCGGGTGGCTCGGCCACCAGCCCCATGACGTCTCCTCCCGCCGCGCGGTGAGGCGGTCATCTGACCTGACGGCCTGACCTAACAGGGCCATCCGAAGCGGGCGGAGATGAAAATCTCCGCCCGCTCTGCGTGCGCGCTGCTCCGCCCGAAGGGTTGTCTCATCCCCCTCATGCGGGCATGTTGGCGTGGCCTGCTTTAATCTCAGGTCCGCCGGACAGACTGCCCAGAGGTGTTTGCGCGTGGCGATTCTGGTTCAGTTGCTGGCCCGGCAGAGGTCGCTCGCGTGGCGTCTTGCCATGGCCGCGATCATCATCGGCGCGGTGTTCGCGCTCCGATTTGTCCTGGCGCTGTCGCTGCGCGAAATTGCGCCCTTCGCGTTCCAGCTTCCGGCCATCCTGCTCGTGTCGCTGCTGGGCGGTATCACGGTCGGTGTGTTCGGCTTGTGCCTCGCCTTGGTGGCGAACGCCATGCTCATCCCCCCGGAGGCGTGGCAGGACGGGGTGGAGCTTTCCGCGCCCTTCATCACGCTCGGCTCCTTCTTCGTCAACGGACTGGTGCTCTGCCTGATTGCTGCGGCGCTGCGCCGGGCGGTGCAGGAGCTTCAGGCGACGCGCGATTCCCTCACCGTTACCGCGCAGAACCAGCAAGCAACCCTTGCGACGCTGGAGGCGCTGCTCGCCCATGCGCCGGTGGGCTTCGCCTTCTTTGACCGCGCCTACGCCTTCGTGCGGGTGAACGACCAGGTTGCCAAGAACAATGGCGCGCCCGTTTCGGCCCATATCGGGCACACGGTCGCGGATTTCGCCCCCGAGTATGCCGAGGTGGTCAATCGCCACATCGATCGCATCTTCGAGAGCGGCGAAGTGATCATGGGCATCGAGCTGGAAGGGGCGGCGCCCGCCAATCCCGGCGTCTGGCGCTATTGGCTGACCGGCTTCTTCCCGGTGCGCGACGTGGATGGCCGGGTGATCCTCGCTGGCATGGCCGCCATCGAGATCACCGAGCGCAAGCTGGCGGAACGGGCGCTGGCGGAGAGCGTCACGCGCTTCCGCAACCTCGCGGAAGCGTTGCCGCAGATGGTGTGGACCGCCGACGCGGCGGGCCAGGGCGATTATTACAACAACCGCTGGAGCGAATATACCGGCAGGCCGTTCGACGAGGCGGCGCTGGAGTGGAACGCCTACCTCCATCCCGACGACCGCGCCGATGCGCTCAAGGGCTGGCGCGAGGCCATGGGCCAGGCCCAGCCCTTCACGCGCGAATGTCGGTTCAGGGCGGCGGACGGCACCTTCAAATGGTTCCTGTGCCGGGCCATGCCCGTGCTCGGCGCAAGCGGCGCGGTGGAGCGCTGGTTCGGCAGCTGCACGGACATCTCCGACATCGTCAGCGCCCGCGAGGCTCTCGCCCAATCCCGCGAGGCGCTGGAGTTGCTGATTGCGCAGCGCACTGCCGAGCTGGTGGACACCAATGCCCGCCTGAAAGCGGAGGTGAAGGAGCGCATCAAGGCCGAGGAGCAGCTAAGGCAGGCGCAGAAGATGGAGGCCGTGGGCCAGCTCACCGGCGGGGTGGCGCACGACTTCAACAACCTTCTCACCGTCATCATCGGCAATCTAGAGGCGGCGGAGCGGCGCATTCCCGCCACCGATACCGAGATCCGGACCTTCCTCGATTATTCCCGCCAAGGCGCGCTCCGGGCCGCGATCCTGACCTCCCGGCTCCTCGCCTTTTCCCGCCGCCAGCCGCTCGATCCCAAGCCCACCGATGTCAACCGCCTCGTCACCGGCATGTCGGAGCTGCTGCGCCGGACCCTGGGCGAGCGGGTGTTGGTGGAGACGGTGCTGGCCGGCGGCCTGTGGCCGGCGGAGATCGACCCCAATCAGCTCGAGAACGCCATCCTCAACCTGGCGGTAAACGCACGGGACGCGGTGCCCCAGGGCGGCAAGCTCACCATCGAGACCGCCAACGCGCATCTCGATGAGGCTTATGCCGCCACTCATGAAGAGGTGATGGTGGGGCAGTATGTGGTGATCTGTGTCAGCGACACTGGAACCGGCATGACCCAGGAGGTGCTGGAGCGGGCGTTCGAGCCCTTCTTCACCACCAAGGGGCCGAGCGAAGGCACCGGGCTCGGCCTCAGCCAAGTCTATGGCTTCGTGAAGCAATCCGGCGGGCACGTGAAGATATACAGTGAGGTCGGCCAAGGCACGACGGTCAAGATCTATCTGCCGCGCCTGAAATCGCAGCGGGCGCTCGAAGCGCCGGCGGCGGACCCCGCTCCTCCGCCGCGCGTCGCCGTCAACACCATCATCCTGGTGGTGGAGGATGACGACGCGGTGCGGCGCTTCAGCGTGTCGGCGCTCGCGGAGCTGGGATACCGGGTGGTGGAGGCGGCGACCGGGGAAGAGGCGCTAAGCCTGCTGGAGACCGGCGTGAGGCCGCATCTGCTGTTCACCGACGTCAATCTTGGCGGTGGCATCAACGGACGCGAGCTTGCGGAGCGCGCCGCCACGCTCATGACGAATTTGCGGGTCCTTTTCACGACGGCCTATGCCAGGAACGCCATTGTCCATCACGGGCGGCTGGATCAAGGTGTCAAGCTGCTCACGAAGCCGTTCAACCTCAGTGAGCTTGCGGGAAAGGTCAGGGAAGTGCTGGAACAACCCGAACCGCGCGGCCTCCTCCTTCTGGTGGAGGACGAGCCCTTCGTTGCCATGGTGGCGCGCCAGATTCTGGAAGACGAAGGCTTCGAGGTGAACGTCGCCGGAAACGCCGCGGCGGGCCTGTCCTATGCCGAGGCCAAAGGGCCCGCGCTGATGGCCGCAGTGGTCGATCTTGGCCTGCCGGACATGCGCGGGGATGAACTTGTGGGGCGGTTGCGTGCCTTGCGTGAGGATCTGCCGATCCTGGTCGCATCGGGCTACGGCACCGCAGAACTCCAGACCCTGTTCGCGCAGGACACCCGCATCGCCCTGGTGGGCAAGCCGTATGACAGCGCCACCTTGCGGCAGGCGCTGGGTACGCTCGGCTTCGATTTAGGGGAAATGTGAGCGGCGGCCGCGTCGAAAGCCGGGGAGGGGGGAAGGGGGGCACTTCCGTCGCGTCCGCCACTCCCCCAAACAACACCGCGCCACGCGGCAGGTTCCCCACCGTCCGAATTTTTCTTCGAGGCCGATTTTCTTTATGAGCTAGAGGCCAAGTTGGCGCGACACAAGCATCAGGAAGCCTTGCGTGCATAAGGTAAAGCTAGAGGACGACATTGTTCAGATTGCTTTGCAAAGGCGTGGTCGCCTCCGCTTGTTCGAGGCCATCGATCCGAAGCGGACAGCCCATCTGGTGATCGACATGCAAGCCGGCTTTATGACGCCGGGAGCACCAGCAGAGATAGCGCCCGCCGCCGCAATCATTCCCAACATTAACCGGATCAGTGCTGCCTGCCGAAAGGCGGGCGCGCTGAACGTATTCGTCCAGAACTCCATCAGCGAGGAAAGCAAGAAGAGCTGGTCCAACTGGTTCGGTGCCTTCTGGACCCCGGAGAAGCGCGAAGGCATGTACGCCACTTTTATGGTCGGGCAACCTGGCCACGCGCTGCACTCGGACCTTGAAGTCGAGCCGGGAGACATGCGCATCAACAAGTTCAGGTTCGGCACGTTTGTCGATGGCTCGTCCGACCTCCACGAGCGGCTGCGCGCCCGCGGCATCGACACCATCATCGTTACCGGCTGTGCCACAAACATCTGCTGTGAATCGACCGCGCGCGACGCAATGATGCTTAATTACAAGGTCCTATTCGTCTCCGACGGGACCGCAACCCACACCGATTTCGAGCACAATAATACACTCAACAACATGATGCTCACGTTCGCCGACGTGGTTTCGACCAGCGACGTGACAGCATTGTTGGAGACGTAGAAAGGGGCGCTTTACGACCGCGGGGGCATGAATGATCCACCGCCGTCGAGCGCTATCTAACTTGCTGAATAGAGGCAAATTTTCCGCCTACGTGGAATCGCTTCGCGTTTCCACGTAGGCGGATTTGACCCTAGCGGCGCCGGCCGGTCAGGAAGGACTGGAGGAAGCCCGCCGCCGCGGCGGCCGCAATGGTCGCCAACGGGTGGTTTCCGATGATCCGGTAGATGGAGGCGGATGCCGCGCCGAAGGCCATGCTCCCCAGCGGCGCCGCTTCGCTCGGGCGGCGATGGGTGGCGATGGCGGCGATGATGCCGGCGATGAGGAAGCCCGCCAAGCCCGTGAGAAGTCCCGCTGCCCAGGGCGCGAGCCCCAGGAGCAGCGCCTCATAGAGGCCCACGCCGAGGAACGCCGTGCCCACGCACAGGAAGGCGGCGGCGATGAACAGGAAGACGGCGCGCAGGACCACGGGCGACCCCTTTTTAGCGGCGCAGCAGGATCTGGCCGAGCAGCACGCCGATGCCGGCGGCAATGGCACATGCGGTCAGCGGCTGGGCCTGGATGCTTTCACGCAAGGTCTCATACTGCGCCTCGGCCCATTCGGTCACCTCGCCAATGGCTGCCTCCGCCTCGCCCTGGGCGCCATCCACACCATGGCGTGCGGTTCGGCTGAGGGTGTCGATCAGCTGGGCAAGGTCCGCCTTCACGGCGGCGAGGTCGGCTTTCAGCTCCGCGATGTGGGGATCGCTTGCAAAGTCCGAGCCGGGGTTCAGGTTCGGCGTGTCCGCCATGTGCTCTCTCCGATATTCGCGAAGCATGCGTGGCCGGGGCTGGCCACGCATGGGGAAAAACGCGTCGCTGGAAAGGGTGGTTCCTGACGCGGACGTGGCCGTGCCGGCGCCTCAGGCAATCCGGGCTGTGGGTTCCGTTTGGCCGCGGACCTCGTGGAAGAACAGGGCCTGCGCGATCGTGGCCTTAACGTTCTCGCTCAGGAACGGCTTGGTGATGAGGTAAGTGGGCTCCGGGCGCTCGCCGGTGAGCAGGCGGTCCGGGAAGGCGGTGATGAAGATCACCGGCACGTCGAAGCTCTGGAGGATGTCGGTCACCGCATCGATGCCGGATGAGCCGTCGGCGAGCTGGATATCGGCGAGCACGAGACCGAAATTGCCCTGGTGCGCCAGCTCCAGCGCCTTGGAGTGGGTTGGTGCCACGCCCACCACCTCATGACCAAGCTCGGTGACGAGGGTCTTCAGGTCCAGCGCGATCACCCACTCGTCCTCGATGATGAGGACACGGGTGGCGAGCTGCGCATCGATCTCCGCCTGCGCCGCCACCACCTGGCTCTCCACCTCGTCGAGGGAGATCGAGAGGATGGAACTGGCTTCCGCAAAGGAGAAGCCTTCCATGGCGGTCAGAAGAAGGGCCACGCGAGAGGAGGAATCGAGAAGCTGAAGGCGCTGGTCCGCGCGGCTCGCCCCGCCCCCGCTTGCGTTCGGGCGGCGCGACCATGCGGCGTGGAACGCCTTGTAGAGCGCAACGCGCGGCGACAATTCGGTGGCGACGGCGATGGAACCGTCGAGGATGGATTGGAGGGTCTCCTGCACCAGCCCATCGCCGGCTTTCTGGCTGCCGAGCAGGGCGCGCGCATAGCGCCTCAGGAGGGGAAGCTGTTTCATGAGCTGTTGCTGTGGCATGCGCCTCTCACCTCGGACAAAGTCGGCTGTAACTCGGCTGCACGCGAAAAGTTCCCGCGGCGGGAACTTGTCTCGATTTGCGGCATTATAGCGTGCGTCGGCCGGCAATACACTGTGAGATGCGCCTTTCCGGCCGCCGCGCCAATTCCCTGGGAGCGGCGCTCCCTTTCATCCTGCCTGAAGGCATTTTATTGGGTGGAGTGTGGCCAGGCTTCAGGTGGCCGCGATGGCCCTGACCTCGGTGCGCGTGAAATGTGGAGTAGTGCATGCGGTGGGTGAGAGGCGAGGCGGCACGGGCGCGCCATCGCGAGCGCGCCGCCATCTTCGCGTCGGCGGTCGGCCATCCGAGGCACCTTCTCGACAGCGTGCGGCGCGGCCTCATCCTCGTCATCCTCATCGCCATCACCCCCATCGCCTCCGCCTCCATGCTCCAGGGCGTGCTCCAGCTGCGGCGCGCCACGGAAGAGGCGCAGCACCGGCTGCTCCAGGGCGCCATTGCGGGCGCCGGCAGCCAGCAGAACGTCTTCGCCTCGGCCGAGAACGTGCTTCAGGCGCTGAAGAACGTGCAGGATGTGCGCAGCGGCGGCTCGGACTGCTCCGCCACGCTCTATGGGGCGACGCTGAGCCTGCCGTTCGCCTCCAACATCGCCTATATCGATCCGGACGGCGTGGTGAAATGCTCCGCCCTGGCCCAGCCCGGCATGGATGTGGCCCAGCGCCCCTGGTGGATCGCCGCGCGCAAGGCCAAGGCGTTCACCCTCAGCGACCGCATGCTCAGCACCGTCACGCGGGCCGAGATCATCGCCGGCACGCTGCCTTTGTTCGGCAGCTCCGGTGAGTTCGAGGGTGCGCTCTCCATCGCCATCGATGCCGGCTGGCTGGACAATCTCCTGAAGCGCGAGACCCCGCTGAGCCAGGGGGTGGCGGTGGTGCTCGACCCCACCGGGGAGCAGCTGGTCTCGAACGCGCCCGCCATCAGCAAGCGGCTGTTCGCGCAGAAGGACATGGCCAAATCCATGGGCCAGCTCGGCGAGACGCGCGATGAGGCGGGCCGCTCCTGGAGTTTCGCGGTGGCGCCCCTCGACCGCCACGATCTCCTTGTGGCGTTCGCCCAGCCGAGCGACCAGCTGTTCCAGTGGACGACGCTGCACGTGGCGGTGAGCTTCATCCTGCCGGTCTTCATGGTGATCTTCACCATCGTCGCCATCTGGCTCGCGACCGACCGCATGGTGCTGCAATGGCTGTTGTACCTGCGGCGCGTCACGGCCGTGTATGCGCAGGGCCATTACGGCTTCCGCCCCTCGCGCATGGACCAGGCGCCGAGCGAGTTCCGGGTGCTGGGCAACGCCATCGAGGACATGGCGCTGGCGATCCGCGAGCGCGACGGCAAGCTCCGCGAGGGCCTGGCGGAGAAGACCGCCTTGGTGCGCGAGATCCACCACCGCATCAAGAACAGCCTCCAGGTGGTGGTGAGCCTCCTCAGCCTCTACGGCTCCGGCGTGCGTGGGGACGATGACCGCCGGCGCTTCGAGCAATTGCGGATGCGCGTGAACACCCTCGCCGTGGTCCACCGCATCCTCTACGAGGCCAATGAGGGCTCGGAGGTGCGCTCGCGCGAACTGCTGCGGGAGATGGGCGCGCTCCTGGAAGTGGCGGTGGAGCGCAACGTGCTCATCACGGTGGACGCGGAGGATGTGGCTTTGCCCACCGATCTCGCCGTCCCGCTCGCTTTACTGCTGACCGAGATCGTGATGATCCTCGCCGACACCGAGGCCCGCCAGCCGGTGCGCACGGCGCTGCGCGGTGTGGAGGAGGGCGGCTTGCTCATCCTGCGCATCGACGTGTCCGAACCCATTGGCGATGCGCTCGAAGAGCCACGCGCGCCCCTGGCCCACGGCTTCGCCCGCCAGCTCGGCGCCACCATATCCACCACCGCGACCTCCACCGGATCGCACGTGGACGTGCGATTCCCGTCTCGCATAAAGAGGCGCTGAGCCTCGCCCCTTCTGTGTTGCCGTCTCTTTTGATCGGAACCTGTGCGGTCGGCTGCCGTTTTGCTCCCGACAGCGATTGCAGCTCGTTCCAACTTCCAAAGGAGCACGGGGATGGCACAAGGAAAGGCCAAAGGCACCTCGAACCGCGGTTTTGCTGCGATGGACGCTGAGAAGCAGCGTGCAATCGCCCGCAAAGGCGGGGAAAGCGTTCCGCCAGAGAAGCGCAGCTTTTCGCAGGACCGGGCTCTGGCCTCGGCGGCGGGCCGAAAGGGTGGCCAGAGCGTTGCCGACGAAGACCGCAGTTTCTCCCGCGACCGTTCTCTTGCCTCCCAGGCCGGCCAGAAGGGCGGCCAGGCTTCGCATTCCGGCCGGTCTTGAACAGCTAGCGAGCGGTGAGCCTTATGTTTCCATCATTTCCCGAGCTGGGCGGGGAACCCATCCCTGTGCGCGGCGTTACGGTCCATATGGAAGGGTCTACACGCAGCCCTGATACGCGTCCGCGGTGTAAGTCGGCCTGTGCAGGCATGCCGTGAAAAAGTCGGAACCAGTTTCACGGGTTGCCGGAGGGGAGGCTCGGGTGTTTCATCCAGGGGAAATGGACAACAAAAGTCCCATAAACGGGCCCAAGACGACGTCCGCAAAAGATGCGGCGGACCTTCGTGCTCAGGTTCTGGAACTTTTGCCTGCGTTGCGCGCCTTCGGGCGCTCCCTTACGCGCAACCGCACCGAGGCGGACGACCTCGTGCAGGAAACGCTGCTCAAGGCACTCTCGAACATCGACAAGTTCGATCCGGGCACCAATCTGCGGGCCTGGCTGTTCACCATCCTGCGCAACACCTACTACACCGAGATCCGCAAGCGCCGGCGCGAGAGCGACGGCATCTCCACCCTCTCCCAGCAGGATTCCAACATGGGTCCCGGCCAGGAATGGGCGGTGACGCTGCGCAGCCTCAAGGAAGCCCTCGAACTGCTGCCGGCCGACCAGCGCGAAGCGCTCGTGCTGGTGGGGGCGGCCGGGCTGTCCTATGAGGAGGCGGCCGACGTGTGCGGCTGCGCGCTCGGCACGATCAAGAGCCGTGTGAACCGCGCCCGCGCCAAGCTGCTGGTGCTGATGGGGGCCGAGGAAACGGCCGATGTGGTGGAAGGCGACCCTCTCGCCTTGTCCGCCGCCCGCAGCTGATCCCGCCTCGGGTCCTCGTTCAGCGAGGGCCCGATCTCGGACACTCTCCTTAGAAATTCGCCTCGAAGCCACAGCAACACCACGGCCATAGCCGCGCTACGCGGCTATGGCCGTGGTGTTGCTGTGCTGAAGATTCCGGCCACGCATAAAGAAAGTCCGCGCCGGTTGGCGCGGACTTTCGACACCCGATGATTAGGTTTCTATTCGCTTCGGCCTTGAAGCGTCTGCTCGGCGGCATCGCCTTCGGGCCCTTGCCCGTTTGCGTCACGCCGCGTCGTCGCATCGCCCGAGGACTTTTCAAACGCACCTTGAAGCTGCAAGGCGAGCTTCATCAGCTCGTCCGGCACGTCTTCGCTGGTGTAGTCATCGAACAGCTGCCGCAGTTCCTTGCCCAGAAGATCCTGGCGCGCGGAAATGTCCCGTCGATGAGGGGCTCGCATTGCGCCTCCCTCTTTCTGGTCTTGCGTCATGGGGCGGTCCGGCCGCTGCTGTCGCATGGATGATCTTCGAGTTCCGGCATGAGGCTAGAAGGGGTCGACCCAGGTCTTCCCCTCAACCCCATGCTCTTGAGGGTTGAACGGTATCGTTGTGATGACGTTCCAACAAGCCCGACCGTCAATCGCGGTAAAGACGTGAAACGGGAGTGTCGATGTTCTCGTCCTTGTCCCATTTCTCGCCCTTCTTCGCGCCAGACGCGCTGTCATGCGGGTCGGGCCCATCCATGGCAGCTTCCACCTCACGCAGATGTCTGCGTTCGGCGTCGGCCTCATGCTGGCGCCCGCGCTTGTAGTCGCGATGCGCCACGCCGGGCTCGAATTCCGGCTGGTCATAACCGTGCGGCGAGGACATCTGCTGCCAGTCCTGGGCCTTCGTCCCGCCGGTTCGGCTATCGGTGTCTCGATGCGTGGGCATTTTCCCTCCGCGTCCTCCGAAGCTTAGTCGTCGGAAAACGTCTTGCATGAACGTTTGTTCCAGCGCCTTGAAGGGGAATCAAAAAATACTCCTTCCGAGGACAATCGGACACAAATCCCGCCTCCGGAGGGGGGCGTTCGCCCATCCGACGCGCGTCTGCATGCCTATGTGGGACGTCGGCGCATTGGGGCCGCACCCGCGATCAGCGTTTTGGTCCGGTCTTTGATCCCGCGGCGGGGGCTTAAGCCTTATTCGCCGCGGAACCGGAAGCTCCATCGCCAAGTTCTAGAGCAGGCGCCTTCTTCGGCTCCCGCCCGCTGCAAAACAGTCAAGGCAGAGACAGAAGAAGGAAACACCAATGATGCGCCGCAGAAACTGCGGGCTGGCAAGCAGAGGAGATACAGATGCTGGGTTGGGCCGTCACTTTCCTTGTGGTCGCGCTGATCGCGGCTGTTCTGGGCTTCGGCGGCATCGCCGGCACCGCTATTGAGATCGCGAAGATCATTTTCTTCGTGGCGATCATTCTGTTCCTGATCTCTGCGGTGATCGGCCTGATGCGGGGACGTGGTCCCACCGTGCCATGATGAACGGTGGAGGGCCCGGGTTCGTCAGGAGTCCGGAGCCCTCCCCGGTGCGCCGCTGGACATCGGCAAATGGCGTTGGCCTGCGGACAGGCCGACGCCTATGTTGCGTCCGAACAGGATGCCTGCCATGCGCCGACTGACCGTCGAACATAAGACCCATTACACATATTCCGAGCCGGTCACTTTCGGGCAGCACCGGCTCATGCTGCGGCCCCGCGACAGTCACGGCCTGCGCCTGCACGAGGCTCGCCTGACCCTCTCGCCCACGGGCGACGTGAAATACATCTACGACGTCTTCGGTAATTCCATCGCGCTGGTGGATTTCCACGGGCCGGGCAGCGAACTCGTGATCGAGAGCGTGCTGGAGCTGGACAGCTATTCCGCTCCCGCCCTGGAAATTCTGCTGGACCCGGCGGCGGCGAACTATCCGTTCGTCTATTCCGGCGATGACCGCTTCGATGCCTCGCAGATGCTCACCCCCCATTATGAGGACAATGGGGAGGTGAAAGCCTGGGTCGCGACCTTCGTCACTCCGGGCGAGACGATGGGCACGCTGGATCTCCTCCACGCCATCAACGCCGCCATCAAGGCCGACTTCACCTACAATGCCCGCCACGAGGAAGGCACCCAGACGCCGGCCAAGACGCTGGAGCTGAAGTCCGGCACCTGCCGCGACTTCGCGCTTCTCTTCATCGAGGCTGTGCGAGAGCTGGGCTTCGCGGCGCGCTTCGTGACCGGCTATCTCTATACGCCCCATCTCGACCTGAGCCTGGATCTCTCCGAGGAGATCCGGGGCGCCGGCTCGACCCATGCCTGGGCGGAGGTCTATCTGCCCGGTGCCGGATGGATCGATTTCGACCCCACCAACGCGCTCATCGGTACGGACCATCTGGTGCGGGTGGCGGTGGTGCGCGATCCGCGCCAGGCGTCACCCATCGTTGGCAGCTTCTCCGGCTCTGCCACCGCCTTCCTCTCCATGGATGTGGAGGTGTTCGTCTCCACCCGCACGCCCGTGGCGCTGGATTCCCGTTCCAGGGGCGGCCCTGCGGAGGTGAAGACGGATGCTTCCGAAATCCCGCAGGAGGCGCCCGCCATGGTCGAAGCTCAGGCCGCCGGTGGCGATGGAGCCGACGGCGCCCGGCCCAGCGCCCGCCGGGCCGAACCCGACCCGGTGGGCTGAGCGGGCAAAAAAAAGCGGACCAGCCGAAGCTGATCCGCCCTGATAGTGCACCTGGAGGCGTCGATGACAGTGACCGACACCGTTTCAACGTCAGCCTGACAGCTTTGTTCCCGAAAGATCGTCGGCTCCAGGCCAAACGAAACAGGGCGCCCGAAGGCGCCCCGAAACGTTCACCCGACTGTGCCGCTGCTCAGGGGCAGGCGACGCGATAGGAATTGCCGTAGGCGTCGCGCGCCCAGCAGGCCTTCGGGGTGGTGGCCGCGCCGACGATGGCGCCCGTGGCGCCGCCGAGCACACCGCCCACCACAGCACCGCCGGTCGTGCCGGTGGCAAGGCCACCGATCAGCGCGCCCGTGCCCGCGCCCAGCAGACCACCGCCGACGGCGCGGTCAGATTCGGAATACTGGCTGCATCCGCCCAGGGCCAGTGCCGCTGCCATAACGATGATTGCCGCCCTCATTTTGCTCTCCATCATCCCATTTCGCCGGCGTCGCCGGATCGTCCGACCGATTAACGCAATGCTCACGCCCGCGGTCGGCGGACAATTCCGCCGGGCGAAGCCCCTCTGTGGCGGGGCGTCTGCGCCGCCAAGCTAAGCACACATGCCGCCACCAAGCCTACCCCCAGCGCAGCGACCAGAACCGCCGCAGGATGGCGCGTCACCACTTCCTGCGTGCGCGCGGCCGCACCGTCAAGCTCCCGCATCATCTGCCGGCGGCCTTTGAGCGCGGCCGACAGCCCGGATGAGGCCAGCGCACCCGCCTGGGCGCCCAGCTCTTCCGCATGGCTGGTCAGGCTTTCCGCGGCGTCATGGGCAAAACGCCGCGCGCGGCGGCGCGGGCCGCGCGACTGCTCTTCAGCGGCATCCGCCAGCGCCTCCCCGAGCAGCGCGATCTCGGTGCGCAGGTTTTCGATGCGATGGGCGATATCGCTGGTGGCGGTGCGCGATCCGTATCCGAACATAGCGATGTCTCTCGTTTTGATGGATGGGGGAACGCATGCAGACGGTGAAGGTTCCGGTAAGGTTTCCGCTGCGGCGCAAAAGACATCAACGCCCAGCTTCCGCTCCTTTCCGTATCATGGCTTTTTTTTGATCTGTTGGAGGAACCTCGGGCCAATATGAGGAGTTTCAGAGACGAACATTTTTGCACTGCACATCTCATTTGAGGAGGCTTGTGCCCGCTCATGTCCATTACGGTGCCGCCCCAGGTACGAGAATTCGGCTCCTTATGGAGGGGCGCTTCGGCAGGCCTCATGGATGTCTCCTTGGCCGATCTGGCGTCGCAGCTGGCGCCCGTGGATACCGCTTTCTTCTTCGATGTGGACGGCACGCTGATCGATATCGCCCCCCATCCGGACGCGGTGGAGGTCCCTTCGTATCTCATCGATGATCTAGAGCGGCTCCTGGCTGCTGCAAGTGGCGCCCTTGCCCTTGTGAGCGGTCGGGAGGCGGCGAATATCGATGCCCTGTTCCAGCCGCTCCAGCTCGCGGTCTCCGGGGTCCATGGTGCCCAGATGCGGCTCACCCCTCGCGGTGAGCTCATCGAGGTGAGCCATCCGCTCGACGGGACACTGCGCCACGCACTCTCCGCCCTCGCGTCCCGCTTCGATGGCGTGCTGGTGGAGGACAAGGGCGCAAGCGTCGCACTCCACTACCGCAACAGCCCTTCGCTCGCGCCGGAGCTGGAGGCGGAGATCGCGCGCATCATCGCCGTGGATTCCCGCAATCTCACGGTGTTGCCGGGCCGGATGGTGTTCGAGGTCAAGCGCCGCGGCCATGACAAGGGCGCTGCGGTGCGGGTTTTCATGGCGGAGCCGCCCTTTGCCGGGCGTACGCCGGTCTTCCTCGGTGACGACGTCACCGACGAGGCGGGCTTCGCCGCCGTCCGCGAGATGGGCGGCATTGCCATTTCTGTCGGCCGGCGCCTGCCCGGCGCCGACTTCACATTGTCCAACGCACAGGACGTGCGCGCCCTTATCAAGCGCCTCGCCCAATTCGCCGAACGGAGGGATTGACCGTGTCGCGCCTCATCGTTGTGTCCAACAGGGTGGCGGTTCCCCAGGCGAGCGGCAAGGCCGCTGCCGGCGGGCTCGCCGTGGCGGTCAATGCAGCGCTGAAGGAACGCTCGGGCGTCTGGTTCGGCTGGAGTGGCCGCATCACGGAGGAGCCTTCGGAGCGGCCGGCGGTCACCACCCGCAACCGCATCAAATATGCCGTGATCGACCTCAAGGAGGGCGACTACCAGGAATATTACAACGGCTTCGCCAACCGCGTGCTGTGGCCGATCCTGCACTACCGGGTCGATCTGGCGGAATTCCAGCGGGCGGACCTGTCCGGCTATATCCGCGTGAACCGGATCTTCGCGGAGCACGTGTCCAAGATCATCCAGCCGGACGACACCATCTGGGTGCACGACTACCACATGATGCCCCTCGCGAAGTATTTGCGCGAGCGCGGCCATGCCAACCGCATCGGCTTCTTCCTGCACATCCCCATGCCACCGCCGGAACTGATCCAGACGCTGCCGCGGCACGGGGAGATTCTCGGCTCGCTCGCCCATTACGATCTGGTCGGCTTCCAGACCGAGAGCGACCGCGACAATTTCGGCCGCTACCTCGTCACCCGCGGCGGGCAGGCGACCACCGAACAGGGCGTCTACGAGATCGCCGGACGGCGCACGCACATCGAGGCCTTCCCGGTGGGCATCGAGACCGAGGCGTTCGCCCGCCGCGCCCGTCATGCGGCGCGCACGGATTATGTGAAGAGCTTCCGCCGCAGCGTCGGCGACCGCAAGCTGATCATCGGCGTGGACCGGCTGGATTACTCCAAGGGTATCCCGCACCGCCTGGAAGCTTACGAGACGCTCCTGCGCACGGCGCCCGAATGGCACGACAAGGTGACGTTCGCGCAGATCACGCCCAAGAGCCGGACGGAAGTGCCCGAATATATCGAGATGGACCGCTTCCTCTCCCACAAGGCGGGGCAGATCAACGGCATGTACGGCGATGTGGCGTGGACGCCGCTGCGCTATGTGAACCGCACCTATTCCCGCTCGGCCCTGGCCGGCTTCTACCGCGCGGCGAACGTCGCGATGGTGACGCCGCTGCGGGACGGCATGAACCTCGTGGCCAAGGAGTTCGTGGCGGCGCAGGACCCGGAAGATCCCGGCGTGCTGGTGCTGTCCCAGTTCGCCGGCGCCGCGGCCGAGCTTTCAGGCGGGGCGCTGATGGTCAATCCCCACGAGATCGAGGGCATGGCCGCCGCGCTGAAACGCGCCCTGGAAATGCCGCTGGAGGAACGCCGCGAGCGCTATGAGCGCATGATGGCCGTGCTGATGCGCAACGATATCGTCCAGTGGGCCGGAAACTTCCTGGATGCTCTTGCGCCGATGACCCCGACCAAGTCGCCCCAGAGCATTCCCATGCCGCGTCCCATCCTGCAGGGCGTCGGCTACGGCGCCGGCTGGCACGGGGTGCACGGCGCGGCGCTGCGGATGCCTCAGATGTAGTCCACGAAGGTCTTCATCTGGTCTTCCGAGAGGTCCCGCATCTCGGCCAGCGTGTAGGTGTCGAGCACCGTGCCCATGGCGTCGCGGATGCGCACCATCAGCCGCCGCACCTCGCAATGGGCCACGTCGCAGTCCTCGCACGGCACATAGGCGTTGCGGCTGGCGCAGGGAAACGGCGCGAGCGGACCGTCCAGCGCCCGTATCATCTCCCCGACGATGATCTCTTCCGCCGGCTTGCCCAGGCGGTAGCCGCCGAACTTGCCTTTCTTGGAGGCAAGGAAGCCGGCATTGCGCAGATCGTTGAGGATGACGTCCAGGAATTTCTTCGGGATGTTGTTGGCTTCGGCGATCTCGGCGACCTGGATCGACCCGCCGGGCGGCAGGCGCGCGAGGTGAACCGCTGCCTTCAGCCCGTATTTCCCTTTTTTCGTCAGCATGGAAAACCTCGAACGCGGCGGCTTATGGGGCGCCTGCCGCGCCGGGTCAACTCGTTGTCTACATGAATTCTAGCCGAGGAGCACCTTCGCAAGCGAAAGCAGCACCTCGTCCTTGCCGCGCGGGGCGATGAAGGACAGCCCGACGGGGCAGCCCTCCAGGGTGCCCATGGGCAGGGAAATCTGCGGCAGGCCGGAATGACCGGCGGGGCAGAGCAGCTCCAGCGCCCGCGCCCGGAAGGCTTCGAGCTGGTCGCCGGGCGTGTCGCGCAGCGGCGCGATTCCGGGCGCCGTGGGCAGTATGAGGATGGCGTCGTCGGCCAGCAGCGTGTCCAGGCGGGTGCGGGCCTCTTCGCGCACCACCTTCGCGGCCGCAACCTCGGCGGCATCGAGATGGGCTGCCGCGGCGAACCGCTCACGCACGCCGGGGCCGAAATTCGGCTTCACTTTCTCGATCCAGGCGCCGTGTGCCGCATGGGCCTCCTCGGACTGGATGAGACGGAAGGCGTTGCGCCAGGCGGGGAGGGCGCCGTTGGCGGCGCTCACCTCTTCCGACGCGCCGACGCGCTTCGTCACGATCTTCAGGGCGGGCGCGAGCGCGGCCTCCACGGCGGGGCCGGCGGCGTCGAACAAATCGCGGGCGAGGAGGACCCTCTTCGGCGCGCCGACCTCCTTCAGCCCGCCGAACAGGACGGCGCCCACGTCGGCGAACAGCTTGGGATCGCGGGCGAACCAGCCCACCACGTCATAGGAGGGCGCCAGCGGCACCGCGCCGTCGATGGCGATACGGCCATGGGTCGGCCGGATGCCGATGATGCCGCAATAGCTCGCCGGCAGGCGCACCGAGCCGCCCGTGTCCGAGCCGATGGCGAAATCCACGAGGCCGCCCGCGGTGGCCGCCGCAGAGCCCGAGGAGGAGCCGCCGGGAATGCGCCCAGGGGCGGCGGGGTTGGTGGGCGTGCCGTAATGGTGGTTCTCGCCGTTGAGGCTCCAGGCCAGCTCGTCCGTATGGGTCTTGCCCATGAGGTGGGCGCCGGCGCCCAGCAGCTTGTCCACCACCGAAGCGCTCTTCTCAGGCACGGGATGGCTCGCCAGCCAGTCCGGGCTTCCGGCCGCTGTGGGCACGCCAGCCACGTCAAAGAAATCCTTCACCGCGAAGGTGTGGCCGGAAAGCGGGCCCTCGCTTGTGGGCGCGCGCTCGAACAGGCCGTGGGCGACGAAGGCGTTCAGGGTGTCGGTGAGGGGCATGGGGCAGGGCTTCCACGTAACGCGAAGATCTTCGGGGCCGTCATGCCCGGGCTTGACCCGGGCATCCACGTCTCTCCGTTAGCACGACTTTACCCGGCTTGCGCAACGGCGGGCCGTGGATGGCCGGATCAGGTCCGGCCATGACGCATGTCTGGTTTCATCCAGCGCCGGCGTCACGCCGGCGCATGCAGTGTGGGCGCGGGGCGCGTCACCGTCCGCTTGCCGCCCTTCATGGCGAACAGAGGCGGCGCCAGCTCGGCCACCGCCTGCGCGCGGCTCTCGCAGTCCAGGACCACGAGGTCCGCCGGCTTGCCCACCTCGATGCCGTAGTCCTTGAGATTCATGAGCTTGGCGGAAGACGCGCTCACCATGTCGAGGCAGTCGGCCATGCCGGAGGGCGTGCCCACCTGGGCGACGTTGGCATAGAGGTTGGCAATGCGCACGGTGGAGCAATCGCCGAACGGGGTGAAGGGGTTCAGCACATTGTTGGTGGAGAGGGAGGTGGTGACCCCGATCTCCTTCAATTTATGCGCCAGCGCCACGCCGCGCGGGACGTTGTGGTCGTACTCGCGGCCGATCAGGAACAGATCGGTGGAGGGCAGGGCCGTCACCGCGACGCCCGCTTCCGCGAGCCTTTTGCCCAGCTCCATCAGCCGCGCCTCGGGCACGGCGGAGAGCTTGGTGACATGGCCGATGGCGACGCGCCCGCTCCAGCCGGTCTCCTCCGCGAGGCGGCACACTTCCAAGAGATCGAGGTGAGAGGGGTCGAGGCCGAAATCCAGGTGGAAGTCGATGTCCACGTCGAAGCGCTTGGCCAAAGCGAAGATGCGGGCGATCTGGCCGTGGCTGTCCTTGTCCATATAGGGCGCGCCGCCCACCACGTCGGCGCCCAGCTCCAGCGCCGCC
This sequence comes from Aquabacter albus, assembly GCF_040049275.1. Classification (NCBI taxonomy): domain Bacteria; kingdom Pseudomonadati; phylum Pseudomonadota; class Alphaproteobacteria; order Hyphomicrobiales; family Xanthobacteraceae; genus Aquabacter; species Aquabacter albus. The sequence goes on along the minus strand of NZ_JBDZDT010000003.1, from coordinate 132,128 downwards.
ACCATCACGTCTTCGCAGCCGGGATCGTCGATGAGACCTTCCTGCGGGAAGACGCAGAGCTTGAGGTCGATGGCCCAGCTACACGCCTGCTTCAGCTTCAGCAGCGCCTTGACCGAGGTGAGGCCGATGCGGGGGTCCACCTCCACATGGGTGCGCATGCGCTGCGTGCCCTGGAGGATGGCCTTTTCCAACGTGCGGGTGGCGCGGGCATGGACGTCCTCCTCGGTGAACGTCTTCTTGGCCGCCGCCACCGCCGCGATGGCCTCGTCCAGCGTGCCCTTCTCGCACGTGCAGCGGCCCAGCAGGCAGGATTTGTCGAGATGGATGTGGGTCTCGCAGAAGCCCGGCACGGCGAGCCGGCCGGCGAGGTCCTCGGACGGCCCGTCCGCCTCCAGCTTCACCTCGATGGCAGCGAAGCGGCCGTCGCGAATGCCGATATCGACAAGGCCGTCTTCGCGCCCGGCAATGCGGGCATTGCGGAAGATGTGGTCGAGGCTCATGGGAAAAACTCCTTGGAACGCTATTGGGCGGCGGGGCGGGCGCCGAGATAGGCGGCTTCAAGCGCCGCATCGCCTGTCAGCTCTTCGGCCGTGCCGGCCTTCACCACGCGGCCGGATTCGAGCACGTAGCCGCGATCCGCCACCGTGAGGGCGAGGGCCGCCATCTGGTCCACGAGGAGGATGGTGACGCCCTCTTCGCGCAGTTCGGCGAGCACGTCGAACACCTCGTTGATGATGGCCGGCGCGAGGCCCAGAGAGGGCTCGTCCAGCAGCAGGATGTCCGGCTTCGCCATGAGGCCGCGTGCCAGCGCCAGCATTTGCTGCTCGCCGCCGGAGAGGAGGCCGGCGCGGCTTGTGATGCGCTCTTTGAGGCGCGGGAAGCGGGCGAGCTGGGTTTGCAGCTCCGCTTCCAGCGTCGCGGCGTCGGGAGTGTCCGCGCGGGAGGAGGCGCCCAGAAGGATGTTGTCCTTCACCGACAGCTCGGGAAACACCTGCCGGCCCTCCGGCACCAGCGCGAGGCCCATGCGGGCGATGCGGTGGGCGGGCAAAGCGGAGACGCGGGCATCCTTCAGCACGATGTCGCCGGAGACCGGGCGCAAAAGCCCGCTTACCGCCTTCATGGCGGTGGATTTGCCGGCGCCGTTGGCCCCCAGCAGCGCCACCAGCTCGCCGGGACGCACTTCCAGGTCCACCTCTTCCAGCACGGGGGCGGCGCCATAGCCGGCGGAGAGGCGCAGCGCGGAGAGGACGGCGTCGCGCGGCCCGTCCCAGGGCGCGGCGCGGCGGCGGGCGCGGGTCTGGGTGCCGCCGAGATAGGCGGCGATCACCTTCGGGTCCTCGCGCACCTGCGCGCAGGTGCCCTCCGCGATGGGACGGCCGGCATCCAGCACCACCACGTGGTCGGAGATGCCCATGACCATGGCCATGTCGTGCTCCACCAGGATCACCGCGATGCCGGCCTCCGCGATGCGGCGGAGCAGGATGCCGAGCGCATCCTTATCGGCGCGCATGAGGCCGGCGGCGGGCTCGTCCAGCAGCAGCACGCGGGGGCGGGTGGCGAGGGCACGGGCGATCTCCACCAGCCGCCGGTCCACATGGGGCAGGTCATCGGCGCGGGCGGCGAGGGGACCGGCATAGCCGACGAAGGCGAGGAGGGCCTCGGCGGTTGCGGCATCGACGCCGGGGATGCGCACATTGTCCAGCACGGAGAGCGTGCCGAAGAGCTGCGTCGTCTGGTAGGTGCGGGCGATGCCGGCGCGGGCGACCTTGAAGGCCGGCGCGCCTGCCAGATCCGCGCCCGCGCCGAGGCGGATGGAACCGGCGGCGGGCTTGTAGAAGCCGCCGATCATGTTGAGCACGGTGGTCTTGCCCGCGCCGTTGGGGCCGATCACCGACGTGACGGCGCCGGGCTGCGCGATGAAGGAGACGTCGGACGCCGCCTTCACGCCGCCGAAGGAGATGCCGAGACCCTTCACCTCCAGCGGCGCGGCATCGTCGGGCTTCAGGAGGGCCGAAATATCGGCGCCTCCCCCCTTGGCCGGGCGCGGGTCGATGCGATTCAGCCGGCGGAAGAGGCCGACAATGCCCTCCGGCGCGATCCACAGCACGGCCAGCAGCATGGCGCCGAAGATCAGGAGGCGATACTCGGCGAAATCCGAGAGCATCTCCGGCAGGCCCACCACCACCAGGGCGCCGAGCACCGGACCCAGCACTGTACCCGCCCCGCCCACCACCACGGCGAACAGGAACAGGATGGATTGCGAGAAGGGAAACGAGCCGGGGCTGATGAACATCAGCAGGGGTGCGAACACCGCCCCCGCCATGCCGGCCAGCGCCGCCGAGAGCGCGAAGGCCAAGGTTTTCAGGCCCACCGGGTTCAGCCCCACCGACTGCGCCGCCACCTCGCTGTCGCGCACCGCCCGCATGGCGCGGCCGAGCGCGCTTTGGGAGAGCCCCCAGAAGCCCAGCAGAGAGAGGGTGGCAAGGAGGAGGGAGAGGAGGGCCATCTCCTTCTCGGCGAACAGGATGGGGCCGAGGGAGGGGGGCAGGATGCCCATGAGGCCATTGGCGCCGCCGGTCACCTCGCGCCATTCGATGAGGGCGTGCTCGACGATGAAGGCGAAGGCGATGGTGACCATGGCGAGATAGGGCCCGCTGACCCGGAGCGCCGGCAGCGCGAGCAGCGCGCCGATGGCCCCCGCCACCAGCACCGCCACGGGAAGGGCGGCGAAGAAGTCCCAGCCCTTCAGGATGAGGATGCCGGAGACATAGGCGCCGATGGCGTAGAAGCCCACATGGCCGAGCGAGACCTGGCCCGCGAGCCCCAGCAGGATGTTGAGGCCCACGCCGACGATCACCGTGAGCGCGACGAGGGCGATGACGAAGAGCGTGTAGCTCTCCGCCTGGAAGGCGAAGGCGGCGATGAGCGCCGCGCCGGCGAGGATGGAGAGGGGAAGGAGAAAGCGGGTCATCTCACACCTTCTTCACGGCGGCGCGGCCGAACAGGCCGTTGGGCATGAAGGCCAACGCCGCGATGACGGCGGAGAAGACCAGGATCTGCGTATAGGACGAGCCGAGGAAGCTGGTGATGAGCGCTTCCGCGAGCCCATAGAGGAAGCCCGCCACCATGATGCCGGAAGCGGAGCCGATACCCCCCAGGATCGCCACGGCGAACGCCTTGATGCCGAACATCAGCCCCATGTCCGAGGAGACCGAGAGCAGCGGCGCGATGAGCATGCCGGCCACCGCCGCGAGCACGGCGGAGGCGGCGAAAGACAAAGCGATGGCGCGCTTCACGTCGATGCCCATGAGGCGCGCGGCGGCGGGGTTCTGCACCACCGCGAGTAGGCGCTTCCCGGCACGGGTGTGGCGCAGCAGGATGTGCAGGCCGAGCGCGACGGCGATGCCCACCACCGGGATGACGAGCTGGAGCGGATAGACGCCGGCGCCGAACAGGCTCACGGGCTTTGCCGCCAGGACGGAGGGCAAGGAGCGCGGCTCCTTGCCGAAGGTGAACATCACCGCATTGTCGAGGATGATGCCGCCGGCCACCGTCGCCATGAGCCAGGCGTTCGATCCCCGCTCCGCGAACGGGCGCACGAGGAAGCGCTCCACGAGGAGGCCGAACAGCGCGCACAGCAGGAGCGCACCGAGGACCGCGAGGGGCAGAGGCAGCGCGAAGGTGACCCAGAGCGTGTAGCAGAGCACGGCCCCCAGCATCACCGAGGAGCCCTGCGAGAAGTTCACCGTGTTCGAGACCGCGAAGGTGACGTGGTAGCCGAGCGCGATCAGGCCGTACATGGCGCCGAGGGACAGGCCCGAGACGATGGCGGAGATGATCAGCATGGGTTTCCCGGGCTCTTGTTGGTCTTTTGGATTCCCTCTCCCGCTTGCGGGGGAGGGTTAGGGAGGGGGCACACGCGCTTTCCGCTTACGCCCCGCTCCTCGCTTCGCTCGGCCCCCTCCCCAGTCCTCCCCCGCAAGCGGGAGAGGGGGCAGAGTGGCGCGAGAGAAGAGGCCTCAATTCACCGGCACGATCTCGGCACCCTTGAAGCGGGTGAAGATGTAGTCGTCCTTGCCCAGCGCATCCTGATTCTCAGGCGAGAAGGGCTTGGTGTAGGTCTTGATCAGCCCCTCATAGGTGCCGATCTCGTAGAACGCCTTGCGCAGCGCGGGGCCGTCCGTGGTGCCGGCCTTGGTGATGGCAAGCGCCAGAAGGTGCATGGCGTCATAGGCATTGGCGATGCCCACGGCGGGCGTCACGTCTGCGAGCGTGGTGATCTGCGGATACTTGGTCTTCAGCGCCGCCAGCACCGTCTCGCCCTTCTTGGAGAGCTTGCCGGAGAAGGAATAGGTCTGGACCATCTGCACCTTCTCCGCGCTCGGCCCGCCGAGCTCAGTGAAGCGCCCGCCGGCCGGGCCCCAGTGGGACACCACGGGCACGTTCCAGCCCATGCGGTCCAGGGATTTGACCACCTGCGCCGCCGGCTGCACGTTCGCCACCAGGAAGATGGTGTCCGCGCCCGCCTCCTTCAGCCGGGTGAGCTGGGGCACCATGTCGGCATCGTTATTGTCGAACTTCTCGGCGCCCGCCACGGTGAGCTTGCGCGCCTCGGACGCCGCCTTCAGGCCCTTCTCGTTGGATTCGCCCCAGGGGTTGTTGATGAGCATCAGCCCGGGCTTGGTGGTCTTGTAGGTCTTGATGGCGTAGTCGAGCATGGCCTCGTCCACCAGCTCGTCCACCGCCGAGACGCGGAACACGTAATTCTCCGCGGCGCCGTTGCGGGTGATGCCGGTGCCTGCCGCCCACACGGCGATGAAGGGCACCTTGGACTGGTTGGCGAAGGGGGCGATGGCCAGCGACACCGGGGTGTCGATGCCGCCGAAGAAGGCCGCCACCTTCTCCTTCTGCACCAGCTCGCGGGCTGCCACGACGCCCTTCGCCGGGTTGCTCTCGTCGTCGCGGCGGACCAGCTCGATCTTCTTGCCCAGCACGCCGCCGGCGCCGTTGATCTCGTCGATGGCCACTTCGAGGCCGCGGGTGATGGCCTCGCCGGATTTCGCCGACTGGCCGGAGAGGGCGGCCACGAGGCCGACCTTGATGGTCTCCTGCGCGAGCGCCGGAGCGCCCAATAGGATTGCCGCGCCGACGCCGAGGACGGCGGCGCGCCGTGAAAGACTGAAATGGGACTTAAGGACGGACTTGGCCATGTGCATCACTCCTCCTCCCGGAAACCAGGTCCTTCCTTTCGCAAGCCGCGTGCCAGATGGTGCGGGGCGGCGAGGGGCCTGTTGATTCCCTGTTTTTGGGCGCGGTTCGCGCCAGGTGCTTCGCGGCGTTCGCTCCGCCGGGAAGCACATCGCCCAAGCATTGTGCATTTTGTGCGCAATGGATAGTCAAAATCGTATACATTCTTGGGCGGTCGCACCGGAAGCGATCAAGGCATTCCGGGTCTTTCCGTTCGTCGACCGCACGGAAACCCCTGTTGCGACACCGAATGCAGCGATGTGATTGTTCGCAAATAGAACAAGAAATCGTATACGATTTTATGCCGCCTTGAGCCTCGCCCCGTGTCATGCCATTGAGAAAGGCGAACGGAGCGCAGGATGAAGCAGCGGGGCGAACGAGTCGACGCGATCTATGCGGGCTTGCGTCTCGCCATCCTGGAGCAGGTGCTCCAGCCCGGCACCAAGCTTCCCGAGGACGCCATCGGCGAGCAGTTCGGCGCGAGCCGCACCGTGGTGCGCCGGGCGCTGGAGCTGCTGGCGAGCGAGGAACTGGTGGACATCCGCCCGAACCGGGGCGCCGTGGTCGCGAAGCCCTCGCTGGAGGAGGCGCGCGATCTCTTCAGCGTGCGGCAGGATGTGGAGCAGCTTGTCATTCGCCGGCTGTGCGGCAACCTCACGCCCGCCCAGGTGAAGCGCCTGGAGGCGCAGATCGAGGCGGAGGAGCGTGCCCATCACGAAGGGCGGCCGGAATATATCCGCCACGCCGCCGAGTTCCATCTGGTGCTGGCGGAGATGACCGGCTCCCCGCTGCTCGCCCGCTACATGCGCCAGCTTGTGGGCCGCAGCGCGCTGATCCTCGGCCTTTATGGGCGCCCGCGCTGGACGGACTGTTCGGTGCAGGAGCACCGCGATCTCGTCACCTGCCTCGTGGAGGGGAATTCCGAGCGGCTGGAGCATCTGATGCACGACCATCTGGAGGCCGTGCTCTCCCGCGCCATCGACACCGCCACGCGCGACAAGGACCGCGGCATCCGCGACCTCCTCGCGCCCTATGTGGACGCGGCCCGCTCGGCGTGAACCTTCCTTTGCGTTAGGCGTTCTTCCCTCGGCTTTGAGGGAAACGCTCATGGTTTCGGACAAGACCCCCCGGATTGCCCGCATCTGGCGCGGGCGCACCACGCGCGAGCGCGCGGACGAATACGAGCCCTATCTCTATGAGGTGGGCATCCGGCCCTTGATGGAGAAGGCGCTCGGCGTTCAGAACTTCCGGGAGGACCGGGAGCATGAGAGCGAATTCATGACCATCTCCTATTGGGAGAGCATCGAGGCCATGAGCGCATTCGCGGGCAAGGACCCGACGAAGATCCACCATCTGCCGCGCGACGAAGAGTTCCTGATCGAGCTGCCGGAGGGCGTGCAGATCCTGCGCATCTTGGTGGCGCACGGGCGGACGGGGTGAGGCGGTCCCCTGGCTGCTCATCTCGGCCGGCGAGCTAGGCCGTATCGACATTCAAGAACGCCATAGCTCCCTCCCCCCTTGCAGGGGAGGGTTGGGGGGGTGATACAGCTTCGGCCTGGAACAATACCCCGGCATTGCTCTGGCGGAGAGGATTTCACCCCCCTCCCCCTCCCGAATATCGCTCCGGCCTAGAGCTTGTACGCGCTCCGGAACCCGCCCCAATGGCGTCCCGCCACGTGGATCGGCGCGTCCACCTCGCGCATGAACATCACCTTATCGCCGAGGTCGCGGGCATAGACTTGGATCAGATGGGGCTCGAGGTTGCGGGCGGCCAGCAGCCCCGCGCGGTCGTCGAAGATGCGCTTGTTCCGGCAATTGGCTGTGTTCCAGGCCCGCTCGCCGGGCCGCTGCGGATGGGCATATTGGGCATTGTGGACCGGCAGATAGCCGTTCACATCCACCGCCGCGGCGAACATGAGCTGCGGGTCCTCCTTGACGATGGCCTCCTGGATGGCAGGTAGCCGTTGCTCCAGCTTGGCCAGCGCGCGGGTCTCAAACTGGACCGGGTCGCTGTCCGGGATCGGCCTGTAGGCCCTGTCGAAGAGGTCGGCCATCGAGAAAGCGCCTTCCTTCAGGCCGGCCTCCAGGCTTTGCGCAATGGCCGCCGCGCCCCGGACGGCGCGCTCGATCACCGCTTCGTAGGTTTTGGCGATGCTGTCGATGCGCGCCTTCAGGGCCGGCGCGCCGGCCTCCTGGAACGCCAGATGATAGCCAAGCTGGCTGATGGCCACGATGCGGCATCGCAGAGGGGCAAGGCCGCTCAGTTCGAGCGTGCAGGCCTCGCCCACGCGCAGCTTTGCGTCGCTAAGCTTGACGAGGGCGCCCCCGAGCGAGAGGTCGGAGGTCTTCGCGGCGACGGAGGACGTGGCGCCGTTCAGCCGGCCTGAAATCTCCACCGGCCAGCGGGGATGGCGCCGGCGGTTGCCCATGGGCGTCTGGCGCAGCACCGTGAGGAGCTGGCGGGACATTTCATCCGTGCCGGATCCGAGGGCTGTACCGCTGGCTTCGATGGTGACTTGCGTCGCCTCCGCAGTGACGGTCGCGTCCTGGATGGCGCGCGCCCCGTGATCGACGGCATCGGCGAAGGCCATGGCCTCGGTGGCGGAGCGGCCAATCTCGGCGATGGTGCGGGTCTGGCCGGCCACGGCCTCCGCCACGGCGAAGGCGACGGGCTTGATTTCGTCCACGGCTCCGATGACGCTGTTGACTGCGTCCGTGCTGGCATCGGACACCCGCATCAGGCGGTCGATCTTGTCGGAAATCTCGCCGGTCGCCTGCCGCGTCTGGGCGGCCAGCGTCTTCACCTCGCTGGCGACGACCGCAAAGCCCGCCCCGACGGTGCCGGCCCGCGCCGCCTCGATGGAGGCGTTGAGGGCCAGCATGTTGGTCTGGTTCGCGATCTGGGAAATCAGGGAGACGACGGCGCGGATCTCGGTGATGGCGGTGCGCAGTTCGCCGATGGCCGCGTTCGCCTCCGAGGCGGCCGATCCGGCGCGATGGGCCAATTGGTCCGAGGTCTTGGCCTGCCGGTCGATCTCCTCATTGGTTTGCGCGAATGCGGTCAGCGCTTCGGAGAGATGACGGGCGCTGCCGCGGGCCTGATCGGTCTGCTGGGTGAGCTGGTCGCAATTGCGTCGGATGGTTGCGATGTCCCGTACGCCGGCGGCACAGGCGCTTGCCATTTCGCCGGCAGTCTTCGCGGTGCGCGCTTGGGCCCCGCGAATGTCGGCCTCGATGAGATCGACCACTTCGTCGTCAATGACGCGCTCACGCTCGCCTGAAAGCGGCGCGGCCGAAATGGTGTCCAGGGGAGCCTGCTTCGTATCCACGATGGCAGGGCCGCCCCCGTGTCTGGGGTCGAACAGCTTCCTCCACATCCGCGGCTTCTTTCGTCAGCGGTTTTCCCGCCAAGGGTAACCGCTGAGACTTGTGTGAAGGTTGCATCTTTCGGGGTCAACGACCCATGGTTAGGAGGCGCCCACCGCCCGCGCCACCGTCGTCGCCGCCCCTTCGCGCAGGAGGAGGTCGAGATTCCGCTTCACGGGTTCGGTGAAGCGCTCCTCGCGCGGGAGGTCGTCGCCGAACACTTCCCGCACGCCCAGCAAGGCATCCGCGAGCCGGTGGGCATCGCGCCCCGCCTCATCTGCGAGCGCCCGCAGGCGGGCGGCGAGGGGGTCGCGAACATCGATGGGGGCGGCCTTCTCGTCGGTGCCGGTCACATAGCGCATCCAGCCCGCCACGCCCAAGGCGATGAAGTCGATGGGCGCGCCGGCCGCTAAGCGCTCGCGCGCCGGGGCGAGGAGCCGCTGGGGCAGCTTCTGGGTGCCGTCCATGGCGATCTGCCAGGTGCGGTGGCGCAGGGCCGGGTTGCTGAAGCGGTCCCGCAGGGCGCGCTTATAGGCGCCGATATCCGTGCCCGGCGGCACATGGACGGTGGAGGTCACCTCATCGTCCTGGAGGCGCTCCACGAGGCGCGCGAAGGGCGCCGCGCCCATGGTGTCGGCGATGGTCTCATAGCCCGCGAGATAGCCGAGATAAGCGAGGGTGGAATGGCTGCCATTGAGCAGCCGCAGCTTCATGTGCTCGAAGGGGGCGACATCCGCCACCATCTCCGCGCCCGCTTCCTCGAAGGGCGGGCGGCCAGAGGGGAACTTGTCCTCGATCACCCACTGGCTGAAGGGCTCGGCCATCACCGGCCACGCATCCTCCATGCCGAGCCGCGCCGAGACGGTGGCGCGGTCTGCGTCCGTGGTGGAGGGGGCGATGCGGTCCACCATGGTGGAGGGGAAGGCGACTTCCGAGGCGATGAAGCGGCCGAGCGCCGGGTCGCGCAGCTCGGCGAAGCGGCGGGTGACTTTCTCCACCGTCACGCCGTTGGAGGGGAGGTTGTCGCAGCACAGCACGGTGAAGGGCGCGATGCCGGCCTCCCGCCGCAGCCGCAGCGCCTCGGCGAGGAAGCCGGGCACACTGCGCGGGGTCCCGGGGGAGGCGAGGTCCGCCACGATGTCCGGGTGGCTCTCGTCCAGCTCGCCCGAGGCCGGGTCGTGGCAATAGCCCTTCTCGGTGACGGTGAGGGTGACGATGCGCACGGCCGGATCCACCATGGCCCCGAGAAGCGCCCTGGGGTCGCGCGGCGCCACCAGGAGGCGGCGCAGCGAGCCGATGACCCTGAGATCATCCCCCGCGCCCGAGCGCACGCAGAGCGTATAGAGGCCGTCCTGCGGGTCGAGCGCATCGGAGGTGTCGGGCGAGCGCAGGCTGGCGCCGCAGATCGCCCAGTCCATATGGCCGCGCGCCATCAGCGCATCCACATAGACCGCCTGATGGACCCGGTGGAAGGCGCCGACGCCGAGATGCACGATGCCAACCTTGGCAGCGGCGATGTCATAGGCCGGCCGGCGCACGTCGGCAGGCAGGCGCTCAAGGGTCGCGGCGGAGAGCCTCACGTCATTTCTCCCGGTCACAGCTTGTAGGCGGTCTTGGCCAGCTTGTAGGCGAGGTCGTGGGCGACCTCGTGGGCCTCGTCCTCGCCCAGGCGGTGCTGGGAAACGAGGGTGGCGAGGAAGGCGCAGTCCACCCGCCGCGACACGTCATGCCGCGCCGGGATGGAGGGGAAGGCGCGGGTGTCGTCGTTGAAGCCCACCGTATTGTAGAAGCCGGCGGTCTCGGTGGTCAGCTCGCGGAAGCGGCGCATGCCCTCCGGGCTGTCGAAGAACCACCAGGCCGGGCCGAGCCGCAGCGCGGGATAATGGCCCGCCAGCGGGGCCAGCTCGCGGGAATAGGAGGTCTCGTCCAGCGTGAACAGGATGATGGTGAGGTCGCGCTCATTGCCGAAGCGGTCGAGCAGGGGCTTCAAGGCGTGGACATATTCGGTGGCGCTGGGAACATCCGCGCCCATGTCACGGCCGTGGCGGGCAAAGATGCCGCCATTATGGTTGCGCACCGCGCCGGGATGGATCTGCATGACCAGCCCGTCATCCAGCGACATGCGGGCCATCTCGGTGAGCATCTGGGCGCGGAACAGCTCGGCATCCTGCGCGCTCGCCTCACCGCCCTTCACCCGGTCGAACAGCGCCTGCGCCTCCGTGGGGGAGAGGTCGGCGGTGCGGGCCGTGGGGTGGCCGTGGTCGGTCGAGGTGGCCCCGAAGCTCTTGAAGAAGTCCCGCCGCTTGCGGTGGGCGGCGAGATAGCCGGACCAGGAGAGGGTGTCCTCCCCCGTCAGCTCGCCGAATTTTTCAAGATTGGCGGCAAAACCCTCGAAATCCGGGTCGACGACAGGATCAGGCCGATAGGCGGTGACGACCCGGCCCGTCCAGCCGGACTCGCGGATCATCTTGTGCCATTTCAGCTCGTCCAGCGGGCTTTCCGTGGTGGCGATGGCCTCGATGTTGAAGCGCTCGAACATGGCGCGGGGGCGGAAGGCGTCGGTCTGGAGCGCCTTGGCGATGGTGTCGTAGGTGGCGTCCGCATTGCCGGCGCAGAGCAGCTCATCGATGCCGAACAGGGTCGAGAAGGCGTGGTCCAGCCACATGCGCGTGGGGGTGCCGCGGAACAGGTGATAATTGGACGCGAACAGCCGCCAGATGGCGCGCCCGTCCGTCTCCACCGGCCCGCCGTCCCGGCGCGGCACGCCGAGGTCTTCGAGGCGAATGCCCTGGCTGTAGAGCATGCGGAAAACATAGTGGTCCGGCACCACGAACAGGGTCGCGGGATCGGGGAAATGCTGGTTCTCGGCGTACCAGCGCGGGTCGGTGTGGCCGTGGGGCGAGATGAGCGGCAGGTCCTTCACCCGCTCATAGAGCCGCCGGGCGATGGCGCGCACGCTCGGCTCCGCCGGAAACAGTCGGTCCGGATTGAGGAAGGGCGCGGAGGTCGCGCGGGCGGCCAGTGCGGTCATGGCGTCACCTTGATCTTGATTTGAGCTTCTGGGGTGGGGTCTCCGGCGCGGCGTCCGCTTCGACGGCCGGCTCGGAGAAATAGTCGGGATGGGCTTGGGCGAGCGCGTCCACGCTTGGCAGCACCCGGTCGAGATGGCGCGTCATGGCCGCCTCAGCCGCGTCGGCATCGTTCTTCGCCAGCGCGTCGACGATGGCCTTGTGCTCGGCCATCACGCTGGCGCGCCGCTCGGCGGCGGGCAAGGTGAGGATGCGGCAACGGTCCACCTGGGCCTTCTCCGTGCGCACCACGCGCCAGAGATTGGGGTGGCCGGAAATCTCCGAGAGCGCCTGGTGGAAGTCCTCGTCGGCGATGTGGAAGTCGCTGATGCGCTCGCTTTCGTGCGCGGCTTTCTGGGCGGCAAGGCCGGCGCGCAGGCGGGCGATCTCCGCCTTTCCCGCCCGCAGCGCGGCCTCGCGCACGGCGGTGCGCTCCAGCGCCTGGCGGATCACCATGGCATCGCGCACGGCGGGCAGCGAGATGCGTGAGACGAAGGTGCCGTACTGGGGGAAGATGTCCACGAGGCGCTCGTCGGCGAGCTTCAGCAGCGCCTCGCGCACCGGCGTGCGGCTGACCCCGCAGGACAGCGCAATCTGCTTTTCCTGCAGCGCCGTGCCCGGCGCGATCTCCATGGCGATGATCTGCTCGCGCAGCGCCGCATGGATGCGGGCGGAGGCAGTCACACCGCGCAGGCTCTCGAGGCGCGGCGCGCTATTGGCCGCGCCGGACGCACCTGAAAACCCGCCTTTGCCGCCGACTGCCACCCGGCTTTCCTCCGCAACCATTCTTGTTATTTCGCCCACACTGATATATTAGCATATCAGAAGCGTCAATAATCGCCGGTCCAAAGGGTGGGCGAAAACGAGCAGCGCCAGGGCATTTCCCGAAATGGCGCGCGAGGGAGGCACTATGGCGAACCTTGTGGAAGCGGCGGTGCCGCGTACCCTGCGTCTGTCGCCGCGCGACAACATCGCGGTCGCCCTCGACACCATCCCCGAAGGCGCGCGCATCGCCGGCATCGCCATTCCCGCCCGCGTGCCGCGCGGCCACAAATTCGCGCTGGAGCCCATCGCCGAGGGCGCGCCGATCCTGAAGTTCGGCCAGATCATCGGTTTTGCCTCAGCGCCCATCGCGCCGGGCGCCCATGTGCACGTCCACAATGTGGTGCTGCACGATTTCGTCCGCGACTATGCGTTTGCGGCGGATGCCAGGGCCGAGGTGCTGCTGCCGCCGGAGGAGCGCGGCACGTTCGAGGGCTATCGCCGCTCCAATGGGCGCACCGGCACGCGCAACTATCTCGGCATCCTCACCTCGGTGAACTGCTCGGCGTCCGTGGCGCGGTTCGCGGCGCAGGAATTGGAGCGCTCTGGCCTGCTGGAGCAGTATCCCGGCATTGACGGCGTGGTGCCCATCATCCACGGCACCGGCTGCGGCATGGCCTCCAAGGGCGAGGGCTTTGACGTCCTCTCCCGCACGCTGTGGGGCTATGCCACCCATCCCAATTTCGCGGCGGTGGTGATGGTGGGCCTCGGCTGCGAGATGTTCCAGATCGCTCGCTTCAAGTCCGAATACGGCGTGGACGAGACCGACACCTTCCGCACCCTCACCATCCAGGAGGAGGGCGGCACGCGGCGCACGGTGGAGCACATCACGAGCAGCTTGAAGGAGATGCTGCCCGGCGCCTCCGCCTTGAGGCGCGAGACGCGGCCTTTGTCCGAGCTGGTGCTGGCGCTGCAATGCGGCGGGTCGGACGGCTATTCGGCCCTCACCGCCAATCCGGCTTTGGGCGTCGCCTCCGACATGCTGGTGCGCCACGGCGGCACGTCCATCCTCTCGGAGACGCCGGAAATCTACGGCGCCGAGCACCTCCTCACCCGCCGCGCGGCGACGCGGGAGGTGGGCGAGAAGCTGGTGGCCCGCATCAAGTGGTGGGAGGACTATACCGAGCGCAATGGCGGGGAGATGAACAACAATCCCTCGCCGGGCAACAAAGCCGGTGGGCTCACGACGATCCTCGAGAAGTCCCTGGGCGCAGCGGCCAAGGGCGGCGCTTCGAACCTCAACGCGGTCTATGAATATGCCGAGCCGGTGACGGCCCGTGGCTTCGTCTATATGGACACGCCCGGCTACGATCCCGTGGCGGCGACGGGGCAGGTGGCGGGCGGGGCGAACCTCATCTGCTTCACCACGGGCCGCGGCTCCGCCTTCGGCTGCAAGCCCACCCCCTCCATCAAGCTCGCCACCAATTCCGACATCTATGCCCGGATGACCGAGGACATGGACATCAATTGCGGCGACGTGCTCGACGGCGTGCCGCTGGAGGATAAGGGCAAGGAGATTTTCGACCTCGTGGTGCGGGTGGCTTCAGGCGAGCGGACGAAGTCGGAAGAGCTGGGCTACGGTGATGCGGAGTTCGTGCCCTGGCAGATCGGGGCGGTGATGTGATGGGGAGCGGAGGCTCCATCGCTGTGCGCGAGGGAGACCCTCTCCCGCTTGCGGGGGAGGGCAGGGAGGGGCCCGGACGTAGTCCGGAACACACGGCTTCCTGCCTCGCTCCGCTCGGCGCCCCCTCCCCAACCCTCCCCCGCAAGCGGGAGAGGGAGTTTGATGGCGCTCTTTGTCGGCTGTCTCGTGACGTCGATGCAGCAATACCGCCGTCATCCCCGGACTTGATCCGGGGATCCACGGCCTGCGGTTCGTGCGGACCTCTCAGGACAATGCCCGGCGGCGCCGCGTGGATGCCCGGGTCAGGCCCGGGCATGACGGCGTATGGGTGGAGGGAGCGCGGCGTTCTACTCGAACAAATCGGGGTGCTCCGCCTCCACCTTCGGCAACGCCTTCAATATCTCGCTCAGATGCACCCGCATGGCCTCCGCCGCCGCGTCGCCGTCGCGCGCGTCGACAGCCGCCATGATGGCGCGGTGCTGGTCCACCAGGGGCATCATGGAGCCCGCGAGGGTCAGGTGGCAGGCCCGGTCCATATGGGCCTTGATGTCGCTGATGGCCTCCCAGGCGAGGGCACAGCTCGCCCCGTCGGCCAGCGCCATGTGGAACATCTCGTCATAGCGCTGGAAGGTCTCGTGGTCGCCGCGCGCGGCCGCGTTGGACTGGAGGTCCAGCAAATCCTCGATGCGGTTGCGAGCACCGGGGTCGAAGGTGAACGCGGCGCGCCGGGCCACGGCGGTCTCGATGGCCTCGCGCACGAAGCGCGCCTCCATCATCTTCTTCACCGAGATCTTCACCACCACCGTGCCGCGCTGGGGCAGGATCTCCACGAGGCGCGTGCGGGCGAGGCCGATCAGCGCCTCGCGCACCGGCTGGCGCGACACGCCGTGGCGCTCCGCGATGTCGGCCTCGGAGAGCCGCGTGCCCGGCGGCAGCGCCATGGACACGATGGCGCGCCGAAGCTCCGCCTCAACCTTCTGCGCCGCGGACCCATGCGACGGAACTCTTATGGCGTCCAAGGGTCGCCCTCCCCTGTTGCATACAAGTCGACACTACCATACAGTGAACGGCAACGCGCACAAGTTCTGTTGCCGTAACGTTATTCTGGAACGGTTCCCCGATCCCAACAAAAACGCGGCCCGCAAGGCCGGCCCCAAACAAGCTGATGATTTTCGTTCAGGGAGAACGCTCATGCTGACCCGTCGCCGCGCGCTCGCGCTGGCTGCTGCCCTTTCCATCGCCCCCGTGGCGCCCGCTTTCGCGCAGAGTGTCACTCTGCGCTCGGCCGACATCCATCCGGATGGCTACCCCACCGTCGAGGCGGTAAAGTATTTCGGCAAGATCCTCGAAGAGCAGACCAACGGCAAATACAAAGTCCAGGTCTTCTTCTCCGGCCAGCTCGGCCAGGAGAAGGACACCATTGAGCAGACCCGTTTCGGCGTCATCGACCTGAATCGCGTCAACACCGCGCCGTTCAACAATCTCATTCCCGAGACCGCGGTGCTCGGCCTGCCGTTCCTGTTCCGCTCCGTGGATCACATGTACAAGGTGGTGGACGGCCCCCTGGGCGATGAGATCGCCAAGGCGTTCGAGCCCCACGGCATGATCGTGCTCGGCTTCTTCGATTCCGGCGCGCGCTCCTTCTACAATTCCAAGAAGCCCATCAAGACGCTCGCCGATATGAAGGGCATGAAGATCCGCGTGCAGCAGTCGGATCTGTTCATCGCCATGATCAATGCTCTCGGCGCCAACGCGACGCCGATCCCCTTCGGCGAGGTCTATTCCGGCCTCCAGACGGGCCTCGTGGACGGGGCGGAGAACAACTACCCCTCCTACGAATCCTCCAAGCAGTTCGAGGTGGCGAAATACTTCTCGCTGACCGAGCACTCCATGGCCCCCGAAGTCTTCGTCATGTCGAAGCTGGCCTGGGACAAGCTCTCGGCCGCCGACAAGCAGACCTTCAAGGAGGCCGGAAAGGCCGCGACCCTGAAGATGCGCGAGCTGTGGGCGGCGCGCGACCAGCAGTCCAAGGACACCGTGATCAAGGGCGGCGCCCAGATCAACGAGGTGGATAAGCAGCCCTTCATCGACGCCATGAAGCCGGTCTACGACAAGTTCGTCACCAGCGAGAAGATGAAGAGCCTGGTGGACCGCATCAAGGCCACCCAGTGAGGCTGGCGCGCGGCCCGGCATGAGCGCCGGGCCGCGCCCCTTCAAAGAAGATCAACGCCATGACCCAGACCACTTTCCAGAGACAGAGCGCGGGCGCACACCCGGCCTTGCTGACCCTTCGCCATGTGGTGCGCTGGCTCTCCCGCGCCGCCTTGTGGATCTCCGGCGCCGGCCTGCTGGTCATGACGGCGGTGGTCTCCTGGCAGGTCACCGGACGGTATCTGCTCAATGATTCCCCGAGCTGGACCGAGCCCTTCTCCCTGCTCCTCATGAGCTGGTTCATCCTGCTCGGCGCGGCGGTGGGCGTGAAGGAGGGCGACCATCTCGGCTTCGAGATCGGCCTGCATTATGCGAGCCCTCCACTGCGGCGGGCCATGGAGGTCTTCACCCACCTCCTCATCATCGGCTTCGGCGCCGCCATGGCCTATTACGGCTGGCTGCTCGCCATGGGCACCTGGGACGCCAAGATGGCGGGCATCGATGTGCCCCAGGGCATGGACTACCTGCCGCTGGTGGGCGGCGGCGCGCTGATGGCGCTGTTCTCGTTCGAGAAGCTGCTCACCGATCTCACCTCCGAGCGCGTGCCTGAAGTGCCGCTCGGTCCCGAACATCCCATCGATTGAAGGCCCGGAGACATCCCATGTCCATGACCGTCCTCTTCGGGGTCTTCACCTTCCTGCTCATCGTCGGCACGCCGGTGGCCTTCTGCCTCGGCGTCGCCTCGCTCGCCACCGTGCTTTATATGGGCCTGCCGCCCGTGGTGGTGTTCCAGCAGATCAATTCCAACATGAACGCCTTCGCCATGCTGGCGATTCCGTTCTTCATCTTCGCCGGCGACCTGATGATGCGCGGCGGCATCGCCGACCGGCTCATCGGCATGGCGGCAGCCATGTTCGGCCATCTGCGCGGGGGCCTTGGCCAGGTGAACGTGGTGGCGTCCTTCCTGTTCGGCGGCGTCTCCGGATCGGCGGTTGCCGATGCTTCGGCCATCGGCGGCATCATGATCCCCCAGATGGCCAAGCACGGCTACGCCAAGGACTATGCGGTGAACGTGACGGTGAATGCCGCCATCATCGCGCTGATGGTGCCGCCGTCCCACAACATGATCATCTATTCCCTGGCGGCGGGCGGCTCCATCTCCATCGCCGATCTCTTCACGGCGGGCATCATTCCCGGCCTGCTGCTGGCCGCGGCGCTGATGGTCACCGCCTATGTGGTGGCGCGCAATCGCGGCTATCCCGCCGGCGTGTTCCCCGGCTGGTACGGGGTGCTGCGGGCCATTGTCGGCGGGTTGCCGGGCATCGTGCTCATCGCCATCATCTTCGGCGGCGTGCGCTCGGGCGTGTTCACGGCGACGGAATCCTCCTGCATCGCGGTGATCTACGCGCTGCTGGTGACGCTGCTGCTCTATCGCGAGCTGAACTGGGACGCCTTCGTCCACGCGACGCTCGGGGCCGTGCGCACCACCGCCATGGTGCTGCTGGTGATCGGCACGGCGGGCGCCTTCGGCTGGCTTATGGCCTTCCTTCAGGTGCCCAAGGCCACCATCGAGCTGATGCAGTCCATCTCGGACAACAAATACGTCATCCTGCTGCTCATCAACGTCATCCTGCTGGTGCTCGGCACCTTCATGGACATGGCGCCGATGATCATCATCTGCACCCCCATCTTCCTGCCGCTCATCAAGGCGTTCGGCATCGACCCGGTCCAGTTCGGCATCATCCTGATCCTGAACGCCGGAATCGGCCTCAACACGCCGCCGGTGGGCTCCGTGCTGTTCGTGGGGTGCGCCGTGGGGAAGATCTCCATCGGCGAGGCCATGAAGACCATCTGGCCATTCTTCGGCGCCAGCATCTTCGTGCTGATGCTCGTCACCTACATCCCCGCCGTCACTCTCTGGCTGCCGGCTTTGTTCCGCTGAGGCGGGCGGCTTTTCTCGACTGAGGTTTCATCATGATCACCGACGTGCGCCATGTGTGCCACCCCGAAGCCGTGCGCTATTTCGATACGGACGAGCTGCGCCAGCATTTCCTCATCGAGGATCTGTTCGAGGCGGGCGAGGTGCGGCTCACCTATTCCCACATCGAGCGCTTCGTGGTGGGCGGCGCGACGCCCACCACATCTGCGCTGAAGCTGGAGAGCGACAAGGCCACCATCGGCTCGCCCAATTTCCTCGACCGGCGCGAACTCGGCGTGTTCAACATCGGCGGGCCGGGCAAGGTGGCGGCGGACGGCGTCACCTACGCCCTCGGCCATCGCGACGCGCTCTATGTGGCCATGGGCACGAAGGACGTGACTTTCGCCTCCGACGATGCGGCGAACCCGGCGCGCTTCTACCTGCTCTCCACCCCCGCCCACACCCGCTATGAGAGCAAGGTGGTGAAGGTGGCGGAGGCCAAGAGCATGCCGCTGGGCGATCAGGCCACCGCCAACAAGCGCACCATCTTCCAGATGATCCATCCGGACGTGGTGAAGTCCTGCCAGTTGGTCATGGGCATGACCCAGCTCGCCGAGGGCAATATCTGGAACACCATGCCCTGCCACGTCCATGACCGGCGTTCCGAGGTCTATCTCTATTTCGACGTGGCCGCCGACGCGCGCGTCATCCACATGATGGGCGAGCCGTCCGAGACCCGCCATCTCGTCGTGGCGGACGGGCAGGCGGTGCTCTCCCCGCCCTGGTCCATCCATTCCGGCGTCGGTACGCGGGCCTATACCTTCATCTGGGGCATGGGCGGCGACAATATCGACTATACGGACATGGACATGGTGGCCATGGACGCGCTGCGATGAGCGCTTTCGACCTCTCGGGAAAGCGCGCCGTCGTTACCGGCGCGAATACCGGGCTCGGCCAGGCGATCGCCCTGGCGCTTGCGGAAGCGGGCGCCGGCATCATCGCCGTGGGCCGCTCCTCCATGGAGGAGACCCGCGAGAAGCTACGCCCTACCGGCGTTGCCTTCACTGAGGTAAAGGCGGATTTCGGCACCCTTGAGCCCATTTCCCGCATCCTTGAGGAAGCGGGGCAGGGTGGCCGCGTGGACATCCTCGTCAACAATGCCGGCATCATCCGCCGGGCGGACGCCATCGACTTCACCGAGGCCGATTGGGACGCGGTGATGGATGTGAACCTGAAGGGCGCCTTCTTCCTCACCCAGGCGTTCGCGCGAGGCTGGCTGGCGGATGGCAAAGGCGGAAAGGTGGTCAACATCGCCTCGCTGCTGTCCTTCCAGGGCGGCATCCGTATCCCGTCCTATACGGCGAGCAAGAGCGGGCTTGCGGGCCTCACCCGGCTGCTCGCCTGCGAGTGGGCGGGGCGCGGCATCAATGTGAACGCCATCGCGCCCGGCTATTTCGTCACCAACAACACCGAGGCGCTGCGGGGCGACCCGAAGCGCTCGGCCGACATCCTCGCCCGCATTCCTGCGGGCCATTGGGGCGACCCCTCAGAGCTGGGCGGGGCGGCTGTGTTCCTCGCCTCGTCGGCGGCCAATTACGTGCACGGCGTGGTGCTGCCGGTGGATGGCGGCTGGCTCGCGCGCTGAGGTTCTTTCGGCTTTTACGCCGTCATGCCCGGGCTTGTCCCGGGCATCCACGTTTCTCCTTTAGGCGGGCATTTGCGGCGCCTCGTGGATGGCCGGGACAAGCCCGGCCATGATGGCGGGTTCATTTGCGGGGCACAGCGAGTGCCAATCTGGCTGGAGGTTTTGATCATGTCCCAGAAGGGTGCGTTCTTCGGCTTCGTCGACACCACCGAGACCGAAGTCATCGACGAAAGCGTCCGCCGCCAGATCCTCACCTATAATGACGAGATCATGATGGTGCGCATCACGGCCACCAAGGTGGGCCCCTGCGGCGTGTTCCACGACCACCCGCACGTGCAGATCACGTCCGTTGAGAGCGGCGTGTTCGACGTGACCATCGACGGCAAGACCGCGCGGCTGAAGGCGGGCGACAGCTTCTACGTGCCCTCCGGCCTGTGGCACGGCGCCGAATGCATCGAGCCCGGCGTGCTGGTGGATGTGTTCACGCCCATGCGGCAGGAGTTTGTGAAGGGCTAGGACCCGTCCGGGGCCACAGGGGCGGTGACGCCTCTTCCCGAGCGGGCGAAGTGGAGCCAAAAAAAACGGCGCAGGTCGGAAGACCTGCGCCGTTCTGTTTAAGCCCATATCTTCCGATGATCAGGCGGCCGCGGACGCGCTGCCCGCGACGGGGACCTCGGAGATGGTCTTCAGGATCTGCGAGGCGATCTGGTAGGGGTCGCCCTGGGAGTTGGGGCGGCGATCCTCGAGATAGCCCTTATAGTCGTTCTTCACGAATGAGTGCGGCACGCGGATGGACGCGCCGCGGTCCGCCACGCCATAGCTGAACGTGTCGATCGAGGCGGTCTCATGCTTGCCGGTCAGGCGCATGTGGTTGTCCGGCCCGTAGACGGCGATGTGGTCGGCGCGGTTCTTCTCGAAGGCCGCCATCAGCGCCTCGAAATATTCCTTGCCACCCACTTCGCGCATGTACTTGGTGGAGAAGTTGGCGTGCATGCCCGAGCCGTTCCAGTCCGTGTCGCCGAGCGGCTTGCAGTGGAACTCGATGTCGATGCCGTACTTCTCGGTGAGGCGCTGGAGCAGGTAGCGCGCCATCCAGATCTCATCGGCCGCCCGCTTGGAGCCCTTGCCGAAGATCTGGAACTCCCACTGGCCCTTCGCGACTTCCGCGTTGATGCCTTCGTGGTTGATGCCGGCCGCGAGGCAGAGGTCGAGGTGTTCCTCGACGATCTGGCGGGCGACATCGCCCACATTCTTATAGCCGACGCCGGTGTAATAGGGACCCTGCGGCGCGGGATAGCCGGCCGTGGGGAAGCCGAGCGGGCGGCCGTCCTTGTAGAAGAAATATTCCTGCTCGAAGCCGAACCAGGTGTCGGCATCATCCAGGATGGTGGCGCGCGCATTGCTCGCGTGCGGGGTGACGCCGTCCGGCATCATGACTTCGCACATCACCAGTGCGCCATTGGTGCGCGCAGGATCCGGATAGACCGCGACCGGCTTCAGGACGCAGTCGGAGCTGCGGCCCTCGGCCTGCATGGTGGACGAGCCGTCAAAACCCCACAGCGGAAGCTGTTCGAGCGAGGGAAATGCGTCGAATTCCTTGATCTGCGTCTTTCCACGCAGATTTGGCACCGGCGTATAGCCGTCAAGCCAGATGTACTCGAGCTTATACTTTGTCATTGCCAGTCTCTCATAAACTGATGACGCGAAGCGTTGGAAACCCCCTGATGCGTACGCAGTCACCACAGGCGTGCCCGGCCGCCAACGACCGAATGTGAATAAGCATTTAGCGTGCCAGCCGGTCCCGATAGCACGCGTTCCGCGGGCCTGCACGCCGTACCCCTTGTTTTGTCACACAAATGTCTTTGGCCGCGCTCGCGCTTTCCGAGCCGCGCACCGGCGAGCGGGGCTGTTCGCCTGGGAGCGAGGGAACAAAAAAGCGTCACTGGATATTTATTCATCAGCCTTATGTGCGGTGCGGCAAATAGGTGGAAAATAAGTTTCTGCAACCGAAAGATCGTTAGGTGAAGTCGTAAATTGAAGCGTGCCTAAATTATGATCATACGGTGATTTTCGAGAATATCCGTTGTGTAAGCATTGTGCGAACTCTGCTATAACGACTTGAACCTGATGCGCGGAGGCGCACCGCAAAACGAAGAGACATGAGATGACTGGAAGCTTCCACGGCGGCTCCGCCAAGATCTATCAGTTCCCCAAGGGAGGCCGCGCCGGGCTTGTCGCCCAGCGGCCGGAAGGCAAGCCGAGCGAGGATTTCGCCGCGCTTGCCGCTGCACAGATCGTCGTGGGTGATGCCTGGTATCACGAGGCGGCCATCAAGGAAGCCGAGCAGCCGCGCAAGCAGTGACGCCGCCCGAAGGCGGCGTCTGATCGCTTTTTCTGGGCGCGCCGGCAGGCGCGGGCTTGAGGCTCAGCGGGGCGTCAGCCAGGACAGCAACGGGTTGGCGGCGGCCGGCGTCTTGGGCAGGCTTGCCACCACGATGATCTGCTTGACCTCGCCGCGCTTATAGGCGCTCAGGAACTTCGAATAATCCCGGAACGAGATGCACCCGTTGGAGTCGCCGCGCGGCCCGAGCATGTAGGTGTGCGCGAGGATGCCATCGCGGCCATACATCTTGCCACGGTCCACCGGATTCATGCGCAGTGCCTCGACGCCGTGGAACAGCGCCTCGCGCATGGTGAGGTTGTAGGTGTTCGGCGGTGTCGGCCCGCGCATGCGCTTCGAGACATGGCGGGGATCGTCGAACATGTCCCCATAGCCGGAATGGGCCTCCAGCCGCTCGCCGCTGGGCATGTAGACGGTCTTCGCCTTGATGTCATAGACCGCATAGCGGTCGCTAACGCCGGGCAGGGAGACGTCGCCCTTGATGGGCGGCTCATCCTCGATGGGGCGGTCCGGCGGCAGGCTGGCGAGCTGGCGCTCCACGCGCATCAGCGGGTTCTTGGCGGGAAGCGGCGGGGCAGCAGCCTCCGCATCGTCCGTGGCCGGCGCGCGCGCCGCGACGCGGGGATTGACCGGGGGTAACGGCGTCATCCGCACCACTTCGGGCATCTCGCCGGGGGAGAGCGCCTCTTCCACGGCCGCCGTCTCGGTGGGCGGCGGTTCGGCGACGCCGGCGGCGGGATCGAACATCCAGCCCGGCACGGCGGAGATGGAGCCCGAGGAGGGGAAATTGCCGATATCGGACAGCCGGACCATTGCGAGGGGGCGCACCGTCAGCGGGTGCTCCACCGGCGCCTGCGCTTGGATCTCCGTCGCGCGTTCCTGAATGACCGGGGCCGATGCCCGCATCATCTGCCCCAGGTCCGATGTGCTGATCATCGCCGCGGCGATGGTGCTGAAGCCGACGAGAGCACCGAAGATGCGCACCTGCAGCTTGGTCTTCGACAGGGGGCTCTCAAGAGCGTCGTCGAACGTCAGAGTCGTATATGTCATGGTCCCCACTACGCAAAACAGAGGACTGGCCCGGTCATCGCCAAGGTTTTTTGGCCTTGCCGACCGACCCGATGCCGAAGCCTTCGCGAGAAGGCTCCGTACGACCTCGAGGAGAGTCCCGCCCGATCTGCCCTGCACCCGGAAGCCGGGCGCCGAAACATTCGGCATTCCTCACGAACCTTGTGGGGATGCGGCACACATCGCCGCAAATCCCTTCCGATCAGAGGAGACTGCCGAAACGAGGTAACTATTTTGTTTATGAGCGCGCTTTCATCAGACCAGAAAGGCGAGAATAAGAAGCTTAACCGTTGAATCTGCATGCCTTATTGCTTAGCTGATGCTCGTGCAGCCCATGTTCGACCCCCATCTCGCGCGCTGGCGCCTTACGGCAGACGGCGACCCCATCATCACCCATAGCGGTCGCCTGCTGCCCGTCCGGCTCGAAGGCGCGCCGGCCATGCTCAAGCTCGCAGCCGACACGGAAGAGCGTTTCGGCGCGGCGCTGATGGAATATTGGGGCGGGGAGGGCGCTGCCCGCGTGCTGGCGCGAGATGGGGAGGCCCTGCTCATGGAGCGCGCCGAAGGCCCTTCCCGCCTGGATGAGATGGCGCGCACCGGGCGCGACGACGAGGCGAGCCGCATCCTGTGCGCCGTTGCCACACGGCTGCATGCGCCGCGCCCGAACCCGCCGCCGGAACTGGTGCCGCTCACGGACTGGTTCCGCGAGCTCTGGCCTGCCGCCGACGCCCGCGGCGGCATCCTCGCCCGCTCCGCCGCGGCGGCGGGGGAGCTGCTGGCCGAGCCGCGCGAGGTGGTGGTGCTTCATGGGGACCTGCACCACGGCAATGTGCTGGACTTCGGGCCGCGGGGCTGGCTCGCCATCGACCCCAAGCGCCTCCGGGGCGAGCGGGCGTTCGACTATGCCAACATCTTCACCAACCCGGACCTCGATGATCCGAGCCGGCCGGTGGCGACCACGCCGGGCCGCTTCGCCCGGCGCCTGGAGGTGGTGTGCGAAGCCGCCGGCCTTGAGCGGGAGCGCCTGCTGCGCTGGATCCTCGCCTGGACCGGTCTTTCAGCCGTTTGGTATCTGGGTGATGGCGATCCGGCCCATGTGGACCTGACCATCGCCGAGCTGGCGGCGGCGGAGCTGGGGAGGTGAGCGTACGCCTCACTCGGCGACGATCTTCACCTTCTCCCCGTATTTCAGCTTCGAATCCCGGTCCAGGCCATTGAGGATCAGGAAGCGCTCCAGCGGCCGGTCGGGCACTTGCATGCGGGCCGCCATCTTCTCCACCGTGTCGCCGATGCCCACGGAGACGGAGCGCAGGCGCAAAGGCTTCACCGTCTCCGCCTCGTCGCTCGCCACCCGGCGAAACGTCTCGGCGGCGGCGCGGAACTGCTTGTCCAGCTCCGGCGTGAGATTGCGCGCGGCGAAGATGAGCCGGTAGACGTCCGAGCCGAAGCGGATGGCGAACATGCGGAACGACCATTGCTCGCCCCGCGCCACGGCGGTGGCCGCCGTGAAGCCGTTCACCGAGAGGCTTTCCACCGAGTTCACCTCCACCCCGTCGATCCAGCCCGAGGCGAGATACTGGCCGAGCGACTGGTCGCCGGCGACGCGCACCGCATCGAGCCGCAGCGCTTCGGAGCCGGAGGCGGTGGCGCCCAGCACCGCCTGGGAGGTGTTCTCCAGGGTGAAGCCCTCCGGCGCCACGAAGGTGAAGCCGAGCTTTGGATGGAAGAATTTCCGCCCGCGGACGAAGCCTTCCTTTGGGTCGTCGCCATAGACCATGCCGTCAATGGCGGAGAGATAGGCATTCCTGTCCTTCTCGCCATTGGCGGTGCCCGCGCCGGGATTGGCGGCATATTGCCGGGCATTGGCGATGGCGATGGAGATGCGCTCCGGCGTCGCCGGATGGCTGGAGAGAAAGTCCATGTCCGGCGAGGTGGAGGCGGTGGAGCCGCCGCTGATGCCGCCCGAAGACTTCAACGCCGCCTGCCGGCCCATGTCGGTCAGGAAGCGCGAGGCCCCATAGGGGTCGAAGCCGGCGCGGGCGGCGATGCCGACCCCAATGGCGTCCGCTTCCAGCTCCTGACCGCGCGAGAAGCTCGCCAGCGACATGCGGGATTTCTGCATGGCCAGCGCCCCGAGGTCCGGGTCGTTCACCACGTCGGAGATGACCCGGCTCACCAGCACCGCCTGCTTCACCTGGTCCTCGCGGATGGAGGCATGGCGGGCGATGACGTGGGCCATCTCGTGGGAGAGCACGGAGGAGAGCTCGGAGGTATCGTTGGCGAGCGAGAGCAGGCCGCGCGTCACGTAGAGCGAGCCGTCCGGCAGCGCGAATGCGTTGATGGCGGGGGAATTCAGCACCGTGACGCGGTATTTCAGGTCCGGTCGCTCGGAGGCGGCGACGAGGCGCTCCACCACCTGCTGGATCAGCGCCTTCAGCTCCGGGTCGTCATAGGCTCCGCCATAGCTCGCCACCAGCCGCTCATGCTCGCGGCGCTGGGCGGGCGTCATCATGTCCATGTCGCTGCGCATCACGGCAGGCTGGGCGCGGGGTGTCGCCCGGCTGCTGGCCTGCTGGACGCCGTCGAGACTTGCGCAGGCGGAGAGGGCAAGCGCGCAGGCAAGGGCAAGCGCGCGCCGCGCGCCCCGTATCATCGCCTTGCCCCGGCCCGCCACCCCCGTCACCACGCGCTCTCCTTGCGCCGCCCCGTTGCTGAAAACTCGGCGCCGCGCGGCTCGAAGGCGAGCATCGGGCTCGCTCCGCCGTTAACCACGCCGCGCACCCGCATCAGAGTGCCGGTCAACATGGCGGGATCGAGGCCATCGCTGGATTTGGCCGCAGTTGACGCAACAAGAGTTTCGCCGCGCGGGCCGGCAAAGTTCACATAGAACGTGTCGCCCGCCCGGCGGGCGCTATAGACCCGCCCCTCCGCGACCACGAACAGGCCTGTCCGGGCCCGCGCGGCCGCCCCGTCCCGGGCCGCCAGGATTGCATCCGGCGTGGACCACAATCCGCGCCGCTCCGCCCGGGCCCGCCGCTCCGCCGAAAGCAGCGCGTCGGTGCAGGAGGGCCGGCGCGCCGGGTCGGCATAGGCCGCTCCCGCCTCCACCAGGGCGACCGCGAGGTCCACCGGCTGCGCATCGCTGAGGGTCGCGGAGGCCGTCATGCGGCCATGGCGGTCGGCGGGAGCCGATGCGAGCCGCAGCGTGCGGCCCTCCAGGAGTTGGCGCGCGGCCTCTTCCGCAGCCTCGGCAAGCCGTTCGGAAGGATTGAGGTGGGTTGGGACGATCGCGCCGGGCGGCACGAGGCGGGTGCCGTCCACAAGCCGCACCGCCCCGCGCTCGATGCGGACCGGCGCCGCTGCCGGCTCCCCCCGCACGAGCGGACAGGCACGCGCGCCCGTGGCGGCGAGGGCCGCGAGCACAAAGACAGTGATGGCACGCTTTGATCGCCGCATCCGCAAGCTGAAACCGTTCGCTGAGCGAATATTCTAACCTTGGGGAGCCCAGCTTGGAAGCGGTTGCAGCATCACCCTTCCTTAACGCATCTTTCGCCCTTCTCCGCTACCTGTCTCCTGGGCTCCAGGGGGCAATTCATGCCCCAGAGAGACGCTGGCGTCTTCCATCCGGAACGCTGGCGCTTTAGAAGGAGTGGGTGTCTCCCGGTAGCTCAGCAGGATAGAGCACAGGTTTCCTAAACCTGGGGTCAGGGGTTCGAATCCCTTCCGGGAGGCCAAAGCCTTTTCATTCCAGCACCTGTATTGCGGCTCGCCAAGTGGAGCCGGCCGCGCTCTTTGGCGGTGCTTTGCCGGGCTATCGTCCGCTGGGGTGCTTGCCCGATTGCGGCGTTGCGTTCGTCCTCCTGACATCCTGACGACCGCGCCTGCGGTGCGGATAAATCCCCCACAAGGCTGAGCGTAGCCATCTGCATCCCTGGCAGACGGGCGCTTGCGTCTTTGGGCAGGAACTCCACCTGCTGGTCCGGCTTCCCTGAAACTGTTGACATTAGACGTTAGACCGAGATACCCAATTCTCGGGAGGAAACAAGAATGATGCCTCAGCTGAGATGCGGGATCGTGCGCGGCGGCACCGGGAATGCGGTGCGCCTCAAGTGCGCGGCGGGGTATCGCTGATGCGCGACGGGGAGCCTGCGAACGGGGCCGGCGCGGCGGCTCATTCCTTCCCGCTGCTGGCCTCGCCGGGGCGCATCGGCCCGCTGCAGCTGAAGAACCGCGTGATCATGGCGCCCATGGGCACCAATTACGGGACCACGGACGGCTTCTCCACCGAGCGGGACCGCTTCTATTACGCCGAGCGCGCGCGGGGCGGCGTGGCCATGGTGGTCACCGAGGCCATGAACATCTCGGCCGGCGCCCGCAACCACAACAATTCGCTCTGCGTGTTCCACGACCGCTTCATTCCCGGCCTCGCCAGCGTGGTGGAGGGCATCAAGGAGAATGGCGCGCTCGCTGTCGCCCAGCTCAATCATCGCGGCCATCTCCTGCGTCGCTCGGTGCTCGGCATCGAGCCGGTGGGACCCATGGATGGTGTCCACCCCGCCACCGGTGAGCCGGTGCGCGCGCTCAGGGTGGATGAGATCCGCCAGATCCAGCGCGACTTCCTTGACGCCACCCGCCGCCTGTGGCGCGCGGGCTATGACGCGGTCGAGCTGCACGCGGCCAACGGCTATCTCTTCCAGCAATTCTTCACCCGCCGCATCAACAAGCGGGACGACGCCTATGGCGGCTCCATCGAGAACCGCATGCGCCTGCTGCTGGAGACGGTGGAACTGATCCGCAACGAGCTGCCGGACCTGCCTTTGTTCGTGCGCATCAGCGCCACCGAATATGTGGCGGACGGCTATACCCAAGACGAGGCCATCGTCCTCGCCCAGGCGCTGGAAGAGGCCGGGGTGGTGGCGCTCGATCTGTCAGGCGGCTCCAACGAGAATCCCCGCCTCTCGCGCTATTGCATCCAGCCGCCCTCCCTGCCGCGCCGCTGCCTGGAGCCGCACGTGAAGCCGCTGAAGGAGGCGGTGAGCATTCCCGTCATCATCGCCGGGCGCATCATCTCGCCGGA
Organism: Aquabacter albus; assembly: GCF_040049275.1. Lineage (NCBI taxonomy): Bacteria > Pseudomonadati > Pseudomonadota > Alphaproteobacteria > Hyphomicrobiales > Xanthobacteraceae > Aquabacter > Aquabacter albus. Next base: position 103,741 of record NZ_JBDZDT010000003.1, on the reverse strand, counting down.
GGATGCGGAAGGGGTGCTGGAGGCGGGCAGCGCCGACTTCATCTCGCTGGGCCGCGCCCTCCTCGCCGATCCCCACTGGACGGTGAAGGCGCTGGGGGAGGTGCATGCGCCCATCCGCCCCTGCATCTCCTGCAATGTCTGCTACGAGCGCCTGACGCTGGAGAAGGACGTGGCCTGCGTCCAGAACCCCATGGTGGGCACCGAGTTCGAGGCGCTGCACCATCTGGAGCCCCAGCTCTCCAACCGCCGGCCGGCTGAGAGCCGCCGCGTGCTGGTGCTCGGCGCGGGCGTGGCAGGCCTTGAGGCCGCGCGCATGGCGCGGGCGCTGGGGCACGAGGTGGAAGCCTGGGAGAAGGCCTCCGTGGCGGGCGGGCAGGTGCCGCTCGCCATCGCCTCCCCGGACAAGGAGGACGTTTCCGGGGTGTGGACCTACCGGGTGCAGGAGATCGCCGATTTCGGCGTCTCGGTGCGCACCGGCGTCGATGCCGATGCCGGCCGCATCCGCGCCTATGGTCCCGATCTGGTGATCGTCGCCACGGGCGCGAAGTCCCGCGGCCTGAAGCTCGATGTGCACGTCCCCGTACTCCAGGCCTGGGACGTGATCCGCGACCCCGCTCAGCTCCCGGCGGGGACCGCCGTCACCATCATTGGCGGCGGCATGGTGGGCATCGAGGCTGCCGATCTTCTCGCCGAGCACGGCTGCCGCGTCACGGTGCTGGAGATGCGCGATGCGCTGGCGCCTGAGATGGCGCGCAACAACCGTTTCGAAATCCTGGACCGCCTCTCCGGCCACGGCGTCACCCTGCGCACCGGGACCGCCATCCGCGGCACCTCCGAGGGGCGGCTGCTGCTGTCCTCGTCCGCCGGTGAGGGCGAGCTGGACCCGGGCGATGTGGTGGTGCTCGCCATCGGCCCCGAACCGGAGCGCAGCGTCCTCGGCGAGGTGGAGGCGTCCGGCGCGCCATTCGTGCTGGTGGGCGACTGCAACCGGCCGGGCGATTTCATGACCGCCATCCGCGACGCATCCATGGTGGCGCAGGCCTTGTCCTTTCCCGGCGCGGGAGGACGGCTCAGCGCCTGAACGCCTTTCCACAAACGACAACAGATTCTGGAGGAGACGCCAATGAAACCCCAGGCCCATTTGTTCTTAGCCGCGATTTTCGGAGCCGGCCTGCTGGCCACGCCCGCTTTCGCGCAGACCGCCCAGACCCCGGTGAAGGTCGGCGTCATCCTGCCCCTCACCGGCAATACCGCCTGGGGTGGCCGCCCGGCGAAGATCGCCGCCGAGATGGCGGCGGAAGAGGTGAACACGCAGGGCCTTGCCGGCAAGTACAAGCTGAACCTCGTCTTCGCCGACGGTGCCTGCGAGCCCCGCACCACTTATGCCGCTGCCGAGAAGCTGGTGAACCAGGACAAGGTCCAGGTACTCATCGGCGAATGGTGCTCCAGCGCCTCGGTGGCCATGGCGCAGGTGGCGGCCGACGCCAAGGTGCCCACCCTCGTGCAGATCTCCACCGCCGACTACATCGCCAAGAATGCCGGCCCCTACGTCTTCCAGTCCATCATGCAGAACCGGGAGATCCAGGAGCGCGAGGCCGAGCTGCTGCTCCAGAAGTTCAAGTTCAAGACCGCTGCGATCCTGGTGGAGAACAACGATTTCGGCCTGAGCTTCCGCGAGAATATCAGCCGGGTGTTCAAGGAGAAGGGCATCAAGGTCACCCTCGACATCCCGCAGGATCGCCACGACACCAACTGGTATTCCATCATCACCCAGATCCAGGGCGCCAAGCCCGACATCGTGGTGGCGTCCATCTCGGCGGGGCAGGCGGCGAACTTCGTCAAGCAGTATGCCGAGAGCAACATGACGATCCCGCTCTTCTTCGACTATCCGCCCCCGCCCTACATCTTCGAGAAGCAGGTGGGCGAGCAGGCGGGCAAGCTCGGCCTCGTGCGCGGCGCCTTCTTCCTGAAGAACCCCGACATGCCGCCGCGCGAGCAGGCGTTCATCACCAAGTTCGAGCCTTTGGTCGAGAAGGCGCTGGGCGAGAAGCATCCCACCGTTCACTGGGACATCGTCACCTATGACGCGGTGATGCTGGTGGCCGACGCGCTCAAGCGCAGCGGCAGCGTGAAGCCCGACGACATCGCGGCGGCGCTGGTGAAGGCCGACTATCAGGGCGTGCTGGCCAAGTACCAGTTCGACGCCGACCGCGGCGTGAAGCCCGAGGGCTTTGACTTCGCCTTCATCCGCAACACCCCCGGCGGCGGCCTCGAAGTCGTCAAGTAAGGAGCTGGTTCGTGCTCGTCCAAATCATCGTCAACGGGCTGATCCTTGCGGGGAACTATGCCCTGGTCGCCGTGGGCCTCACGCTGATCTTCGGCGTGATGCGCATGGTGAACTTCGCCGAGGGCCAGTCGGTGATGATCGGCGCCTTCGTCGCCTTCACCGCGACGCCCTATGTGGGCTACCTGCCGGCCATCGCCATCGCCATGCTCACCAATGCGGCGCTCGGCATCATCCTGGAGCGGACCGCCTTCCGGCCGTTCCGGGGGGTGGAGCTGAACGGCCTCATCGCCTCCATGGGCATGTCGATCATCCTGATCAATCTGGCCGAGTTGATCTGGGGCACGGTGCCCCAGACCTTCGACACCCCGCTCAATGCGGTGTCCTTCACCATCGGCACGGTGGGCGTTTCCGCCCAGCGCCTGCTGGTGATCGCCTCCAGCGTGCTGCTGCTCATGGGCCTGTGGTGGCTGGTTCAGTATTCCTCCCTCGGCCGCCAGTTCCGCGCCGTGTCGGAGGACCCCGAGGTGGCCGCAGCCATGGGCATCAACACCAATGCGGTGGCGCGCATGAGCGTGGTGCTGGGCTCCGCGCTCGCGGCGGCGGCGGGCGCGCTCTCCGGCCCGGTGAACCTCCTGTCCCCGGACATGGGGCAGGCGGAGATGCTGAACGCGTTCGCCGCCATCATCCTCGGCGGGTTCGGCAACGTGAACGGCACCATCTTCGGCGCCCTCGTCATCGGCATGGTCCAGAGTCTGGCGGCCGTCTACGTGTCCAACGCCTATTCCAACTCGATCGCGTTCGGGCTCCTGGTCGTGACGCTGATCTTCTTCCCGCGCGGTCTCATTCCGGAACGGATGGAAGAAAATGTCTGACGCCTCCATCTGGCTGATCCGCATCCTCTTCGTCGCCTTCCTGGCGGCGATCCCCTTCATGGTAGATGCGTACTGGCTCAACATGGCGATCCTGGCGTTGATCTACAGCCTGGTCGTCTACTCCATCACGGTCCTCACCGGCTTCACGGGGCTGCTCTCGTTCGGGCAGGCGGGGTTCGTGGGGCTCGGCGCCTATATCTACGGCGTCATGTCCGTGAAGGGCGTGCCGCCCGTCGCCGCCGCCGCATGGGGCATCGTCCTGCCCACCATTGTCGGCTTCCTCCTTGGGCTGCCGGCGGCCCGCCTGCGCGGCCATTACATGGCCATCGGCACTTTGGGCTTCGGCGTGCTGGTGGCCCAGCTGCTCAACAACATGGTGGACGTGACGCGCGGGCCCATGGGGCTGCTGGGCATCAAGTCGTTCGGCCTCGACCGGGTCACCTGGTTCTATTGCGTGCTCGCGCTCGCCCTCGTCCTGCTGGCGGCGCTGGAATATCTCGACCGCCGCACTTTCCTGGGCGTGGTGCTCAAGTCCGTGAAGTATGACGAGATTTCCGCCTCGGCCTGCGGGGTGGGCGTGTTCGGCGTGAAGCTGCTTGCCTTCTCCGCCTCGGCCTTCCTTGCCGGCACCTGCGGCGTGCTGCTCGCCGCTTATATGAAGTTCCTCACCCCCGACCTCTTCCTCAGCGCGGAATCCTTCCGCTATCTGATGATGGCGGTGGTGGGCGGCGTGGGCAGCGCCACGGGCGCCCTGGTCTCCACCCTCATCCTCACCGGCGTGCCGGAGGCGCTGCGGGCCTTCGGCGAGACCAATGTGCGCCTCCTGGTCTACGGCCTCATGGTGCTGTTCGTGCTGTGGTTCCTGCCAGGCGGCATTGGCGGCCTCATCGACCGGCTCATGGCGCCCCGGCGCAAGCCGCGGCGCACGTCCGCATCCGCGCCTCAGGCGCCCAAGGCCGACACGGTTCCCGGGAGGGTCTCATGACCAATCCTGTCCTCCAGCTCACCGGCGTCTCCAAGCGCTTCGGCGGCGTCCAGGCGCTCCAGGGCATCGACCTTGCGGGCAAGGCCGGCGAGGTCCACGGCCTCATCGGGCCGAACGGGGCGGGCAAGTCCACCCTCATCGGCTGCATCACGGGCGTGAATCGCATCGATGCCGGCGAGATCCGCCTGCGCGGGGATCGCATCGAGGCGCTGCCGGTGCATCGCCGGGCGCGCATGGGCGTCGCTCGCACCTTCCAGAAGATCCGCCTCGCCCAGCAGCTCACCGTGTTCGAGAACGTGGCCACCGGCCTTGCCGCGCGGCGCTTCGCGAAGGCATCCGGCTGGTGGGGCGTGCTCGCGCCCTTGTCCTCCGCGAGCATTTCCGAGCCCGTGGAGCAGGCGCTTCTTGCCACCGGCATTGCGGACCTTGCGGACGAGAAGGTGGCCTCGCTCCCCTATGGCAAGCGCCATTTCGTGGAGCTGGCCCGCAACCTCGTGGCCGAGCCCGACGTGGTGCTTCTGGACGAGCCGGCCACCGGCCTCACCGATGACGAGCGCGAGCGGCTCTCCACACTGGTGCGCCAGATGGCGCGGCGCGGCACGCTGGTGATCCTTGTGGAGCACGACCTCGATCTGGTGGGACGGCTCTGCGACACGGTCACGGTGATCGAGTACGGCCGCCGGATCTTCAACGGAACGCCGGCCGAGGCCCAGGAGAATGAGGCGGTGATCCGCGCCTATCTCGGCTCGGCGAAACTGGCGAAGGAGGCGTGAGCATGGTGCGGCGGCTCGAAGCGCGCGACCTGGTCGTGAACTATGGCGAGGTGCCCGGCGTGAAGGGCATCTCGCTTCATGTGGAGCAGGGCGAGATCATCGCCCTCCTGGGCGCGAACGGCGCCGGCAAGAGCACCACGCTGAAAGCCTTCATGGGCATGGTGCGCTCGAAATCCGGCGCCATCCTGCTGGACGGCGCGGACGTGACCGGCGAGCCCGCTTACACCGCGCCGCGCCGGGGCGTGGCGCTGGTGCCGGAAGGCCGGCGCATCTTCAAGCGCATGACGGTGAAGGAGAATCTCGAAGTGGGCGGGGTTACCCGTTCCGCCTCCGAGCGTCCCGCTTTGCTCGCGCAGGTCTACACCATGTTCCCGCGTCTCCAGGAACGCAGCACGCAGCTTGCCGGCACGCTGTCTGGCGGCGAGCAGCAGATGCTCGCCATCGGCCGGGCGCTCATGGCGAAGCCCGATTTCATCCTGTTCGACGAGCCGTCGCTCGGCCTCGCGCCGCTGGTGACGGCGAGCGTGATGGACGCCGTGCGCCGCATCTCCAGCGAGTTCGGCGTCGGCGCCATCCTCGTGGAGCAGAATGTGGAAGTGGCGCTCGACGTCGCTTCGCGCGCTTATGTGCTCTGCCGGGGCCAGATCGCGCTGGAAGGGGAGAGCGATGCGGTGCGCGTCGATCCCGCCTTGCGGCAGGCCTATCTCGGCATGAGCCACTGACCTTCAAGCTTGCGGACGCCCATGACCCAGACTTCCCTGCCCGAATACGAACTCTTCGCCATCCGCTACGCCATGCGGGGTGCGCAGCGCCGCGACCATTTCATCGGCGGCGACCCCCATGAGGGGCCCATGCCCATGGATTACTTCCTGTGGGTGGCGAAGTCCCCCGAGCGGACTTTCGTGATCGATTGCGGCTTCACCAAAGAGGTGGCCGATGCGCGCAAGCGCACCTATCTGCGCTGCCCCGTGGAGGCCCTGAACCTGCTGGGCATCGACCCCGACACGGTACGCGACGTCATCATCACCCACCTCCATTACGACCATGCGGGCAATTTCGATCGCTTCCCCAATGCGCGCTTCCACCTCCAGGAGCGCGAGATGAATTACGCCACCGGCCGCTACATGCGCTTCCCGCGCCTGTCCCACTCCTTCGAGGTGGAGGACATCTGCAAGGTGGTGCGGCTCAACTATGCCCAGCGCGTCCTATTCTATGACGGCGACGCGGAACTGGCGCCGGGCCTGACGGTCCACCAGGCGGGCGGCCATTCCCACGGGCTCCAGTTCGTGCGGGTGAACACGAAGCGCGGCCCCGTGGTGCTCGCCTCCGACGTCAGCCATTTCTACGAGAACATGGCGAGCGGCCGGCCCTTCCCCACCGCCTTCCATGTGGGCGAGATGCTGGAGGGCTTCGAGAAGCTCCTCACCCTCGCCCCGGACGAGAGCCACATCGTTCCCGGTCACGATCCCCTGGTGATGTCGCTCTATCCCGCGCCGAGCCCCGAGCTTGAAGGCATCGCGGTGCGCCTTGACGTGCCGCCCACAGGCCACGCCCCGACCCGCGCCGAAGCCCAATCCCACCACTGAACGTCGCCGCCTCAGGAGGCCACCATGCCCAGCGCCGCCACTGCCCAGCCGCTCGCAACGCCCGAAACCGCCCCCGCCGTGGAGGCCGCCGGCCCCACCATGCAGCTGGCGGAATTCGTGGCCGGTGTCCGAGGCGCCGGGGTGCCGGACGCGGTCCGCGCGGTGCTTCAGGATGCGGTGGTGGATGCGGTGGGCTGCGGGCTGTTCGGCCTCACCCAGCCGGCCTGCAGCATCGTGCAGGCCTACGCTCTTGAGCAGGGTGGCCCGCCCGAGGCCACCCTGTGGGCCTCAGGCGGGGCGAAGGTCTCCGTGGGCCATGTGGCGCTCGCCGCCGGCACGGCCATTCACGGCTTCGACTTCGACGACCACCACCGCTCCAAGATCCATGCCGGCGCCGCGGTGCTTCCCGTGGTCCTGGCCCTGGGCGAGCGGGAAGACATTGACGGCCCCACTTTCCTCGCGGCCCTGGCGGCGGGTTACGAGACCATGGCGCGGGTGAGCCTTTCCGCGAACCCCAACGCTGCCCGCATGCGCGGCTGGCATCTCACCGGCACCACCGGCACGTTCGGCGCAGCGGCGGCGGCCTCGGTGATCCTCGGCTTCGATGCCTCCACCACGGCGAGCGCTCTGGGTCTTGCGGGCACCCAGTCCGCCGGCCTGTGGGCGTTCAATTCCGACGGCGCCATGAGCAAGCGCCTTCATCCGGGACGGGCGGCGGAGAGCGGAGTCCTGGCCGCTGCGCTGGCGGGCCGCGGCTTCCAGGGACCGCGCTTCATCCTGGAGGCGGAGGACGGGGGCTTTCTCGCCGCCATGTCCGACGCCTCCCGCCCCGGCGAGGCGGGCCGCGCGCTTGGTCGGGAGTGGCGGGCGGAGGGTGTGTGCTTCAAGCCCTATGCCTGCTGCGGCAGCAACCATGCGAGCGTCGATGCCACCATCGAGCTGATGGCGGAGCACGATTTCTCCGCCGCCGACGTGGCGCGGGTGAAGGTGGGCATCAGCCGCGTGGTGGAGCGCCAGACGGGCTTCCCCTACAAGCAGTCCACCGTGCTCAATGCGCAGATGAGCATCCGCTACAATGTGGCGGTGGCGTTGCTCGACGGCACCGCTCTGGTGGAACAGTTCACGCCGCAGCGCATTGCCGCTGCCGACGTGAACGAGCTGACGAGCCGCGTGGACGTGGAAGTGGATGCCGACATGGATGCGGTTTATCCCGAGCGCTATGCCGGCATCGTCACCATCACCCTCAAGGACGGGCGCGAGGTGCGCAAGCGCGTCGACTTCTCACGCGGCATGCCGGAGAACCGCATCCCGCCGGAAGCCATGCGGCAGAAGTTCCTGTCCCTGGCCGGCGGCGCCGTGGGGTCGGACGCCGCCACAGAGCTTCTGGAGCGGCTCTCGGGCATCTTCGACTGCGACAGCATCGCCGCGCAGTCGCGGGCGCTGGGCGCACTGCGGCTTCTGGAGCGCCGTCCCGACCAGATGCTCGACTGACGGCGTTCGGATCAGATCCGGGTAAAGCCGTCCGCGCTCCAGAACTCGCTCCCCACCTGGTGATGGCCGGTGAACAGGCCGGTGGGGTCGTATTTCTGCTTGGCGGCGAGGAGGCGGTCGTAATGCGGCCCCCAAGCCGTCTCGCGCCAGTTCTCCTCGAAGAAGCTCATCTCGGATGAGTACGAGCCGCCGGCGGGCGCGGCCCGGCGCAGTTCGGCAAAGGCGGCAGAGATCTTCCGCGCTTCGGCGCGCGCCGCCGCCATGTCCGGCTCATGCCCGGGCACGCCGGGATAGGCCCGCGTCTGGCCCCCGGCGATGATCGCAAGGGCGAAGGCGTCGATGGCGTCCGGATGGATGGAGGTCTCGCGCGCCTCGCTGCGGCGGGCCTCGGTGGCGCCGGCGAGCCCCTTGTTGAAATGCAGCATGACCTCGTAGTGCCGTGAGGCCGCGAAAAGCGCTTCGGTGAGCGTGCCCTGGCCTCCGGGTTCAAGCAGGCCCTGCGGCAGCCATATGGACTGGTATCCGGAGAAATAGGCGCCGACCTCGCTGGCATTGCCCGCCCACCAGAATGTGCCCGGTGCGGCGTCGGGGCGCTCGTCGGCGATGATCGACTGGGGCAGATGCGTGCGGCGATAATCGAAGTCCCACCAATTGCGCATGGGCATCGAGATAATGCGCGGCTCGGAGGCTTCCGCGATGTCGGCGGGATTGTTGGCGATCCATGCGAAGAGCGGCGCCCATGCGCCCAGCGCCTCGGCGTCGGAGAGGCCCTGGAAGACCATTGCGATGGTCAAGGTATTGTCCGGTGCGAACGACGCCTGCTCGCCCCAATGCGGGTTGATGAGGCCTGCCTTCGCAAAGCCGCAGAATGCCGCGATGAGGCGGCGGAAGGCCGCGTCCGATGAGGCCCGGATCGTCCGCCTGAAGGAGCCCCCTCGCTCGGGCAGCTCCCGTGTGGCGAGGGTGAGCCGCGTGGTGATGCCGAAACCGGCGCCGCCCCCCTTGAGGGCGAGGAACAGATCGGGATTTGTGCAGGCATTGGCGATCCGGACCTCGCCGTCCGCCGTCACGATCTCGGCTTCCAGCAGGCTCGCCACGACGAGGCCGCCATATTTGGAGAAGCTGCCGAACCCGCCGGTCTGCACATGGCCGCCGAGCCCCACGCTCGTGCAACCGCCGCCCTGCACGAACCGGCCGCCCTTGGTGACCACGCGGTCGTAGAGCTGGATGAATTTAGCGCCCGAACCCACGCTGACCGCCGCCTGCGGCGCGACGGCGCCGGCGCAGCCCTGGGGCACGAACGCATCGTGCATTTCGATGGCGTTCAGCCGGCGGGTCCAGAGCAGCATGCTGTCCGCGGCGCTGGACTGGCCGAGATAGCTATGCGCGCCGCCCTTCACCACGAGGCGCAGATTCTTCTCCCGCGCGAAATTCACCACCGCGGCCACTTCGGCGGCGGTGCCGGGGATCGCCGCATAGACGGAGGGCGCGGACGTCCAGCCATCGATCCAACCGGACGACTGGGTGGCGCCGGCCTGGGCCTGGATGAAGAAGGGGTTGGACAAGTCCTTCAGCGCGGCGTCGCAGAGCTGGCCGTTGGCATCGCGCGCGCAGCTCGCGAGCGGGGAGGTCACGGGTTCGAGGTGCCCGCCGAGGGCCGTGCGCAATTCGTCCCAATCGCGTGCGCTCGGCCATTCGGGATCGCCGGGCCGCACCCGGCGCAGCGGCGCGGCAATGGAGGGCTGAAAGGAGACCGTGGCGCCCGCGCTTCCCGCCAGTGCAACGGACACCATGCCTTTGAGCAAGTCGCGCCGATCCATGTTTCCACTCTAGCCGTTTGGATACGAACGAGAGCCTAGCGGCGGTTCTACTCAAAAAGAAGGACTGAACGGCCGTCGCGCAGCCCATATCCGCCGTGCAAGGGGAGGTCACCCGCCGAGCAAATTGCTGCGCACGGATTTCAGATGGTCCTCGATGGCGCGTTCCGCCTGGGCGGCGTCTCGCGCGCGCAGCGCCGCGACGATGACGCGATGGTCCGCGCGGTAGGCGTCGCGCCGCTCCGCATTGATGCTGCGCCGCTTGAGGTCGCCCCATTCGGTGCGGTCCCGCGCGTCGGTGACGGCGCGGTAGATCTCGATGAGGAGCCGGTTGTGGGTGGCCTCTGCCATGGTCTGGTGGAGAGCGGCGTCCCAGCGCTCGAATTCCTCGAAATCGTCCGCCGCCTCGGCCTTGCGGTTGCAGGCATCCATGCGCTCGAAATCCGAGGCCGTGGCATTGGTGACGATGAGCAAAGCGAGCCGCGGCTCCAGCACGAGACGCGTCGCCATGATCTCGGCGGGGCTGACCTCACGCCCATTGGGCGCCTCTTCGCCAGAGCCGTTCTCCGCCACATAGGTGCCGCTGCCGACGATGCGCGTCACCTGCCCGCGCGCCTCCAGCACGGAAAGCGTGTCCCGGACCGCGCTGCGCGGGACGCCGAGATGCTCCGACAAGGCCCGCTCCGTGGGCAGCTTCGCGCCCCGGCCATAAGTGCCCGCTGCGATGGCCTCTTCCAGGAAAGCATGAACACGGGCGGCGGGCTTGGACATGGATCGGCTCCCAACGGGTAAATTGGTATACCAATGGCAGCGGCCGCGGAAGGGAAAATTCTCTTAGGGCTGATAGACATCAGCTATCAGCCGGATATAGTGCACCAAATAGAGCTACCTGCACGAAATTGGTCAACCAATAAGGGCTGTTATGAAACTGGCGACCGTTGAAATCCAAGGGCAGAAGCGCGTGGGCCTCGTCTCGCAGGACGAGAAGACCATCAACCTCATCGAGGCCGCCGACATGCTCGATGTCATCGCCCGCTGGGACGCGCTGGGCTCCAAGCTGTCGGCCAGCGGTGCCGGCCTGCCCCTGGGCGAGGTGAAGCTTCTCGCGCCCATCCCCCTGCCGCGCCGGAACATCATCTGCGTCGGCAAGAATTACCGCGACCACGCCAAGGAATTCGCCCAGAGCGGCTTCGAGGCCGGCGCGGTGGCGGGTGCGGAGATCGATACCCACCCGGCCGTCTTCTCCAAGCCGCCGAGCACCGTCATCGGCCCCGACGCGGTGGTGGACACCCATCCCGGCGTCACCGATTCCATCGACTATGAGGTGGAGCTGGCGCTGGTGATCGGGCGCGGCGGCAAGAACATCAAGGCGGCGGACGCCTTCTCCCACATCTTCGGCTACACCATCGTCAACGACGTGACCGCCCGCGACCGCCAGAAGAACCACAAGCAGTGGTTCCTCGGGAAGGCGCTGGACACCTTCTGCCCCATGGGCCCGTGGATCACCACGGCGGACGAGGTGGACGCCGAGAACCTCGACGTGAAGACCTGGGTCAATGGCGAGCTCAGGCAGAACGCCAACACCCGCGACCTCATCTTCACCATTCCGAGCCTCATCGAGACCATCTCCGCCGGCATGACGCTGGAGCCGGGCGACATCATCGCCACCGGCACGCCGTCGGGCGTCGGCATCGGCTTCAAGCCGCCGAAATTCCTGAAGTCCGGCGACGTGGTGAAGCTCTCCATCAGCGGCCTCGGCGAGCTGACCAACCGTTTCGAATGAGCTTGGGGGCCGCCGGGGTGTCAGGGCTCCCGGCGGCCACCAAAATACCGAGAAGGCCGGCTCGACCGGCACCTGAGGAAACGACCCAAACGGAGGTTCCCATGTTCAAACGCGTGACGCTCAGCCTCGCGCTTCTCGCAAGCGCTCTCGCGGCGCCTGCCGCTCTGGCGCAGCAGGACTATCCCAACCGCAGCATCCGCATCGTCGTGCCGTTCGGTCCCGGCGGCCCGGCGGACGTTTATGCCCGCTTCGTCGGGCAGCGGCTGCAGGAGGTGTTCAAGCAGCCCGTCATCATCGACAACAAGACCGGCGCCGGCGGCGTCATCGGCACGCTGGACGCGGCGAAGTCGCCGGCGGACGGCTACACGCTGCTGATGATGTCCAACACGCAGACGGTCAATGAATCCCTCCTTCGCAAGAAGCCCTATGAGCTGATGAAGGATTTCGTGCCGGTCTCGCCGGTGAATTATTCCGACCTCGTCATCGCGGTGAACCCCTCGGTGAAGGCGAAGACGCTGGCGGAGTTCATCGCTCTCGCGAAGGCCGAGCCGGGCAAGCTGAATTACGCCTCCTCCGGCCAGGGCACGCCCTACCATCTCTCCACCGAATTGTTCCGGGCCATGACGGGCATCGACATCGTCCATGTGGCCTACAAGAATTCGGGCGATGCGCGCACCGGCCTCATCAGCGGGCAGGTGGATATGATGATGGATGCGGTCACCACCATGGCGCCCCAGGTGCGGGCCGGCAAAGCGGTGGCACTCGCCACCACCGGCAAGGTGCGCTCTACCGTGATGCCCGACGTGCCCACCGCTGAGGAAGCCGGCGTGAAGGGCTTCGAGGCCTCCATCTGGCTCGGCATCATGGCGCCCACGGGCACGCCCCAGCCCATCGTCGACCGTCTCAACAAGGAGATCGTCGCCTATATGAGCGATCCGGCAGTGAAGGCGGAGTGGGCTAAGCAGGGGGCCTATCCGCTCATCATGACGCCGGCCGAATTCGGTGATTATCTGAAGGCCGACATCGAGAAGTGGCGCGGCGTCGTCACCAAGTTCAACATCACCGCCGACTGAAGCGCGGGGCGCATGCCGACCTACCAGCTCCACATCAACGGCAGCGCCCGCGCGGTCTCGGCCGAGGCCGAGACGCCGCTGCTCACCATCCTGCGGCACGAGCTCGGCCTGTCCGGCCCGCGCTTCGGGTGCGGGCAGGGCGAGTGCGGCGCCTGCCGGGTGCTGGTGGGCGACCAGTCCATGCCCTCCTGCGACACCCCCGTCTGGGCGGTGGAGGGGAAGGCGGTCACCACCGTGGAGGGTCTGGGGAGCGAGGCGGGGCCGCATCCCTTGCAGGCGGCCTTCCTGGAGGCGCAGGCCATGCAGTGCGGCTATTGCGTCTCCGGCATCATCATCACCGCCGCGGCGCTGCTGAAGCGCGTGCCGCGGCCGAGCGAGGTCGAGGTGCGCGAGGCCCTCGACCGCAATCTCTGCCGCTGTGGGGCGCACAACCGCATGGTCCGCGCCATCCTCAGGGCCAGCGAGGAGATGGCGGCATGAACGCCCCGTCCGCTCCCCCGCTGCCCAAAAGCCTCCAGGCCAATCCCCAGCTCGGCCAGTGGCTGAAGATCCTCCCCGACGGCGAGGTGCATGTCTGCGTCGGCAAGGTGGAGATCGGCCAGGGCATCGCCACCGCCTTGCTGCAGATGGCCGCCGACGCGCTGGAAGTGGATGCGGGCCGCATCCGCATGGTGCAGCCCTCCACGGCCTACAGCCCCGACGAGGGGGTCACCTCCGGCAGCCTGTCCATCCAGGATTGCGGGCGCTCCATCCGCCATGTCTGCGCCGAGGCGCGGGAGCTGTTCCGGCAGGAGGCCGCGCAGCGCCTCGGCACGGAGCCGGACGACCTCATCCTCGATGACGGCACCATCATCGGCCCGGGCAATGCCCGCACCAGCTATTGGGAGCTGGCGCAGGACGTGCCCCTCGACCGGCCGGCCACGCCGGGCGAGCGGGCCGTGCGCCGCCGCCACGCCTCCGGGCGCGAGGACCTCGCCCGCATCGATATCGCCGACAAAATCTTCGGCCGGCCCCACTTCATCCACGATCTGCGGCCTGCGGACATGCTTCATGGCCGCGCCGTGCATCCCCTGCGCCTCGGCAGCCGCCGGAGCGGGACGGAGGACCTGGCCGCCATCGCCGGCGCGGGCGTCCAGGTGTTCGAGGACGGCGCCTTCATCGGCCTTCTCTCCGACGACGAGCTGAAGGTGGAGCAGGCGGCCGCCCGGCTGCGGGAGAAGATCACCTGGCAAGGCGGCGCGCCGCTGCCCAAGGAGGCGGAGCTGCCCGACTGGCTGCGCGCCCAGCCCGTGGACCCCGTGGTGGAGACGCGCGGCGAAGCCTCCGCCCAGCCCGCCGCGCGCACCCTGTCGCGCTCTTTTCTCAAGCCCTATATCGCCCACGCCTCCATGGCGCCGTCCTGCGCGCTGGCCCTTTGGCCGCAGGATGAGGGCGAGACACGCCTTCGCGTGTGGACCCACAGCCAGGGCATCTACAATCTGCGCGCCGACCTTGCGGTGGTGTTCGATTTGCCCCTCGACGCCGTCGTGGTGGAGCACGTGGAGGGCGCGGGTTGCTACGGGCACAATCCAGCTGATGACGTGGCGCTCGACGCCGCTTTGCTGGCCCGCGGCTGTCCCGGCCGCACGGTGCGGGCGCAATGGAGCCGAGAGGACGAGATGTCCTGCGGCCCGTTCGGCCCCGCCATGCGGGTGGACCTCGACGTGGACCTGGATGCCGAGGGCGAGATCGCCGGCTGGCGCCACACCATCTGGAGCAACGGCCACAGCATGCGGCCCGGCCGCGCGAAGCAATCCACCCTGCGCGCGGCGGCGGAGATGGAGGGCGGGGCGCCATGCCCCATCGCCATCAACATGCCGGCCGCCACCGGCGGCGGCGCCGACCGCAACTCCATGCCGCTTTATGTCTTCCCGGATACGCGCATCACCAACAACCGGCTGATGGTGATGCCCATCCGCACCTCCTCCATGCGGGCGCTCGGGGCGTTTGCCAATGTGTTCGCCATCGAGAGCATGATGGACGAGGTGGCGCGCGAGAAGGGCGAGGACGCCGTCGCCTTCCGCCTGCGGCACCTGAAGGACCCGCGCGCGGTGAAGGTGGTCGAGGAAGCGGCCCGGCTGGTGAACTGGCCGGCGGGCAACGGCCTTGAGAGCGGCGGGCGCGGCTTCGCCTTCGCGCGCTACAAGAATACAGGCGCCTATTGCGCGGTGGTGGCGGACATCGTCTGCGAGGAGGAGGTGCGGGTGGAGCGCCTCACCATCACCGTGGATGTGGGCGAGGTGATCAACCGCGACGGCGTCCTCAACCAGGTGGAGGGCGGCGCCATCCAGGCGACGAGCTGGGCGCTGAAGGAGGCCGTGCGCTTCGACCGTGACGGCATCCTCTCCCGCGGCTGGGAGAGCTATCCCATCCTGCGCTTCTCCGAGGTTCCGGCGGTGGACATCCATATCATCGAGCGGCCGGACCTGCCTCCCATGGGGGCGGGCGAAGCCTCCCAGGGGCCGGCGGGTGCGGCCATCGCCAATGCGGTGTTCGACGCCATCGGCGTGCGCATGACGCAATATCCCATCACCCGCGAAAATCTCATCGCAGCCATGGAGCTGGGGCTTTGACCGAATTGCGTATCCTGAGCGGCGGTGCCGCCGAGGGCCTTGTGGGGCGCACCGCGCCGGCCTTCGAGACCGAGACCGGCTTTCATGTCGCCGGCACCTTCGGCGCGGTGGGCGTCATGGCCGCCAAGCTGCGGCAGGGGGAGGCGGCGGACATCCTCATCCTCACCCGCGCCTTGATCGATGAGCTGGCCGGGGAAGGCCGCGTGGATGCGGCGAGTGCCGTCGATCTCGGGGCGGTGCCTACGTCTGTCGCCGTGCGCAATGGCGATCCCGTGCCGGAAGTCTCCACCGGGGATAAGCTGCGCGCCGCGCTCCTCGCCGCGCCGGCGCTGTTCTCGGCGGACATCGAGACCGCCACCGCCGGCCGGCACGTGGCCTGGACGCTGAAGGAGCTGGGCATCTGGGACGAGATGTCCCCGAAGCTCAAAGTCTATCCCAACGGCGCCACCGCCATGGCGGCTCTGGCTGCGAGTGGCATCCCCGGCGCCATCGGCTCCACCCAGGCGACCGAGATCCTGAACACGGCGGGCATCACGCTCATCGCCGATCTGCCGGAGGGCGTGTCGCTGCTGACCATCTATACGGCGGCGGTGGCGATGGGCTCCGCCCATGCGCCGGAGGCTAAGAGGCTGATTTCGCTCCTTGCGGCGAATCCGGCACGGGCCGACCTCGGATTCGCAGGCTAACGCTGTCATGCCCGGGCTTGTCCCGGGCATCCACGTCTTTCCCTTAAGCACACCCAGCGGAGCCCCGTCATGGCCGGGACAAGCCCGGCCATGACGGCAGGAAAAGCGGTGAGCCTGCTCGTTCCGGAGACTCGAACTGCCCTAAAGCGGCAGCCCCTCCAGCTGCGCCACCGCCGTCATCACGCCGCGCACTTCGGCGAGGCCGCGCAGGCGACCGATGGCTGGGTAGCCGGGATGAGTCGGCTTGCCCACATCGTCCAGAAGCTCGTGCCCATGGTCAGGGCGGAAGGGCAGGCGCCAGTCGGCAAGGCCGGCCTCTTTCCGGCGCTTCTGCTCCCGCAGGAGCACCTGCACCACGGCGACGAGATCCACGTCGCCGCCCAGATGGTCGGCCTCCATGAAGGAGCCGTCCGGCTCCTTCGACACGTTGCGCAGATGGACGAAATGGATGCGGTCCGCAAAGCGCGCGGCCATGGCGGGCAGATCGTTGCCAGGCCGGGCGCCCAGCGAGCCGGTGCAGAAGGTGAGCCCGTTATTGCGCGAGGGATGGAGCGCCAGCACCGCCGCCAGATGGTCCTCGCTGGAGACGATGCGCGGCAGGCCGAGCAGCGGGCGCGGCGGGTCGTCGGGATGGATGCCCATGCGGATGCCCACCTCATCGCAGGTGGGCATCACCTCTTCCAGGAACCGGCCGAGATTCTCCCGGAGGCGCTCGGCGGAAACGTCCTTGAAGCGGGCGAGGATGGTGCGCAGGCTCGGGATGTCGTAGCGGTCGAAGGCGCCCGGCAGGCCGGCCATGATGTTGGCCAGAAGCCGGTCGCGGTCCGCCTGCGTGGAGGCATCAAACCATGCCTTCGCTCGCGCCAGCACCTCGGGCGCATGGTCGGCCTCAGCGCCGTCGCGCTCCAGCATGAACACGTCGAAGGCGGCATATTCGAAGGCGTTGAACTTCAGCGCCCGCCCGCCGCCGGGAACCGGGCTTGCAATGTCGGTGCGGGTCCAGTCCAGCACCGGCATGAAATTGTAGCAGACATTGTGGATGCCGCAGGCGGCGAGGTTGCGCAGCGAGGTGCGATAATTGTCGAACAGGGGCTTCAGGTCGCCCGTGCCGATCTTGATGGCCTCGTGCACCGGCAGGCTTTCCACCACGCTCCAGCGCAGGCCGAGGGATTTGTCCTGTTCGATGAAGTCCTTGCGCGCCTGGATCGCCTCGCGGGTCCAGACCTCGCCGGCGGGCACCTCATGGAGCGCGTTCACGATGCCGGCCGCGCCGGTCTGGCGCACATGCGCCAGGGTGATGATGTCCTTCGGCCCCCACCAACGCCATGTCTGTTCCATGAGCGCGACGCTCCTTCTTAATGATTGATTGTGCCGTCAGGCGTCGTTGAGGATGAGGCCCGGATGGGTAGCGGCCAGCGCGTCGGCCACCTTGAGCACTTCGGAGAGATGCTCGCGCGTCGCGGTCTCCGAGCGGGCGACGTCGCCGGCGCGCACGGCGGCCAGCATCGCCTTGTGCTGGGTGATGAGCGTGTCCACGGGCGTCACGTTGGGCAGAGAGAGGAAGCGCAGGCGGTCGAACTGCGCCTTCTCGCGCTCCACCACATCCCAGATGCTCCCCGCCTCGATGCCGTCCGCCAGCGTGCGGTGGAAGGCGTCGTCGGCGGTGGTGAAGCGCTCTGGATCGTCGCGGGACGCCTCCTGCTCGGCGATCACCTCGTCGAGCGTCCGCAGCCGCGCCGGGGATAGGCCGTGCTCGGTTGCGTGGCGCACGATGGCGACTTCCATGGCCTCGCGCACGAAGCGCGCCTTCTTCACCGCCCGCAGCGAGATGCGGGTGATGAAGGTGCCGCGCTGGGGCAGCACTTCGATGAGCCCTTCGTCCACCAGCCGGAACAGCGCTTCGCGCACCGGCGTGCGCGAGGTGCCGAAGCGGCGCGCCAGCTCGTTCTCGGACATGCGCGCGCCGGGCATGAGGCGGAGCACGATAATGTCCTGGCGGATCTCCGCCTGGATCGCCTCGACGCTGGGCGGCCCGGCGAAGGCGCGCACCTCGGCTCGCGCGGCCCCCGTCATGCGTTCCAGCCGAGATGGCTGAGGAAGTCGCGGGTGCGGGTCGCGTGGGGCGCGTCGAAGATCTGCTGGGGCGGGCCCTGCTCGATGATCTCGCCGCGCTCGAACACCACCACATGGTCGGCGACGCGCCGGGCAAAGGTCATTTCATGGGTCACGACGATCATGGTCATGCCGTCGTCGGCCAACGCCTTCATCACGTTCAGCACCTCGCCGATGGTCTCGGGATCAAGTGCCGAGGTGGGCTCGTCGAACAGCATCACCTCCGGCTCCATGGCGAGCGCGCGGGCGATGGCCACGCGCTGCTGCTGCCCGCCGGAAAGGTTGGCGGGATAATTGTTCATCTTGTCGGCGAGGCCGACCTTCACGAGCAGCTTCTCGGCCCGCAGACGGCAGTCCTTGTCCGCAAGTCCGAGCACGGTGGACGGGCCGATCATCACGTTCTCGATGGCCGTCTTGTGGGGGAACAGCTCGAAATTCTGGAACACCATGCCCATGCGCTGGCGCACCTTGCGGATGGAGGCGGGGTCTTTCGGCAGCGGCACGCCGTCGAAGCGGATCTCGCCGCCATCCATGGTCTCCAGCGCATTGGTGCAGCGGAGCAAAGTGGACTTGCCCGAGCCCGAGGGGCCGATGAGGCAGACCACCTGCTGGCGCTTCACTTCCATGGAGACGCCATTGAGGGCGACGAACTGCCCATAGAGCTTACGGACATCCCTGTACTTCAGCACGACGTCCGGGAGCGCCTGCGGCGCGGCAGTGGCGAGTGTCATTCCATTACCCCGAACTTCTTGCGGATCCAGTCCGCGATCTTGGCCTGCGGATAGCCCAGGAGCCAGTAGATGGCCGCCATGGCGGTGAGCATCTCCAGCACGCGGAAGGTCTGCGAGCGGATCTGCATGGCGGTGTGGGCAAGGTCGCCCACGGCGATGACGGAGACCAGCGAAGTATCCTTGAACAGTGTCACCCAGGTGGTGGCGAGCACGGGCAGCACGCGGCGCAAAGCCTGGGGCAGGATGATCTTGCGGAAGGCCTCCATCTCGCTCATGCCGAGCGCGAGGGCCGCCTCCGTCTGCCCCTTGCGGATGGAGCGGATGCCGGACCGGAACGTCTCGGAATTGTACGCCGTGTTGTTGAGCGAGAGCGCCACGAGCCCGGTGACGAAGGGCGAGAAGCTCACGTCCAGCACCACGGGCATTACATAGAACGCCCAATAGACCACCAGGAGGATGGGAATATTGCGGAACAGCTCCACGAAGCAGGTGGCGAGGAAGGACACCGGCTTGAAGCGGCTCTCCCGCAGCATGGCCACCACGATGCCGCACGGCATGGCGATGGCCATGGTGAGCACGGTGAGCGCGATGGTGATGAGGGCACCGTGAAACAGCAGCCCTGCGGAGGCGGGGATGACGGACCAATCGAGGTTCATGACCGCCCCAGGAAGGAAATGCGCTGGTAGACCATGTCCACGATGCGGGTGAGTGGGAAGATGACGAGGAAGTAGATGATCATCACGGTGGTGAAGACCTCCACCGGCGCATAGGTTTGCGCGGCGATCGTGTCCGCCCGGCGCATGAGCTCCGGCACGGCGATGACGGTGGAGATGGCGGTGTCCTTCACCGCTAGGGACAACAGGTTCCCGAAGGCTGGCATCATGCGCACGAAGGCCTGGGGCAGCACGATCTTGCGCACCACCTGCGCCCCCGACATGCCGAGCGCGAGGCCGGCGCGGATCTGGCCCGGCCGCACGGATTCGATGCCCGCGCGCACCACCTCCGCCACATAGGCGGCAAGGTGGAAGGAGAGGGCGAACAGCGCCGACCAGAAGGGCGGCAGGTTTACGCCCGTGGCAATGGGCAGGGCGAAATAGATCCATACCAGCACCACCAGCACGGGGATGGCGCGCATGGAGTCGATGTAGAAGACCAGGATGACCCGCAGCCAGGCGGGCCCGTAGCGCCGGCCGAGCGCCACCAGCGTGCCGAACGTGAACGCGCACAGCGCGACGCCGCAGGCGAGCTGGAGGGTGACCCAGAGGCCGCTGAGCAGGAAGGGCCAGCTCTCCAGGATCGGATCGAAATTGAAGTCCATGGGTGCCTATGTGCCGTTTCGAGTGGAGAAGCCGTCATGGCCGGGCTTGTCCCGGCCATCCACGTCCCTCCGTTAGCGCCCACCCGGCGGCACCCCGTGGATGCCCGGGACAAGCCCGGGCATGACGGCTGCTACTGAGGGTGGGTACTCAGGAAAGTCGTCTCACATGGTCGAGACGATCTTCTCTTCCTCGGCCAGGAGCGAGGGGAGCAGGGGGGTCGTCACGGCCTGGAGCCACGCCAGGAATTCCGGCTGGTTCTTGTCGATGGCGAGGCCGATCTCGGTGGCCGCCTCGGTCGAGTCCTGGCAGTTGTTGCCCTTGGGCAGCGCGGCGAGGCCCTTGACCTTGCGGTTCAGCGCCACCCACGGAATGCGGTTGATGGGGGTGACGTCGGCGCGCTTGGCCATGATCTCTTCCACGGGGGCGGCGGTGCCGGCGCTGGTGACGCCGCGCAGCTTGGCCTTCGGGAAGCGCTCCTTCGCCCAGTTCTCCTCACCGCCGCCGGTGAAGTAGGCGATGGTCACGTCCTCACGGTTGAAGTCGTCGATGGAGGTGGCGTTGGCGACCTTGGGATTGTCGGCGCGGCCGAACACGCAGAGCGCGGTCTTGGAATAGGTGACGAAGTCCACCACCTGCTGGCGCGCCTTGGTGACGGACAAGGGCGAGACGGTGATGTCCACCTGGTTGGCGGCGAGCACGGGCACCTTGGTCTCGTGGGACACCGGCACGGGCACCAGCTTCACGTCGAGGAGCTTGGCGTACTGCTTCACCAGCGTCCAGGCCGGGCCGGACCACGCCTCGCCCGAGCCCGTGGTGTTCTCAACCAGCCACGGCGGGTTGGCGAGCACGCCGACGCGCAGCTGGCCGGCTTTCTTGATGGCGTCGATGCGCGCGCTGGCGCCGGGCGCGGGGACAGGCACGGTCTGCGCGGCGGCGATACCGGCGGAAAGCCCGATGCCGACCACGGCGGCGGCCAGGGACAGGAAGGTGCGGCGGTGAAGCATCCAGATTTCCTCCAGGGACGCGGGGTCTGAGGCGACGATGAACGCCGGCTGCCCCTCGACTTGCACTCTAGTATACAAATTAAGGGGGCAATCAAGCCGCGCTTATTGTGCAGTGCGAAGGGCCGGGAACCATCGACATTCATCAGGGGGCGCGCAACGCTGCGCCGCTTCACCCTCCCCCCTTGCGGGGGAGGGCAGGGAGGGGGGTGATGCCCTCTCCACTTGCCGAGCCGATGTTGCTCCAGGAGGCGACCGTATCACCCCCTCCCCAACCCTCCCCCGCAATGGGGGAGGGGGCGAGGCAGTGGCCGGGACAGGCCCGGCCATGACGGAGGGAAACGCGCCTCAGGCGCCGATGGCGCGGGAGATGATGATCTTCTGGATGTCGGACGTGCCCTCATAGATCTGGCACACGCGGACATCGCGATAGATGCGCTCGACAGGGAAATCGGAGAGATAGCCGTAGCCGCCGAAGGTCTGGAGGGCGCGGGAGACGATGCGCTCGGCGGCCTCTGAGGCGAACAATTTGGCGATGGCGGCTTCTGTGAGGCAGGGCACGCCCGCATCCTTCAGGCGCGCGGCATTGAGCACCAGTTGGGTCGCGGCTTCCAGGTCCGTGCGCATCTCCGCGAGACGGAAGCCGAGGGCCTGATGATCGATGATGGCCTTGCCGAAGGCGCGCCGCTCCTTGGCATAGGCGACCGCCGCCTCATAGGCCGCGCGCGCCATGCCGACGCTCTGGGCGGCGATGCCGATGCGCCCGGTCTCGAGCGAAGACAGCGCGATGCGATAGCCCTCGCCCTCCTCGCCGATGCGGTATTCTGCGGGCACTTCCAGGTCCTCGAAGCGCAGCGAGCAGGTGTCGGAGGCGCGCTGGCCGAGCTTCTCCTCCACCTTCGCCACCACATATCCGTTGGCCGAGGTGGGCACGAGGAAGGCGGTGATGGGGCTCTTGGTGGCCGCGCCCTCCACTTGCGCGAACAGGATGATCCAGCCGCCGATCTTGCCCGAGGTGATGAATTCCTTCCCGCCGTTCAGGATGTAACGGTCATTGCGCTTCACGGCGCGGGTTTTGATGGCACCGGCATCGGAGCCCGCATCCGCCTCCGTCAGCCCGAAGGCGCCGATGAATTCGCCGCGCGCGGCGGGCCGCAGCACCTCCTCCTTCTGCGTGTCCGAGCCATAGCGCTGGAGGATGGCGTTGAAGGGGGCGTTGTGGACGCTCATGATGGTGGAGACGGCCCCGTCGCCCGCCGCCACCTCCATGAGGGCGAGGGCATAGCTCACATAGTCCGCGCCCGCGCCGTCATAGTCCGGCAGCACGGTCATGCCGAGGAAACCGAGGTCCGCGAGGCCCTGGAACACCTCCGGCTCGATGGCCTTTTCCCGGTCGCGCAGCGCGGCGCCGGGCGCGAGCACGTCGCGGGAGAAGGCGGCGGCGGTTTCCTGGACGAGGCGCTGTTCTTCGGTCACGTCCTGTTTTCCTCCATCTGGTTCAGCGGCCCGCCAAGATAGCTCGGAAAGCCCCAGCCGAGCACCGCCGCAAGATCCGCCTCGTCATGGTCGGCAGCGAGCCTCATTATGATGCTTGCCGCCGCCGTGCTCTGCGCGCGGATGAGGCGCCGCTTCACCGCCTCTGGTGTGGTGGGCGCCGCGCCGTCGCCTCCCGCTACCGCCCGGCCAAGTGCGCGCGCCAAAGCGAGCGGGCCATAGGGCATGCCGGCGGCGCGGGCGCAATTCTCGATCATTGCCGAGGGCGTGCCTTCGCGGAGAAGGGCGAGGCCCTCTTCTATGAAGGCCTCCATGCAGCGGGAGGCATAGAGGGCAAAGCCATCGCTCGGCATGATAGGGGAGGGGCGCGCATAGCCCACCTGCTCCAAGGCGCGCACCAGCGCCTCATCCTCGATGCCGGCCGCATCCGCCTTGGCCTTAGAGAAGAAGAGCAGCCCCTTCGCGCCCTCGGCGCGGGAGCGCTTCTCGATCTTCTGGCGCGTGAGGAACAAGGTGCGGATCATGGCCCGCGCCTGTGGGCCGGCGAACAAGGCGCCGAAGCGCTTGCGCTCCAGGCGGAGCGCGGTGTCCATGGGCAGGCGCGTGCCCTCGAACACGCAGGCGAGGATGGCTTCGGGCGCGGGATAGAGATGGCGGGTCTGCGCCTGCATCCTGGCATTGAGGAGGCTGAACGCATCCATGATGCGCGGGCTCTGCGGCGCGCCGCCGGGCAGGGCGAACCCCTTTCTGTCCCACGGCGCGACGGGTGACACGCGACTTTCCCTCAGCGCGCGCCGGGCGGCGGGCAAAAGGTCCTCGGGCGCCACCACGTCGTCGAGGATGCCGGCGGCCAGCGCCTCGGCGGGGGAGAGCGCGTTGCCCTCCAGCATGAGCGGCAGGGCCGCTTCGATGCCGATGAGGCGGGGCAGGCGCTGGGTGCCGCCCACGCCGGGGAAGAGGCCGAGCTTCACTTCCGGCAGGCCGAACACGGCGCCCTTCGCATCCGCCGCGATGCGGTAATGGCAGGCGAGCATCAGCTCCAGCCCCGCCCCCAGCGCCGTGCCGGGCGCGGCCGCCACCACGGGCTTGCCTGAGGTTTCGATGCGGCGGAACACGTCCGCCATCTCGCCCACCTTCGCGGCGATCTCCCGCGCCGTGCCCGCCACCTGCTGGAGCACCGCGAGGTCCGCGCCGGCGATGAAGGCGGGCTTGGCGGAGGTGAGGATGAGGCCGGTGATCGTTTCATCTGCCGCGAGCCGCGCCACCTCCGCATCCAGGGCGGCGGCAAGGTCCCAGTCCATGACGTTCATGGACCGGCCGGGCAGGTCGATGGCGAGTGTGGCGATGCCATCTTCGATGGTGGTCGTCAGCATCTCACACCCGCTCGATGATGGTGGCGACGCCCATGCCCGCGCCGACGCACAAGGTGACGAGCGCGGTGCCCTTGCCCGTGCGCTCCAGCTCGTCCAGCGCCGTGCCCAGCAGTATGGCGCCGGTGGCGCCCAGGGGATGGCCCATGGCGATGGCGCCGCCATTCACGTTCACGGTTTCGGGGTCCAATTCCAGCGCCTCGCAGAAGCGCTTGGGGATGGCGGCGAAGGCCTCGTTCACCTCGAAGAGGTCGATGTCCGCCACCTCCATGCCGGCGCGCCGCAGAGCCTTCTCGGCGGCGAAGGAGGGGGCGGTGAGCATGATGGTGGGCTCCGAGCCGATCTCCGCGAAGGCGCGAATGCGTGCGCGTGGCTTGAGGCCTGCAGCGATGCCGGCCTCGCGCGAACCGATGAGCACCGCCGCCGCCCCGTCCACGATGCCCGAGGAATTGCCCGCATGGTGCACATGGCGGATCGCCTCCACCTCCGGATAGCGCAGCAAGGCGATGTCGTCGAAACCGGCTTTGGCGCCCAGCTCAGCGAAGGCGGGCTTGAGCTTGCCGAGATCATCGGGCGTGCAATTGCCGCGAATGGTCTCGTCGCGCTCCAGCAGCGGATCACCGATCACGTCCATTACGGGCACCACGGAGCGGGCAAAGCGCCCCTCGCTCCAGGCACGGGCGGCGCGGCGGTGGCTCTCGGCGGCGAGCGCGTCGAGCGTCACGCGGGAATAGCCCCATTTGGTGGCGATGAGGTCGGCGCTGATGCCCTGGGGCACGAAATAGGTGGAGAAGGCGATGCTGGGGTCTGAACTCCATGCACCCCCGTCGGAGAGGATGGGCACGCGCGACATGCTCTCGCAGCCGCCGCCAACGGTCATGTCCGCCTGCCCCGCCATCACCTTGGCGGCGGCAAGGTTGCAGGCTTCCAGGCCCGAGGCGCAGAAGCGGTTGATCTGCACCCCCGCCGTCTCCTGCGCATAGCCCGCATTCAGCACCGCGATGCGCGGCAGGCACTGGCCCTGCTCGCCCACGGGCATGACGATGCCCATGATCACGTCGCTCACCAGCGTGGTGTCGAGATGCGATCGGGTGCGGAGCGCATCGAGCACTGTCGTGGCGAGGTGGACGGGGGTGGCCTCATGCAGCGCGCCGTCCGCCTTGCCGCGCCCGCGGGGGGTGCGCACATGGTCGTAGATGTAGGCGTCGGGCATGGGGTGGTCCTAATGGGCTGGCCGCGGGGGTTCTCCCTCCCCCCTTGCGGGGGAGGGCGGGGAGGGGGGTGATGCCCTCTCCGCTCGCTCAACAGATGCCGCTCCGGGCGGGGCCTGTATCACCCCCCTCCCCAACCCTCCCCCGCAAGGGGGGAGGGGGTGTTTTGGCGCCGAGGGGGCCGCGTAGCCCCTCATTTCGGCGCCATCCTCAGCGCGCCATCGAGGCGGATCACCTCGCCGTTGAGCATGGGATTGCCGATGATGTGCAGCACCAGCGCGGCATATTCCTCCGGCATCCCGAGGCGCGAGGGGAAGGGCACGCTCGCCCCCAGACTGTCCTGCACATTCTGCGGCAAGCCCTTCAGCATGGCGGTCTCGAAGATGCCCGGCGCGATGGTCATGACGCGGATGCCCACCCCCGCCAATTCGCGCGCCGCCGGCAAAGCGAGCCCCACCACGCCCGCTTTGGAGGAGGCGTAGGCCGCCTGGCCGATCTGCCCGTCGAAGGCGGCGATGGAGGCGGTGGAGATGATGACCCCGCGCTCGCCGCCCTCCAGCGGATCGAGCGCGGAGGCGCCGGCTGCCGCGAGGCGCATCATGTTGAAGGTGCCGATGAGGTTGATCTCGATCACGCGGCGATAAGCGTCCAGCGCCAGCGGCCCGTTGCGGCCGACGATGCGTCCGGCATCGGCCACGCCCGCGCAATTGACCAGGATGCGGGCCGCCCCGTGGGCCTCGGCCGCCTGCGCCACGGCCGCCTCGGCGCTCTCCGCGCGCGAGACATCGCACTTCACCGCGATCCCGCCGATCTCTTGCGCCACCGCCTTCGCGCCCTCCTCGTTGAAATCGAGGATCGCCACCTTGGCGCCGGCCTTGGCCAGCGCGCGGGCGGTGGCCTCGCCGAGGCCGGAAGCCGCGCCGGTGACGAGAGCCGCGTGTCCTTGAACCTGCATGTCGAACCTATCCTTGGGTTTAAAGAGAGCCCCGCTCAGGCGCGGGCATAGAGGCCTTCGATCTCGGCGGAATATTTGGTCTGGATGTTGGCGCGCCGCACCTTCATGGTGGCGGTTACCTCGTCATCGTCATGGTCCAGCTCCTTCGTGAGGAGATGGAACTTCCGCACATGGGAGACCTGCGCGAGCTGCGCATTGGCCTTGTCGATCTCGGCGGCCACCAGCGCGCGCACCTTTTCGTTCTCCGCCAGCGAGCGGAAATGGGTGTAGGCGATGCCGCGCGCCTCGGCCCATTGGCCCACCGTGTCCGCGTCGATCTGGATCAAGGCGGAGATGTATTTGCGCCGCTCGCCGATGACGATGCATTCCTTGATATAGGGGCTGGCCTTCACCGTGTTCTCGATCTCGGAGGGAGAGAGGTTCTTGCCGCCGGCGGTGATCATGATGTCCTTCAGCCGGTCCACGATCTTGAACTGGCCCTCCACCATCTCCGCCACGTCTCCGGTGTGCAGCCAGCCCTCGCGAATGACCGCGGCGGTGGCCTCCTCGCCCTTGTAATAGCCCGCGAACACGCTTTCGCCCCGCACCAGCAGCTCGCCCATCTCCCCGAGCTTCATCTCGACGCCCTTCGCTGCCGGGCCGACGCAGAGGGGCACGAGGTGCGCGCGCTTCTGGCCGCAGGCGAGGCCCGTGGTCTCGGTGGCGCCGTAGACCTCCACGAGGGGCACGCCGATGGTGCGGAAGAAACGCACGATGCGCGCGGAGATGGGCGCCGCGCCGGTCATGGCCACCTTGGTGTGGGCAAGGCCGATATAGTTCTGGAGCGCGCGGAAGATCAGCAGCCAGCACAGCGAGAAGGTGGCGCGCTGGATCAGCGTCCGCTTCTCCTGCGGCACTTCCGCGAAGGGCTCGCACGCCGCATAGGCGCGCTCGAACAGCGCCCGGCGCAGGCCGCCCGCCTCCATGAGCTTGAGATAGATGGCGGAGTTCAGTTTCTCCCAGATGCGCGGCACGCCGAGGAAGATGGAAGGGGCCACCTCCCGCAGGTCCTCCTGCACGGTGCGGATGCTCTCGCCGAAATTGATGAGCGCACCCAGATAGATGGGCATCATGGTGGTGAGCATCTGCTCGGCCACGTGGCACAGCGGCAGATAGGAGAGGTGGGTGGTGTCCTCGTCCGCCTCCAGCACGTCGGCAACTGCGATCGCCTCGGCCCTGAGGTTCCGGTAGCTCAGCATGGCGCCCTTGGGCTTACCCGTGGAGCCGGAGGTGTAGATCATGAGGCCGATATCATCGAGGGTCTGGCGGCTGAGGCTCTCTTCGATGAAGCGTGGATGGTCGATCTCATAGGCGCGGCCCATGGCCTCCAGCGCCGCGAAGGAGATGACGAGGTCGCCGGGATAGGCGCGCAGGCCCTTTTCTTCGATGACGACGATGCGCCTGAGCGCCGGCAGCTCGGCGCTCCGCTCCAGCACCTTGTCCACCTGCTCCTGGTCCTCGCACACCACCATCTCGGCGTCCGAATGGGCGAGCACGTAGGCCACCTCATTGGCCGGGCTGGTGCAATAGACGCCCACCGTCACGGCATTCACGAGCCCCGCGCCGAGCTGCGCCAGCACCCATTCCACCCGGTTCTCGGAGAGCACGGCCACATGCCCGCCTTCGCCGAGCCCGAGCGCCCGCAGCCCCAGGCCCACATGGCCGGCGCGGCGGAAATAGCCCTCGAAAGTCAGCGGCTTCCAGATGCCGAAATCCTTCTGGCGGATGGCGGTGCGCTCACCCCGCACGCGGGCCTGCTCGCGCAGCATCTGGGGAAGGGTGAGGAGCGGGAAGTCCATGGGCAGGCCTTCAGGAGAGCCAGCGCTTGCGGCGCTTGTAATGCTTCACGTCGCGATAGCTCTTCTCCGCCCCGTCGGAGCCGGCGACGCCGAGATAGAATTCGCGCACGTCCTCATCCCGCATCAGCTTCTCCACGGGGCCGTCGATCACCACCTTTCCCGTCTCCATGATGTAGCCGTAATGGGCGACCGCCATGGCCACGGCGGCGTTCTGCTCCACGAGCAGCATGGAGACGCCGCGCTCGCGATTGATGCGGGCGATGATGGCGAAGATCTCCTCCACCAGCATGGGGGAGAGGCCGAGCGAGGGCTCGTCCAGCAGGATCAATTTGGGCTGCGCGATCAGCGCGCGGCCGATGGCGAGCATCTGCTGCTCGCCGCCGGAGAGATAGCCCGCACGCCCGGAGCGGCGCTCATAGAGGCGCGGGAAATACTCATAGACCGCCTCGAACTTCGTGGGCGCCACGCCTCGGCCGGAGAGGGCGAAGGTGGCGGCGGTGAGGTTCTCCTCCACGGTGAGGTCCTCGAAGATGCGGCGGCCTTCCATCACATGGAACAGGCCGCGCCGCACCAGAGCATGCGGGGCGTGCCCCGCCACGTTCACGCCGTCGAAGGCGATGGCGCCTGACGTGACCGCGCCGTCTTCAAGGTCGAGCAGGTTCGAGATGGCCTTCAGGGTGGTGGACTTGCCGGCCCCGTTGGAGCCCAGCAGCGCCACCACCGTGCCGCGCTCCACGCGCAGCGACAGGCCGCGCAGCACCTGCACGGTCTTGTTGTAGACGACCTCGATGTTGGTGACCTCAAGGATGGGGTCGGGCATTTCGGGTTACCTTGGAACTTTCGCTGCCGTCATGCCCGGGCTTGTCCCGGGCATCCACGTCTCTCCCTTAAGCTTCACCTGGCGGAGCCCCGTGGATGGCCGGGACAAGCCCGGCCATGACGGTGGTTCTTTGAGGCGATGGTGAGCTTGAAGATCGAGGCGACCTCACGCCCCCACCCGGATCCAATCCGAATCCGCCACCATCAGCTTCTTTGCGGCGTCGTAGCGATAGACGCGCCCCACCGGGATGGAATTGCCGGGAATGGAGATAGGCACCCCGATGAGCCCGCCCGTGTCGAAATCCTTCAGGGAGTTCAGCGCGGCCTTCAGGTTCGTGCCGTTCAATTCCTGCTTGGCCTCCAGTGTGCGCTTGGCGGCCTCCAGGAACAGCATGGCGGTGAGGAAGCCCTGCATGTAGGCGGTGGACTGGTATTCGGGCCGCATCTGCCGGATCTTGTCCAGCATGGGGCTCTTGCCGTCCGTGTCGTAATAATAGCGGTAGGGCATCACGCCCATATAGCCGTCGGCGGGCTCGCCCACCTTGGTCCAGAGGGAATTGTCCATGGACCAGAAGGTGCCCATGAACTTGGTGGCGAGCCCCATCTGCTTGGCTTGGCTCATGAATTCAGGCAGCGGTGCCAGCACGTAGCCGTGGAAGATGGTGTAGTCCGGATTGGCGCGCCGCAGCTTCAGGATCTCGGTGGAGACGTCCACGGCGGTGGGCGGTGTGACGATGGTCTCGGTCATCTTCAGGCCGAGCGCCTTCACCTTCTCCTGGCCGGCGGCGATGGGGTCGCGGCCGAACTCGGTGTCGGAATGGACGAAGGCGATCTTCGCGCCCGGCTTCGTCTTCGCCACGTACTGGAGCAGGATGTCGAACATCTGCGTGTAGTCGGGGCCGGAGATGAACTGGAAGGGATATTTCTTCGGGTCGTTGAGGTCGGATGCGAAGGAGGCCCCTGCCATCAGGATGGTCTTCTTGCGGTCCAGCTCCGCATTGATGGTCTTCGAGAAGGCGGTTGAGTCCGCATAGTAGAGATTGATGTTCGCCTGGCTGGTGAGCTTGTTGAACACCGCCACCGACTGGTCGGTCTTATAGGCCGTGTCCTCCGCCAGATACGTCACCTTCCGCCCGGCGATGCCGCCGCCATCGTTGACGATCTTCACATAATCCTGGATGCCGGCATGGATGCCGATGCCCGCGAAGGCGAACACGCCCGAAAGCGGGATCGAGCCGCCGATGACGATGTCGTCCGCCGCCAGCGAGGGGCGGATGCCGGCGAGAAGGGTGCCCGCGCCGAGGGCTAAGGTGAGGGCGTCGCGCCTGTTCAATTCCATGATGTTCCTCCCGATTTTATGGTTTGTTTTGGTCGTCACGTCTTGAAGGGCCACAAATGGAAGAAGCGCCGCGTGCGCCGCCAGATCTCGGCGAGGCCGTGGGGCTCGAAGATGAGGAAGCCGACGATCAGCGCGCCGAACACGATGGTGCGCACCGGCGAGAGGATCGCCACCGCGTCCGGCAGTATGGGCGAGAGCAGGCCGACGGCGAGCTTGAGCACTTCCGGCACCATGGTCATGAAGACCGCGCCGAGAATGCCGCCGAGGATGGTGCCCATGCCGCCCACGATGACGGCGGCGAGGAAGAAGATGGAATAGACGAAGGGAAAGCTCTCCGGCGTCACCACGCGGAAGAAATAGGCCCACAGCCCGCCCGCGACCCCGGCATAGAAGGAGGAGAGGGCGAAGCTCATGAGCTTGTAGCGCAGCAGCGGAATGCCCAGCACCTCCGCCGAGATGTCGCGATCCCGGATGGCGATGAAGGCACGGCCGATGCGGGTGCGGAACAGGTTCGAGGCGGCGAGCACCATGAGGCAGGTGAGCGGCACGATGAGCCAATAGAGCGAGAAGGGCCGCGACAGCTCGATGCCGAAGACGGAGGCCGGCGCCACATTGATGCCCGACACGCCCTTGGTGACGCTGGTCCAGTTGGCGAACACGAAATGCAGGATGAAGGAGGCGGCGATGGTCGCCATGGCGAGATAGAGCCCCTTCACCCTAAGGCTCGGCAGGCCCACCACCGCGCCCACGAAGGCGGTGATGAAGCCGGCGAGGATGAGGTTGACGAGCGCCGGGGTGCCGAGCCGCGCCTCCAGCACCGCCACGCTGTAGGCGCCCACCCCCATGAAGGCCGCCTGCCCCAGGGAGACGAGGCCGGTGAAGCCGGTGAGGATGTTGAGGCCGGTGGTGGAGATCACGTGGATGGCTACCAGGCAGGCGATGTAGAGCCAGTATTCGTTGGCGGTGAACGGGAAGATGATGAGGGCGAGGAAGAAGAGGGCGAGCCACGCTTTCTGCGTGCGCGTGTCGAACAGCGCCTCGTCGGCGGAATAGGTCTCCTTCAGCGTGCCGATGCGCATGTCAGAGCCTCTCGATCTCGACCGTGCCGAACAGGCCGTAGGGCCGGATGACCAGCACCAGCATCAGAAGGCCGAAGGTGGCGAGCATCTTGAACTCGCCGCCCAGATACGTGCCGCACCAGGCTTCCAGGAGCCCCACCAGCATGCCGCCGATGAGCGCCCCGGCGATGGAATCGAGCCCGCCCACGATCACCACCACCAGCGCGGAGAGGCCGAACACGCCCATGGCCGGCGAGATGCCGCCCACGGCGCCCACGAGGATGCCGGCGCCCGCCGCGGCGGCGCCCGCGAAGATCCAGGCGAAGGAGAAGACGGCGGGCACGTTGATGCCGCAGGAATAGGCGGCTGCCTGGTCGCTGGCGGTGGCGCGGAGCGCCACGCCGCCGCGCCAGAAGCGGAAGGCGAAGAGGACGCCGGCGATGACCACCGCCGCCACCGAGAAGCCGATGACCACTTTGCGCGAGACGTAGGCATCGCCGATGAAGATGGGCGCCTTGCCCATGAAGTCCGGCAGCGCGGTGGGCTCCGCGCCCCAGATCATCTCCGTGACGCCGATGAGGATGGAGCCGAGGCCGATGGTGACCATCAGCACCGAGATGGCCGCCTCGCCCAGCATGGGGCGGATGATGGAGCGCTCGATGATCGCGCCCAGAGCGGCTCCGCCCAGCAGCGCCAGCGGGATGGCCACGAGCGGCGGAAGCCCCATGCCTGCGGTAAAGGAGAAGAAGAGATAGGCGCCCACCATGAGCATCTCGCCGATGGCGAGGTTCACCACGCGGGTCGCCTTGTAGATCAGCACGAAGGCGAGCCCCGTGAGGGCGAGGAGAGCACTGTTGCCGAGCCCGGCGAGGGTGACTTCTGAGAAGAACAGCCAGTCGAACTCCATCACGCCGCCTCCCGCCCCTGGATGCGGCGCTGGAGCGCCTCCACGTCCGAGCCGCCGAGATAGGCCTTGATGACGTCCGGGTCCTGCGTGACCTCGGAGGGGCGGCCGCGGGCGATGACATGGCCGAAATTCAGCACCACCACATGGTCGGAAATATCCATGACCATGCCCATGTCGTGCTCCACCATGAGGATGGTGACGCCCCACTCCTCCTTCACATCGAGGATGAAGCGGGCCATGTCCTCGGTTTCTTCCCGGTTCATGCCCGCCACCGGCTCGTCCAGCATCAGCACCTTGGGCTGCATGGCGAGTGCGCGGGCCAGCTCCACCCGCTTGCGCAGCCCGTAGGCGAGGGAGGCGACGGGGGCGTTGCGGATGTGGTTGATCTCCAGGAAGTCGATGATCTTCTCCTCGACCTCGGCGCGGAGCTCCATCTCCTCCTTCTGCGCCCGGCCCCAATAGACGAGCGCATCGAAGAGATTGGTCTTCATATGGGCGTGGCGGCCGAGCTTGATGTTGTCGAGCACGGTCATGCCCCGGAACAGGGCGATGTTCTGGAAGG
Source organism: Aquabacter albus (assembly GCF_040049275.1). Lineage (NCBI taxonomy): Bacteria > Pseudomonadati > Pseudomonadota > Alphaproteobacteria > Hyphomicrobiales > Xanthobacteraceae > Aquabacter > Aquabacter albus. The sequence goes on along the minus strand of NZ_JBDZDT010000003.1, from coordinate 71,060 downwards.
TGCGGGCGAGGCCGAGCTTGGCGCGGTGGGGCGGGTGCGTGCGGGTGATGTCCGCGCCTTCGAACCGGATCGCGCCGGCGCGCGGGGTGTAAAAGCCGGAGATGCAGTTGAAGAGGGAGGTCTTGCCCGCGCCGTTGGGGCCGATGATGGCGGTGATGGAATTGGGGGCGACGTCGAAGGACACGTCGGTGAGGGCTTTGAGCCCGCCGAAGGAGAGGCTGAGGGTGTCGATGGAGAGGATGGGGGAGGGGGTGGTCATGCTCTTCGCCCCGTATTCGCTCTTGTCCTGGACAAGTGAGAGCGAAGCTCGAACGCAGATCCGGGACCCAGCGCAGGACTCCGGCGAAGCCGGCAATGAGCGACCAGCGTGCAAGCGCCATCGCCGCGTGGCGGCGCCGGCGGGATGAAGTGCCTTCGGCAGACTCTTGCGCTGGGTCCCGGATCTGCGCTCCGGCTGCGCCGTCGCTTGTCCAGGACGAAAGCGGACACATCTCCCGCACGGAAGAGAGCACGACCTCGTGCCAGGGCGGCAAGCCCCTCCTTCATCTCGTCCATCCTCCCGTCCGGCGCTTTTCGCGCTCTCAATGATGCGGGCGTTGGAGCGCCCGTTTGTGCTTACACAGGCCCTCCGAAGGGGAGGTTGCGCGCATAGACGCGCTCCACCGGCTCGTCGAGATCACGGCCCGCGCGCTCGAAGCCGCGGCGCCAGTCATAGATGTGCCGACGCATCCAGAGCCGGACCTTTTCCGCATCCCGCGCCTTCAGCGCGTCGATGATGTGGCGGTGGGCGGCGATCATGCGGCCCGGGCCTTCGGGCACCCGGCGGCAGATCAGCTCGGTGGTGGGGAAGAAAAGCAGGCTCGCCGGCTCGCGGGAGAGGAGAAGCACGCGGTTGCCGGAGGCTTTCGCCACCAGCATGTGGAACTCGCTGTCCACTTCGGAAAGGCGCGCGGCATCGCCTGCCTCCCCGGCGGCCTCGATCTCGCGCTGGTTCTCTTCCAGGCGCTCCAACATGTCGTCCGTGATGTTTTCCACCGCCTGCTCGGCGCTCGCCACCTCCAGCGCGAGGGAGACCGAGAACAGCTCGCGGAACGTGACCTCATGGAGGATCAGCGCCCGGCTCATGCGCGAGGAGAGGCGGTTATAGCGCGGCAGGCAGGCATAGAGCCGGCGGTCCGGCCCGCGCTGGATGAAACCGCCTTCCTCCAGGGCGCGGATGCCCTCGCGCACCGTGGAGCGGTTCACGCCGAACTGGCGCACCAGCTCCGCCTCGGTGCCAACCGGCTCGCCCGGCAGGAGGCGGCCGGACACCACTTCGCGCTCGATGGCCTCCGCCACCAGCTGGTAGGCCGGGGCCACCTGAATGCGCTCGAACCGTCCCGGAGCTGCTTCCGACATTTCGTCGTTCTCGTTATTCGTGGATGCTATCGAGCTTTGTCGGACACAGTCAATGATGCAGAGGCATGCGGGAAAAGCGCCTTATTAGAATGCCCAGGTATTGGCGGATTTCTCGCTTGTCCGACAAAGTTCAAGCGCTGAGGGCCAAAGGCCGGCAGGCCTCCCGATATTCCCGGATAAGGCGCTGGCAGAGCTGGGCGGCCGGCAGGATGTCCTGCACGGAGCCGACGCCCTGGCCGGCGGACCACACGTCGCGCCAGACCTTGGCCTCGCTCGCCATGTCGAGCTTGGCATGGGCCGGCAGGTTGTCGGGGTCGAGGCCATTGCGGAGCAGGCTGGGGGTGAGGAAGTTGGCATTCACGCCGCTGATGGCCGGGGTGTAGATGATGTCCTTCGCATGGGTGTCGACGATCATCTGCTTGTGCGCGGGGTCCGCCATGGCCTCCGCCGTCGCGAGGAAGCGCGTGCCCATATAAGCGAGGTCCGCCCCCAGCATCTGCGCCGCCGCCACGTGGGCGCCGGTGGAGAGGGCGCCGGAGAGCACGATAGTGCCCTCGAAGATGGAACGGATCTCCGGCACCAGCGCGAACGGGCTCAGCGTGCCCGCATGGCCGCCCGCCCCCGCGCACACGGCGATGATGCCGTCCACTCCCGCTTCCGCCGCCTTCTCCGCATGCCGGCGGCTGATCACGTCGTGGAAGATGAGCCCGCCATAGGAATGCACCGCATCCACCACCTCGCGCACCGCGCCCAGCGAGGTGATCACCAGCGGCACCTTGTGCTTCACGGTTGCGGCAAGGTCGTCCATGACGCGCGGGTTGGACTTGTGGACGATGAGGTTCACGCCAAACGCCGCCGCATCGGTCCCCGCGAGGCGCGCCTGGATGTCCTCGATCCAGGCCTCATAGCCTGCCGTTGTGCGCTGGTTGAGGCTCGGGAAGGTGCCGATGAGGCCGGAGCGGCAGGTCTCCACGACAAGGTCCGGCCCCGAGGCCAGGAACATGGGGGAGACGATGGCGGGCAGCTTGAGATTCTTCGTCAGCCGAGGCGAAACAGGCATGTGTCCTCCCCTTGATCCGCGCGGTGCGCCCGCCTTTATGCCGCCGGCCGGCGACGGGCTTATGGAGGCATTGTCCGACAATCCGATTTTGGGTCAACTCGGCGGCGGGACTGCGCAGGCGAAATTCTTCCAGTAGGGTGCGGGGACAAAATGGGACGAAACGCCAAATGAATGCCGAAACCCCCGCGAGCCTCGCCAATCCGAACTCCATCGAGGCCCGTGACCGGCGCTCGGTGATCCACGGCCTCACCGACCTTGCCGTCCACCAGGAGCGCGGCCCCGTGGTGATGGAAAGCGGGCGCGGCGTGTGGGTGCGGGACATCCACGGCAACGAATACATCGAGGGCATGTCCGGCCTCTGGTGCATCGCGCTGGGCTATGGGCAGAAGCGGCTCGTCGCGGCGGCGGCGCAGCAGATGGAGAAGCTGGCCTATTATCACCTCACCAATCATCGCGGGCATGAGCGGGTGGTGGAACTGGCGGAGAAGCTGCTCGCCATCGCCCCCGTGCCCATGACGCGGGTGTGGTTCGCCAATTCCGGCTCGGAAGCCAATGACTGCGCGGCCCGCATCGCCTGGTATTATTGGAACGCGGTGGGCAAGCCGGAGAAGCGCAAGTTCATCGCCCATCTCCAGGCCTATCACGGCAACACCATCGCCACCGCCAGCCTGTCAGGCGTCGGCTATGCCCACCAGCGCTTCAACCTGCCCCTCGAGGGTTTCCTGCACGTGGCCTGCCCGGACAGGCTGCGCAACGGCTTGCCCGGTGAGAGTGAAGCCGAGTTCGCCCGGCGGCTGCTTGCCGACATCGAGGCGCTGATCCTGCGCGAGGGGCCGGAGACCATCGCCGCCTTCTTCACCGAGCCGGTGCTGGCCGCCGGCGGCGTGGTGGTGCCGCCGGAAGGCTATTTCGCGGGGCTCCAGGCGCTCCTGAAAAAGTACGACATCCTCCTCGTCAGCGACGAGGTGGTGACCGGCTTCGGGCGCATCGGCGAGATGTTCGGCGCGACCGCCATGGGGCTGAAGCCCGACATGCTGGTGGCCGCGAAAGCACTCTCCAGCGCCTATATCCCCATCTCCGCGGTGCTTGTGAACGACCGCATCTTCGAGGCCATGATGCGCCAGAGCGGCGAACTCGGCGTGTTCGGCCTCACCATGACCTATTCCGGCCATCCCGTTGCGGCGGCCGTCGCGCTGGAGGCGCTCGCCATCTACGAGGAGGAGGACATTGCCGGGCGGGTCGCGCGCCTGGAGGATGCCTTCCTCGGCGGGCTGCGGCGGCGCTTCCGCGACCATCCCCGCATCGCCGAGGTGCGCGGGCAGGGGCTGCTCGCCGGCGTGCAGCTCGTGCGCTCGCGCGCGCCGCTCGCCTTCTTCCCGCCCGCAGCCGGCGCGGGGAAGCTCTGGGCGGAGGCGGCCGAGCGGCGCGGGCTCATCGTGCGCGCCATCGGCGACACCATCGCGCTCTGCCCGCCGCTCATCATCAGCGAAGACGAGATCGCCATGCTCATCGACCGGCTGGCTCTGGCCCTTGATGATGTGGAGCCCCTGCTGGCCCCATAGCGGGCGCGGGTCTATCGTCCCCGTCCTGCACCGGAGATGCGCCCATGAAGCCCCAGGTCGTCATCGCGGAAGAGGATGTCATCGCGAGCGTCGCCGATGCGCTCCAGTACATCTCCTATTTCCACCCGGCCGATTACATCGCCCACCTCACTCGTGCCTTTGAGCGGGAGGCGTCCCCGGCCGCAAAGGACGCCATCGCGCAGATCCTGGTGAATTCCCGCATGGCGGCGCTGGGTCACCGGCCCATCTGCCAGGATACCGGCCTCGTGGTCGCTTTCGTGAAGGTGGGCATGGAGGTGCGCTTCGACACGGAGCGCCCGCTGGCGGACCTCATCCATGACGGCGTGCGGCGCGCCTATCTGGATGAAGCGAACCCGCTGCGCGCCTCCATGGTGGAGGACCCGCTCGTCGCCCGCCGCAACACCCGCGACAATTCTCCGGCGGTGGTCCATGTGGAGCTGGTACCGGGGCGCACAGTCACAATCACGGTGGCGGCGAAGGGTGGCGGCTCGGAGAACAAGGCGCGCTTCGCCACCCTCAATCCCGGCGCCTCGGTGGTGGACTGGGTGCTGAAGACCGTGCCCGAGCTGGGCGCCGGCTGGTGCCCGCCGGGCATGATCGGCCTCGGCATCGGCGGGAGCGCGGAAAAGGCGATGCTGCTCGCCAAGGAGGCGCTGCTGGAAGAGATCGACATGACCGATCTTCTCGCGCGCGGCCCGGCCAGCAAGGAAGAGGAACTGCGCGTCGAACTCTATGAGAAGATCAACGCGCTGGGCATCGGTGCGCAGGGGCTGGGCGGCGTGACGACGGTGGTGGACGTGAAGATCGCCACCTATCCCACCCACGCCGCCTCCAAGCCCGTGGCGCTCATTCCCCAATGCGCCGCCAACCGCCACGCCACCATCATCCTCGACGGCACCGGCCCCGTGCGGCTCGACCCGCCGGACCTCTCCGCATGGCCGCAGATCGTCATCGGGACCGCCAGCCTCGGCGCGCGGCGGGTCGATCTCGATACGCTCACGCGCGAGGAGATGGCCGAGTGGAAGCCGGGGGAAAAGCTGCTGCTCTCCGGGCGCATGCTCACCGGCCGGGATGCCGCCCACCAGCGCCTCTCGAACCTGCTGAAGGCCGGCGAGCCCTTGCCCGTGAGCCTGAAGGACCGGGTGCTCTATTATGTCGGCCCGGTGGATCCGGTGGGCGCCGAGGCGGTCGGCCCCGCCGGGCCCACCACTGCGACGCGCATGGATCCGTTCACCGAGGACATTCTCGGCACCGGCCTCCTCGCCATGGTGGGCAAGGCGGAGCGCGGGCCGGAGACCATCGCCTCCATCGCCCGCCACAAGGCCGCCTATCTCATCGCCGTGGGCGGCGCGGCCTATCTCGTTTCCAAGGCGGTGAGGGCGGCGCGGGTGGTTGCTTTCGCCGATCTCGGCATGGAGGCGATCCACGAGTTCGAAGTGGAGGACATGCCGGTGACCGTGGCGGTGGACGCCACCGGCCAATCCATTCACACCCTCGGCCCGGCGCTCTGGCGCCGGCGGATTGCGGAGGGGCGTGTCGGCGCCGAAACGTGATGCCGGCAGCGCCGGATGTCAGGCGCGGGACAAGAGGAAGACGCCGAACAGATTTTCGCTATCGGTCCACGCCTCGTCCATCTCCCAGCCTGCAGAGCGTGCAAGGTCTGCCACTTCGCCGGGCGCGTATTTGTAGGAATTCTCCGTGTGGATGGTCTCTCCGCGCGCGAAGCGGAAGGTGCAGCCGGCGGCCCGGACCACCTGGTCCGCAAGGCTTTCGATATGCATCTCGATGCGGCTCTCCTCCTCATTGAAGAAGGCGCGGTGGGCGAAGCGCGAGAGGTCGAAGGTGCCGGAAAGCTCGCGGTTGATGCGGGCAAGCAGGTTGAGGTTGAAAGCCGCCGTGACGCCGGCGGCATCGTCATAGGCGGCCTCGAGCCGCGCTTTGTCCTTCTTCAGGTCCACGCCCAGCACCAGCAGCGCGCCCGGCCCGAGGGTGCGTCCTGCTTCGGCGAGGAAGTGGCGCGCTTCGGCGGGGGTGAAGTTGCCGATGGTGGAGCCGGGAAAGAAGCCCAAGGTCCTGCGGCCTGCAAAGGCGGGCAACACAAGGCTGCGGGTGAAGTCGCCCACCACGGGCGTGATCTGCAGGGCGGGGTGGTCGAGCGCCAGCGCCGCGCTGGCGGCGACCAGATGGTCGGCCGAGATGTCGATGGGCACAAAGGCGGCAGGGGCGTCCAGCGCGTCCAGCAGCACGCGCACCTTCACCAGCGAGCCGGCGCCGAACTCCACCAGCTTCGCTCCGGATCCGGCATGGCGGGCGATATCCGCGGCGTGGGCTTCGAGGATGCCCAGCTCGGTGCGGGTCGGGTAATACTCGTCGAGCGTGCAGATCTGGTCGAACAGGCGCGAACCCGCGGTATCATAGAAATGCTTTGCCGGCAGGCTCTTGCGCGGGGCACCAAGGCCCTTCAGCACATCCGCGCGGAAAGCTTCGGTTTCGGGCGCCTCAACGAGGGCGGCCGCGTCGGGAGCGGCCTTGCGATAAAGGGTCATCAGGCATCCTCCGCCAGGCGCAAGCCGGCGAAGGGCCAGCGCTGGTGCGGGTAGAAGAAGTTGCGGTAGGTGGAGCGCACATGGCCGTCCGGCGTTGCGCAGCATCCGCCGCGCAGCACGAACTGGCTGGCCATGAACTTGCCGTTATATTCGCCGAGCGCGCCGGGGGCGGCCTTATAGCCGGGATAGGGGCTGTAGGGGCTCTGGGTCCATTCCCACACATCGCCGTAAAGCTGTACGGGCTGGGCATCGTCCGCTGCCGCGATGGGGCGCAGGAAGGCCGCGCCCGCGAAATTGCCTTCGATGGGCCGCTCGCGCGCGACGGTCTCCCACTCGGCCTCCGTGGGCAGGCGCTTTCCGGCCCAGCGGGCGAAAGCATCGGCCTCGTAATAGGAGACATGGCAGACGGGCGCGGCACGCTCAACGGGATGCTGGCCCGACAGGGTCATGGCGTCCCAGCCGTGCGCGGTCTTCTCCCAATAGAGTGGCGCCTCGTACTCGCCAGTCTTCACGCGCGCCCAACCGTCGGCGAGCCAGAGGTCCGGCCGGCGATAGCCGCCATCCTCCATGAAGTCGATCCACTCGCCATTGGTCACGGTGCGCGAGGCGATCCGGAACGGGCGCAGCAGCGCCTGGTGGCGCGGGCTCTCATTGTCGTAGGAAAAGCCGTCGCCCGCATGGCCCACCTCGATAATGCCGCCGGCATGGTCATGGAAACGCAGCGGCGGTGCCTCCCGCGCGAGGCTTGCGCGATACGGTGCGTAGGCCGGGCGCAGGGGATTGCGCGAGAACAGGTTCAGGATATCCATCAGGATGAGTTCCTGATGCTGCTGCTCGTGATGGTTGCCGATATCCACCAGCGGCGCGATCTCGCTCCAGAGCGCTTCGTCCGCCGTCTCGAACAGATGCTCCATGGCGCGGGTCACATAAGCGCGGTAGGCGCGGACCTCCTCCACCCCCGGCCGCGTGGCGAGGCCCCGCTCGAAGCGCGGATGCCGCGCGCCGGCGGCCTCGTAATAGGAATTGAAGAGATAGGCGAACTGGGGATGGCGCACCTCGTACCCCTTCAGGTGCGGCACCAGGATAAAGGTCTCGAAGAACCAGCTCACATGGGCGAGGTGCCATTTGGTGGGGCTGCAGTCCGGCATGGACTGGACGGTCTGGTCCTCCGCCGTGAGCGGCTGCGCCAGCGCCTCGCTGTGGGCGCGCATCGACCTGAAACGTTCGATCAAAACGCTGGCTCCGGGGAGCGCGGACGGGCTGCTCTCACGTGTCTGCATGGGCGTGACCCTTCCCGATCGAACGCGGCACTTGGGGGTTAAAGTCGGGCGGGCGTGAAAAAGTTCAAGGGGCAGCGTCCCCCAGTCGCGGATACGCCACGCATGATGGTGCGCCAACCCGTGTGCCGAGATATTGATTTATATCTTCATGATTGCTTTAAAATATATAAAATATGAAATTTATACATAAAAATACTACTTAAGTTGTAGAAACTCAGCGTGTAAAAATAATACCCCCATCGACATATAGTAATAAATCATAGTAATGTACGAATAAAGAAAGTAGTTATCATACCTTAGTGATAGCGACGAAATGCGCTCGTTGTGCTCTCATGGGGTGTTTTCCCTTAGCGTACAAGCCGGGTGAGTGTATTTACTATTATACAGTCGATCGCCCGTATCAGATGGGACAATTTTTGGGTATCTTCATTTACTAGCTTACATGAGGTATTATGTGCCGCGTATGGTTGCGGAAATAGCTTTTGTCTATTTTGGAGAGAGGCTTATGACGCTGGGGTAGAGGTTCTTCGACAACCGATCCCGATTGGTCATGGGGGGCGAATATGGATCCGAAGGAAATCGCTAAACGGTTGGCGGAGGAACTGAGCCAGAAATCTCAGGACGAGGAGGAGGTGGAGCGCGCCATCCGGGAAATGTCGGAGGCCGTCATAAAGGACGTCATCATATTCATTGACGAACTCGACAAATGGATGAAGCTAAAAAATATCGGATCTGTTGAGAGGTTTTACCGCGTAAACGTTCCCGACAGGATGCTTGAAATAGAGTTGCGGATTCTGTCTCTGGGACGGGAGAAATCGCTGAGGTTCGGCGTGCAGAAGACGAAAATATTCGTCGCCCTGAAGGGTGAGAACACCAAGCTGCAGCCGTCCGGGCCGGTCTACACCCAGAAGCAGGTGATCGACTGGATCTCCAAGCAGGTCATGGGGTGAACCCCGCCGTCAATGCGGCGGCATGGGGATGAAGACCGGCGGGATGCCCGGGAAAGTGTTGCGGCTCTTGATCCAGGCGTCATCCGCGCCCTGGGGTTTCAGATAGACATAGAAGCGGTTGTTCCGCTCCACGATGTCCTCTTTCGGCGCGCTGCTCTGGCTGATGAGCATGTCGCTCTGGATGAGCACATGCATGTAGCCGGGGATGAGCTGGGACCAGTCCGACGCATCCACCTGGAACAGCACCGAATAGGTGTGTGAACCCTCCAGCTTGACCACGCCCCAAGGGGCGCCGGGCGGTGCCTGGGAGGGGACCTCCTGCCAGGAGAGCCCGGTCTGCACGAAGGCGCGCGCCGGGTTGAGCATCACGTAGAGTGGCCTGTCCGGATTGACGTTCTGCATGCTCAGCGTGGCGCGATAGGACTTTCCGTCGGGCTCGTAGGCGACCCGCACCAACTCCACATAAAGCCCCTCGAAAGCCGCGCTCCTTAGGGCGAGCGTCGCCTGATCCTGCCGCGCGAGCGCCCGCTGCTGATAGAAACCCACCCCGAAATCCAGCAGGAAGCTCAGCCCCACCAGGATGACCAGCCATTGGAGCGGGCGCCATTCCAGGAAAGAGAAGCCGCGCCCGAGCGCCGGAGCGGCCGGGGACGATGTGCGGCCCCGGCGGGACGGCGCGGTGGTTCGGATGCGCGCGCTGAGGCTCTCCGGGGGGGCAGCCGCGGCCGGGTTGGGCGGAGCGGCGGGTGCGCCGCCGTCCAAGGCGACGAGGGTCTCCCACAGGCTGACGATGAGCTCGTCCTTCTGTGCCTCCGTGAGGCTTGCAAGGTCCGGGAGCCTGGGCGGGCGCGGTCCGCTCACGGCACCATCGCTCCGTCGGCGATCTGCACCACCTGCTGCGCCTGCGCCGCCAGGGCGAGATTGTGGGTGACCAGGATGAGGGTGGTGCCTCGCTCGCGGTTGACCCGATCAAGCAGGGCCATGATCTCGCGCTCGGTCTGCTCATCCAGGTCGGAAGTGGGCTCGTCCGCCAGCAGCAGGGCGGGCTCGCTCACAAGGGCCCGGGCGATCACCACCCGCCGCTGCTCGCCCGCCGACATCTCCGCGGGAAAGGCATCGAGATGCGCGCCGAGGCCCACCTCCTCGAGAAGCGCGGCGGCGCGGTCATAAGCGTCCGCATGCCCGCCATCCAGCAGGAGTGGCAGGGCGGCATTGTCCAGCGCGCGCAGCGTCGGCAGCAGGCTGGCAAACTGAAAGACGTAGCCCACGCGGCGGCTGCGGAAGCGGGCGAGGGCGCTGCCACTGAGGGCCCAGATGTCGGTGCCCTCGATCACCACTTGGCCCGAGGTCGGCCGGCTGAGGCCGCCCATCATGGCCATGAGCGAGGACTTGCCCGAGCCGGAGCGGCCGATAATGGCCGCATAGCGACCCGCGGCCACCTCGAAATCCACCCCGCGCACCGCCTCCACCGGACCCCTGTCGGTGGCGTAGCGCTTCGCGAGGGCACGGCAGCTCAGCACCTCAGCCCTCCGCCCGGATGAGGTCGTAGGGCTCCTGCCCGCTGGCGCGCCAGGAGGGCACGAGCGCCCCCAGCGCGCCGACGAGGGCGGCTGCGGCGATGCAGGCTGCGGCGACGAGCAGCGTGCTGCCCCGGTCCAGCCACAGGAAGGGTATGCCCATCTCGGTGAGGTGGTAGACCAGCGAGCGCTCGAACAGGCGCAGCAGCAGCGCGCCGAGAAGCACGCCGAGGACGCCTCCCGCGCCAGTCGCCACCACCGCCTCCAGCACGGTCATGCCGACGATCTGCCCGCGCCGTGCGCCGATGGCCTTCAGCAGCCCCAGCTCCGTGCGCCGCTCGGAGACGATGGCGGAGAACAGCACGCTCACCATCACCGCCGTCGAGGCGAACATGAGCGCCACCAGCGCCACCGCCCCACCGAGCAGGGCGGAAAGGCCCTGGCGGATGCCCGTCAGGAGCGAGGCGCCGGCGACCACCTTGATGCCGGAGAGCCGGGAGAGCAAAGCGAAGCGCACCTGAAGTTCGCTCGCGCCGGGCGCCAGCTCCACGAGGAAGCCGGTGACCCGCGCCGGTTCCAGCATGGGCGGAATGGTGCCGGTGCGGGCCTGGATGGCCGGGGCGAGCCTGAGCAGGCCGGCGGCGTCGAGGAATATCCCGCGCTCATGGGTTCCGGCGCCCGTGGGCGAAAGCTTGCCATAGACGCGGAAGGGCGTGCCGAAGATCACGATCTCCGCCCCCAGGGGGAGGGTACGGGCGGCGCCGACGATGACGTCCTGCGGGCCCATGGGCCGGGACAGGCGCTCGGCGATCCAGGGCTGCACCGTGAAATCCCTCTGCGGGTCGAAGCCGATGAGGTCGACGGCCTCGCCATGGCCGCCAATGCCCGACTGGGTGGTGCGGAACACCCGCTGGGGCGCGGCCTTGCCGATGCCCGGGATGTCGGCCTGATCCAGGAGGTTCGCGGGCACCGTGCTGTCGGTGGGCTCCACAGTGAGAAGCGCGACGGTGATGTTGGTGAGCGCATCCTGCGCCACCACCATCAGGTCGGCGCCGAGGCGGCTGAAGCCCACCTCCATGCTGGTCTCGATGCTGCGCATCACCACTGCGCCGGCAAACGCGATGGCGCTGCTGATGGCCACCGCCGCCAGCAGCAGGCCGGTGCGCGTGCGCCGCCGGCCGAGGTTTTGCAGCGCAAGGCGCGCAATGAGGACGCGCGCGCCCGGAACGTGGGCCATGAGGTGCTAAACCCGTTCCTGAACTGTGATGCGGCGGCACGCTTGCCTCACAGCGTGCAGGACCGGGTGTGCTTCATGTGCGCCAGTTCCGTGGGCACGATCACGCAGTCATGGTGCCCACCGGAACTGGGCAGGATGCCGATGAGCGTATCCGTGGCGGTCTCGATCACCGCGATGCCGCTGGAGAGGCGCTGGAAGCCGCTGAAGGGCACGATGACATACTTGCCGTCATAGGTGATGGCGGGGGTCTGGAGATCCGGCCCAATGCCCTGGATTTCCTTCTTGATGGTCCAGGTGTCGGTGTCCACCACCATCACGCCGCTGGAAGCGGGCGAGGGGTGCAGCACCGAGAGATAGAGCTTCTTGGAATCCAGCGAGAACACCATGTGGAAGGGATTGGGATACTTGCCGCGCCACAGCGGGTCCTCCACGTGGGCGATCTTCTTCCAGTTGCGCGGGTCCGGGTCCGCGCTGGAGAAGACCGAGCAATTGTTCTCCCGCAGATTGTTCATCATGCACAGGAAACGCCCGTCCGGGGAGAAGCCGATCTCGTGGCCTGGGGAGTGGATCTTGTCGAAGGTCACCTCCCAATGGTCCTTGTCCTTTTTCACCACCTCGTACTGGTCCTGCGAGTTGGTGTTGAACTGGAGGAAGGCGACGGGGTCGAAATTGTTCTCCGCGTCCAGGATGACGATGCCGCCGCACAGACGCACCACGGTGGCGGCCCAGCGGCCGGTGGGGTGCCAGATGGTGCCGTCGGCGCCGGAAAGGCCCATGGGATCGTCGCCGGGAAGCGTGCCTTCCTCGACGAAGAGTTCGCCCATGGGCACCATCTCCCACTCGATCTTTTGTCCCTTGGTGCCGAGATAGTCGTATCGGCCGGTGGCGGCGTCGGGATAGATCTTGGAGATCTTCAGCACGCCGCCATCCTGCCAGGCGCGGGCGAGCTGGGTGGAGTTGGCCACCCAGTCGAACTTCAGCGCCGCCTTCACCCGCGAGGTGGTGCGGTCGAAGCAGGCGGCGATGTCCTTCTGCCCGTCGGTGACGAAATAGGACTGGGCATCCTTGGGATTGATGGTGACGTGCACGCCGAGGCCGAGGCCTGTGGTCTCGGAGACATTCTCCATCAGCTGCATCTGCGCGCCGTCATAGCGGACCCGGTAAATGTTGAAGCCGGGCCCCGGCTCCGTGATGTTGGTGGGGATGCCGTAGATCAGCGAGTTCTTGCCGCCCTGGGTGCTGTTGACGAACTCGAAGCTGTTGTACGGATCGGCGCTCGGGAAGGCGCACAGATGGTGGGAAATGGGGTTGAAGTCCCCATAATTCCAATACCAGATGGAGGACATCACCCGGTTGGTGTTGAGGTCCAGCGCATAGGCCCCGCCGCCCATCTTGGTGGGGAGCACGGCAACCCATTTGCCGAGGCTGCGCCCGTCGAAATTGGCGCGGGAATCGATGAGCTCGCGGGTGATGGGCGCATTCTGCGCTTGGGCGAGCACGGCGCTCCCGGCGCTCTGGCCCTGTCCCGTTCCCACCCCCAGGGCGCCGAGCGCGCCGCTCTGCACCGCGTGGTAGCCGAGCGCCGCCGTCTCGCCGGCAATGGCGGTGGCGGCCGCCATCTTGAACATGTTGCGGCGGGTGAAGATGGGCTCTTTTTCCTTCTCCAGCACTGGCGGCGCGGCCTCGGCCTTCGCCGCCAGGGCATGGGCCTGCTTCTCGCGCAGATAGGCCTGGAATTCCTCGTGATCGGACCGTGTGACTTCCGAACGGCGGGCGAGGAAGGCGTTCACGTCCGCGCGCGCGGCCGGCACGCTGGCGCCGGTCTCGCTCTCCGGCAGCGGAAGCCCGATATCAAGGCGCTCCGCGTCCTCCGCTTTCGCAGGTTTGCTGAACTCGTTCATGCCCCAAGCCCTCCTGCCAATCGACAATCCAGTTTCGAAAAATATTCGCCCCCGGCTCGTGCGCCGAAGGTCCTTACGGTTCCACGTCCTTTGTCGTGCGCTTCGTCGTCCTGCGGGTTCCGCTGCGGGCCGGCGCCTTCCGCGCCGCTTCCGCCAGGAGCACTTCCTTGGCGTGGTTGATCTTGGACGCGAGATAATTGGAGCCGCCCCGGTCAGGATGGACGAGCTGCACCAGGCGCCGGTGGGCGGCGCGCACCGTGGCGGCCGAGGCGCCCGGCTCCAGGCCGAGCACGTCGAGTGCCTCTTCGGGGCTCATCTCGCCCTGGTCCGTCGGCGCTGCGCGACGCTGGGTGCGGGGCGCTGCGCCGGAATCGATGCGCGAGGAGATTTCGGGATAGCCGGCGTGGACGAGATAATCCTCCAGCACGATGGCCGCGCGGCGCACCAGCTCGGGGTCGGGCGGCGGCTGGCCGAAGTCGCCGCGCATCTCATCCTCCGGGGGCTGCCCTTCCTGCCACATGGGGCGGAATTTCCGGCGCGGCACGAAGGCGCGCCAGTTGAGGAAGGCCGGCACCGCCAGCATGGCGGCGCCCAGCACCATGGCGGCAGTGTATTGCTCGTAGATCAGAAGCAGGATGAGGCTGGGCACGGAGGCGACCGCCGCACCGAACATCAGCCACCGGCCGGTGCGCACAAGAGTGCCGGGGTCCGAATGGAGCAGCCAGTCGGCAAACTTGAAGGCCGTGATGATGAAGGAAACGCCAAGGGCAACGGAGCTGAGGATCATGCCAAGGCTCATGCGAAAATACCTTCAGCGGAGCAGTAGATAAGGCTAAGCTCAAGGCGGTATTAAATCACCGCAGGCATACGCGGGCACGCCGCAGAGAATGCAGCGGCTGAAAACGCGAAAAAGAGTTGGCAAAACTTTACTGATTGTGGCGACGGTAAGGGAAGTTGTTGAAAAGAGCAACGATTTCCTGCATCTCTTTATGGTCCTCGTGTGCAATCTCCAGAAGTTTTCCAACGGAATGCACTTTTGTGGCGCGTCCGTTTCCGGGATTTTTATGGTCAGGCTCGCGTCTTTCGTCACACGGAATCCGGTCGCCGCCACGGCCTGCGTGGTCGCGTCGCTCGGCTTCATCGCATTCGGCGTTTCGGGTCTGGGCCACACCGAAGGCTTCGGGACCGCGCGGAGCGCCGCGGCAAGGCCCGTGACGGCGCCGGATGATCTCACGGTGCGCCTTGAGACTCTGGCCCGCGAGGCGGAGATCAGCCCGAGCCAGATGCCGGCATGGCGCGCCTTCTCCGGCGCCATGCTCAACCTGCAGCAATTGACGGACAGGTTCGACGCGCGTTTGGCGGCAGGGGAGAAGGTGGAGGAGCCGCAGGAGCGGGCGATCCACGCTTTGATGTTCGGGGCGGCCCTGTCCGAGATCGACCAGAACCTGTCACCCCGGCAGGCCGAGATCGTCCGCCGCGCCGTCGACCGCCTCATGCCCTCCGTGATCTGCCGGGGCCTCGCCAGCGGCTGACGGATCGGGGAGGGATGT
This sequence comes from Aquabacter albus, assembly GCF_040049275.1. Lineage (NCBI taxonomy): Bacteria > Pseudomonadati > Pseudomonadota > Alphaproteobacteria > Hyphomicrobiales > Xanthobacteraceae > Aquabacter > Aquabacter albus. Next base: position 56,038 of record NZ_JBDZDT010000003.1, on the reverse strand, counting down.
TCAGGGGCGCGGCTGGCCTACCGAGGCGAGTGCACTTACTGCGAGGCAGTCATTGAGCCGGGCGATGAGATGGTCGCGATCGAGGTCGCGGCCGATCAGCACCAGCCGGTTCGCCATTTGGCTTTCGCTTTTGTCCTCCTCCACCGAGAAGCGCCCGCCCACGAGGTGGAAGACATAGCGGCGGCCGGTCTCCACCATGGAAACGAACCCCTTGGCCCGGAACAGTCCGGGCGGCCTGTCCCGGTCGAGGAAAGCCTGGAACCTCGCCAGGGAAAACGGGATGTCGCTTTCGAACGCGATCGATGTGAAGCCGTCCGCCGCCCCATGGCAATAGAACGGCTCCGCCGCGATCGATGGGGCCGCGCCCACGTCGAGGATCAGTGGCAGAGGCAATGCGCAGCGCAGGGTGCGCACGATACTGGCATTCGGATTGATCGCGGCGAGCCTTGCCTCCACTGAGGCCAGTTGTGCGGGCGTGGCCACATCGGTTTTGTTCACCAGCACCACATTGGCGTTTTCGAGCTGGCTGCGGGCGGCGACGCCGTCGAACATATCGAGGCTGAACTGCTCGGCGTCCGCCACGGCGATGATGGCGTCCAGGCGGAGGCAGCTTCTGAATTCGGACCGCTGGAGCGTGAGGGCGACGGGCAGCGGGTCGGCAATGCCCGAGGTCTCGATGACGATATGGTCCACCCGGTCCTCGCGGCTGAGCACCTGCACCAGCCCATCCACCAGATCGTCATTGACCGAACAGCAGATGCACCCATTGCTCAGCTCCACCATGCCCGCCTCGGCGGCGATGACGAGGTCTCCGTCGATGCCGATCTCGCCGAACTCGTTCACGAGCACGACCACCCGCAATCCCTCTGCATAGGAGAGGATGTGATTGATAAGGGCGGTCTTTCCGCTGCCGAGAAAGCCGGTGACGATGGTGACCGGCAGCTTCTGTCCCGCCGGCAGCACGGGCGGCCGGAAGGTCCTGACGTTCAAGGGTGCCATCACGCGGCGGGCCGGCCGGTCTGCTCGAACACGTAGGTGGTGCCCACGGCGGACTGGCTGACCCGGTCGCCGAACGTCTCGGCAAGGGCGGCGAGCGCACGCCAGCCGGTGCAGTGGCCGGTGATGATGTAGCGAATGTCGAAGGGCTTCAGCCCCTCCACCGTCTCGGGGATGATGCGCTCCATGACGCCGCCGAGATGCAGGCCGCCCAGCACCGCATGGATGGGCAGGTCTGGGAACAGCTGGCGCACCTGGGTGCATACGTTCACGATGCCGGCGTGCGAGCACGCGCTGAAGACAATGAGGCCCAGCCCGCGCACATGGGCGAGCAGCATGCGCTCGTCCATGAGCAGCGGATCGGGCTGCCAGTTCGCGCCGGGGCCGGTGCGGCAGAGGTGGTCGACGCGGCCCTTCTCGAAGGCGGACACGCGGGGGATCTCGCCGCTATAATAGAAATGCCCGTCCAGCAGCAGGCGCTCGGCGCGGTCATTGACCACCGTGGCGCCCAACGCCTCCATGTCCTCAACCGTCGGCACGTTGGCGACGGGAATGACGGTGCCGCTCTTCAGCACCACGCCGCGCTCGTTGAACATGTCGGGATTGACGTGCACCGTCACCGCCCCGCGTTCCGCGACGATGGCCGCGATGGCGTCGGGCAGCGCGCCCATATGGTCCCAATGGCCGTGGGTGACGGCGATCTCCTCGACCTCCCCGAGGTCGAGGGAGAGGTTCCGGCAATTGCGCAGGAAGATCGCGCCTTCCGGCCCGGTGTCGAACAGCATCACATGCTCGGTGTCCCCGACCCTCGAGCGCAGGCGCAGGCCGTAGCCGAGATTGGCGGCCAGCAGCGTCTCCCCTGAAATCTCCTTCGCGCCGCCGAGGATCACATTGGAGAATTCCGAGACCGCGAACTGGGTCTTGGAGACATAGGAATCGCTCACATTGTCCGTGATGACCTCCACCTGGAGCGCATCGAGGGCGAGGAGCGAGGAGGGGCCGCTTTCGGAGATCATATGGTCGGCTCCGCAAGGCGCGCTCAAGAGGCGCTCGGTGGATCACCAATGGTCAATGGAACGTACCGGCGATGAATACTCGAAGGTGCATATCAAGCTTGATTTGATCGCGGATGTTAAGTCGCCTTGATGACGAACCTATCCTGGGGAGGGCGGCCAGCGCCGCGAAGCCTCGGCCGGGCCGCCGTTCCCACGCACTATAAGCCGATGAGGCCGCCGGCCAGGAAGCCGCCATCGACGCCGATGGTCTGGCCGGTGACGAAGCCGGATTTCTCCCCGTCCAGCAGGAAGGCGATGGCGCCGGAGACCTCAGCGGGCGCGGCGTAGCGCTTCATGGGAACGGTCTGCATCCAGGCGGCGCGCGCCTCGTCCGTGTGGAGCGCCTTAACCAGGGGCGTCTCGATGGGCCCCGGGGCGATGGCGTTGACGCGCACGTTCGCGGTGGCGAGCTCCACCGCCATGACCTGGGTGAGGAGGATGACGCCCGCCTTGGAGGAGCCATAGGCCGCGCGGCCGAGATTGCCGCGCTGGCCGGAGACCGAGGCGATGTTCACGATGGAGCCGCCGCCATTGGCCTTCATGGCCTTGGCCGCCTCCCGGGCCACCAGGAAGGTGCCGACGAGGTTCACGTCCAGGATCTTGCGGAACAGCTCGGCGGAGGTCTCCAGCGCCGGGACGTCGCGGGCGATGCCGGCGCAGTTGACGACGCCCTTGAGCGGGCCGAAATCCCGGTCGGCGGCGGCGATGGCCTCCACCACGGCGGCTTCGTCGGCTACGTCGAATTCGGCGAAGCGGAGCTGGTTGCCATAGCCGGCGAGCTGCTGTCCGGCAGCCTCGATATTGGCCCGCACCACGTCGGATGCGATGACGCGCCAGCCTTCCCTAAGCAATTCCTCCACCAGCGCGAGGCCGATGCCGGAGGCACCGCCGGTTACCAGGACGCTTCCGCTATGTGGCACGTTCTTTTCTCCTTGGTCTGAGGCTCCCCCTCCCCCGCGAGCGGGGGAGGGGATGGTATCCATTCCTCCAGCGCGACCTCGAAGGTGACGCAGACCGGGTTGCGGCCTTCCACGAAGCGCCCGCCGAAGACCCGGCCGTCCGCGTCGGAGACGGTGCCGGAAAGGCGGGCGCGGGGCGTGCCGTCTACGGGGCGCACCTCGCCCATCAGCGTCAGCGTCTCCACCGCAGCGCCGGAGACCTGGATCTGCCGGCCGCCGGGCACCTCCAGGCACGCCTCCGTGAGGCTGCCAAGGCTTCCGCGCACGAGCGCCGCCGTGATGCCATGGTCGCGGCAGACGGCTTCGATGGAGCGCACCAGATCCTCATTGGGCCGCACCCGCGCATAGAGGAGACGGCCCGTGCGGCCGGCTTCCACTTGGATGTCAGCCATGGGCGGGCTCCGCGACCTTGGGATGGAAGATGGACATGGCGGTCTCGGCGTCGGGCCGCTGGGCGATGGCGACACGGCTGAAGGCCCGCGCGAACACGAGCGGCGGCTCGTCCCCCACCATCGCCTCATGGGGCAGGAGATGGCCGCCGAAGACGGCGCCGTCCGCCCCGCAGAGCAAAGCGTGGCAATGCACGATGGGTTGCCCCTCCACATCGATCCCCAGCGCCGCGCTGGCGCCGATGAGGCCCACCGGGCCGGCGGGGATAGGGGCCGAATAGCGCGCCACCTGGGGCCCCTCCGGGTTCGGGGCGGCGATGCAGTATTTCAGTCGCGCGAAACCCCCGCCCGTGAGCACGAAGGCGGCGGAGGCCGCACCAATGCGGCCCATGGCCCCGACGAGGCCCTCATGCAGCGAGCGCCCCGGCATGAGGCTGAAGCGGAAGGCGCGAGCGGCCGCGTCGGCGCGGCTCTCCCGGCGCTCGGGCGCCATGGGGCCGGGATGGGTCAGCAGCCGCAGCGGCGGCGCGCTCATGCGGAGCGCTCCGCGGCCTTGTCGAGGGGCAGGAGGCCGCGTTCCTCCAGGGCTTCGCGCACCATCTTCTTGGTGATCTTGCCATAGGCGGAGCGGGGCAGCGCGTCCCACACGAACACGCGCTTCGGCAGCTTGTAGCGGGCGACCTTGCCTTCGAGAAAGGCAATGAGCTCCGCCTCCTTCACCTGCGCGCCCGCGCGCGGCACGCATACCGCGACGCCCACCTCGCCCCACATGGGGTCCGGCACGCCGAGGATGGCCACCTCCGCGACAGTGGGGTGCTGGAGCACCTTTTCCTCCACCTCGCGCGGATAGACGTTGGAGCCGCCGGATATGTACATGTCGGAAGCGCGCCCCGTGATGTAGACGAAGCCCTCCTCGTCCATGTGGCCGAGATCGCCGGTGCGGAACCAGCCGTTTCGGAACGCCTTCGCATTGGCCTCGGGGTTGTTGTAATAGCCCGCGAACACGGCGAGGCCCGCGACGCAGATCTCGCCGGTGGCGAACGGCGCCACCTCCGCGCCTGCATCGTCCTGGATCTGCACCTCGATGCCCGTGCGCTCGAAGCCGCAGGTACCCAGCTTCACGTGTGGCCCGTCGTCCAGCTCGTGGAGGGCTGGGGGCAGCACGGTGATGTTTCCGGTCACCTCGCCCAGGCCGAAATACTGCACCAGCACCTTGCCGAGCTTTCCCAGAGCGCGCTTCTGGTCCTCCCGGTACATGGGCGCGCCGGCATAGATCACATAGCGCAGGGAGGAATGGTCAAAGGCATCCACGCTCGGATGCTCCACCAGAAGCTTGGTGATGGTGGGCACGGTGAAGAGGTTCGACACCCGCCATTCCTCGACCAGCCGCCACGCCTCCTCCACGTCGAATTTTTCAGAGGAGAGCAGGATGGTCTTCGCCCCCCGCGCGGTCTGCACCAATTGATGGATGCCGGCACCGTGGGAAAGCGGCGCCACCACCAGGGAGGCGTCCGCGTTCGTCGTGCCCGGCATCAGGTCGCACAGATGGTTGGTGATGACGAAACCCATCTGGCCGTGGGTGAGCACCGCCGCCTTCGGCCGCCCGGTGGTGCCGGAGGTGAAGAAGAACCAGCATGGATCGTCATGCTCCACATCGGCGGGCTTCACCACCGCGCCGAGATGGGCCGCCACTATGGCCCCATAGCTCTCGCCGAAGGGGGCCTCGCCAATGGCGATGACGGTGGCGATGGACGGCGCATCGCGCCGCGCCGCCACTACATGATCCGGGAAGTCCACGTGGCAGATCATGGCGGCGGCGCCGGAGGCCTGCGCGAGATAGGCCACCTCGTCCGGCGTCTGGCGGAAATTGGTGGGCACCCACACCGCGCCGATCCGGAAGCAGGCGAACATGCTCTCGAACATCTCAAGGCAGTTCTTCGACTGCACCAGAACCCGGTCGCCCTTGCTGATGCCGCGCGCGGCGAGCCCCGCCGCCATGGCATCCACCCGGGCGTTCATCTCGCTCCAGGTGACCTTCTGCGTGCCCTGCACGAAGCCGACCTCATGGGGGAAGCGGCGCGCCGCCTGGCGCAGGACATGAGCGAGGTTCATCACCCGTTTGGTGCAGGGGACGATGCCCCCCTTCGGCACCACCGGAATGGCGCTTCCTTCCCGACGATCCATTATGTGGACCTTATACTTAAGTTGAGCTAGAGACCCGACGACAAGTTCTGGGCGAGACTGTATCTCTCGCCCCTGAGCCGCCACAAGAGGCGCGCCGCGAACATCAATAACGGCCCGCGCAACGGGCCTTCACGAGGAAGCCGGCCCGCAGGGGCTGCCAAGGGAGGAAGAGGTCATGTCGCTGAGCCGTCGCACTCTGTTGAAGGCGAGCGCCGCCACCATGCTCGTGGGCGGCGTGGCCGCGCCTTACGTGGCCCGCGCCCAGGGCGCAGAATTCTCCTACAAATACGCCAACAACCTGCCCGTCTCGCACCCCATGAACATCCGCGCCAACGAGATGGCGGACGCCATCAAGAAGGACACGGACGGCAAGGTGGAGATCAAGGTATTCCCGTCCAACCAGCTGGGCGGCGACACCGACATGCTGAGCCAGTTGCGCTCCGGCGGCATCGAGTTCTTCACCCTCTCCCCGCTGATCCTCTCCACCCTCGTGCCCAATGCCTCGGTGAGCGGCATCGGCTTCGCCTTCCCGGACTATGACACCGTGTGGAAGGCCATGGACGGGGATCTGGGCGCCTATGTGCGCGGGCAGATCGCCAAGTTCGGCATCGTCGCCATGGACAAAATCTGGGACAACGGCTTCCGCCAGACCACCACCTCCACCAAGCCCATCGAGAGCGCGGCGGACTTCAAGGGCCTGAAGATCCGCGTGCCGGTCTCCCCGCTCTGGACCTCCATGTTCAAGGCGTTCGATTCCGCGCCCGCCTCCATCAATTTCGCCGAGGTCTACACCGCGCTCCAGACCAAGGTGGTGGATGCGCAGGAGAACCCCCTCGCCATCATCTCCACGGCGAAGCTCTACGAGGTGCAGAAATACTGCTCCGTCACCAACCATATGTGGGACGGCTTCTGGTTCCTGGCGAACCGCCGCGCCTGGGAGCGCCTGCCGGAGAACCTGCGCCCCATCGTGGCGAAGCACATCAATGCGGCGGGCGAGAAGGAGCGGACCGACGTCGCCGCGCTCAACGCCAATCTGCGCAAGGAGCTGACCACCAACGGCATGGTGTTCAACGACACCAAGCCCGACGACTTCCGCGACAAGCTGCGCTCCGCCGGCTTCTATGCCGAGTGGAAGGGCAAGTTCGGCGACGAAGCCTGGTCGCTGCTGGAGAAGTATTCCGGCAAGCTCTCCTGACGGCCCGCCGGGGCGCGCCGCGCCCCGGCCACCTCTTTTCGGCGGATCGCGCACATGGCTTCGGCAGGCGAAGACACCTTGCCCCTCGTCTCGGAAACCGAGGCGCCGCGCTCCGGCTCGCGCTTCATGCGGCCCGTCGAGGCCATTGCCGCCGCGCTGCTGCTGGCGGTGGTGAGCCTGCTGCTGGTGGGCGCGACCTCGCGCTATTTCTTCGCCCTGCCGGTGGTGTGGATCGACGAGGTGTCGTCCGTCTGCTTCATCTGGCTCGCCATGCTCGGCTCCATCATCGCGCTGGACCGCAACGAGCACCTGCGCCTCACCCTGGTCGTCCGCGCGCTGCCGGACGGGACGAGGGGCTTCGTGGAGACGCTGGCACTCCTCTTGATCGCCGCCTTCCTCATCGCGCTCGCCTATCCCGCCATCGACTATATGATGGAGGAATCCTTCATCACCACGCCGGCGCTCAACATCTCCGGCAGCTATCGCGCGGCGGCGCTGCCGGTGGGCGTTTGCGGCATGGCAGCGCTGGCGGTGGCGCAGGCGGTGAAGCGCGGCACGCTGCGCGACATCCTCGTCAGCCTCGTCCTCATCGGCCTTGTGCTCGGCGCGCTGTGGCTGGCTTCGCCCGCGCTCATCAAGGCGGGCAATCTCAGCATCATCCTGTTCCTGGTGGGCTTCGTCGCCCTGTGCCTCGCGGGCGGCGTGCCCATCGCCTTCTGCTTCGGCATCGGCACGCTGGCCTATCTCGCCTTCGCCACCCGCGTGCCCGTCTTCGTGATGATCGGGCGCATGGACGAGGGCATGTCGAGCCTCATCCTGCTCTCCGTGCCGGTCTTCGTGCTGCTGGGCTGCATCCTCGACTCCACCGGCATGGGCAAGGCCATCGTCGATTTCCTCGCTTCGCTCCTCGGCCATGTGAAGGCGGGCATGTCCTATGTGCTGCTGGGCTCGCTGTTCGTGGTCTCGGGCATCTCCGGCTCCAAGGTCTCCGACATGGCCACCGTGGCCCCGGCCCTGTTCCCGGAGATGAAGCGGCGCGGCCACAAGCCCAAGGAGATGATCGCGCTGCTCGCCACGGGCGCGGCCATGGCGGACACGGTGCCGCCCTCCATCGTGCTCATCGTGCTGGGCTCGGTGGCGGGCGTGTCCATCGCCGCCCTCTTCACCTCCGGCTTCGTGGTGGCCATGGTGCTGCTCGCGGCCCTTGCCGCGCTGGCGCGCTTCAAGGCGCGGGACGAGGACATGCGCGGCGTCCGGCGGCCCACCGGCGCGCTGGTGCTGCGCGCCGCTTTGGTGGCACTGCCGGCGCTGGTGCTGCCCTTCCTTATCCGCAGCGCCGTCTCCAGCGGCATGGCGACGGCCACCGAGGTCTCCACCTTCGCGGTGGTCTATGCCTTCTTCATCGGCATCGTGCTCTATGGCGGCATCACGCTGCGCACCTTCTATTCCATGCTGGTGGAGACCGCCGCGCTCACCGGCACCATCCTGATGATCCTCGCCTGTGCCGTCGCCATGGCCTGGGCCATCACCCAGGCCGGCATCGCGCAGGAACTGGCGAACATCATGGCCGGCCTGCCGGGCGGGTGGATCGGCTTCATGGCCGTCTCCATCATCGTGTTCCTGGTGCTGGGCTGCATCCTGGAGGGCCTGCCGGCCATCGTGCTCATGGCGCCCCTGATGTACCCCATCGCGCGCAAGCTGGGCATCAACGACATCCAGTATTCCATGGTCATCGTCACGGCCATGAATATCGGCCTCATGACGCCCCCCATCGGCATTGGCTTCTATCTCGCCTGCAAGATCGGCAACGTCTCGCCTGACGAGGCCATCAGCGCGATCTGGCCTTATTTGGTGGCGCTGTTCATCGGCCTCATCTTCGTGGCCGCGGTGCCGTGGATCTCCATCGGGCTGCTGTAGGGCGCGATAAGGCGCGGCGGACTCCCTCTCCCGCTTGCGGGGGAGGGCTGGGGAGGGGGCTCCTCAAGCAGGGCAACGTATCCGGACCCGAGGCGAGCGCCCTTCCCCCTCCCTCCCCGCACGCGGGAGAGGGAATAAGGCAACGGCCCCCTCACACCCCGTAATAGCCCCGATACCACTCCACGAAGCGGGAGACGCCCTCGCGCACCGAGGTGGTCGGCCGGTAGCCCACCGCCGCCATCAGCGCGGACACGTCGGCCCGCGTATCGGGCACGTCGCCGGGCTGGGCGGGGAGCATCTCCTTGATGGCCTTGCGGCCGAGGCAGTCTTCCAGCACCTCGATATAGTCCATCAGGCTCACCGGCGCGTCGTTGCCGATGTTGAAGATGCGGAACGGCGCGTTGGATGTGGCGGGGTCGGGCGCGTCCGAGTTCCAGTGCGGGTCCGGCGCTGCGATCTGGTCGCTGGCGCGCACCACGCCCTCCACGATGTCCGCCACATAGGTGAAATCCCGCGTGTGGTGGCCGTTATTGAACACCTTGATGGGCTCGCCCGCGAGGATGCTCTTGGTGAACAGGAACAGCGCCATGTCCGGCCGGCCCCACGGGCCGTAGACGGTGAAGAAGCGCAGCCCCGTGGTGGGCAGCCGGAACAGGTGGCTGTAGGAATGGGCCATCAATTCGTTGGCGCGCTTGGTGGCGGCGTAGAATTGCAGCGGGTGGTCGGCGCCGTGATGCTCGGAAAAGGGCATGCGCGTGTTCGCGCCATAGACGCTGGAAGTGGAGGCATAGGTGAGGTGCGGCACGTTTCGGTGCCGGCACGCTTCCAGCATGTTGGTGAAGCCGACGATGTTGGAGGCCACATACTCTTCCGGATGGGTGATGGAGTGGCGCACGCCCGCCTGGGCGGCGAGATGGATCACCCGGTCGAAATCATGGGCCTTGAAGCAGGCATCCACGGCGGTCTTGTCGGCGAGGTCGCCGCGCACGAACTGGTACACCCCATTGCTCTGGCGGGCGGCCGCTTGCAACTCGGTGAGGCGGCTCTCCTTTAAGGAGGGGTCGTAATAATCGTTCACCACATCGAAGCCGACCACGTCGTCGCCCCGCGCCAGCAGGGCTCTCGCCGTGTGGTAGCCGATGAAGCCCGCACTGCCGGTAACCAGTATCTTCATGTCTCAAGGCGCTCGAGGAGGCCGGTCCGCGCCGGCCGTTGCCTGGATACGCTGCCAGCAGCGTCCGGCCAAGTGCGGGAAAAGCGCGCTCGCGCCAAAAGCACATTGGACGCCCTCTCCCTTTGCGGGAGAAGGGAAACAATCTTAGCCCGCCGCCGCCTTGGCGCGGACCGGGGCCTTGCGGGCGCGGGGCGCCGCCACTGGCGCGAACTCGTTGAGGAAGTTAGCGACGATGCGCGCCACCATGGCCGCCTTGTCCTCCATCACCGGCAGGCGGTGGATGTATTTGCGCACCAGGAAATAGATGAAGGTCGAATGCAGGTGCCACACCAGCTCGAATTCGAGCGGGTCGATGGCGCTGTCCTCCGGCAGGCCGCGATAGACGCGCAGCTCCCGCAGGATGATCTCCAGAAGGCCGTTGACGTGGCTCTGGATGTACCGGGCGATGATGTCGTGGCCCGCAAGGCTCGCATAGAGCGACACGCGGATCCAATGATACTCGTCCACCGCATCGAAATAGGAGAGGTAGAAGCGCTCCAGCCGGGCGGGGAAGGGCATTGTCCGGTCCTTCAGCCCCATCTCCCAGGTGCGCGACCAGCGCTGGAGGAAGACCTTCTGGTAGACCTGCTCCACGAGGTTCTGCTTGGTGCCGAAATAGCGGAAGATCAGGCCCTGGGAGACGCCGATGCGCTCGGCCAGATCCTTGGTCTGCGCCTCGAAGCCGTGCTCGGCGAAGAATTCCACCGCGGCGTCGAGGATCATGCGCGTGCGCACGCCCGGATCGAGGCGGGTGCGGGGGAGGGCCGCTTGACGGGGGACTTTGCCGGCGCGCCGCGCACGCCCTTTTCCTTCAGTGGGATCGGTTTCTTCACGCCTTCCTCCGGCGGGCCGCCTTCGAGGGCGCCTGTCACATCGTTTAGACCCGTCAGCGCCTATTGACAATCGACTCAATATGAATTGATCTCCTGATCAATAAGGCGGAGAGGACACCCGCCGAATTGGGAGAGAACGTTGGCAAAATCCCGGAAGGTGATCATCACCTGCGCCGTCACGGGCGCGATTCACACCCCCACCATGTCCCCGTATCTGCCGATCACGCCCGACGAGATCGTGACCGATGCGCTGGCCGCCGCCGAAGCCGGCGCCGCCATCCTCCACCTCCACGCCCGCGATCCCGAGAACGGCAAGCCGGACCAGCGCCCCGAGGCGTTCGCCCCCTTCCTGCCGCGCATCAAGCAGGCGACCTCCGCGGTCATCAACATCACCTCCGGCGGCAGCCCCTATATGCGGGTGGAGGAGCGCGTGCTCCCGGCGGCCACCTTCAAGCCGGAAGTGGCCTCGCTCAACATGGGGTCCATCAATTTCGGGCTCTATCACCTGCTCGACAAGTACAAGGACTTCAAGTTCGAGTGGGAGCGCCAGCATCTCGAGAACACGCGCGACCTCGTCTTCCGCAACACGTTCAAGGATATCGAGTATATCCTGCACACCTGCTACGATAACGGCACGCGCTTCGAGTTCGAGTGCTACGATATCGCCCACCTCTACAACCTCGCCCACTTCCTCGACCGCGGCCTCGTGAAGCCGCCGCTGTTCGTGCAGTCGGTGTTCGGCCTCCTCGGCGGCATCGGCCCGCACCCCGAGGACGTGATGCACATGAAGCGCACCTGCGACCGGCTGTTCGGCGACAAGTATCGCTGGTCCGTGCTCGGCGCCGGGCGCAACCAGCTCCCCATCGCCGCCATGGCCTGCGCCATGGGCTCCAACATCCGCGTCGGCCTTGAGGATTCCCTCTGGGCCGGGCCGGGCAAGCTCGCCACCTCGAACGCCGACCAGGTGAAGCTCGCCCGCAAGATCATCGAAGGCCTCGGCCTGGAGATCGCAAGCCCGGACGAGGCGCGCGAGATCCTGGAGCTGAAGGGCGCCGACAAGACCAATATCTGACGATCAGGACCACACCGCCGGCACGGGTGCCAAGCCGGCCGGCGGTGATGAGAAGAGCGGAGCGAAAAGCCCGTCAATCGGCCGGAACAGGCCGTCGCCTAGGAGAGGAAAAGCCATGGGATTCCTTAAAGGTATTACCCGCCGCGCGGTCGTGGCCGCGTTCGCGGCGGCGGGGCTGGCCTGCGCCAGCCTTCCCGCCATTGCCCAGACCGCCCAGCCGCCCGTCCGCATCGGCATGGGCATCGCCCTGTCCGGCGGCCTTGCGGCCTTCGGCAAGTCCGCGCTGCTCGCCATGCAGCTCTGGGCCGAGGACCAGAACGCCAAGGGCGGCCTGCTCGGCCGCAAGGTGGAGCTGGTCTATTATGACGACCAGTCCAACCCGGCCACCGTGCCCGGCATCTATGCCAAGCTGATCGACGTGGACAAGGTGGAGCTGGTGGTTTCCGGCTATGCCACCAACCAGATCGTCGCGGCCATGCCCACCGTGATGCAGAAGAAGAAGGTGTTCATCACCCTCTTCGGCCTCGCGGCGAACGACAAGTTCAATTACGACCGTTACTTCCAGATGCAGCCCAACGGCCCGGATGCGCAGGCCGAATTCTCCAAGGGCTTCATCCAGGCGGCCATGTCCATGGACCCGAAGCCGCAGACCATCGCCCTCGTGGGCGGTGACGCGGAATTCCCGGCCATCGCGCTGGCCGGCGCCCGCGAGAACGCCAAGAAGGCTGGCCTCAAGATCGTCTATGACCGCACCTACCCGCCGAACACCATCGAGTTCGCATCCGTGGTGCGCGCCATCAAGTCCACCAATCCTGACGTGGTGTTCCTCGCATCCTACCCGCCGGATTCGGCCGGCATGGTGCGCGCGGTGCGCGAGGTGGGCCTCGACAATGTGAAGATGTTCGGCGGCGGCCTCATCGGCCTCCAGGCGGCGGCTCTCAAGACTCAGCTCGGGGCGTCGCTGAACGGGGTGGTGGGCTACGACCTTTATGCCCCCGAGCCCACCATGAAGTTCCCCGGCGTCGAGGACTTCCTGGTGCGCTACCGCAAGGAAGCGGACAAGCAGGGCGTCGATCCGCTCGGCTTCTACATCGCCCCGCTCGCTTATGCGGAGCTTCAGATCCTCGGGCAGGCGGTCGAGGCCACGAAGTCGCTCGATGACGCCAAGCTCGCGGACTACATCCGCAGCACCGATTTCAAGACCATCGCCGGCGACATCAAGTTCGGCCAGCGGGGCGAATGGGCCGAGCCGCGCATCCTCTGGGTCCAGTACCAGGGCATCGTCGGCAACGACCTCGCCCAGTTCAAGGAAGCGGGCAAGCAGGTGATCATCTATCCGGACAAGTTCAAGTCCGGCACCCTGAAGTATCCGTTCAGCGCGGCCTCCAAGTAGTCGCGCCGATCAAGGCTCGTAAATCAGAATGCTCCGGGTGGCGGAAGCCGCCGCCCGGAGCTTGCCCGCCACCTTGAACCGAGGCGGCACGCCGGGCTGCGCCCGCACGCCGCCGAACCGGGGACGGACATGGACTTTAGCTGGGACCTGCTGCTGAACGCAGTGGCCTCCGGGATCATGCTCGGTGGCTTTTATGCCGCCGTGGCGATCGGGGTGACCATCGCGTTCGGCATGCTGGATATCGTCAACATCGCCCACCCGGCCTTCATCGTGCTGGGCTCGTTCCTCGCGTATCTCTCCATCAACAGCCTGGGCATCGACCCGTTCCTGTCGGCGGGGCTGTTCGCGGTGGTGGGGTTCGTCTTCGGGCGCTACTTCTATCGCGCCTACTATCATTTCTTCGAGCGCCGGGGAGATGACTCCCTCCAGGGCCTCGCCTTCTTCTTCGGCATCATGTTCATCGTGGAGATCAGCCTGGTCCTGATCTTCGGCGTGGACTATCGCCTCATCGATCTGCCCTATCTCGCCAAGACCTACGAGATCGGCTTCGTCCAGATCCCGCTGCGGCTCGCCGCGCCCTGCGTGGCCGGTGTCGCGATGCTGGTGGCGATCCAGCTCTATCTGTCCAAGACCTTCACCGGCCGCGCCATCCTCGCGGTGGCACAGGACCTGGAGGCGGTGCGCTTCGTCGGGGCGAACCCCATCAAGACCAAGGAGATCGCCTTCGGCATCGCGGTGGCCAGCGCCATCGTCGCCGGCATGCTGCTCATCGTCATCCAGTCCGTGGAGCCGTCCATCGGCCGTGAGTTCATCGGCCGCGCGTTCGCCATCTGCGTGCTCGGCGGCATGACGAGCCTTCCCGGCACCCTTATCGCGGCCATGATCCTCGGCATCGCCGAGACCATGACCTCCACCTTCTTCGGGCCGTCCTGGTCTCCGGCGGTCGCCTTCGGGCTGCTGCTGCTGACCCTCGCCTTCAGACCTGCGGGGATTCTCGGCCGATGACCGCCATCCATTCTTCCGCTGCGCCCCCGGCCCTTCGCCGGGTCCCCAAGCCCTTCTCCTGGCCCATCCTTCTCGTCGGCGCCGCCATCGTCGCCGTGGAGATCCTGCTGGGCAGCCAGGTGAGCGAGTACTATTTCCTGCTCGCCTACGTGATCATGCAGTACATCGTGCTCGCCACCGGCTGGAACATCCTCGGCGGCTATGCGGGCTACGTGAATTTCGGCACCGCGGGCTTCTTCGCGGTGGGCTGCTACACCACCATCGCGCTGGAGAAGCTGGCGGACGTGCCGCTGCCCATTGCCATCCTCGCCGCCGGCGTGGTGGCGGGGCTGCTGGGCCTCGGCACCGGCTATCTCACCTTGCGCCTGCGCGGCGTGTTCTTCTCCATCGCCACCCTCGCCATGGCGGTGGTGCTCCAGACGCTGATCGTGAACTGGAGCTTCGTCGGCGGCTCGCGCGGTGCCTACATGATGCGGCCCGACGCTTTGGCGCCGTTCACCACCTATGTGCAGTACCTGCTGGTGGTCATGACCGTGCTCGCCATCGTCGCCGTGATGGTGGCGGTGGCGGTGGAGCGGTCCTGGATCGGCATGGGGCTCGCCGCCATCCGCGACGACGAGCTTGCAGCCGAGGCGAGCGGGGTGCCGGGGCTGCGGCTGAAGCTGCTCGCCACCACGCTGTGCGGCGCCTTCATGGGCATGGCGGGCGCACCCTTTCCTTACTTCATCACCTATGTGGACCCGCCCTCCGCCTTCTCGCTGGCCATCGCGGTGAACGCCATCGCCATGCCGCTCATCGGGGGCACGGCCACATGGTGGGGGCCGGTGCTGGGCGCGGTGCTGCTGGGCACCACCCAGCAGGTGCTCACCGTCACCATCTCCTCCGCCGCCAACCTGCTCATCGTCGGCATCGTGCTGGTGGTGTTCGTCACCGTGGCGCCGCTGGGCGTGGTCGGCCTCGTCCGGGCCTGGAAGGGGAGGCGGACATGATCATGACATCGCGATCGCACGCCGCCGCGCCCATCCTCGAAGCCAAGGGGGTCACCAAGCAGTTCGGCGGGTTTACGGCGCTGGACACGGTGGACTTCGCCATGGCGCCCGGCGAGCGGGTGGGGCTTATCGGCCCCAACGGCTCGGGCAAGAGCACCTTCGTGAACTGCCTCACCGGCGCGCTGACCCCGGAGCGCGGCACCATCTCGTTCGAAGGCAGCAGCATCGCCGGCCTTCCCGCCTGGCAGCGGGCGCGCAAGGGGCTCGTGCGCTCGTTCCAGATCCCGCGCCCGTTCAAGAAGCTCAGCGTCATCGAGAACGTGCAGGTGCCGCTGCGCTTCGCGCTCGCCCAGCCGCCGGCTGGCGGCAGCGAGCACAAGGCGCTGGAGATCCTGGAGAGCATCGGCCTCGGCCCCAAGGCCTATTGGAGCCCGAAGGACCTCAGCCAGGTGGAATTACGTAAGCTAGAGCTGGGCCGTGCGCTCGCCGCAAGCCCGCGCCTCCTCATCGCCGATGAGGCCATGGCGGGCCTCTCCGACAGCGAGGTGGACGAGATCGTCGAGCTGCTGGAGCGCCTCAACGGGGAGGGCATCGCCATCATCCTCATCGAGCACATCATGCGCGCCGTCATGCGCTTCTCACAGCGCATCGTGGTGCTGGTGGCGGGCAAGAAGATTGCCGACGGCGATCCCCACGAGGTGATGCGGCACGAGGACGTGGAAAGGGCTTACCTTGGCCAATAGCATCACCATAGAGGGCCTCCACGCCGGCTATGGCGCGGTGCGCGTGCTCACCGGCATCGACATGAAGGTGGGCTCCGGCGAGACCGTCGCGCTGCTCGGCACCAACGGCAACGGCAAGAGCACGCTCATCAAGTGCGTGACCGGGCAGGTGCGCCCGACGCAGGGAACCGTGCGCGCCACCATCGACAATGTGGAGTACGACCTCGCCGGCCGCGCCACCGAGGACATTATCGGCCTCGGCATCGCGCTGGTGCCGGAAGGCCGGCGCCTCTTCCCCAAGCTCACGGTGGAGGAGAACCTGCTGCTCGGCGCCTTCCGGGCGGCGGCGCGGCCGAGGCGCAATGAGAGTCTCGCCTTCTGCTACGACGCCTTCCCGCGCCTGAAGGAGCGCCGCTCCCAGCTTGCCGGCTCCATGAGCGGGGGCGAGCAGCAGATGCTCGCCATCGCGCGGGCGCTGATGACGCTGCCCAAGATCCTGCTGGTGGACGAGCCGTCCGTGGGCCTCGCGCCCATCCTGGTGGCGCGCACCATCGACACCATCGCCGAGCTGAAGCAGCGGCTCGGCCTCACCGTGCTGATGGCGGAGCAGAACTTCCCCCAGGCCATCCGCATCGCGGACCGCGGCTACGTGCTGGTGCACGGCCGCATCGAATTGTCCGCCGACGACCCGCAATCGCTGAAGGACAGCGACATCGTGCGCAAGCTTTATCTCGGCGGCGTTTGAGCCGCCTTCGTTTCAAACCCGAGAGGACAAGACCCATGGATATCAAGGTCGGTAAGAAGGCGATCGCCGAAGCGACGGAAAAGCTCTCCAACTGGGGGCGCTGGGGCAAGGAAGACGAGATCGGCACGCTCAATCACGTCACCCCTGAGAACATCGTCGACGCCACCAAGCTGGTGAAGAAGGGCAAGGCCTTCGCGCTCGGCATCCCGCTCGGCTCCTCGGGCCCCCAGAACGGCCTGTTCGGCGGCCGCTGGAACCCCATCCACACCATGCTCGCCACCGGCACCGACGCCATTGCCGGCCGCTTCGACGAGACCAACAAGATCCGCTATGCGGATGACGCGCTGAACATGCCGGTCCAGGCCGCGACCCACTGGGATTCGCTCGGCCACGTCTTCTATGAGGACAAGATGTACAACGGCTTCGAGGCGAAGCTGGTGGACTCTGGTGGCGTGCACAAGAACGGCATTGAGCACACCCGCAACAAGATGATCGGCCGCGGCGTGCTGCTGGACGTCGCCCGCTTCAAGAAGGTCGAGTATCTGGAAGACGGCTACGGCATCTCCAACGACGAGCTGGACGCGGTGGCCAAGGCCCAGGGCGTCGAGATCCGCAAGGGCGACTTCGTCATCGTCCGTACCGGCCAGATGGAGCAGCGCCTGAAGACCGGCGAGTGGGGCGGCTATGCGGGCGGCGACGCGCCGGGCGTGAAGTTCGAGAATTGCTACTGGTGCCAGGACAAGCAGATCGCCGCCATCTGCTCCGACACCTGGGGCGTGGAAGTGCGTCCCAACGAGACCACCGAAGTGTTCCAGCCCTGGCATTGGGTGGTGATCCCGGCCATGGGCCTCACCATGGGCGAGATCTTCTTCCTGAAGGAGCTGGCTGAGGATTGTGCCGCCGACGGCGTGTTCGAGTTCCTGTTCGTCGGCCCGCCGCTCGTCATCACCGGCGGCACGGGCTCGCCCATCAACCCGCAGGCGATCAAGTGAGCTCGGGCGTTCTCGAGGGCCAGACGGCCCTCGTCACCGGGGCCGGCAAGGGCATCGGGCGCGCCTGCGCCCTTGCCCTTGCGGGGGCGGGCGCACACGTCATCGCCGTGGCGCGCACGGCGGCCGACCTTGCGAGCCTGGAGCAGGAAGCTCCGGGCCGCATCGAGCCCTGGATCGAGGACGTGCGGGGCGATACCCTGCCGGCCCGCATCAAGGGGCTGAAGCGGCTCGACGTGCTGGTGAACAATGCCGGCACCAACAAGCTGCAATATGTGCTCGATGTGGACGACGAGACCCTCGACATGCTCATCGCCCTCAACATCCGCGCCGCCTTCAAGGTGGCGCAGGCGGCGGCGGCGGCGATGGTGGCGCAGGGCGGCGGCGGCTCCATCGTCAACATCTCGTCCCAGGTGGGGCATGTGGGCGGCCCGCGCCGCACGGTCTATTCCATGACCAAGCACGCGATCGAGGGCATGACCAAGTCCATGGCCATTGATCTTGCGCCCAGCAAGATCCGCGTGAATGCGGTGGCGCCCACCGTGGTCGAGACGCCCATGACGGCGCCCTTCTTCCAGGACCCGGCCTATCGCGACGCCGCCATGGCGAGCATTCCCTTGAAGGAATGGCTCCAGCCTGCGGACGTGGCGGGAGCGGTGCTCTATCTCGCATCTCCCGCCGCCCGCCTCGTCACCGGCTCCAGCCTCCGCGTGGATGGCGGCGCGACTGCGATGTGATGGGCTGGGCGGTGGCGTCTGGCGCGCCGCCGCCCGCCGGTCGCGTCATGGCCGGGCTTGACCCGGCCATCTCCCGCCCATGTCGCGGACCTTCGAAAGATCCCCGGATCAGGTCCGGGGATGACAATCCTTCGTGAAGCCCGAAATCAGGCCAACTCGCATTGGGCCAGATCTCCTGTCCGTGCACTTGCTGTGCCTTGCCCCGGGCCGTGACGGCGACCAGGGCGACGATCGCCTTGGGCACTGCATCCGCTTGAACGGACCCACGGCGCCAACGGGCTTACTGCGTCGGGCCACTTTAATTCATCATTATTATATCAACACTCACAGTGTGAGAGATAGGAAAGTTCGGATTGGCCACGTAAGCTGGCCCTGGATCTCTTCCATTCTCGGGCTGGAGCCTTGCATCGGAAGGCAGATTTGATATCGAGAATTCACGTTTCACATAAAGAATAAAACGGAGGGAATGCCATGGCCGGCGCCGATGCGGTCTGCGATGTGATCGTGGTCGGGTCCGGGGCCGGAGGGCTTGCGGCGGCGGTTTTCTGCGCGGCGGCGGGGCTGGATGTGCGGGTCCTGGAGAAGGACCACACGGTGGGCGGCACCACCGCCATCTCCGGCGGCATGGTGTGGATCCCCGACAACCCGCACATGCGCGCCATGGGCGCGCAGGACAGCATCGCGGCGGCGGAGCTTTATCTCGACGCGTTGGGCGCGGCCGCCACGCCCCTGCGCCGGGCCTTCCTTGAAGCCGGCCCCCGCGCCATCGCCTTTCTGGAGCAGCGCACGCAGGCGCGGTTCCGGCCGGTCAAGAGCTATCCGGATTATTATCCCGACCGGCCCGGCGCCACGTTGGGCGGGCGGGTGCTGGAGCCCCTGCCGTTCGACGGGCGCGCGCTCGGCCCCTGGTTCGCCCGCGTGAAGCCCCCTCTGCCCGCCTTCACCTTGTTCGGCGGGATGATGGTGGACCGGGCGGACATCCCCCATTTCCGAAAGGCCGGAAAATCCCTGCGTTCCTTCGCGCGGGTGGCGGAGCTCACCGCCCGGTATGCCGGCCAGCGCCTGTCCCATGCGCGTGGCACCACGCTCTATCTCGGCAACGCACTGGTGGCGCGCCTTCTGGCCTCGGCGCTCGATGCGGGTGTCAGGATCGAGACCGGCGCGGCGGTTTCCGCCTTGGTGGAGGAGGACGGGCGCGTCGCCGGGGTGACCTCAAGCGAGGGGCGCACGCTGCGCGCGCGGCGTGGCGTGGTGCTGGCCGCAGGCGGCTTTCCCCATTGCGGACGTCTCGCGCCGGCCCTCCTGCCCGGAAAGGCATCCACCTATTCCGCCGCCGATGCGGGCGACACTGGCGATGGCCTGCGCCTCGGCGCCTCAGTGGGCGGCGTGATGGGGCGGCAGGCCCATGGCAATGCCTTCTGGGTGCCGGTCTCGCTGCCGCCGGGCGGGCGCCCCCATCCCCACACGGTCACCGACCGGGGCAAGCCGGGCGCCATCGCGGTGGACAGGAGCGGGCACCGCTTCGCCAACGAGGCGCGCTCCTACCACCAGTTCGTGGAGGACATGCTGGCTGCGGGCGCGGTGCCCTGCCATCTCGTCTGCGATGCGGATTTCCTGAAATCCTACGGTCTCGGCACCATCAAGCCCTTCGCCCTGTCCACGCAGGCGGAGGAGAAAAGCGGCTATCTGGTGAAGGGCGGCTCGCTGGCGGAACTGGCGGTGAAGCTCGGTATCGATCCCGCCGGGCTGGAGCGCACGGTGGCCGCTTTCAATGCCGGTGCGGACGAGGGCCGCGATCCTGCCTTCGGGCGCGGCAGGGATGCCTATCAGCGCCACATGGGCGATGCGGCGCGCCAGCCCAATCCCTGCGTCGCCCCACTCCGCCGCCCGCCTTTCTATGGGGTCACCCTTTATCCCGGCACGCTCGGCACCGCCGCCGGCCTTGCGGTCGACGGGGCCGCGCGGGTGCTGGATACGCAGGGCGCGCCCATTCCCGGCCTTCATGCGGCGGGCAATGACGTGAACTCGGTGATGGACGGCACCTATCCCGGCCCCGGCATCACCCTCGGCCCCGCCCTCACCTTCGCCTTCCTCGCCGCCGAGGCGCTGTCCGCCTCGAATGTGTGAGGCGGCTCAGGGGCGCGCCAGTTCCGGCGATCCCTTCGAAAGGAGGGCGTCGAAATAGGCGATGGTCCGGATGAGGCCCTCGCGGAGCGGCACTGTGGGCTGCCAGCCCAGCGTTTCTCCGGCAAGCGAGATATCGGGGCGGCGCTGCTTGGGATCGTCCTCGGGCAAGGGCTTGGTGACGATCTCCGACGGCGAGCCGGTAATGTCGATCACCGTCTCGGCCAGCGCGCGCATGGTGAACTCGCTGGGATTGCCGATATTGATCGGCCCCGTCACCTCGTCCGGCGTCCGCATCAGCCGGACGAGCCCGTCGATGAGGTCGTCCACATAGCAGAAGGAGCGTGTCTGCGAGCCATCGCCATAGAGCGTGAGGGGCTCGCCGCGCAGCGCCTGCACGATAAAGTTGGAAACGACGCGGCCGTCATTCAGCTTCATGCGCGGGCCATAGGTGTTGAAGATCCGCGCCACCTTGATGCGCGAGCGGTGCTGGCGCCAATAGTCGAAGAACAGGGTCTCGGCGCAGCGCTTGCCCTCGTCATAGCAGGCGCGGCTGCCGATGGGGTTCACATTGCCCCAATAGCCCTCGGGTTGGGGATGGACGGTGGGGTCTCCATAGACTTCCGACGTCGAGGCCTGGAGCACCTTCGCGCGCAGCCGCTTTGCGAGGCCGAGCACGTTGATGGCGCCGAGCACGCTGGTCTTCGTGGTCTGCACCGGATCGAACTGGTAGTGCACCGGGGAGGCGGGACAGGCGAGATTGTAGATCTCGTCGCATTCGACGAACAGCGGATGCGTGATGTCGTGGCGCAGCAGCTCGAAATTCTTGCTGTCCAGCATCGTGTTGATATTGGCGCGCTGGCCGGTGAAGAAATTGTCGACGCACAGCACCTCCGCGCCGGATTCCAGCAGCTTCTCGCACAGATGGGAGCCGAGGAAACCGGCGCCGCCGGTCACGAGCACTCGCGAACTTTCGATCATTTCAAACGGCCTTGGTCCTGTTCGGCGTTAAAGGCGCACCCGCCTGCCATGGAGTTATCGCGCCAATTGTCCCGAAGTGCGCACCCGGCGCAATGCATCGAGGAAAAAGTCGGTGAATGCCGCGCTGCGCTCCGCGGTGAGATGGGGCGAGGAATCCATATAGAGGAGTTGCCCGTTGAGCCAGCTCCCGCACGTCGCCTCCGCGGATGCGCCCGTCTCGCACAGCATGTCGTGAGGATCGAGGATTTCGACGTCCTGACGCCGCTTGATGTCGGAATAGATGTCGGAGAGCAGCTGGCGCCCCTGCCGCGACTGGCTCAGGGGCGTCCGGCACGCGGTAGGGTCGAAGGTGGATCTCAAGAATTCGCCTTCGCCGCAGACCTTCGGAATGTCCTCGATGAGGATCACATGCAGGCCCATTCCTGAAAGGTCTGACGTCAACGTCTCCAGCGATGCCTGGAAGGTCGCCCGGAGATTCGGATCAAGCCGGGTCCGGACGAAACTGAGAAAGACCACGTCCCCGGGCTTCGAGACGGCCGCCATGCGGGCCGTGAGGTCCTTCGCGGTGCCCTCCTGGCAGAAGCCGGCGCTGCATCGATTGGTCAGCGACAGATAAAGCGAGCGTCCCGTCAGGTGCTGCACCCCCATGCCCATGCTCTTGCCCGCCGCACGGAGCGCGAGAAGGAAGCTGCCGGCATGGGAATCCCCAAGGAGCCAGACCGTACCCTGACCGCTCCCTGCGTCCCGCAGGCAGGTTTGCAACCCGTCGCGTCCCGGAGCGTGGCATGGGGTTTCCACCAGGAAATAACGCTCCAGCATCGCCGGTGGCCCGAGATAGAGCATGGGTCGCGCCAGCCACAGTCCGGCGATCAGTACGGCGCTGGCTGCTGCTGCCGCCGGGAGCGCAAGGACGATGCGCTCCCGGCGGCAGGGCCAGGTCATGCGGCGGAGCGGCCGCTCCACAAGGACGTATGAGAGTGTCGCCGTGGCGAGGGTTGCGCTCGCATAAAGGGGCAGAAGAAGGCCGGGGGGCGCCAGCAGCTTGGTGAAAACCACCACCGGCCAATGCCACAGATAGAGCGCGTATGAAATCCTGCCGATGCCCTGCATGAGGGGATGGCAGAGCAGGGGATTGAGCTGCGCTTGACGGGAGGAGGCGAACACAAGTCCGCAAGCGAGGGCGGCGCATAGGACCGTCGCCAGCGCTTCCGGGAGGCCGTTCGTCCCCATGAGGATCAGCAGTGCGGCCAACAGGGCATATTGCAGGCAATGCCAGAGGCGCGGCGACCATTTGTCCTCGCGCTGTGGCCGGGGCACGAAGAAAATCAGTGCGCCGCTCAGGAATTCCCAGAAGCGGAAGATGGGCAGATAGAAAGCTGCTGTCGGAAAGGATGTCCCGGCTGCGAGATAGGCGGCAAGGCTCGTCGCAGCGATGAGGGCGAGCACCAGCCTGACGAGCGGTCTGCCGGACAACAAGGCCAGGAGGAAAGGGAAGACCAGATAGAACTGCTCCTCCACGCCCAGGGACCATGTGTGGGTGAGCGGGTTCCATTCCGACGGAGCGGCGAAGTAATCGTGGCCGAGGCCCCAAAGAGCGATGTTCGAGACACCCGCAAGGGCCGCGGCGCCAGTAAGAACGATGGTCTGCTTGGGCAGGACCAACGCGGAAAAGAAGATGGTCGAGATCACCAGCAGCGCGAGCGCGGGAAAGAGCCGCTTGAATCGCCGCATGAAGAAATCATCTATGGCGAACCGTCCTTCATCCATCCTTTTCCATATGGACTGGCTGATGACGAAGCCGGAAATGACAAAGAATACATCGACGCCGAGATAGCCGAACGGAAGTATCGACTTCTGGAAATGGAAGGTGATGACGGCCATGACGGCAAAGGCTCTGAGGCCGTCAATCTCCTTGAAATAGCCGAGGAGCTTCATTCTCGCCTTGCCGGTCTGGCTTCAGTGCCGGTTCAACTGCTCGGCTGGGGAATGAAGGAATTGGCGACCGCTTCGCCCATGCGGCCAACAAGGGCGTCGCGGAACCCTGCACGGTCCTCCGGGGGGAGGGCCGCAAAGGCGGTGCGGACCATGTTGAACTCGAACGGCGTGTAGCCGAGGCGCGCGCTCGCTATGTCCTGCACCACGGCATTCCTGAGGGTTTCGACCTCCTCCGCGGATGCCGCCAGGGACTGGATGCGCGCCCAGCTCTGAAGCATCAGGAGGGTACGCGCCAGAGCGGGCTCGACCTCGCGCGGGGCGGTGAGCTGCGCCATGGCAAGCGACGAGAGGACGGGGGAAAGGGTGGCCTCGTCCAGCAATTGGAGCTGGGCGAGCTCGAACCAGAGGTCGGAGCGGGTCGGGCGAAGGGCGAGCGCAGCCTTGATGCGCGCCGTCTGTATCTGCCGTTGCGCGCCCTCGTCCGCAGCCCCGGCGAGGGCGCTGCGGGCCTCCGCCTCGGCGGCGCGGCCGGCAAAGCCCACCAGGCGCCAGGCGCCGGCCGCAGCCTGCCAATGGGCCTTTTCCGTGTTGATGATGTCGGCCCGGTCCGGCGCCAGCTCCCGCCTTTGGGCGGCATTGGCGAGGTCTTCCTCGACGACCGCATAGACCAGCACGCTGCCGAGATAGAGCCCCACGGCCGCCAGGGCGCAGATCACGGTCCGGACCAGGAGTGCGACCACGGCCTTCATCGGCGGTAATAATTCTCGGTGTACTGGCTGTAATATCCGCCGCCATAAAGCGAATAGGCGCTGTATTTCGCGGCCGCGCGCTCATCGATCATGGTCAGCACCGCGCCGGCGACCTTGCGATGGTCGCGGATGGTCTGGAGGGCTTCGCGTGCGAGCTGGCGGGGTGTCTCGTTCCAGCGGACCACGAAGAACAGCTTGTCCACGAGATTGGACAGGATGACCGCATCGGCCAGCGGTCCCAGCGGCGGGGCGTCCACCAGCACATAGTCATAGTCCGTGCTCAACTCCTGCAGCAGCTTCTGCAGCCGGGTGGAGGTGAGGAGGTCCTGCGGCGTCTGCGTATCGGCGCCGCCGGGGAAGATGTGCAGCCCGGTTTCCGTGTCCTGGAAGATGCAGTCCCGCAGCGCCCGCGCGCCCGTAAGCACATCCACGAGACCGGGATTGTTCTGAAGGTGGAACTGGAGCGTCAGGCTTTTCTTGCGCAGGTCGCAGTCCACCAGCAGCGTCCGCGCGCCGGAGACGGCACACGACAAGGCGAAGCTCACCATGGTAGTGGACTTGCCTTCGCCCGGCATGGTGGAGGTCACCATGATGAGCTTGGGCGGGTGGTCCACGTCGCTCATGTGAAGGCTGGTGCGCAGCGTGCGGATGGCCTCGCTGTAGTGGGCCAGGGGCTTCTCCACGATGAGATGCGCGATGGCCTGGCTGTCGGCCCGCCGCTGGACGGCTTTCTCGCGGCGGCCTTTTCTGTCGGCGGTGTTGCCGCCGGACGCTGAGGGAGCGGGCCCTTCCTCCAGGGTCAGGGGGATTCGCGCCAGGATCGGGATGCCCAGCGTCTCCACGATCTGGCTTGGGGATGTGAAGCCGGTATTGAGAAGCTCCACCACATAGGCGGCCGCAAGGCCGATGACCAATCCGACCACCATGGCCAAAGCGAGGCCCAGCGTCTTGCGTGGATAGCTCGCCGACCCCGGCGGCACCGCCACGGTGATGATCCGGCTTTCCGGGGCTTCGAACGTCACATATTCGCTTGTGAGCTTGGCGCGTGAGAGGAAGTTCTCGTAGAGGGTGCGGTTCGCATTGGCCATCCGCTGAAGCTCGCGCAGGCGAATGGACACGGCCTCGTCCACGCCGCTCTGGCCGGTCAGCTGGGCGATATTCTGCTCCAGCGCCACCTGCTGTGCCTTGGCCACCTCGTAGGAGCGCTGGATGGTGTCGAGGATGCGCCGCGTCTCGGCGGTGATGGCGCCCTGGATGTCGGCCACCTCGGCCCGCACGTTCACCACCAGGGGGTGGCGCGCGCCGTAGCGTGCGACGAGGTCCGCTTCCTTGCGGTTCACCTCCGCCTCCTGCCCCCGCAGCTGGGCGATGACGGGGGAGCGCATGACGTCGGGCAGGGAGGCGGGGTTGGCGCCCTTCTCGCGGGCCGAGACCACCTGGTCATAGCGGGCGGCGGCGACCGCGGTTTCGGCGCGCGCGGCGGCGAGCTTGACGTTCAGCTCTGAGAGCTGCTGATCGTTGATGGTGCCGTTGGGCAGGGCGACGAGGTTGTTCTGCTTGCGGAATTCGGCAACGGCCTCTTCGGAATCCCTCAGCTGATCCGCCAGGGTCGTCAGCCGTTCGGCCAGCCAGACGGACGCCCGCTGGGCGGTCTCGTAGCGCGCCTCCAGCTGGTCGATCACGTAGGCGTTCGCCACCGCATTGGCGAGTTTGGCCGCCATTTTCGGGCTCTTGGCGGTGGCCGAGATTTCGATGACGTAGGTCAGCTTCACCCGCGAGACCCGTATGGCGCCGCGAAGCTGCCCGATGGCGCGCAGCTCGGCCGGGGTCAGCGCATTGGCGTCCTCGGGGGTGGCGGCTGCCGGCTCCTCTTGCGGCCCCGTATCGAAGAAGGAGGTGATGACGCCGATGACGGTGGAGAGGAGGGAGCGTTGGCCCGTGCCGGAGAATTCGGGATTGTTGAGGAGGTTTTCCTTCTGAACCACCCGCCGCAGCAAGGCGCTGGAGGTGATGAGGCTCAACTGGCTGTCGACGACCGCATTGCTGCCGCTGATCTGGCTGAGGACAGCATCCGCGCCGCTGCTCTTGGAATCCGCCTGGTTGAGCAGGATCTGCGTCCGGGCGGTGTAATAGGGCGTCATTGTGAGCATGATGATCAAGGCAAGGATCATCGTTGCGGCGGTATAGGCCGCGATCATCTTCCAGCGGCGCGACAGGAAGGCCAGGGCCGCGCGGATGGCCGCGCCGCCGGCCTTGCCCTCCTCTTCTTCCGCGTAAGGCTCGGTCTGCATCAGCATGGTGTCGTCATAGCCCCGCAGGTCGCCGGATCGCGGCGCGCGCCGCATCGGCTGCCGGTTTCTCGCTCGGCCATGATTGGCTTGCGCCGACGCCCAGCAGCATCGCGTAGGTCACCGCCACCCCCTGCATCTGCAGGCTGAAATCCACCATCGCGTGTACCCCAACCGTCACGCTCACGGCAGCAGCGAGCAGGGGAATCTCCTCATCCTTCCTGCGAATGAGGCTGCCCCGCACGCACAGCGCCACGAGCAGGATCAGGGCCGCCATCAGCAGGGCGAAGGCGGGCAGGCCGAGGCCGAGGGCGGCTTCCAGATAGGTGTTGTGGGCCTTGTCGATCAGGAGCGCGCCGGGGAGGCTGGCGTCGCGGTAAAGCCGGAAGCTCTCCTCGAAGGTGCCGAAGCCGAAGCCCGCCAGCGGCTGGTCACCGAGCGCGGTGAGGCCCAGCCGCAGGATGGCCAGCCGCACCGCATCGAGGACGCCCTGGGCCTGAAGCCTCTGGCTCACCAGATCGTCGTACTGCAGGACGACGACGAGTATCACGAGGGCGGCGGCGCCCAGCGACACGGCCTGGGGCCAGCGGAAGCCTTTGCGGCAGGTGTGGAGCAGGTAATAGACGATGACGCCGAGCAGGCTCGAGGCGATGCCGGCGCGCGAGCCGGTCAGCATCAGCGCCATGCCGTTCAGCATCACCGCGCACAGCAGCAGGCCGGGGACGATGGCGCTGCGCGTGAGGAGAAGAGAGATCCAGCGCTTCCAGGAATAGGCGCTATCGTGGATGCGGGCGATCATGCTGGACAGGGCGCTGAGGCTCGCGAGCAGGCCCATGCCGGCATAGGTGGCGTAGCTGTTCCGGTTGACGAAGGTGCCGGTGGCGGAATCGAGATAATACTCCTTCCGCACCCAGAGCAGGCGGGTGGGGAACCAGCCCAGAGAGAAGATGGCGTATGCGGCGTAGGCCGCCGAAATGCCGGCGAAGCCGAGGACGGCGAGGCGCGCGCGGCGACTTTCCCGGCCCAGCTGGAGCGCGAGCCAGAAGGCGGCGGCCGGCGGCAGAAGGGTCAGCAGCGCGAGCTTCGTCGTATCGGGATCGATGGAGATGGCGCCACCGACGGGCATGTCCAGGGCGCCGGCCGCGAGCGGCCACAGCGGATTGTGCATTCCCACGGGCATCAGGGGGCTGCACTGGGCGAGGATCCAGGCGAGGACGCAGGCCATGAGCGCGAGAACGGGGGCCAGCCGTGCCGGCGGCACGGGATAAGGCCGGCGCTTGAAGGTCAAGGCCGCCTCATAGGCGAGGATCAGGCCCGACCACACCACCGCATTGACCATCCAGGCGAAGGGGCGGTTGCCGCCGAACCAAAAGGGCGCGAAGGCGAGCTCGGCCAGGAGCAGAAGGAACAGCCCGTCTTCCAGGCTCGCATCGGCGCGCCGTTCCGCCGACCGTTCCGCCGCGCGCGCCGGCCGTGCCTGCCTGCCGCGGTCCGGGAGAGGGCGCCCCGTGGCGCCGGCTGGGAGAGCGGGTTCTCTCATGGGCGCTCAGAATGCGTTTCGGGGCCTGCAGACCTCGTACACGGTTCTCATGAGAATCCAGATGTCGAGGAGAAGGCTCCAGGAGGAGATGTATTCGAGATCGTGCCGGACCCGCGCTTCCATCTGCGAGAGGTGCGCGGTCTCGCCCCGCAGGCCGTGGATCTGCGCCCATCCGGTGATGCCCGGCTTCACGTGATGGCGCCGGGCATATTCGGCGACGAGCCGGCCATAATGATCGTCATGGGCTACCGCATGGGGGCGCGGCCCGACCAGCGACATCTTCCCGGACCAGACATTGATGAGCTGCGGCAGCTCGTCGATGCTCGACGCGCGCAGGACGCGGCCGATGCGGGTGATGCGCGCATCATTCCGGCGCGCCTGGGGAATGGCGGCGCCGTCCTCCTGCACGGTCATGGTGCGGAACTTGAGGATCTGGAATTCCTGGCCGTCGAAGCCGATGCGGCGCTGGCGGAAGAAGACCGGCCCCGGACTGTCGAGCTTGATGATGAGCGCGATCACGGGCACGAAAGGCAAGAGCAGCGCGCCTGCACAGGCCGAAAGGACAAGGTCGAGGCAGCGCTTGCTGGCCAGCTCCAGCACCGTCAGCGGACTGCGCTGGACCTCGTAGGCCGGTGAAAAGCCGAGCTCGACCTGCGGATAATGCTGCAATTCGGACGCGACGGAATCCGGGAGGAGGCGGACGGGGACCGGCACGGCGCGCAATTCGGCCCGCAGCTCGGCGATGCGCTCCTTGTCCGACCAGGGGAGGGCGAGGATGATCGCTTCGGCCTGCTCGCCCCGCGCTGCGGCCACCGCCCTGGCGGCGACCTCCGCGCAGGACTGTATCCCCGCCGGCAGGAGAAACGGGCCGATGAACCGGACGCCGTGCGTGCCGAGATGCTGGGAGGCGGGAAGGCGCGCGATCTCCTGTTCGGTGCCGATGACCACGAGCCGGGTGGGCGCGACCACGCCGCGCACGATGAGCTTGCGCAAGGCCGCCGAACGCCAGGCATTGCATTGCAGAAGCGCCGCGAGGGCGAAGACGCCGAACAGGGTCGTCGATCCGCGCGAGACCTCGGCGCCGCGCTTGAACAGGAACAGGATGAGCACCAGGAACAGGACCGCGCCCAGCCACCGCCAGACGATCACGTTGCGGCTGGCGCGTTTCGAAAGAAGGACTTGCGGCTGGTAATAGCCGCCTTCCAGCATCATCGCGATATAGACGCCGCCGGATATGGCGGCGCTGCGCAGCAGGCTGGTGAATTCCTCGAACGACCCGTCGGTGCCGATATAGACCAGGTAGCCGGCGATCGCCGCAAGGAGCAGCGCGATGGCGTCGAAGCAGACGCCGAGCAGCGAAATGAAATGCCGCGAGGCGAAGCTGCTCAGCCGGGGTGAGATCGTCTCGCGCGGCGCGTGCAGGGCTGCCGCTCCCGGAGGAAGCGAGCCTCCAAGATCTGCACTCCACAAAGCCGGGTCGCGTTTCGGTTTCATATATCCTCGGCCGCGTCATGCGGTCGAAAGAGGGGTGACAAAGCTAAAAGAAGCGCTCGGGAACGCGGATGAGGTCTCCCGGATAGATCATCACCGTCGGGCTCAGCGGGAACTTCTTGAAGTCCCCCTTCCCGCCGCGCTGGATCAGGACTTCGTTCTGGCTGGCGCGATAGGTCGGGCCGCCGGCGACCGCCATGGCGCTCAGCACGTTCAGATTGCTGGTGTAGCTGTACTGGCCGGGCTTCTCGACTTCCCCGAGGATGAAATAGGGACGGAAGCTCGCGATCTCGACGGTGATCTTCGGGTTGGTGAGATATTCGCCCTTCAGCTTCGAGGCGAGCACGCGCTCGAAATCCACCCGGGTCATCCCGCCGGCCTTCACCGTGCCGGCGAGGGGCAGGGAGACGAAGCCATCGTCATCGATCTGGTAGGTGCCGGTGAGCTGGGCCTCGTTGAACACCGTGATCCGGATGGTGTCCCCCGGCGAGAGGGCCAGCGCCGTCGCCGGAAGGCTCGCCTCCTCGGCCGTCGCGGTGGGGGCATTGGTCATGCTCGCGCTGGAGCACGCCGAAAGGGCCATTGCGAACATCATGCAGAGGACCGCACGCGGCCTCCCCGTCCATTGACCGGCTCGGCTGCCCCTCGCGGTTCGCAGGGCGCCTTCAAGCAGAGCAAGCGAAGCTCTCAGCAAACGACTCACCAAATGTTTTCGGGCATCAGATACGCGACCCCGAGACAGCAGCCTCAGTGGGGGCTCAGCACGATGGCGGCGCGGCCGCCACCGGTGGCGATCACGCCGGCCTGCACATTCGCGCTCATGCTGTTCAGGAAGCTCAGCGCGGCGGCCTGCCCCGCCGTGCCGATGGAAGCGGTGCTGAAGGCATCGGGCAATGCATTCAGAACGGCGGTGCGCAGCCGGCTGTCCGGCTGCAGCATCACGGCGTTGGCGATGTCGTTGGCGAATTGTGGATTGGCAACCGCGAAGGCCGCCAACTGGTTCGCAAGATCATGCACGATGGCTGCGCGGTCGGCGTCGGACACGCAGGGTGTGCCCGGGACGGGGGGCCGCGTGACGGGCGTGCGGCTGAATTCCGGCAGGCACGGCGCATTGTATCGGGTGGCGGCGGTGGCGAACATCAGCACCACCTGCGCACGCGCAGCGGCCGCGCTGGTGACGGTGATGGCCTGGGCCGACGCATTCTGCGCGAGGCCGCACAAGGCCAATGCCAAGGCGGCGAAAAACACGGAACGGAATGCCCATTGCATGAAGCGCGCCCCCCAGCCCAATCCCGGCATCGGCTCAGCCGAAAGCACGTACGCGTGTTGTATGTAAGTTTTAAGTCCGTAGCGGGGTGCGGGGTAATATTCCACGCGGTTTTTGCAGCCAATCGAGAGGGCAATGCGCGTTATTGGTGTGGTTCGCGCTGCCGGGACCTTCAGGCGGTAGCCAATGTCTACCGGCGTTCCAGCGCCTTCAGGACACCTTCCGAAAAGCGCCCCGCCATGTCCTCTATGGTATAGGTCGCGGCGATCTGCCTGGCGCCGCGGGACAAGCCGGCCAGCCGGGCCGGATCGCCCCTCAGGAGATCCCCGACCGCCTTCGCGTAAGCGTCCGCGCTGGTCCACGGGCGCGCGACGAGGCCGCTCGTCCCATCGTCCATGTAGGCGATTTCGGGGCTGTGAAAGGGATAGTCGGTGGTGACGACCGGCAGCCCTGCGGCGCCTGCGTCCAGCACCGCAAGGCCCACGAGCCCGGGCATCAGAAACGCTTTCGCCAGCGCCATCAGCTCCGCCTTGTCGGCGCCGAAGCGCGGCCCCGTCACCTTGAGCCAGGGTCGGGTGGATGCGGCCCTGGCCGCGACCGGCGCATCGACACCCCCGCCGACGATGATCAGCTCGAAATCAGGGATGAGGGCCCGTATCCGGTCCGCGGCGGCGATGACGAAGTCCAGGCGTTTTTCCGGGTAAAGGCCCCCGACGAAGATCGCGATATGGCTGCCGAGGAGGTCCAACTCCGCCCGCCTTGCGGCAAGCCGCTCGGGCGTGACGGCGGCGGAAAGGCGCGCCGCCTCGCCTGTATCGATCGCATTGTTGAACACCGTGATGCGATCCGGCGGAAAGCCCAGGGAAGCGATGTGGCGCCCGCCTTCCTCCGTATAGGCGAACCACCAGTCCACCCGGGTGGCCCAGAAGCGCTTCCACCGCTCGCCGCGGCTGCCGGGATCTGCTGCCTGGAAATTGCGGCCATGGCCCCAGAACGCGATCTTCCGGCGGGGGGAACGGTGAAGCGACTGGAGAAAATAGTTCGTGAGAACCTTGTTCTCCTGGGGGATGATCAGAAGGTCCGATTGCAGGATCGGCTTCGGCAGGGCTTGAACGACCGACTGCTTCCCGAGAATGTCCACATAGACAGTCTTCACCTCGCAATAGTGCGGCAGAAGCACCGAATCCGCCGTCGAGCGCAGGTTCGCCGGAGGGCGCCCGGCCGCCACCACATAGTCGATGCCGCTGCGGGCGAGATGCTCCTGCACCAGCGCGTGGAAGCGCACGCGATAGGAATTGACCACGAGGCTGAGGAAGCTGACCCTCATGGCCTGGCTCCGCTGTCGCGCGCGAGATACGTGCCGTAAAGGGCTTCATAATCCCGCGCCATGCGCGCTGCGGAATAGGCCTGCTGCGCGGCGGATATCTGCGCTTCCGCGCCGGCGTTCAGTTCGGGCAGCTTTTCCAGGCAGAGACGCAGCGCGTGGGTGAGGGCGGCGGGGTCCTCCGCCGGAACCCGCAGCATCTCGTGGGTGGTCGGCACGTCGCATATGCCGGGTGCGTCCGACATCAGTGTGGGGACACCGGCCATGCGGGCTTCCAGGGCGACGGTGGGAAAGCCTTCATAGCGCGACGGGACGATCATCAGGTCGAAGGCGGCCATGAGGCGGCGTGCATCCGCCCGCGCGCCGTGAAAGCGCACGGGTAGCCCAGCCGCCCGTGCTTCCAGGGCGTTCCGCTCCGGACCATCGCCGATGACGTGGACCTCGATCTGACGCGCGCCTCCCTCGAGGCGCTCAACTGCATCCAGCAGGAGGTCGAGGCCCTTCTGGCGGTCCATCCGCCCGACAAAGCCCAGGCGGAGCCGGTCGGGCGCGAGGCCGAGGATTGTCTCCGCCTGCGCTTTCGCTCGCAGGTCGCTCTCCTCCGGCGGGACGATGCCGTTGGGCACGACGTCGACGAAGTTCGAGGCGGGCAGGCCGAGTCGGGCTCTCAGCGCGAGGTAGGCGACCTTTGCGCCTTCACCCACGCACACCACCAGATCGTCGCGAAACCGCCCCTCGACCATGCGCGGAATGATGGTCCGGCCGGGCCAGAGAACGGTGTTGTGGATGGTGCGCGCCTGGGTGAACGGCATCGCGCGGCGCACAAGGCTGACGAAGAAATCCGGAATGTCCGTATGACTGTGCACGATGTGCGGACCGAAGTTCCGGATGGCGCGGCCAAGCCTTGCGAGGGCGCCCAGCATCTGCGGTCCTTTCCCGCGCAGGCCGATCTCGATGGTCTTCACCCCGCCCGCCGCCAGCAGCCGCAAATTCTCCTGCCGAATGGTCTCGTACGCAGGCTGCACCCCGAAGATACCCACCACCAGGACATCGTGATGCCGCGCAAGCTCGGTCGCGAGCGAGAATGCCACCCGCTCGGCGCCTCCCATGCCGAAGCTCGTGACCACGTGCAGGATCTTCAGCATCTGAGCGCCCCCTCCGCGCCGGTCTCAGGAGGGAATGGAAATGCCAAGGCCGCCGCCGGGATGCCAGTGGCCTTTGGGTTCCTCGCGCCAGAACAGGAAGCGGCGGCCATGCTGCCGCGACCAGAGGGCGAGCTCGTCCGTGACATGGGCATTGTCCGAAACCACCAGAGCGCCGGGCGCAAGCAGGGGCGCGATGGCCCGGTATTCGGCCGCCTCATAGGCGGAGGAATGGTCGCTGTCATTGATGAAGAGGCCAATCTGATCGAGCGTTGCCAGGGTCTCGATGCTGTCGCCATAGGCGACTTTCCCAACCTCCGCATAGGGGCCATCGAGGAAGCGCCCCGCCGCGGGATTGATGTCGGTGCCCACAAACCGCCCATGGCCATTCTTCAGCAAGGCCGCGCAGAGCACGACGGACCCGAGGCCCTTGTCCACGCCCGTCTCGACGATCAAGGCGGGCTTTACGATGCGGGCCAGGGCGTACCATCCCAGTCGCCGGCCAAAATCGACCCGCATGTCGGCCGTGGAGCGATAGCGGGCGACATGGCCCAGGATATGGTCCCGCAGCTGCGCTTCGTTCAGAAGTTCTGAGAAATAGGTCTCGACAACTTCGATATCCACATGGGTCGCAAGAGCAATGAAGTGGGCCAGATAGTGTTGGTTGAGGTCCGTCAGCGAGTAGGTGAAATTCGTGTCTTCGCGCGACGTGAACAGCCATTTGACCATGCGTACGAGCGGCTGGCTCGCCAGGGGTATGGAGCGAAAGGCGCGCCGGGGAATGTTCACATAAGGCCCGATCGGCGAGGCGCGGACGGCGCGAAGCACGGGTTTGATCTGCATGTCCATTCCCCCCTGAAACCTGTACGCAGCCGGCATTGTCCCGTCACTGGAGCGGGGTCTGTTCCCTTCGAACAGCGTGATGGTCGGCAACCACGGAACGGTAGATGTCCATCAGCGCGGCGAACCCCACCTCCGGCGACAGGGCGCGCTCATAGGTGCTGCGCGCCTGCGCGCCGAGCCGGTGCTTGTATGGCCTGTCCCGCCCCGCAAAATCATCCGTCAGGCGCCGCAGGGCCAGCGCGTCTCCCGGCGGGAACAGCAGGCCGTTCATGCCATCGGCGACGATGTCGGGCAGCGCCCCGAGGTTCGATGCGATGACCGGCGTCGCGAGCGCCATCGCCTCCACCAGCGACAGGGGAAAGTTCTCATACCAGACCGAGGGCAGGATGAGGGCTTCGGCCGAGGCCACCGCCGCGAACATTTCGGATCGGGAAAGCCCGCCGCCGAGATAGCGGATTGCGGGGTTGAGGGCGGCCGCGGCGGCGACTTCGTGCGCCAGAGGCCCATCGCCCACGATCGCCAGCGGGCGGGGATTGTCCCGCCAGGCTTCGAGAAGGGTGGAAACGCCCTTCTCCGGGCTGAGCCGTCCCACGAAGACAAAGCCGTTGCGGATGGCGGCCGGGCCGATAAGGCCTGATGGATCGGCGATGAAGTTGGGCTTCACCGCGATGCGGGCGGCGGGGAGGCCAGCGCGGATGAAGATGTCGCGGGCGAACGCGGTGAGGGCGATGTAGCGCGCCACGTATCGCTGCCATGTGCCGATGCTGCGATGGATGCCGATCATGGCGGCGACCGCCGCCGAGCCGGCACGCGAACCGCGATAGCAGCGGTGCTGCACGGCGCGCCAGGGCAGATGGCCGACACAGGCCTCGCAAGGCTTGAGGTCCCTGAGCAGGAAGCCGTTCGCGCATGTCACGCGGAAATTGTGGAGGGTCCACACCGCCGGCACCCCCGCCGCCGCGCAGGCGCCGAAGATGGACGGGCTCAGCAGGGGAAAGAAATTATGCACATGGACGACATCCGGCCGCGCATCGGCGATGGCGTGGCGCATGAGGGCGCGGCCCTGCGGGCTGTGGACCGCGCCGGCGGCTGCGCCGAGCGCCGCCCACGAACCGCTGATCTGCGTGTTCGACACCTCCAGCGTCGCGACCTCATGGCCGCCGGCTTTCAGAACGTCGCGCTCCGTCTCAAAGACTACGTCCTCGCCGCCGACCCGCTGGTAGCGGTTATGGACCAGAAGGATTTTCATGGCGCGGCGCGGGCCTTCTCCAGAGAGGAAGGCATCCCGAGATGGCCGAGAATGTCCAGAAGGAGCCCTCTGTGGAACAGGCCGTAATAGGCGACCGTCGCAAGGCCGCAGGCGGCCACTTCCAATGCAAGGCTCAGGGGCATTGAAATCGGGCCGCTCGCGGCCTGCGACACGCTCCAGCCCACGGCGCCGGATAACAGGGCCGCGACGGCGCCCGGACGCATCCATCCCGCCATCTCCCAGAGGCCCGTCTCTAGCCGCTGCCCGGCGCAGTGCATGGAGAGGACAAGCCACAGAAGGCTTGCGGCGGCCATTCCGGCTGCGGCCCCGGCAAGCCCGAAAAGGACGGCGCCGCCTGCCATGGCAACCACCAAGGCCAGCGTGCTCACGACCTGGATGCGGGTCTTCTCCCGGAACAGCTGGGCGGCTTCGTTGAGGATGCTGAAGATGACGCCGGTCATGATCGCCCAAGTAGACACGGCGAGGAACGGCACCAGTTGCGCGCCCTCAAGCCATTGCGGCCCGAGAACCACCCCGACGAGGTCATGGCGGCAGGCGATCATGCCGGCGGCCACCGGCGAAGCAAGGGCGGTGGTGAGCGTGACGACCTTCCGGAACGCACGCAGGAGCCGCTCGCGGTCCTCCTTCACCAGCACGAGGCCGGAGATCAGCACCCGCGTCAGCGCGTTGACGGAAATCTCCACCGGCAGCTGGATCAAGGCATAGATCCGGTTGAAAAGACCCAGCTGCGCCACGCCAAGCAAAGCCGGCACGAGAAGCGAGGGGATCTGCGCATTTGCGATCTCGGACGCCGTCATCTGCGCGGTGAGCCAGAGCTGCTTCAGGAGCTTCACCAGTTCCGCAAGATCGATGCGCAAGTCGAAAGGATGGCGGGCGGCGAGGCCGACATAGGCGGCGGAGACGAGCGCCTGGACGAGGGCTCCGGCGGCGAGCGCATAGGCGCCCCAGCCCGCAAAGGCGCACAGGACGGCGACGAGGCCGGTGCCGAGGATCTGGCCGGAAAGATCCCCCAGCACGATGGGCCTGAACTGCAACTGGCGCCGCAGCGTCGCTCTGGCCCCCACCACAAATGCGCCCGGAAAACTGGCGGCAAGAACCACGAGCGCCAGCCATTCGTGGTGCGGAAACCCGCCGAGCCAGCTCACCAGCCAATGGGCCGCAAGGCCGATGGCCGAGGCTGCGGCGACGAGAAGGGTGTGCAGGACCGCAGGCGCTGCAGCGCGCCGATCATCGGGGCCAACGGTCAGCAGCCGTTCCAGGCTTCCCAGGACGAGCGCGCTCGACAGCCTGGAAATCGACGCCGCCAGCGCGAACAGGCCATAGTCTTCCGGCGTCAGAAGGCGCGCGAGAACAACCAGGATGAGCCCCTGGACAAGCATGCCGGCAATGCTGGCGAGCACCGTGATCCGGACGGCGGAAACGGCGCGCCGTGTCAGCGGCTCGCTCACCGTTTCGACTGCCGTTCCAAATGCACGTCCCGGCATTGCGCGAAGGCGCGCGCATACACGATGTCCGCTTCCAGATTGTCCTTCACCCATTGCTGGGCGGCCAGCCCTTCCTCCCACAGGTGCTCATCCGGGCGGCTCAGCAGCCACGACACGCATTCGGCCACCTCTTTCGGGGTCTTGCCCGTGTAGAATCCACGGCAGCCAGAGAAGATATGCTCGTATCCCGGCTGGTAGGATGTGACATGGGGGACGCCCGCGGCAAGAAATATGGGAACCCTGTCTGAGAAATAATAAGGAAGATGCGGAAAGTTGTTCCAATGCACTGATACGCGCGCTTCTCGAACCGCATCATGCTGTTCCAGATACGGCAGCGGGCCTTTCGAAGACCGGAGTTTCTCCCAGCCTGCACCGTGCAGCGCAAACCTCTCCCCGTAAGCTTGCGAGAGCGCCTTGAACAATTTGTATCGCGTGCGGCCGCCGGGAAGGAACAGGAATTTCAGTCGCGCTCTGCGCCACGCATTTCCAACAGCGATGATGTCGTATTTCTTTTCAGTATTTGGCGGCGCAATGGGAAATCTCATTTTATCGAAGCAATGCGGCATGTAAAATACCTTTCCATTGCTCAACTTGGAAAACTGATCTGCCACGTAGCCGAGGCTCACCACGAAGTTGAGGTGGGAGGCACCCAGGATGTGCCGCATGGGCTCGTCGATCTTCTTTACAAGGCGGCCGTAGGCATCCCCGTCCTGATAGGCAAGCGTTGCCATCGGGGCCCGCTTTAGGGCGTCTCTCCATAAGTCCTTGTCCAGCGGACGCCTGGTCACGTGCTGAACAAAGATGATGTCCGGTTTGAAGGCTTCGATTTCACTCAGCAATTCGGCGCGAAAGGCGCCGTAGTCCGGGTTCTTATTAAGCCGTTCTATATAACTATAGGTATGAAGATGAGAAATGGAGCCTTTCAGGTGAAGGTGCTTGAATGCGTTGCGGGCGCTCAGCTCCATCTTGGCGGGGTCTGTGCTGCTCAGCTCGTTGGGCAGGTGCAACAGTCTCACGAGACCTCTCCGCGACCGAACCTTGATCTCACGTCCGCAGTCTCGGGCATTGCCGCTTTCATTCGAGATGGGAGGAGGTCACCGGCCCGCTTGGGGCCGACGGGTTGAAGCATCCTTCTGGAGGGGGCGCTCTTGGTTGAGCTGGCAATGGCAAGCGCGAGCATCAGCCCCTGCTCGTTCCGCAAATCGTAGCTATAGCCGAATACGGCGCACATCATCGTCAGAGCCAAGCCCACGCTGGGGCCGGGCAGGTATGGGTTGCTCGGCGTCTTCTTGAGGCGGGTGAGATTGCCGAATGCGGTCAGGCCCAGAAGAAGAACATAGAGGGTAACGCCCACCAGGCCGGCCACCGCCAGATAGCCGTAATACATGCTGTGTACGCCGAGCTCCCAATAGATGCCGCCCCACAACGAAATGAAAATCGTCGGACGCTCCCCCATGGGCAGGCCGAAATATTGCGAGATCCAGGGCCAGCTGTCGAAGTCGACCATGAGGCCTGCCCATATTTCCTGTCGTGTCTCCAGATTTGCGGAACGCCGGAGCAGCCAGTTCTCCATGCCGCTCGGGAGCAGATGCTCCAGGGAATCGTAGGTCAGAAGGTCCGAGGCGGTCACGATCACGAGGCCAAGGAGGGTCATCGTGCCGATGGCGGCGACCCGGAGCTCCCGGGATGGACCCGGGGCAATGGCGAGCACGAGAAGAATGGACAGAAGTCCCGCCGCATTCGCCGTTCCCTGGCCGCTCGCAACTAGTGCAACGCAAAGAACCAGGAGGATGATGCCGTAGTTCAGCCTGACATGGGGGCCCTGCCGGGGCGCTATGGCTCTTTCGGCAGCGAAGATCCCGCCGAATGCAAGCCATAGTGCGCCCGCCGAGGTCAATGCCCGGCCGCCATCATTGATATCGACTTCGCGGATGATGTCGTCGGTGATGAACAGGCTGGCGCCAAATATGGAGCGCAGCGCGACGAGACTTGCAAGGATGATGCTGGAAACAATGACGACGCGGCGAATATCAGCAAAGATGCGACCTTCATCCGGCAGAAGGACGGATATCACCAGCAAAACAATGAAAGCCCCGGTGGAGCGCAGGGCAAAAACCGCGTCATAGGGGGAGACCAGAAGCCCCCTCAGAAAGCCCGCCAGAGTTATCGCGACAAGCGCGATGATGATCAAGGATATGGCGTTGAGCTTTATCTTCTTTAACAGGGCGATGAGGCACGCCACGGTGGACAGGAAAATCACATCGTGGATGGAGAAATTCAGCGCCCCGACATACAGCAGCGTCTGGCTTCCGGTGATTTCCTTGAACAGGACGCAGAAAGAAATGACGCACGTTGTGTATAGAATAATACTGCTCTGAAAGGAGCCTTTCGTCCTTCTTGAATGGCCTGGAGGGTTTCCCCTGCGTGTCGTCACAACTTATGCCTCGGTCTGATGGGCGAGCGGCGGATATGTGATTTGGGTGTTAGCTGGCTGTGGCGAGCAGGTTTATACTGGAGATGGCACTCTTTTCTTCGTAGATTTCACGGTATTTTTGCGCATTGATCTGCATTGAATATTTGCCATCCACATACGTGGAAAGAGCTTTCCCTCTTTCTACGCGTTCATGTAAGGGAATGTCGGTGATCGCGCGGACCGTCTCGGCGATGGCGCCGGGATCTGCCGGAACGAGATAGACGTTCGGCAGCCCTTCAAGCTCGGGCGCAAGACCAACCCGTGTCGTCACGCAGCAAATGCCGGCGGCCGCAGCCTCCAGCAATGCGATGGGGCCGCCCTCGACGCTGGAAGCCGAGATGAAGACGTCGCTTGCGGCAAGCACATCCTTGATATCGGGGACCCTGCCAAGGAAACGGACGCGGTCTTGCACGCCCAGTTCTGAAGCGCGCTCCCCCTCCCCATGGTCCGCATGCCCTTCCCCGCAATGCAGATAAAGCGGTGGCCGGGAGGGGGCGAACCGGAGAAGCGATTCAATAATGACGCTATGGTTCTTCAATGAAGAGCAGTTGCCAATGGATGCGATGACGATATCGTCGTCCTTGATGGACAGGATGCTGCGGGACCTTGCCCGTTGAGCGAGATCGGAAAAGACCACCCTGTCCGGACAGTAACCGTTGCTGATCACCGCCGGCGAATACCCGAACTCCGCCGCCTCGTTATGGCCCACCGTGGTGGAGCAGGCGACCATCGCCACACCCATCTTCGCCATCAACCGTCGCTGAATGCCGCGAACCCGCCTCAGGCGAGGCGGGAACCTGAAGGTGTTGTGGATGGTGCGCACGCAGCGGCCCCCCGCCGCCATCGCGGTCAGGGCTGTCCAGAATGATGCGCGCTCCATGTGGATATGGATGATGGAATATTCATTCTCGCGAATGAAAGAAAACAGTCGCCAGAAATAAGAAGGAGAGGGGCGGAACGGCAAATGGTGCACCTGATATCCGGTGCTTTGCAGGGTTTCCGCATACGCGCCAACGTCTTCGCCCGTGGCGATGATGTGGTGTTCGAAGCCGCCCTCCGAAAGATCCTTGAACGCGGCATTGAGCATGATCTCCGCCCCGCTGAACCGGAGCGACACCAGGATATGCAGGACCTTCCGGCGATCACCCTTCACGATCGGCTCCAAGGGTGACGCTCTCGAGAGGCGGGGCCGGGTCGCCGGCAAGGCCGCTGCTCGGCGGGGCCTTTCGGGCTGTGCCCCGTCCCGTCGCCCACGTTGAGCGCAGATGTGCCGCCAACAGCCGGACATAAGGAGACAGGACGGGAAGGAGGCCGGAAGGGCCAAAGTTCCTGAAATTATAGAAGAGGCTGGGCCAGAAGGGGTGGCCTAGGGGGTGCTCGATGGACCTTAGCCGCCCGCCCAGCGTCAGGCCGGGGTCCAGCCATCCCCTTCGCCTCACCACATTGGCAAGGGTGACGCCCAGATGGCCCGGGGCAACCCAGATGCGAAAGCCCGCGTGGCGCGAGGAGAAGCCGAAATCAAGGTCGGCCAGAGAGTGGCGATAGGCCCTGGGGATATTGCCAACCTTTAGCGCCACCGCCGCCGGGACCAGCACGAAATTGCCGTGCAGGGTGTCGCATTCGCGGGGGGCGTCCGGCCAGGGCTCGATCCGGCGCAGCCGCCAGGGCTTCAGTCCCGAGCCGCGCGCGAGGCCGCCATAGGTGGTGGCGCCGTCCTGGTCCCGCATGGCGCCCACCACCACATGGGCGCCGCCATGGGTGCGCTGGAGGTGCTCCAGAGTGGAGAATGCGCGCCACAGCGCATCGTCGAGAAGCAAAGCGTCGTCATTCATCCAGAGGTAGAAATCATGGCCTTCGGCCAGGGCCGCGCCATAGACGATGCGCATGCCGCCGGCCCAGTATCTGTGGCCGTCGCCCTGGTGGATGATCACATCCGGGAATGCACGGGCCACGGCCGCGCCGGTGCCATCTGTGCTTGCATCGTCCAGAAGATGAACCACGAGCCGCATGTCGGCGGGGCGGCGCTGGGCGAACAGGCGCTCCAGGCAGGCCAAGGTTTGGTCGCGTCGATTGAAGCATGCAATGCAGACAGCAAGACTCGGCATGCCGGCGGCGCTCTCCCGGTCGAATTCTAAAAACCTGCGAGAATTGCGCAGGATAACACGCTGAACATGTCCGAGCTGCGACGCTTCTGACCGGCGCCACTTCAACGGGTTGAACGGGTGCCCGGCTTATTTCCCGGTGGGTGCCTTCGCCCTGATCCGGCGGATGGCGCGGCCCATTTCCTCGGCCGCGGCGGCCATGAGAAACTGCGGGGCCAGCAGAAGGTAGCGGCGCCAGAGACGGCCGGGCTCGCTCGCCAGCCTGTGCAGCCATTCGAGGCCGTGATCGCGCATCCAGGGCGGCGCGCGCCGGATCGTCCCGGAATGAAAATCGAACGCCGCGCCGACGCCGAGGAAGACGCCCTGGCCGATGCGCGGGGCGGCGCGGGAGATCCAGGCTTCCTGCTTCGGGCTGGAAATCCCGACCCAGACGAAATCCGCCCCGGATTTCCGGATGAGGTCGAGTTCCGCCAGCCCGTCCGTGTCGAAGGAGGCGGCAGGATCGAACGCCCGCATGGGCGGGGAATGAACCCCCGCGACCCTCAGGCCGGGATACCGGGCTTCCAGCCTATGCGCCATCTCTCCGGCGACCCCGGGCTTGCCGCCGTAGAAGAAGTGGGTGCGGCCGGTTTCAAGGGAGGCCGCGCAGACCGCATCGACCAGATCGGCACCGGCTACGCGCCCGATCTCCCCGCCGAAGCCCCGCAGGCGTCCGATCCAGACCAGGGGCGTGCCATCCGGCACCACGAGGCTGGCATGCTCGTGCAATCGCTGCAGCGGCTCATCCCTGGAGATCAGCATCAGGCTGGGCGCGTCGCGCACGAAGACGGAGTGGGGCCCTCCCTCCTCGGCCCACCGGCTCAGGAGCGATGTCGCGCGCGGGAGGTCGATCACATCCACGCGGACGCCCAGAATGTGCATGCGGCCCGGCAGTGTGCCGTCGGTGCCGCCCTGTGGCGTCGGCATCTCCAGATGTCGGGCACTGTGCATGGGGCGAGGCAGCCTTGGGTTCAGGAGCGCGGGCGCCTTGGCGGCCGCGATTGCGGGGCGGCCGTCATTTTGCGGGTCGCAGCCCTTTCGCGGACACCTGCATGAGCCGGCGCGTCTCCCCCTGGAGCCGCAGAATGGTGAGCTTGCCGGTCATGCACGCGCCGGTGTCGATATTGATCCGGTTGTCGCGGACGTCCGGCTCCATGACCGGGGTGTGCCCGTGAACGATGAACTTGCCATGGGATTTGCCGCTGGATGTGAACGCCTCGCGGATCCAGATGAGGTCTTCGATGGCCTGGTCCGACAAGGCGACGTCCGGCCGCACGCCGGCGTGGCAGAAGAAATAGTCGCCGAGCTCGAAGCTGGAGCGCAGGTTTTCAAGCCATAGGCGGTGGCGCGGG
Source organism: Aquabacter albus (assembly GCF_040049275.1). Classification (NCBI taxonomy): domain Bacteria; kingdom Pseudomonadati; phylum Pseudomonadota; class Alphaproteobacteria; order Hyphomicrobiales; family Xanthobacteraceae; genus Aquabacter; species Aquabacter albus. The sequence continues at coordinate 13,241 of NZ_JBDZDT010000003.1, read as the reverse complement.
GGCAAGGCGGCGCAGAAGGCGCTGCGGGCTTCCGCGATGTTCGTGCCGCGCTGCAGGCCCCGCACGTCGACGCCGTAGGAGAAGAGGGTCGGGAGACCGCCAAAGTCGCACCATTGCAACAAGGCCGGGTCGGACTCCCATGCCTGGCGCATGATGTATTCGTGGTTGCCGAGCAGCGCGACGATCGGGGTTGGAAAATCCCCGGCGCTGAGGCGCTCGATCACATCCGCCGAGTTCGGGCCGCGGTCCACATAGTCGCCGAGAAAGACCGTGAGGGTGTCCGCCCCCGGCGCGTCGGCCATGTCCTTCGCGATCGCCTCTGCCGCAAGCTGCAGGAGATCTGCCCGGCCGTGGAGATCAGCAATGGCATAAACGAGCCGGTTCTCCGGAAGGCAATGTTGAACAGCCACCGGTTCCGGGCCTTTGAAAAGAGATCGGGCGCGACGAAGCATGGTCTAGGATAGCCGGGCGCGGCGGGCGCTCCAACGTGTCCGAAATCTCATATGGCCCTGGCACATGTCAGATCTGACCGCGGGCGGAAATCCGCACGATATTCTGGACGAAGCTGTCGGTGGGAATATTGGAATCAACGTTTGTGTATGTGTAGTTGAGGTTGATGCCCCAGTTGTTCACAAGCATGTAGGTCAATCCCGCCATCAGGCCCCACTGGTTGTCGACCCGCGGCTGGTTCACATAGTCCGCATGCAGGTATGACACGCCCGCCACGGAGGAAAGCTGCCGGGTGATTTCATACGTGCCGGTGAGGGCAATGTTGGTGTTCTTGGTGACGTAGGAATTATAGATGCCGATATTGTCGGTGGTGAAGGCCAGGGTCGGCGCGGAAACGGCAACCGACTGGTCCACCGTGAAATTCACGGTGATGAGGCGGGTGGGATACCAGGCGAGGATCATGCCGAGCACCGGCATGTCCACATCCCCGAAGGAGGCGTTTCCGAAGTCCTGGACCTGATAGCCGCCGTAGATCTCGCCCCGGAACAGCCCGATCCGGTCGGTGCCGATGCCGCCGATGAGGCGCACGCCGTTGGAGTCAAAGAGGCTGTTTTGATACTGCCACCAGTTTACCTGTGGCTCGAGGAAGACATAGATAACCGGAGAAATTTCGTATCCGACGCGGCCCGTGAGCGTATAGGTGGTGCCATCTGGGGAGTTCACCGTGAAGGCCTGGCCCGATACGGCGCTCGGATCGGCATAATCCAGGTGCTTGATGCTTGCGCCCAGATCCACGAAGGCCCGACCGATTTCCTTGTGCACGCCCATGGAGCCGAAATACTGGTTATAGCCTTCGGGGCTGCTGTAAATTGTTTGCCCGAGGGGGACGTTTCCGGCGCCGCCCGGGTAATAAATCCCGCGGTAGTAATCCAGCTGGGTGCGAAAGATCATATCCCGCTGGATTTCCCAGAGATTGACCATGCCGCCGCGGCCGGTGACGGTGTCGGCCTTGCTGGTCGTCTCGTAGAAATCGGCGTTCAAGGCGCCATAGAGGCTCGTCTTGACCAGCCCGCTGGACCGCTCGGCGACGATGGTGGGCGCGACGCCGAAGCCCCAGCTGCCCACCTGGTTGGTCTCTGTGCCGAACAGGTTGTCGTTGTAGAGCACGCCGGCGTTGAGGGTGCCGTTGATCAGCCAGTCCCCAAGCTGGAACGTGTGCTCGTCGGGCTTGATCAGGGTCTGTCCAGCCGCGGACTTCTTCGACCCGAACTCTCCCCAATCATTGGCGAAAACGGTGGGGACCGGCGTGCCGGAAGCCTGCACCACCTGCGCCGCGACGGGCGCGGAACCCATGGCCAGACAGGCAAGAAGCGAACATGACAAGCGAGCGGGCGCGCGGTGCGCCCACCTCAAACCTTTCATTCCGCCGTTGGATTGCAACGTCGACGCCCCCAGCCACCTGACGAAACGCGGTAGCCCCAGCGTTTCGTTGGAGGTCTAACAAGTTTTATATTGGGTATCAAGTGGGGCAGTTTAGGTCATATGCCCTCAAATCAGGCAAAATGTCCAAGTCAACATTGTCGTATTTTTGTAATCATCAACATTATGTTGTGTATATATTGGAGCCACTAAATTTCATCGAGGTGTGAACGCTGGCGGATGCGAGGGCTTTCTGATGAACGGAAGCTTGCGGCGTTAAGTTTCGCGGCAGCGGTAAGGCTCAAGTTATTTGGCGCGTATTGGCGCTCTGCATGGGTCTGTTCAGAGCTCTTGCGGCCTGTGCCCCGCGTGAGCGTCAAGACCTTACCGTCGCCAAGTTGCAGTTTCTGAAGGGCCTGCATGCGCGGGCCGGGCGGCACCGGCTAGAGGCGCAGCAAAGTCCTCAGTCGCCTGAAGACCCAGCCCGGCAGCTCGCGGGCCAATCGCTTTCCGGCGATGGCGTCATAGGACGCCATGCGCTCGTATTTTTCAGGATGCACTGCGTCGAGAAGGATGGGCGACGCGTAAAGGGTTCTTTGCGCGTCTGTTGCAATGTCGATCTTTGCCCTGTTGTCGCGGCGAACATAAACAAATGTGTTCTGCCGATACCAGTAATGGATATCCCGGTTCAGCCAATGCTTCGGCCGGACAAGGTCGAAGACGTCAAATCCGGCGGCGGAGAATTTCGATTGCCACCAGGACGGCCATTGCTCGTTCACATGCCGATAGCCGCCTTGGAGGGGAATAGCGGCGCTGAAGAGCACGATATCCGCGCTCGCGGTGAGCGAATTAACCAGGATGTCGGAAAACGCGCCGTCTAGATGCTCCGCCACCTCCAGGCAGACGCTCATGTCGAACCGCCGTTCGAGATTCAGCGACTCCGAGAGGTCGCGCACCCGGTAGAGTTGCGGATCGATGAGCAACTCCTCGGCCTTGTTCCAGGGCCCGTCCACCGCAAGGCAATCCTCGACACCGGCATGGATCGCCGCCTGCGCCCAATGGGCGTTGCCGCAGCCGACTTCGAGCAGGCTCCTGACCTGGAAGAGCGACATGAGATCGGGCAGGATCGTCCGCGCGGAATGGGCCGTCTTGTCGGAATAGACCTTGTGCCATTCCACGGCATACATGACGTCCCGGCTCCGACCGAATATGGATGGTGACGCGCTTTTAACGGCAGGAGCGCTACGGCGCGATGTCATTCCGCCGAATGGCCCCGAGCAAAAGAACCGAAGCCGCTAGGGCAGGTCGATGTCTTCCGCTTTCCAGGAACTTTCATGTTAGGAAAGAGGATTGAAACCCGCCGCGCCAGCGGATAGGGCCAGTGCGATGCAGCCGTCATGGGGGTCACCCTTGTGGCGGTGATCCGACGGGACAGCCCTCTGACGCCAATCTCCATTTCCTGCCCGCCATCGTCGGCCCACAAAGAAAGAAGAGGTCCATCATGGATGCCAAGACTGACCGCAGCGATGTTGTGAAGACCCCCTTCCGTGTGGAAGAGGCGACCATAGACGCGCTGCACGCGGCGATCCGGAGCGGGGCCACCACCTGCCTCGATGTGGTGAAGCAATATGTGGCGCGGGTCCGGGCCTATAATGGCGTGTGCACCCGATTGGTCACGGCGGACGGGGCGCCCGTCCCGGCGGCCGAAGGCACCGTGCGCGGCGGTTCGCCCATCGCCTTTCCGCAGGAAACGGTGGCGGCGGCGGACATCCTTCCCGATTTCGCGCGCTATGCCGGCCCCCCGCTGGAATATGGCCGCATGGAGCCCACGTCCTCGGACCCCTCCGTGCTCCAGCAATATGGCTGGGTCACCGGCATCCCCGATGCCAGGCAGGTGAACGCGCTGGCCACCCTTAACATTCGCGGCGAGCGCTCGGTCACCTGCAAGGGGGATTTCGACCTCCACCCGTCCAAGGGTCCGCTGCCGGCCGGCGCGCCGCCCATGTGCGAGATGTTCCGCCATCTCCCCGACGCGCTGGAGCAGGCGGCGGCGTTGGACGCGCAGTACGGCACGAATCCCGACCTTGAGAAGATGCCCATGTACGGCGTCGTCTTCTCCTTCAAGGATGCCTTCGACGTGAAGGACATGCGCTCCACCGGCGGCGGTGATGCGGCTTATGATATCGACGTGCCGGCCCGCGACCATGTGCTGGTGGACCAGCTCCGCAAGAAGGGCGCCATCATCTTCGCCAAGGCGGTGATGACCGAATATAACGGCCGCGGCGGTGACCCGGGCGGCGCGCACGAGCCGACGAAGGTCCTGCCCTCCGTGCTCGGCTATCAGCGCTCCTCCTGGGGCGGCACGCCGGGCAATCCCTACGACACCACCCGCTCGGCCTCGCTCGGCTCCTCCTCCGGCTCGGCGCTCTCGGTGAGCACCAATCTGGTGATGGCGAGCCTGGGCGAAGAGACCCGCGCCTCGTGCCGCGGTCCGTCCAACCACAATGCGGTTGCGCTGCTCCTGCCCCACAAGTCGCTCATCGGCTTCGACGGCGGCGCCATCGGGGCGGACATCTATGTGGACCGCACCGGCATCCACTGCCGCGCCATCGGCGACTGCGCCAAGGTGCTGGACGCGCTGAAGGACGACGAGGAAGGCTATTACGACCCGCGCGACGTGTTCACCACCGTCCCGCGCTCGTCCATCCTGCCCTCCTATGCCGTCCACGCCGCGGCGCCGGCCCCGCTGAAGGGCCTGCGGCTCGGCATCATCCGGGAATCCATGATCATCCCGCCGGGCTCCAAGACCGAGGTGCCCATCGTCGAGGCGGCGGACCGGGAGATCAAGGCGGTGCTGCGCGACGCGCTCGGCGCGCAACTCGTGGAATCCGCCCACGCGCACTGGACGCCTGATCCCGAGATCGAGCCCATGAACGTGGACTTCCGTACCGCGCTCGCCCGCATGGTGCCGGTCTTCATGCCCGAGCTGCTGTTCCGCCTGAAGCTGGACGGCACGCCCTTGTTCGAGGAATTCGCCGCCGCCATCATCCCCACCGAGTTCATGCCGGGGAAGATCTTCGGCTCGGGCACCATGCGGCCCATCGACTATTTCGTGGCGCTGGCGGAAGGGAAGATCACGCCGCCCGCCAATTTCGATTTGATGAGCGTGCAGCAGCAGCAGCTCGCCAACGCCTTCCAGTTCCACATCCACCAGTATCTCGGCCGCCGCGCGCAGGACTGGAAGGCGCTGGGCTTCGAGGAGACGCTCACGACCTTCGCCGCCCTCAACGCGCGCTCCAAATTCTGGGGTGACGACCAGCGTGCCGCGTTCAAGAACTGGGAAGATGTGGTGGACATGCGCAACCGCTTCGACCAGCGGCAGGGCGTGAACGAGCGCATCATGCTGCGGGAACTGCTGCGGCGCGTGGACATGATGGTGATCTACGAGAACAAGCTCGATGCCCTCGTGCGCCTGCACACGCCGTTCGCGCCGGCCAAGATCGGCGGGGCGCGGCAGCCGCGCACCATGTTCGGCCTGGACGCATCCCGCGACCAGAACCTCCTGCCGGAATCCTTCGACGGACCCAATGCCGGCCTCACCGAGGCCCTGGTGCCGGCGGGATACGTGACCACGGTCTACGATCCCGTCCACGAGCTCCTGCCGGACGGCTCCCGCTGGACCTCGCGCGCCTCCGAGGAGCCGACGCAGATCCCGGCGCCGGGCCTGCCCTTCTCGCTGGTGTTCCGCGCCGAGCCGGGCCGGGAGGACATCCTCCTGAAAGTGGCGTCCGCCTACGAGGCGGCCTCTCGCCGCCGCGTCCCGCCGCCGGCTTTCGGGCCCCTCTGAGGCGGGTCAGATCGGCCCGCCAAAGGCCATTTGCACCGCGCCGGGCGTGGTGATGCCATTGGCGATGAGGAGCTGGAGCAGGACGCGGGCCTTCGCCGGCCCGTAGAAGTCCGACGCGACGAAGCCCAAAGCGTCGTCCGGCACCTCGATGTTGCGCATCACCGGCCCCGAGCCCGTGCGGCTCGCGCGCACCACGACGATGCCGGCGGCCACCGCCTCCGACAGCGCGGCGATGGCCGCCTTGGCGGCGTTGCCGTCGCCGACGCCGGCCAGCACGATGCCCTTGGCGCCCGCCGCCACCGCGCCCCGGATCTCCCCGTCATCCATGCCGGCATGGGCATAGATGATGGAGACGCGCGGCAAAGGCGGGGCGGGGGGCAGAATGTACGTGACCGGGCGGCGGGCCGCCCGGCGGAAGAAGACGACGCCATTGGGCGTCACATGCCCCGCCGGGCCGAAATTCGGCGAGCGGAAGGTCTGCACCTCCATGGTGCTGCTTTTGGTCACGTCCATGGCGCCATGGATCATGTCGTTCAGGACCACCAGCGTGCCCCGGTTGCGGGCCTGCGGCGCGGTGGCCACCAGCACCGCCTCTAAAAGGTTGAGCGGGCCGTCGGCGCTGAGGGCGGTGGCCGGCCGCATGGCGCCCACCAGCACCACCGGCTTCTCGCCGCTCACCACCAGGTCGAGAAACAGCGCCGTCTCCTCCAGCGTGTCGGTGCCATGGGTGACGAGGACGCCGTCCACATCGTCCCGGGCCAGGAGCGCATCGATGCGCGCGGCGAGCGTGAACCACACCGTCTCGTTCATGTCCTGGCTGCCGATGGTGGCGACCTGCTCGGTGCTGATGCGGGCGATCATCTCCAGGCCCGGCGCGGCGGCCACCAGCTGCTCCGCCGAGATCTGGCCGGCATTGTAGCCGGCTTGAGACCGGGCATCCGAGGCGCCGGCAATGGTGCCGCCGGTGGCAAGTATGACGATATGGGGCAAGGGCGCGGCTCCGGCCGGGGAGGGAAGGCAGGCGAACAGGCGAAGCGGAAAGCATGCAGCAAGGCGGCGCGGCGCATCAAGCCGGCCGGCTTGACGCGGTCTCCCGACCGCCAGACCATGCCCGCCGTTCACGGGACGGGTATTTCATGTTTGATTCCATGAAGATCGAGAGGCGCCTCGACAAGGCGGCGTTCAAGGCGCTGGAGCCCAAGCTCCACGAGGACCTGCTCGACCTCCAGGCGGAGCTGATCGCGGGCCGGAAGCGCAGCATCCTGGTGCTGCTGGGCGGCGCGGACGGCGCCGGTAAGGGCGCCGTGCTCAACCAGCTCTATGGCTGGCTCGATGCCCGCAAGCTGCGCACGCTGACCTATGAGGCGCCCACCTGCGAGGAGAGCGCCCGCCCCGACATGTGGCGTTATTGGCGCGACATGCCCGCCGCCGGGGAGATCGGCATCGTGCTCGGCTCCTGGTATCACGACGTCCTGGCCTCCCACGTGCTGGACGGGGAGGGACGCACGCGCTTCACCGAGCGCCTCAACGCCATCAACCGCTTCGAGGAGATGCTGTGGCGCGAGGGCGTCTTCATCCTGAAGCTGTGGCTCTATCTGGAGCCGCGGGAGGCCCTCGCCCGCCTGAAGGCCCTGCGCGGCAAGCCCGACCGCCCCGTGGTGCGGGAATGGGAGGCGATTTCCGGCAAGAAGCAGCGGCGGCATCTGGAGGCGGCGGCGACGGAGGCGTTCCGCATCACCTCCACGGTGGAGGCGCCCTGGATCGTCGTGCCCTCCGAGGATGATCATTATCGCGACGCCATGGTCGGCCATGCGCTGATGGAAGTGCTGGAGAAGGCGATCCAGCCTCCGCCGCCGCCGGCCCCCGCGCCGGAACCGGTCAAGGCCCTGCCCGACGCGCTGCCGAAGGTGAGCATCCTCTCCAGCCTCGATTTCTCGAACGCACTGCCGGACGACGAATATCGCGCGCGGCTGGACATCCAGCAGCGGCGCATCACGCGCTTCACGCAATCCGCCAAATTCAGCAAGAGCGGGCTCGTCTGCGTGTTCGAGGGGAGCGATGCGGCCGGCAAGAGCAGTACCATCATGCGCTTGCGCCAGGCGCTCGACCCGCGCCATTTCCTGGTCCACCCCATCAGCGCGCCCACGGACGAGGAGAAGGCCCGGCCCTATCTCTGGCGCTTCTGGCGGTCCGTGCCGAAGCGCGGCGATGTCGCCGTGTTCGACCGCAGCTGGTACGGGCGCGTGCTAGTGGAGCGGGTGGAGAATTTCGCCGCGCCTGACGAGTGGGGCCGGGCCTATGGCGAGATCAACGATTTCGAGCACGAACTGTGCGAGGCGGGCTATGTGGTGGTGAAGTTCTGGCTCGCCATCACCCAGGACGAGCAGGCGCGCCGCTTCGAAGAACGCGAGCGCGTCGCCTACAAGCGCTTCAAGCTCACCCCCGAGGATTGGCGCAACCGCGAGAAATGGCCCCTCTACGATGCCGCCGTGACCGACATGGTGGACCGCACCAGCACCTATTACGCCCCCTGGACGCTTGTGACGGCGCAGGACAAGCACTGGTGCCGGGTGCAGGTCCTCACCACCATCGCCGACCGGCTGGAGAAGGCGGCGGGGTAGGGGCGAGGGGCCGTCTTCTGGATTCCCTCTCCCGCTTGCGGGGGAGGGTTAGGGAGGGGGCACCTCAAGCAGAGCCATGGCCTCGGGATTGAGGGCGTGCGCCTTCCCCCTCCCCAGCCCTCCCCCGCAAGCGGGAGAGGGAGCGCATATGACAACGGTTCACAGACCGCCAGCCGCCGCCTTCCAGAACGCTTCCGCTGCCGGCGTCATGCGCGCCTTCGGGCGCAGCAGGCGGATTTCCATGGGGATGTCCCATTCCTCGCCGCCCGCGCGGGCGAGGCGGCCGCCCGGCTCCAGGTCGTCCGCCGCAAGACTGAGCGGAGCATAGGCGACGCCGCGCCCGTCCGCCGCCAGCATTTTCAGCGCCGTGGAAAGATGCGAGGTGAAGACCGGCTTCAGCACCGCCGCTGGCCCGCCGGCCGCGCGGGCCGCCTCCACGATGCGGCCCATGCCGGATTCCGCGCTGAAGGCGAGATAGGGTACCGGGGCCTCCTTCGTGCCCGGCAGGGCATGGAGCGGTCTTCCCTCGCCATCGCGCCCGCAGACCGGGATCAGCGTGTCCGCCCCCAGCGTCACCGAGAGGAAGCCGGAGGCATCCAGCCGGCTCGGCGCGGCGGGGTGGTGGTGGCAGAGGAAGAACTGCCCGCGCCCTTCCAGCATCATGCGCTCGCACGCCTCCATGTTGTCCGCCGCGAGGCGCACCGCGCTGTCCGCCACCGCGCCTTCCAAAGTGCGCAGCCACGCCGGGAAGAAGGTGAGCGACAAGGCATGGGTGGCAAGGAAGGTCAGCTCCCCCGAGGCCCCCCGCGCCGCCTCGACGGCCGCTTTGCGCCCGCGCTGGAGGAGATGCAGCGCTTCTTCCGCCACGGGGTGGAAGGCGTCTCCCGCCGGGGTCAGCGCGAGGCGATGGGTGTCGCGGTCGAACAAAGGCGCGCCCACCCAGGCTTCCAGCGCGCGGATGCGGCGGCTGAAGGCGGGCTGGGTGACATTCCGGCGCTCCGCCGCGCGGGAAAAATTCATGCACTCCGCCAGCGCGATGAAGTCCTCCAGCCACGCCGCTTCCATTCATGCCACCTCGATATGGAACAAGGTGCAATCGGCATAGGGCATTTGCACCGCTGCGCGATAGTGTGCCGCCGTCCCGCTCGCGGACCAAGCAGGGGCCAAAGCCCCAAGGAGGATGTCATGGCGCAGTATCGCATCGCCGCCATTCCCGGCGACGGCATCGGCAACGAAGTGGTGCCCGAGGGCATCCGGGTGCTGGAGGCTGCCGGCAAGCGCTTCGGCATTTCCTTCCAATGGGATCATTTCGACTGGAGCTGCGCCTATTTCCAGAAGCACGGCGAGATGATGCCCAAGGACGGCCTCGACCGCATCAAGGGGCATGACGCCATTTATCTCGGCGCGGTGGGCTTTCCCGGCGTGCCGGACCATGTCTCGCTCTGGGGCCTGCTCATCCCCATCCGCCGCACCTTCCAGCAATATGTGGCCCTCCGCCCCGTGCGGCTGCTGAAGGGCATGACCTCGCCGCTCGCCGGGCGCACGGCGAAGGACATCGACTTCTACGTGGTGCGCGAGAACAATGAGGGCGAGTATTCCGTCATTGGCGGGCGCATGTTCGCCGGCACGGAACGGGAGTTCGCCTCCCAGCAGGCGGTTTTCACCCGCAAGGGCACCGACGCCATCATGCGCTATGCGTTCGAGCTGGCGCGCACGCGGGCGAAGAAGCACGTCACCTCCGCCACCAAGTCCAACGGCATCGTCCACACCATGCCCTATTGGGACGAGCGCTTCGCGGCGATGAGCAAGGATTATCCCGACATCCGCACCGACCAGTACCATATCGACATCCTCGCGGCCCATTTCGTGATGAATCCGGACCGCTTCGACGTGGTGGTGGCCTCCAACCTGTTCGGCGACATCCTCTCCGACCTTGGCCCGGCGGTGGCAGGCTCGCTCGGCATCGCGCCGGGGGCCAACATCAATCCCGAGCGGGAGTTTCCCTCCATGTTCGAGCCGGTGCACGGCTCGGCCCCGGACATTGCCGGCCAGGGCATCGCCAACCCCATCGGCCAGATCTGGTCCGGCGCCATGATGTTGGAGCATCTCGGCCACAAAGATGCGGCGGACGCGGTGGTGGCCGCCATCGAGACCGTGCTGGCGGAGCCGTCCTTGCGCACCCGCGATCTCGGCGGCAAGGCGTCCACCGTGGAGTGCGGGAAGGCCATTGCCGAGGCGGTGGCGGGCTGAAAAAGCGTCGTCATGGCCGGGCTTGACCCGGCCATCTCCCGCTGTTGCGCTCACCGTCGGAAGATCCCCGGATCAAGTCCGGGGATGACGGAGGAGAGGGAAAAATCCTTAGGACTTGAACAGCGTGTGGATCGGCCGCCAAGCCAGCCGGAACGGAGCGGTGAGGGCGTCGGCAAGGCTGCGCTCGCCGTCCCGCGGCGGGCAGGCATAGAGGCGGCGGAAATAAGCGGCGAGCGCCGGCGGCGGCTCGCCCAGACGCACCAGCTGCTTGAAGCTGCGCACCTTGTGGCGCTTCAGCATGCGCCACCAGTAAAGGGCCGCGTCCGGGTCGTCGTGGAGCTGGTCGAACACCTTCTGGAAGATGACGAGCGCCTCGCGCACCTCCAGCGTCCGATCTTCGGGCGTGGAAGGGGGCGGCTCGGTGGAGATGAGGGTGAGCGGCTCTTCCAGATAGGCGAGGCGCGGGTTGAGGCGCAGCGCGCGCAAATGGAGATCCACATCCACCAGCCGCGTCAGGCGCGGATCATACTCCAAAGGCGGCGCGCGGCGGCGGATGGCGGCGCTGGCCGATCCGATCACATCGCCCAGCAGCAGCCGTTCCGGCCGGCGCTTCAGGTCCGCCAGCTGGGCGGGATCGGCGGCGTTGAGGGACGTCTGGCCGGCTTCATCCTCCACCCGGCTCGCGGCGAAGCCCAGCAGGCAGTCGGGGTTCTCGTCCATCAGGGCCACGAACCGCCCGAGCGCATCGGGATGGGCGAAGCGGTCGTGGGGATGCAGCATCTTGATGAGCGGCGCGTGGGACAGGCGGATGGCCTCGTCCCAGTTGCGCGGCGCGCCGAGGGGGTGCGGATTGCGGAAATAGCGCAGCCGGCCGCCGAAATCATAGGTGCGGATCAGCGCTTCCACCTCGCTGTCCGGCGAATCGTCGGTGATCACCACGTCATAGTTGGTGAAGCGCTGGACTACGAGCGAATCCAGGGCCTGCTCAAGGGCGGCCACCTGCCGATAGGCGGGGATGCAGACGGAGACGGCGGGCAAGGCAGGGTTCCGGGGCGAAGATCGCCGCATTCAACCTGCGGCGTGGGCGTGGATCAAGTCAACTGATCCCGTCCGGTTCCGCGTCAGAGGAAATTCATCAGCTCGTTCAATGTCTCCTCCGGCCGCTCTTCCTGCACCAGATGGCCGCAATCCAGCGCGCGGCCGCTTACCTCACCCGCCTTCTCGCGCCAAGTGGCGAGGACGTCATAGAGCTCGCCCACCACGCCGCGCCCGCCCCACAAGGCCAGCAGCGGCGCCTCGATCCGTGCGCGCGCATCGGCCGCGTCATGGACGAGGTCGATGCCGGCGGCGGCGCGATAATCCTCGCAGATGGCGTGGCGCAAAGCCGGGTCCATGTAGCAGCGCAGATATTCGGCGAAGGCTTCGGGCTCGGTGGCGCCGGGGGTCTTGGTCTGGCCGTCGAGATGGCGGCGCAGGAAATATTCCGGGTCGGCGCCGATCATGCGCTCGGGCAGGGGATAGGGCTGGATCAGGAAGAACCACCAGAAATAGCGGGTGGCGAACGCCTTGTCGGTCATGGCGTACATGGTGGCGGTGGGGGCGATGTCGATGACGCAGACCTTCGAGACCGCCTCCGGAAAGTCGAGCGCCATGCGGTGGGCGACGCGCCCGCCCCGGTCGTGGCCGATGAGGGCGAAGCGCTCGAAGCCGAGCCGCGCCATGAGCGCCACCTGGTCCTTCGCCATCTCGCGCTTGGAATAGGCGATGTGGTCTTCGCCGCCCTCGGGCCTGGAGCTGTCGCCATAGCCGCGCAGATCGGACGCCACGACCGTGAAGCGCCGCGCCAAAGCCGGGGCGATCTTGCGCCAGGTCACATGGGTTTGGGGATGGCCGTGCAGCAGCAAGAGGGGCGGCCCCTCGCCGGCCACCGCCGCGCGGATGGTGACGTCGCCCACCGCCACGTCCAGGAGGCGGAAGCCGTCCATGAGCGGGGCCGGGCCGAGTTCCGTTACGCCTTCCAGGGGCATCTTCTCCTCCGCTTTTGTTGGAGCGTACCTTGGCACAGGCGGGGTGGGAGCGCTTATGCCGGGGCGGCATGATTCCATCGCGCTCCAAGCCATAGCGCACCAACCATCGTCATGGCCGGGCTTGACCCGGCCATCCCCTCGGGTCGGGGGGAGATCCCCGGGTCAAGCCCGGGGATGATGTCCGGAAGGAGGCTTACTTCGCCGCCTTTTCCTTGCGCGCCTGCAGGAAGGCGATGATCTCGCCCACGACGCCCCGTCTGAAGAGCGACACCGCCAGCACGAAGATGACGCCCTGGATGACGAGCACCCATTCGCCCAGCGAGGCGAGGTAGTTCTGCATGGTGACGATGATGGCGGCGCCCACCACCGGGCCGAGGATGGTGCCCATGCCGCCCACCAGGGTCATCAGGATCACTTCGCCCGACATCTGCCAGGCGACGTCGGTGAGCGAGGCGAGCTGGAACACGATGGCCTTGGTGGAGCCGGCGAGCCCCGCCAGCGCCGCCGAGAGCACGAAGGCGAGGGTCTTGTATTGGTTCACCCGGTAGCCCAGCGAGATGGCGCGCGGCTCGTTCTCGCGGATCGCTTTCAGCACCTGTCCGAACGGCGAGTGCACCGCCCGGTAGA